>JACDUA010000045.1 GCA_013519935.1 Ectothiorhodospiraceae bacterium WFHF3C12 | reverse complement strand
GGCGCCGGCAGCGCGGTGGCCACGCACTCGCCGATGGGCTGGTGGTAGTAGCGGCTGGTCCACTCGATCAGGCTCCGTAGCTCGGCGGGCACCACCGGTGCCGGGTCGAGGACCACGCCGATTTCACGGATACGGCTGACGGCGATCTGGGGGGTCTGCGTGTGGCCGAGCACGAGCCCCACCAGCCGTCGGCGGCCGAACGGCACCACGACGCGTGAGCCGGGTTCGGGCACCGCTTCCGGCGCCGGAACCCGGTAATCGAAGCACCGGTGCAGGGGGCAGGGCACGGCCACCTGGAGGAAGCGCAGACCGGTCATCGGCCATGCCTCGGCAGATGCCCCCGGCGGCGCGGTATACTCACGCCATGTTCTGCGATGTGAACGATTGCCCCCATCGGCATCTCTTCGAGCCCATTCTTCAGGAGCTCCGTGCGGCGCCGGCGGGCCTGTCCGAATACGAGCTGCTGCGGCGGCTGAGCCCGCGCGCAGACGCGGAAGGTCTGTCCACCGAGCAGCTGCGCGATGCCATGGGCCTGTTCCGGGTGCATTTCACGCTGTTTCATTGTCTCTATCATCTTCGCGAGATGCTGTTGCCCGAGGGCCGGGACCTGACCATCAATTGTCTGCGCATCGCCATGGGCGCGGTGTCCGACGCCGGTGGTCAGGCCCTCAGCGCCCATGACCCGCTGGCGGACTATTACCTGGATCTGGGCAATCTGGAAACCATGGACGCCGCGCAGGTGGAGGCGCTGCTGGGCGATTTCTGGCGCCTGTTTCAGCGTAACAGCCGCCGCGACGAGGCCCTTGGCGTGCTGGGTCTGGAAGGCCCGGCGAGCGATGCCGAAATCAAGGCCCAGTACCGGCGGCTGGCGATGCAGCACCATCCCGATCGCGGCGGCGACCCGCATACCCTACAGCGCATCAACGAGGCAATGACGGTCCTCGGCAAGGGCTGACGGCGCTTGGCCGCCTATTCGCCCAGCCGCCAGACGGACTTCGCCTCCGCGGCCAGCGCGCCGGCCGGGATGTCCGGGAAGGTCGCCTGGAGGATCTGCTCCAGTGCGTCCAGCGCCTCCGTTTCCGGCCTCGGGCAGCTCTTGCGGGTGAGCAGCGCGGCGTTCACCGCCGCGTCCCGCCAGCGATCGGTCCGGGGTGCCGGGTCGGTTTCGGCGCTGAAGTCCTCCAGGAACAGGTGCTGCTCGATGCGTTCGGCCGTGAGCTCCTGGTCCAGCAGGTTCTTGCGCAGGTTATGGGTTTCTTCCTCAACGCCCTTGGGTGGATCCTGGCGCAGTCGGCGGCGCAGGGCACGCAGGGGCTCGATGACATCGCGATGGAATTCCATGGCCCGGCGGATCGAGCTCTCCAGCTCGGTGGCGCCGAACCGGCCGTAGCCCTCCGCGCCGGCCCAGATGGCGCCAAGCAGCAGGGAGATGCTCAGGCCGTAGCGGGCCTGGATGCTCAGGCAGGCCTGTTTGACGCCCTCCATCTCGTAGATGGCGAGGGCGAATTGCCACAGACGCTCCGCCTCGGCGGCGATATCGGTGTCCTGGGTCTGGATCTCGGCCATGGTCCCGTCCGTTAGCGCTTACGGAGGGAATTGTGCCATAGGGGAGCGCAAACGGCAGACGCACGCGAATCGTTCAGCGCTTGCCTAGAACTGCCAGCGCATGAATACGGTGTAACGGGCAGGGTCCACGTCGTCGACACTGATCAGTGAGCGGGAGCGGGATTGCACCGCCATGGCGTAGGAGCCGCCGACGGCGAATCCCGGTGAGGTGTAATAGCTCAAACCGCTGCCCACCAGAACGTCGCCGGCCTCGCCGTAGTCGAACTCGCCTTCCCAGTCCCAGTCGAGGCGGGCACGCTCGTCGGGCACGCTCAGCGTCATCGGCTGGCCCATGACCATGACCGTCCGCTGAGTGCCTTCACCCGCATGCAGGGGCTGACCGGCATGGGCGGTCAATGCCAGGGCGGTGCCAAACAGGAGGTTAGCGAAGGTCCCTTTCATGGAGCGTCGGTGCCCGGTCGTCCGTGTACGAAAGTGTTTCGTTGCTCACCATGATCCGGTTTCGCCGTCGGAGCTGGTGTGAATTACTTCACAAAATTCGTCAGCTACGTCTCGGTCCTTGCTCGTTGCCTGTCTCCGACAGGTCGGGAAGACGTTTCTTTCGCGCCGCCCTGGCTGCATCCGCCAGCGGGCTGCCGTGAACCATACCGGCGGGGCCGGAGTCGAATTGCGATGATCGTGGCAGGAGGCTTTTGATGGCTTATTGGCTGACCCGCCGCCGCGTCGCGCGGCTGCTTCGCTCATGCCTGTGGCTGGCTGCCGGTTTCGCGGTGCTCACGTCAGGACTGGTCCTCACCTTGCGCTGGGCGGACCCGCCTACGTCCGCCTTCGTGATGCGGCACAACTGGTTGGCGGAACGTGGCGGCGACTGGCGCCCGGCCCGGTTGGAATGGACGGACTGGTCGCGGATCCCCGCGCCACTGCCGCTGGCCGTGGTGGCCTCGGAGGACCAGCGCTTCCCGTCGCACTGGGGTTTCGATCTGGAAGCCATCTCGAAGGCCCTGGCGGAACACCAGCGCGGCGGCCGGTTGCGCGGCGCCAGCACGATCTCTCAGCAGGTGGCGAAGAACCTGTTCCTCTGGCCCGGCCGCAGCTATGTGCGCAAGGGCCTGGAAGCGTACTTCACCGGATTGATCGAGCTGTTCTGGTCCAAGCGCCGAATACTGGAGGTCTATCTCAATGTCGCCCAGTTCGGGCCCAACACTTTCGGAGTGGGGCAGGCTGCGCCGACGCTGTTCAACCGGTCTCCAGACGCGTTGCGTCCCCATCAGGCGGCGCTCATGGCCGCCGTTCTGCCCAACCCGGACCGTCTCAGCGTCCGGGATCCCTCCCCCTACGTCCGCGAGCGTCAGGGCTGGATCCTGCGGCAGATGCACCTGCTGGGCGGACCGGCATACCTGGCGGGGCTTTGAATGCCGCTAGCCGCGAATGAACGCAGATGTACAAGGACCTGTCCGGTTGGTAGCCATGGGCCGCTCCTGTGTACGGATGGTATACACCCTTGTGGGAGCGCCGTCCCCGGCGCAATAGGGTTGGGTGCTGACGGTAAGCCAATCGCGGCGAGGACGCCGCTCCCACGCGGGCCTCACCGGGCTCGGTGCCGGGGGCGGAAGAATCGGTATCCATCCGTGTTCATCTGTGGCTGGACAAAAAAAGGCCGCCCTGAGGCGGCCTTTCGTCCGTCGTTGCCGGTAGCGGTTCGTCAGAACTGCTTGACCACCTGGACGAGCTCGGCGGCGGCCTTCTGACCGTCGTTGAACAGCATCCGGGTGTTGTCGGCGAAGAACAGGTGGTTCTCCACGCCGGAGAACCCGCGGCCGCGGCCGCGCTTGACGACGATGACATTCTGCGCGTCGCGGACCTTGAGGATGGGCATGCCGTAAATGGGGCTGCCCGGATCGTCCTCGGCGGCCGGGTTCACCACGTCGTTGGCGCCGATGACCATGGCCACGTCCGTCTTGGCGAATTCAGCGTTGATGTCCTCCATGTCGTAGATCATGTCATAGGGGACACCCGCCTCCGCCAGCAGCACGTTCATATGCCCGGGCATACGGCCCGCCACCGGGTGGATGGCGAATTTCACCGTGGCGCCCTTGTCCTGCAGCAGCTGCACCAGCTCCCAGATCTTGTGCTGGGCCTGGGCCACGGCCATGCCGTAACCCGGCACGATGACCACCTGGTTGGCGTAGGCCATCATGATGCCGGCATCCTCGGCCTGGATCTCCTTCATCTCGCCTTCCGGGCCCTCGCTCTCGGTCTGGGCGCCGGTGCCGAAGCCGCTGAACAAGACGTTGGTCAGTGGCCGGTTCATGGCCTTGGCCATGAGCTGGGTCAGCAGCGAACCGGCGGCGCCGACCACCGTGCCGGCGATGATCATGGCCGGATTGCCCAGTACGAAGCCCTCGAAGCCGACAGCGAGTCCGGTCAGAGCGTTGAACAGCGATATGACCACGGGCATGTCCGCGCCGCCGATGGGGATCGCCATGAAGGCACCGGCCACCAGGGCCAGGGCGAAGAAGATGATCACCGTGGCCAGGCTGTCGGTGAAGAACGTCATGACGCCGAACAGGATGGTGGCCGCGAACACCGCGATGTTCACGATCTGCTGCATGGGGACAACGCTGTTGCGGTTCATGCGGCCGTCGAGCTTCGCCCACGCGATTAGCGAGCCGGAAAAGGCCACCGTGCCGATCAGCGCGCCGAGGATGCCCAGAATGGCCACGTCGGTGCCCAGCGCGGCGCCGATGGTGCCCTGGCTTTCCACCAGCATGCGGGCCTGCTCCAGAGTCAGGTCCTTCGCCTCGGCCAGCTCGGCGGCCTTGGTGGCGACGCTGGCGGTCAGGCTGTCCTGGGCGCGGAACAGCTCCACGGCCGCGATGGCGCCGGCAGCGCCGCCACCCATGCCGTTATACAGCGCCACCATCTGCGGCATGTCGGTCATCGGCACCTTCTTGGCCGACCAATAGGCCAGCGCGCCGCTGATGGCGATGGCGATGACGATCAACACGTAGTTGGTTACCACCGGGCCGTGGGCGCCGGTGATGGTCGGGTGCACGAAGGTCGCCAGGGTGGCGATGATCATGCCGATGCCGGCCCAGACAATACCCTTGCGCGCCGTCTTCGGCGAGCTCATCCCCTTGAGGCCGAGGATGAACAGGACCGCAGCGGCGAAGTAGCTCAGCTGTACGATCGTGTTCATTCCTTGCCTCCTTCATCTTTGGTCTTGAACATCTCGAGCATCCGCTCGGTGGCCACGTAGCCGCCAACGGCGTTGCCGGCACCCAGGAACACGGCGATGAAGCCGATCACCTGGCCGGTGACGGTCTCGGCGTGGCCGAGGGCCACCATGGCGCCGACCAGCACGATGCCGTGGACGAAGTTGGAGCCGGACATCAGCGGCGTGTGCAGGATGACCGGCACGCGGGCGATAACCTCGTAGCCGGTGAACGCCGCCAGCATGAAGATGTACAGCGCGATGAATCCTTCGATAACCATTACTTGCCTCCTTCCACGCGCTCGCGGGTAGCGGCGTGTGTAATCTCGCCGTCGTGGGTGAGACAGCTGTCGGCCAGCACCTGGTCTTCCCAGTCCAGGTTGAGCTCGCCTTCCTTCACCAGCAGCTGCAGCAGGTTGTAGAGGTTGCGGCAGTACATTTCGCTGGCGTGGGTGGCGACGGTGCTGGCGATGTTGGTGGGGCCGTGGATCATCACGCCGTTGTGGTCCACCACCTCGCCGGCCTTGGTCAGCTCGCAGTTGCCACCGGTCTCGGCGGCCAGGTCGACGATGACCGCGCCGCGCTTCATGCGCTCCACGGTTGCTTTGTCGATGATCTTCGGTGCCGGGCGGCCCGGAATCGCCGCCGTCGTGATCACGGCGTCGGCGACCGAGATGTGGTCGGCGAGCACCTCCTGCTGTTGCTTCTTCTCATCCTCGGTGAGCTCGCGGGCGTAGCCGCCTTCTCCCTCGGCCTTCACACCCGTATCGATGAACTTGGCGCCCAGCGACTCGCACTGCTCCTTGGTGGCGGAACGCACGTCATAGGCCTCGACGATGGCCCCCAGGCGCTTGGCCGTGGCGATGGCCTGGAGGCCGGCCACGCCGGCGCCGATCACCACCACCTTGGACGGCCGTACCGTTCCGGCGGCGGTGGTCAACATGGGGAAGAACCGCGGTGCGTTGGCAGCGGCGATTAACGCGCACTTGTAGCCGGCAATGTTGGCCTGGGAGGACAGGGCGTCGATGGCCTGGGCGCGGGTGATACGCGGCACCAGCTCCATGGAGAATGACGTCACCTTGTTGTCCTTGAGCGTCTTGATGACCTCGTCACCGGTGTGGGGGGTCAGGAAGCCCGCCAGCACGGTGCCGGCCTTGAGCTTGCCCGCCTCGGTCTTGGTCGGCGGCTGCACCTTCAGGACGATATCCGCCTGCTCGTAGAGCTTGGCGGTGGTGACCACGGTAACGCCCTCGTAGTCGTCGTCGTTGAAGCCGCTGGCGACACCCGCACCCTTCTCGAGCAGGATTTCGACGCCCAGTTTGTCGAGCTGCTTGACCACGCTCGGCACGAGGGCCACGCGGCGTTCGCCGCTGACCGTCTCCTTGGGCACGGCAACACGTATTGTCATGGTTTGTTCTCCCGTTTCGAACGGTCGTCTTTGCGGGGCGGCTTTACCGGGAATGTCATTGCATACCCGGACGGGGGATGTACATAGCCCGCGTCCGCGCCCCCTGTGACATCCCTTTAAGGTATGGGGCGCCTGCGCCGGCCCTTAAAGCGTGGAGCTGGCTTCGCCGGCGACCCGGTCGAACTGCAACCGGCCGCCGAATGTCCGCGCAGAATACCCGTGAAACCCCGCATGTTGGCGTTCGGCTGCGGTGTCGGACGCAGCCAGGGCCGCATAGTATAACCACGCATCCATCCCTGACCTCAATCAAGGCCGATCCGCGGGCCAACGGAGCGGTCCTTCGCGGCACCGACCCGCCGCGTTGCCGTCAGCGGGGTGTAAGAGTTGCGTTGTAGGCTGTTTCTATGGAATAAATCCATCGAGGAAATCGTGGCCGGCTCAGTCCCGGCGTGGTTTCCGGTGGGCCGCGGCCGATGCGGATGCGCGGCGCAACGAGTGGGAGTTTTCCCGTGCTGACCGCTGACCATCACATTCTGCGAACCGACATCTCCGGCATGCCGCTGGAGTGGATCACCTATCAGGACGCCGTCCGGCTCTATTATCTCGAGCAGGTGGTCTACACATGCGGCAAGCTGCTGTATCGGGTGCACGGCGGCTACAACGCCCTAACGGGCCGGCGCAGCGCCATCGACGTCAATTCCATAGTCGCCACCGAGGGTAGCCTGCAGGCTTCGCTCAAGGGCCGGCCGGGTTATATCCCGCCGCTGAACAACATGGCCCTGTTTCGCCGCGACGATCACATCTGCATGTACTGCGGGGCCCGGCATCGCGTCTCCGAGCTCTCCCGGGACCATATCCGCCCGATCAGCCGGGGCGGTCATGATGTATGGGCCAATGTGGTCACCGCCTGCAAGCGCTGCAACAACCACAAGGGCAACCGCACCCCGGAGCAGGCCGGCATGGAGCTGCTGGCGGTGCCGTTCACGCCCACCCACGCGGAATACGTCTACCTGCAGGGCCGGCGCATCCTCGCCGACCAGATGGCCTTCCTGCGCGCGCATTTTCCCCGCCGCAGCCCGCTGCACGGCAGGCTGGGCCGGCGCTGACGCGGACCCGTGCTCATTCCGGCTCCGCCGCGCGCTCCCTCGGCGCGGCCGCGGTCTCTGCCGCGCGCCGCCTTCCGCGCAGGGTGACGCCCAGCACGCCGGCGATGATGAGCACGGTGCCCACGCCGTGGCGCCACGTCACGGCCTCGCCCAGAACGAAGTGAGCGGCGGCAATGGTCACCGGCGGTCCGATCATGCCTACCATGGCGGCGTTCGCGGCGCCAACCCGTCCCAATCCCGCGGACATCAGGAACGATGGAGCGAGGGTGCAGGCCACGGCCAGAAAGCCGGCCAGGGCGAAGCCCTCTGCCGGAAGCGTGGCGATGGCCGTGGGCCGGGCCAGCGCGAAATGCACGCCGATGCCGGCCGCGGCCGCGATCATGGCGTAGGCGGTGAAACGGACCGAGCCGAGCTTGGGAATCAGCTCGCCGCTGCCGACGAGGAACAGCGCATAGGCCGCCGCGCTGGCCAGCACCAAGGCGGTGCCGACCGCCGTGGCCTCCAGGTCGTAGAGCCGGGCATCCTGGACGAAGACCAGTGCCAGACCACTGTACGCCAGCGCCAGCGCCGCCAGGTCCGACCGCCGGATGCGCCGGCCGAAGAGGATGCGGCTGAAAAGCAGGACCAGGGTCGGGTAGGCATATAGCACCAGCCGTTCCAGGCTCGCCGTGATGTACTGCAGCGCCCAGAAGTCGAGGATGCTGGCCAAGTAGGCGCCGAGCAGGCCACAGCCGGCCACGCCCAGCCACTGGCGCCGGCTGAGCGGCTCGCCGCCGGCGCCGGCAAAGCGCGCCACCACCAGATACACGGGCAGGGCGATGCCCAGACGCAGCAGCAGCAGCGATACCGCGTCTATGTCCAGGGCGTAGCTGAGCTTGATGACGATGCCCTTGAGCGAGAGCAGGGCAACCCCTGCCGCCACCAGGGCCAGTCCGGCGCCGTATGGCCGTCGATCCTCCATGGGCCCGTTCCTCCCGGGTTGCGGCGGCGACGCCCGCGGCGTGGGTAATGCAGGGGGTCAAACGAAAACGGCCGCGGGGTCGCGGCCGTTGGTTAAGCGTGTTGTCCTGCCGGTTCAGGGACGACGACGCATGGCCGCGATGGTTGGAAGGCACCACCACAGTCGCGGCTCGATCAGTCGATAGTATCCGCGCATCCGCTCCGGCATCATGCAGATCAGAATGACAGTATCCTCGGGACCGGGCAAGGGTGTCGGTTGCCACCTGGTGTGTCCTGGCAGCGGTTCAGCAGCCACCGCTGTGCGCAGATTGGCTGGGAAGCGCTGTTAAGGGACACTAGCGCGGACGGAACCAATCGGGAGGATTGCATGAAAGCGGCCCGCACCTGGACATGGACGCTGCTGGTCGCATTGGCGGCCTTTCCCGCACAGGCGCAGGAACAGGAAGGAGACAGCGAGGCGGGCTCGGATCCGGTCAAGGAACGTATCCTGTGGCAACGGGCCACCCGCGACGAGCCCTACGTATTCCAGGCATTCAAGCAGAATTACGTGTTGCCGGCGAGCTACGTCACCGACATCAATGACTCTCCCTCCACCGCCGGGCTCAGCGGCAGTAGCCGGTTCCAGGACGCGGAGGTGAAGTTCCAGTTCAGCATCCGGGTCAATCTCTGGCCGGATATCGTCAATGAGCGCACCAGTGTGTCTTTCGGCTACACCCAGCTTTCCCTGTTCCAGGCGTACAACGGCGGTGCCTCCAGGCCGTTCCGGGAGACCAATTACTCGCCGGAGATCTGGTTCGACTACCTTTTCGCGGGTGAGCCCGCGGGGCTCTTCGAGGCCCGGGTACTGCGCATCGGCTATCAGCACGAGTCGAATGGCAGGCAGGAGCCGCTGTCAAGGAGCTGGGACCGCGTCTATGTCGACCTCATCTTCGAGGTGGGCCGGGTGGCGGTGAGCCTCAGGCCGTGGTACCGCCTGCCGGAGAAGGATAGTCGCGACGACAACCCGGACATCCATGAGTACATGGGCTACGGCGACCTGGTATTGGTCTATCCCCGGGGAGGCCATACCGTCTCGGCACTATTGCGGAACAACCTGGACACGGCGAGCAATCGAGGCGCCGTGGAGCTCGGCTACAGCTTCCCCCTGGCCGGCCAGCTCCGGGGCTACCTCCAGGTTTTCAGCGGCTATGGGGAATCCCTGATCGATTACAACCACTCCGCGACCCGGGTGAGCCTGGGGATCATGCTGCACGACTGGCTGTAGTTGCCTCACGCAAAGGCGCAGAGACGCGGAGCTCCGGAGGAACACCGCAAGGCGCAATTGACCCGATTCGGCGATCTGGCCGATCGCGCCCTGCGGCCCTCCTATACAGCCAAGGCGGTCTCCACCTGGGGGCGGCGGTCCGGGGGGCGCTGCGCCATCGCGCCCGTGGGAGGCGCGTCCTCGCGGCGACGGGTGGTCATCGGTTCGCGGCCATGGGGCTATCTCTGCCAAGGCATCTGTCTGGCGCCTTCGCGCCTTCAGGTGAAGCTCGGATTTATTCGATCACCCGGTCGATACGCAGGTCCACGGCGCCCTCGGCGCCGGGGGAGGCCTTCGCCGTGCCTTCGAGATCGCCCGGGCGGGCCCGCGGGCCGCCGCCCTTGGTAACCCGGGCCACCAGCTCCACGGTGTCGAAGTCCGAGATCTTGCGGTTGCCCGTCATCGCGTCGGCATCGGTCAGCCGGATCTCCAGCGGCAGGTCGCCGGCGGCGTGGCGCACCGCGGCGATGGGCATCGGCGGACCGCTGGGCGCCCGGGCGAAAACGAACAGCGTGTCCTGTGGTGCAATACGCTCGCGCAGGTTCGGGGCAACGGCCACGCGGGCCGTGACGCCGGCATCGGATGCCGGCTGTGTGTCGCCGGTTGCAGCCATTCCGGCGCGGTTGCGGGCCAGCTGCAGGTACTGGTCCAGAAGCCCGGCACGGCGCGAGTCGGGCGGCAGCTCCCGTAACAGTCCCTGCCAGACATCGGCGGCGCCCGCGTAGTCCTCATCCTGGAACCGGGCCAGGCCCAGCAGCCAGCGGCCCTTTTCGTTCTCCGGGTCCAGCTCAAGCGCCCGGTCCAGGATGCTGCGGGCTTCGGGACCTAAGCTGTCGCCACTGGTGGCTACCAGCATCTCCGCATAGTCCACCATCAGGTCCGGCCGGGATTCGCCGGCGAGCTCGGTGGCGCGGCCAAAGGCCTGGCGGGCCTGGGGCCAGTCGCGCAGCAGGGCATAGTAGCGGCCCAGCTGGGACCAGGCCTCCACGTCCTCGGGTTGATCCTCAAGCCGGGAGCGCAGCCGTTCGACCCGATCTTCAAGGATCTGCCGGCCGCGCTCGGCGTCGCCGCCTGCCACGCGCTGCTCCGGTGGGTCTATGAGTGTGGGGGTGCCCAGCTGGATATACAGGCCGAAGGCCAGCAGCGGCACCACGATCAACGCGGCGGCGGCGACCCACCGCGGCCCCTGGCCCCGCGTGCCGGTGCCGGCCTCGCTCTCCCGCAGCACCCGGGCCTCGAGCTCCTGCCGGGCGGCCTCGTAGTCGCCATCCGCGATCAGCCCCTCGGTGCGCTCGGCCTTGAGCTCGGCCAGCCGGTCCCGGGACAGGGCCACGTTCAGTGCGGCGTCGTCGGCCTCGCTGCTGCGCCGGCGGCCGATCAGGGGCAGGACGACGAAGAGCAGCGCCAGCAGTAGCATGGCGGCGGCGGTGACATAGAACAGGACCATCAGTGGCCGTCTCCCCGGTCGTCCTCGTCCAGCAATTCCGCGGCCCGGCGGCGTTGCGCCTCATTCAGTTGCTGTTCCTGGCCCGTGCGTCCTCGCAGCAGGCGCACGGCGAAGAACAAGCCCAGCAGGAGAATCACGGGTGGGCCGAACCACAGCAGGTAGGTCCCCGGCGTCACCGGCGGCCGGTAGCGCACGAAGTCGCCGTAGCGCGCCACCAGGTACTCGGTGATTTCCCCGTTGGTCTTGCCCTGCTGCATCTGCTCGTAGACCTGCTCCCGCAGGTCACCGGCGAGGTCCGCCTGGCTGTCCGCCAGGGACTCGTTCTGGCAGACAAGGCAGCGCAGCTCGGCCAGCAGCTCGCGGAAGCGCTCGCGCTCGGCCTCGGATTCGAACTCGTAGCTGTCCATGGTGAGGGCCGCGACCGGCATGGCCGTCCCGAGAAGCATCAACGCGAGCAGCAACGCGCGGATCATGACCGGGCCTCCGTCTTCAGCTCGCGGATCACGGGCAGGATCTTCTCCCGCAGATCGGTCTCGCTCATGGGACCGATGTGCTTGTAGCGGATGACGCCATCGGCGTCGAGGATGAAGGTTTCGGGTACGCCGTAGACGCCCCAGTCGATGCCCACGTCGCCGTCCCGATCCACGGCAATGGCCGTGTAGGGGTCGCCGAAATGGCTTAACCATCGCAGGGCGTCCTCGCGCGCATCCTTGTAGTTGAGGCCGTAGACCGGCGCCGCGCCGGAGTTGGCCAGGGCCTTGACCACCTCGTGCTCCTCCCGGCAGCCCACGCACCAGCTTGCCCAGACATTGACCACGCTGACCTCGCCCTCGAGAGCGGCATTGTCGATGGCGCGCTCGGGCTGGTGCAGCCGGGGAAGCTGGAACTCCGGTGCCGGTTTGCCTACGAGCGGCGACGGGATCTCGCTGGGGTCTCGCTGCAGGCCGACGGCAAAAAATACCGCCAGCACCAGGAAGATGCCGAGAGGGAGGAGGTAGCGGATCATGCCGGTTTTCCGTGCAGGGCCTGCTCGGCCTTCGCCTTGTATCTGGCCACCCGGTAACGCCGGTCGCTTACCGCCAGGAGCCCGCCCAGGGCCATGAGGATAGAGCCGCCCCAGATCCAGCGCACGAAGGGCTTGTCGTAGATGCGCACGCTCCAGGAGCCGTCACCGAGTGGCTCGCCCAGGGCGACATACAGATCGCGGGTGAAGCCTACGTCCACGCCGGATTCCGTCATGACCTGGCCGCTGGCGTTGTAACGGCGCTTCTCGGGATTGAGCGTGGCGATGGGCGTGCCATCGTTGAGCACCGTGACCGTGGCCATGTCCGAGCGGTAGTTGGGGCCGTCCACCTTGGCCACCTCCCGGAACAGGAAGGTGTAGCCGCCGACCTGAACCTCGTCGCCGGGTCCGAGCCGTACGTCCCGTTCCTCGCCCCAGATGGAGACCGCTGCCACGCCGACCGCGAACACCGCGATGCCGAGGTGGGCCACCAGCATGCCGTAATAGCTGCGGCTCTGCCGGCGCAGGATGCGCCATTTGCCGGCCAGGCCGGTACCGGCGCGCACCCGGCTGCGCAGGCTGACGACGGTGGTCGCCGCGATCCACACCGCCAGCCCCATGCCCAGGGCCACCTTCAGCCCGTCCACGGAGTGGTGATAGAGGGCGAAGGCGAGAAATGCCAGCACGGCAATCCCGCAGGCCAGCCGCAGGCGCCGCCACAGGCTCTGGGCATCGTCGTGCTGCCAGCGGGTGATGGGGCCGATGCCCATCAGCACGCCCAGCGGCGGGGCGAACAGCAGGAACATGGCATTGAACCAGGGGAAGCCCACCGAGAGCTTGCCCATGCCCATGGCGTCGTAGAACAGTGGGTAGAGCGTGCCCAGGAGTACCGCCGCGGTAATGGCAAGCAGCAGCAGGTTGTTGCCCAGTAACAGGCTTTCCCGGGACAGGAAACCGAACCGGGTGCCCGAGGCAATGGTCGGCGAGCGCCAGGCGTAAAGGGCCAGGGAACCACCGACCACCACGATGAGGAAGGCCAGGATGTAGAGCCCGCGCGTGGGATCGGTGGCGAAGGCGTGTACCGAAGTCAGTACGCCGGAGCGTACCAGGAAGGTACCCAACAGGCTGAGGCTGAAGGCCAGGATGGCCAGCAGCACCGTCCAGCTCCGGAAGGTGCCCCGCTTCTCCGTAACCGCCAGGGAGTGCATCAGCCCAGTGGCCACCAGCCACGGCATGAGAGAGGCATTCTCCACGGGGTCCCAGAACCACCAGCCGCCCCAGCCGAGCTCGTTGTAGGCCCACCAGCTGCCCAGGGAGATGCCCAGAGTAAGGAACATCCAGGCCACGGTGGTCCAGGGGCGGGACCAGCGCGCCCAGGTGGAATCCAGCCGTCCGCCGGCCAGGGCCGCCAGGGCGAACGCGAAGGCCACGGAAAGGCCCACGTAGCCCATGTAGAGCAGCGGCGGATGAATCACCAGCCCGGGATCCTGTAACAGCGGGTTGAGATCGCGGCCCTCGGCCGGCGCACGCATCAACCGGTCGAACGGGTTAGAGGTGAACAGGATGAAGGACAGGAAGCCGATGCTGATCAGGCCCATGACGCTGATGACCCGGGCCACCATGATCTCCGGCAGGTTGCGGCTGAACGCGGCCACGGCCACGGTCCAGCCGGCCAGAATCAGGACCCACAGCAGCAGGGAGCCTTCGTGGGCGCCCCAGATTGCGGCGAACTTGTAGGCCAGCGGCAGGGCGGAGTTGGAGTTCTGGGCCACGTAGGCGACGGAGAACTGATCCGTGAGGAAAGCGTGGGCCAGGGCAGCGAAGGCGATCGCCAGGAACACGAACTGTCCCGTAGCCGCCGGCCGCGCCACGGCGGTCCAGTTGACGTAGCCTCTGAGGCTGCCGACCAGGGGAACCACGCCCTGCACGACAGCCAGCAGCAGAGCGAGAATGACGGCGAAGTGTCCCAGCTCGGCAATCATTGGGCCCCCTTGGCCTTGCGCTGCTCCATCATGTCCGCCACCTCCGGCGGCATATAGTTCTCGTCGTGCTTGGCCAGTACCTCGTCGGCGACGAACACCCCGTCGCCGTTGAGTTTGCCGTGGGCGACGATGCCCTGGCCCTCACGGAACAGGTCCGGCAGGATGCCCGTGTAGCTCACGGTGACCGCTTCGTCGTAGTCGGTGAGACCGAAGGTCACCGCCAGGCTGTCCGGGTCGCGCTGCACGCTGCCGTCGACGACCATGCCGCCAAGGCGGAAACGCTCCCCTTCGGGCGCCTCGCCCGTGGCCACCTCGCTGGGCGAGAAGAAAAACATCAGGTTCTCGTTGAACGCCTTCAGGGCGAGCCCCGTGGCCACGGCCACGCCGGCCACCATGGCGGCGATGAGATAGAGGCGCTTCTTACGTGTCGGTGTCATGCTCGGCGGGCCTCCTGACGTTTCCTTCTCCGGATCTGCCTGACGATCTGGCGGCGCTGCACCACGGGCAGGATCAGCTGCCAGGCCAGTACGGCCACGGTGATGCCGTAGGCGCTCCAGACGTAGGCCCCGTAGCCCCCCATGGCCAGGAATTCAGTGAGACTCATGACGCCTCCGGGAGTTCCATGGCCCAGCGCCGGTTGCCCTCCCGGCGCAGCACCTCGTTGCGGGCCCGGAGCAACCAGGTACCACCGAAATAGAGCATGAACGCCACGGCCATGACCAGTAGCGGCACCAGCATGCTCCAGTGGATGGACGGCGCGTCGAACTTGGTCACCGTCGGCCCCTGGTGGAGCGTGTTCCACCACTCCACCGAGTAGTGAATGATGGGGATGTTCACCACACCCACGAGGGCCAGGATGCCTACCGCGCGCCCGGCCAGCCGGCGGTCCTCGATGGCGTTGTCGAGGGCAATGACGCCCAGATAGAGGAACAGCAGCACCAGCTCGGAAGTCAGCCGCGCGTCCCAGACCCACCAGGTGCCCCACATGGGCTTGCCCCAGATGGAGCCGGTGGCCAGCGCCAACAGGGTGAAGCCGGCGCCGATGGGGGCGGCGGTGACGGCCATGACCTCGGCCATCTTCATGCGCCAGACCAGCGCGAGGCCGCCGGCCACGGCCATGCACATGTAGACGAACATGGACAGCCAGGCCGCGGGCACGTGGATGTAGATGATGCGGTAGGCATCGCCCTGTTCGTAGTCGGTGGGCGCGAGCACCAGCCCCCAGTAGAGCCCGCCGGCCATGAGCACCAGCGCCAGGCCGATGAACCACGGCGCCAGCCGGCCGCTGATGCGATAGAAATGCGGCGGCGACCCGAGGCGGTGGTAGAAGTTGACGAGTGCACGGAACATGGGGCGGTGTGATCTCGTGTTGGTAAACGATCAGTCAATTCAGGCTGATACGAAGTGCCGCTGCGGTGGCCGGAGGCGCCAATGTTACCGCCAAGGCGAGCAGCGCCCCAAGGATATAGAACGGTGCCGTGGTGTCGACGCCGGATCCTGACAGGTGCACCGTGTTGGCACCGAAGACCAGCACCGGAACGTACAGGGGCAACAGCAGCAGCGTGAGCACCACGCCGCCCCGACGCAACCCCACCGTCAGTGCCACGCCCACGGCGCCGAGCAGGCTCAGCACGGGCGTCCCGAGCAGCAGTGTGATCGCCAGAATGCCAATTTCGTGGGCCGGGAGATTGAAGAACAGCCCGAGCAGCGGTGACATGACGACCAGCGGCAGACCGGTGACCAGCCAGTGAGCCGCGACCTTGGCCGTGACCAGCACGGTCAAAGGTTGTGGGCCGAGTGCCATCTGCTCGAGGGAGCCGTCATCGAAGTCACTGCGAAACATGGTGTCCACCGACAGCACGGTTGCCAGCAACGCCGCGACCCAGACCACACTGGGACCGATCGCCTGGAGCAGGCTGCGCTCAACGTCCAGACCGAGCGGGAATACGGCGGCCACCAGCACGAAGAACAGCAGACGGTTGGCGACCTCGGTGCGGTTGCGGACGGCGAGGAGCAGGTCCCGCCGCAAGGTTGCCCACATGAGCCGGTTCATGGTGCGGGGGCGTCCATTTCCAGGCGGTGAATGTCCGCGCCGTCGACGGCGATCTCGTGATGGGTCGCCAGCGCCGCCGCGCCGCCCCTGGCAGCGAATTCGCCCAGGAGGTCGCGCACCAGTGTTCGTCCGGCCGGGTCCAGCGCCGTGAAGGGTTCGTCAAGCAGCCAGACCCGGGCCGGGCTGAGTAGCAGGCGGGCCATTGCCAGTCGGCGCCGTTGCCCGGCGGAGAAGGAGGACACCGGCAGGTCGTTCTCGATGTCGAGACCGGTGCGGGCAAGGGCCGCCGCCGCGTCCCCGTCACTGCCCTGGAGCGCGCACGAGAATCTCAGGTTCTCTGCGGCGGTGAGGTCCTCCTTGAGACCGCTGTAGTGCCCAAGGTAGGCAATGGCCGCATTGAATTCGGGCCGGACCGACTCGATCCGTGCGCCGTTCCACAGGACGTCGCCCTCGTCCGGGCGGCGCAGGCCACACAGAACCCGCAGCAAGGTGGTCTTTCCGCTGCCGTTCGCGCCTTCGATGAGCCAGACCTGTCCCGGTTCGATGGTCAGCGTCAGATCCTGGAAAAGGACCCGCTGACCCCGCTCGCAGGTTAAAGCGTCGGCTTTGAGTTCGTATTCGCTGGTCAACGCTGTCTGGTCCGGCGCATGAACGGGGCACATATAGCGCGCCGGAGTGTACCACAGTGCCTTTTTGGCGGCCGGCTGTAACGACACGGTCACCGCAGTCAAACCGGCCTCCGGACGATAGGCTTGTCGATGGCTGCGGACGCGCGCGCCATGCCGGCCATGAGTTGTCAGAACCGGTACCTCGCGGAGAGGCCGATGACGTGAACGTCGTAGTCGGGACTCTCCCGGCCGAGGGTGAGTACGTTGGAAATCGTGTCGGGTTCCACTTCGTCGTAATAGAAATCCTCGGTGCGGTATTGCTCGAACCGGTAATCGAGCCGCAGGTCTGTGGTCTCGCTGACCTCATAACGCGTGAAAAGCCCAATGCTGCGTAGATCCGACTTAAGGTCCGGGAACGGCGGGGCGATCCCGCGTTTGTCCACGTCGGTTTCGCCCCGGGAGCGCGTGTAGGTCAGGTCCAGGCCCAGATCGAGTCCATCCCTGAGGATATCCCTCACCTCACCGCCGATGCCGACGCTGCGGATATTGTCGTTGAGCTCGGCCGACCAGACCGCGCCGGAGACGTTGTCGCGACCGCCGATGTCCGATTCGATTCGTTGCTGGGAGACGAAAGCGTAAGCCGTCATGCCCTCGGCGGGAACCAGCGACACATCGAGGCCGTAGGTCATGTCGGTCGCCCCGGTGAGTCCGATATCCGATTCCTCGTAGTCGTCCTCGGCATAGTCGGCGGAGACGCCGATGCTGGCCCACGCCGACGGCGACCAGGAGAGATTGGCGCTGGTGACGTCACGGACGCGGTCGGCGAGGTGGTATTTGCGCAGGCGCGGGTTCTCGGCGGGCATTACCTCCAGCGTCTCGTAGTCGCCGGCGGCTTCGCGCTCCTCGCGGGTCTGGCGCAGCCGCAATTGCAGATTTGCCCAGGGTCCCGCGCGCAGGCCCAGGGAGTACTCGTCCGTGCGAGTCCTCTCCACCTCCTGGAACGTGCGTTCGTAGTCCTCACGCGAGGCGCCGGCGGATAGAGTGAGCCGGCGCAGCAGCCGGTAATCCGCGTCCAGGCTGGCACCGGTTTTCTCGAAGCCATAGGGCTTGTTGGTCCGCGTGTCGGCGATGTACTGGTCCGTCATGATCTGGACGTACTTGTCCCTCGGTGTCCGGTTGTCGCGTTCGTCGTAATACACCTCGCCGGTGATCGACAGCGGCTTCCACGGAACGGCCCGGGCGCGGGCGTTGGCGGTCAGTGTGTCCACGCGCCCTTCGAGACTGTCCCTGGATGACGCCGGGGAGGATATGGCCGGGTTGATTGTGGCCGGCAGAAAGTCCTCGTTCTGTTCCATGCGCCCATAGGCGACCCGAGCCGAGGTCGACAGCCAGCCGCCCTCCGGCCGCCAGGCCCCGGAGAGCAGCAGCTGGTTGAAGCTGTTGTCCGGCGGCGTGGACATACGGCCGCGATCATCACCATCGGTCACCGACGCGTAGGGGTTGTCCCAGCTCACCGACTCGTCGTTGTTGGTGAAGAAGGAGCCGTGATAGGCAAGCTCCATCTGCCAGCGGTCGGTAACGTAGCCCACGGAGGCGTCCATTTGCTCGGTGACGTAATCCACCGGCACGACGAGCAGGGCCGAGCGCAGCAGGAAGTTGCCGCCCTGCACCCGGTTGCCCTCCTGGGTGAACCGCCGGAAGTCCAGGTTGTAGCGCCAGTTGTCGCCCTGCTTGATGCCTGCGCCGAGCCCGATGGCCTCACGCTCCTGCTCAATGTCCACGTCACGGAGGCTGCCGTCCAGCGTGGTCATGTCAGCGGTGGTGTCGCCTCTCACCCAGTCGCTGGGCAGGGTAAGGTTGGATGAGCCGGTACGGGCGCCGTAGAACACCGTCTGGGCGTCGTCGGCGATGTAATGGGGCAGACTGTCGTATTCCAGATACAGCCGGTAGCTGCCCTGGCGACCGCCCTCGATGCGTGCGCTTCGGGACTCCAGGCCCAGGTTGTCGGCGCTCAGGTCCAGGTAACCGGCATTCTCCCCGCGATAGCGCAGCTCGCCGCCCAGGATTGGGTAGGCGCCCTCCTCCTCCAGCCCGGTGTAGTCGCCGAACTCGAATGAGTCCTCGGACACATACCCGCCGCCGGCGGTTATGCTGCCGCTCCAGCCCGTCTCGAAGGGGCACAGGCGGCACCGCCAGCTCGACGTATCCACCGTCTCATCTTCTGCCGCCGGATCGTCGTCGTCCTGTGCCAGGGCGGTTCCGGGAATCAGCGACAGCACGAGCACCAGAAGCGCCGCCAGTGCTGGCGGGCGGGAATGAATGTGGTCGCAGTCAGACATGGCCATCACTTCCCTGGCTCATCGACTCAGGTTCGAGCCGGAGGGATGATTCGAGCCGTGGACCTGCGAGTGGCAGTTGGTGCAGCTGCCCGTCAGCAGAAAGCCAGAGGCCCGCCCCGAGGGCAGATCCGCGCCGGTCCGGCCGATTGAGGGATGACCGGCGCGGGAGTGACACTCCTGGCACAGCAGCGGTGGACGCTTGGTGAGCAGTGCCGGGTGATTGGACCCGTGAGGCCTGTGGCAGAGGGTGCAGTCCTCCGTTACGGGGGCGTGTTCCCAGAGCACCGGGCCGCGCTTCTCCGCATGGCAGCCAAAACAGGTCTCGTTGACCGTGGGCTTGCTGAGCATGGCCTCGGTCAACGCCCCATGGGGCTGGTGGCAGGCGCTGCAGTCCATCTTGCCGGCGCGTATTGGATGCGAGGAGGCCTGATTCACCGCCGAGCGCTGCTCGACATGGCAATCGAGGCACACTTGCGTTTGCTCGGCGGTCACCGTTACCGGGTCATGGGTGTCGTGTACTTCGTGGCAGTCGGCGCAGCCCAGATCGTAGCGCCGGTGCGTGCTTGCCTCCCAGTGCATGCGCTCGCTGCCACGATGGCAGTCGAGGCAGATCTCGTTCTCCCGATCCGTGGACCAGATGGAGTTGTCACCGAAAGCCGGGATCGGCGGGCGCTCCTGGCCGAAACGCACGCGTTTGCCGTGCTCGCCGCCAGGACCGTGGCAGGCCTCGCACTGGAGCCCGGCGAAAGGTGTTTTTTCGTCGCCCACTGTCGCGTGAGGCGTGCGGAATATGGACAGAACCGGAAACTCGGAGGTTTCGTCGTGGCATTTCAGGCAGGTGTCGGCCCCGGTACGGGTATAGGGCGGCATTGCCGTCTCGTCGCCAGAGGCCCCGTCATCCTGTGCCGAAACCACGCCGAGCGTGACCATCACACCCAGCGCCATGACTGCCACCAGAATCCGCGCCATCGTCGTTGCCGTTATTCGCATTCTCGTTCCCCGACGCGCCACCGCCATCCCTGACGGTGGCTTGAGCCCTGGATCACGCGCGTGGGGCCTGCCTGCGCGTTACTCACCAACTCCGTGCATGGTCCTGACGTCGGCAATGCGGTCCGGACCGTGACAAACGGCGCAGGACTCCGTGGGCGTTCCCGCGTCGATCGCCGACTGAAGGGTGTATGGCACCGTCACGCCAAGAGCGGCGCCATTCTGCTCCATGTGCACCGCCGCCAGGTCGGTGTCGTGGCAGGAGGAGCACACGGCTGCCGTCGCCGTGGCGTTACCGTCGTCCGACGGATCCTGGGCGACGGCCAGCGAGGGCAGGAAGTCGCTGGTACCGAACGGGCTGGACGTGTTTACCGTGGCCTGGGTGTCGATGGTTGTGCCCAGTACCCCGGCCGTCAATGGCAGCTCGAAGGTGCCGTCCTCGTGGCAGGCCGTGCAGTCGCTCACCTCCCGCGGGAAACGCAGTTCAGCGAAGTTGTGGACCGAGTTGGAGAAGCCGTAAACGACCAGGTCCTCGGAGCGGGCTTCGGAGCCGTGTATCGCGTGGATCAGGTACTTGAAGTCGATGGTCCGCTCTTCCCTGTCGTCGGCCGCGGCATCGTTGAACTCGTCATCCGTGCCATCCGGGTCGGCGGGACGCATGGCGAGGTCCGTGTTGTTGGGGTTGTGGCACATGACGCACAGCTGGACGTTGTCCGTCCGATTGCCGCCGTGCAGTGCCAGGCCGTCGTTCTCGCCGTGGCAGGTCTGGCACTTGGCGACGTCCACGACGCTCCGGCGGGGTAATGGCGAGGTGTCGGTGATGGCGAAGTAGGACACCACGCCGGTAACCGGGGCCTCAATGGCGTTGGAGAAGTCCCCGTCGCCGTCGACATCCGCTGCGGGGTGGCCTTCGATGGCCGCCGCACCGGAGCCGGTCGCCCCCGCCGGTATGGCCGCCGTCGAGGTGACGGTGAAAGTGCCGTCCCCGTTGGCGGTCGTGTTCGCGGGATCGATGGCGTTGATCTCGATGGGCCGGGACGGCGCGGCGCCGCCGCCGGCAGCGGCATCGTCGCCGTCGTTGCTGTAGTCCGTGGTGCTCCAGGCTATGTCCACGACCAGCCGCGCTCCATTCGCCGAATCGAACTCGGGATCGTTGAGCAGATCGTACGGGGTATCGCCGTTTTGCGGGTCGGTCACCTGGATGGTTACCTGCGGCGTGGCCCCCTGGCCGGTATTGGTCACGTCGGTGATGCTGTAGGCGAACCGGTCGGCGGCATCCTGTTCTTCCACCACGTGGCTTTCGGCCACGCTGCCGGCAATCCGGCCCGGTGCGTGGCACGTGGTGCACTCGCTGTTGTCCGTGACTGCACCACCCGGATGGCCCCCTGCCTGGCCCGCGGCGAAATCCACGTCGTCGTGACAGGAGCCGCAAGCCTCGATGCTCGGGCTCATCGTGACGTTGGAGGCCTCCGGCGTGGCCGCGTCGGCCGGATCGTGGCAGCGCGTGCAGTTCTGCGCGCTATCGAGGGCCGAGTTGCGCACGTCCTGCGGAAACGCCACGTCGGAATAGTCATGCGGGTTGTCGCCAAAACCGTAGATCACGTAGGGCGTGCCGGCACCCACGCTCGGCAGGTTTTCGCCCATGTGGATCTTGTGGATCATCACACGGAAGTCCACCGTGTTGCCGCTGTTGGCGTCGGTGGTGCCCGGGTTGTGGCAGGTCACGCACAGATCCGTGTCGACGCGCGCGCCGCCGTGAAGGGCCAGCTCGCCGTGGCAGCTGTTGCAGGTCTGCAGGTCGACGAGCCTGCGGTTGTTGATGCCGTCGGCCGCGGTCATGCCTGTCGAGGGCTGGAAGGTGTAGGTCGCGTTGACTGCCGGCAGTCCCTGGCCGAGATAGCTACCCCGTACCTGCAGGCCGGCGCGGTGTGTCAGCGAGGGTTCATACGGGACCGCCAAGGGTGACGTGACGTTCGTCACGTCGGTGCCGAAGGTGTACGTGTAATTGCCATTGCCGTGATTGACCAGAGTGCCACCGCCATCGGCATCCGCCTGGATGGTGTCTTCCGTACCGGGTCCGACACCGCCGGCGGTCTCGACTTCGTTCACGTAGCTCTGCCAGTGGTCGGTGTCGCCATTGGTGCCCGGAACGAGTTTGGCGATGGTGAAACGCGGCTCGCCTTCCTCGAGTCCGGTAAAGGGGAAGCCGTGCTGGTCCGTGACGGTGAAATCCACGACCGGTTCGCTGGCAATCGTGACGTCGGTGATGATGGCGCTCAGTGCCTCGGGCGCCGTGGCGCCAGGCGGCCCGGCCGGCCCGGCTTCCCCTTCCGGACCCTGGGCACCGTCATCGCCGTCGCTGCCGCCGCAGCCACCGAGTCCCACGCCGAGAATGCCGCTCAGCAACACAGCGGCCAGCCAATGCAGAGTTCTCCTGCCGCCGTTACCCATAATTCCTTACCCCGCCGTGTTCGTTTTCCGCCGTCTTCCGGGAGAGACGCGGTTCCCTGGAATATAGGCCAGGAATTGAAGGTGGCTAGCTCAACTTTTTGTCGTAGATCAATTTCTGGCTGATTCCCCCTTATCGCGCGTATCAAAATCGTCCGCAGCGCCCATAATTCGATTGATGTCATGCGATTAGTGCTTCGGGAGGCGGCTCAGAGATGCGTGCGGAAAACGAGAAGAAGTCGATCGGAAATACTCCAATTGCGGTGATCCTGGTGGTTGGCGCGTATTGCCTTTTATTCGCCTCAATGGCGGGTGCCGAGGCGCCGGAGGTCGCCAAACCATGTGTCCAGTGTCACGGCGAAACGGGGAACAGCGACGAGGCGGAAATCCCGAGAGTGGCCGGGGCGTCGGCCTTCTTCCTGGAAAATCAGCTGCTGGTCTTCGGCGAGGAAGCCCGCCCCTGCGCCAAGGAGGAGTTCGACGAGGCAGAGGAGAAGCCACCAGCCGGGGATCACTGTGCGCTGGCCAGGGATCTCTCTGACGAGGAGATTGCCGAGCTGGCGGAATACTTTTCCTCTCAGGAGTTCGTCCCGGTCGACCAGCCCGTGGACGCGCAGCTGGCGGAGCTCGGCGCAAAGATCCACGACCAGCGCTGCGATAAATGCCACAGCGAGGGCGGCAGCCTGGCGCTGGATGACGCGGGAATTCTGGCCGGCCAGAGCAAGGCCTACCTGATGGAGCAACTCCAGGACTACAAGGCCGGCGAGCGTTGGCAGCCCGAGAAGATGCAGCCCCAGATGGAAGAACTCAGTGAAGAGGACATGAAGGCGCTGGTCGAGTACTACGCCAGCCAAGGCCAGAAGCGGTTCTGAGGGTACGTCATGAGCGACCGGAGAGAAGAATCGGAGAACTCCGATAGCCTCTGGGCGCGCTTATGGCGGCGCCCGCACAAGTGGTATCTGTTTGGTATACCGGCGGGTGCGGTGCTGGCCGTTCTGGTCGGCGTGCTGGCGACCACCGGCTTCCAGCAGACCCTTCATGCAACCAACAGCCTTGCGTTCTGCACGTCCTGTCACGAGATGGAGGCGTTCGTATTCGCCGAGTACAAGGAGACCGCCCATTACGAGAACGCCAGTGGAGTACGGGCGATCTGCGCGGACTGTCACGTTCCCAAGGCCTTCTGGCCCAAGGTCTACCGCAAGATGCAGGCGACCGTGAAGGAGCTGCCCAACCACTTCCTGGGCAAGATTGATACCGAGGCGGAGTTCGAGGCGCATCGCGCGGAAATGGCCGAGCGGGTCTGGGCACGGATGCGGGCGAATGACTCGAAGACGTGCCGCAGCTGTCACAGCTACGAGTCGATGGCGCTGGACATGCAGGATCGCTATGCCAAGCGCAAACACTCGGCGAAATACCGCGAGGCCACGGGCAAGACCTGTATCGATTGCCACTCCGGCATTGCGCACAAGTTGCCTGACGTGACAGCAGCGGTCGAGCCCGCAAAGGGGCCCACGGCGGCGCGTGTGGCCTCCAGCGCCGACTAGGGGCCGGGGCGTTGGTGCGCGCCTGACCGGTCGGACAATACGGCGCGCGCAACTTGCCGGCCGGTGGGTCTGGGAGCCATCTCCAGGCGGAAGTGAACCGATGGGCCCGTGCAGACGAGGTGAACCAGGCCGCCCTGAAGGCGGATGAACAGAAGTCCGCCGGGGAGGAGTCGGTTCGCGGTCATGGGCCGCTCCTACAAGCGGTCAAGGCGCCCGTGGCAGCGGCGCAAGCCGCGATGATCCCTCACGAACCGCTAATGGTCCCGTTCACGATGGGCTCGAAGGCCCTGAGGGCATTCCGCATGTCCTGATTGCCCAGTCCGTGCCCGGGGAACGCGGTGGTGAAGTCGCCCGCCTCGCCGTGCAGCGCCATGTAGTTCAGCGCCACGGTCTGCACCAGCAGATTGACGTTGTTGGCGGCCGGGCTGCTGGCGGTTTCCACCGAGGCGTCGCTGCGGAAATGACCGATCTGCACGCCGCCGTCCATGCCGGTGAAGTTCGGCCCCGGCGCGGCCGGGCTGCCGGTTGGGTTGTAGACCAGGAAGAACGACGCCGCCGTGGAGGAGTTGTCGCCGGTCCACACGCCCTTGCCGCGGCCGCCCTGGGACTCGTCCAACATGCCGTTGGAGGCCACCGAGCCGTCGCTGAAGATGTAGATCATCAGCGGCTTGTTGGTCAGGCGGGCGTACTCCAGGCAGGCGCCGATGCAGCGGCCGGCGCGCAGGTCCCGGGCCTCGCCGGTGGCGCGCTCGCCGGTGTGGTAGTCGAAGCCGCCCATGGTGATGGTGCCGGCGCCGGCGTGGCCGTCGATGACCATCTTCATCACCGACGCGGTCTTGCGGAACTCGCTGTCGCCGTTGATCTCGTCGATGCTGAAGATGCTCAGCACGTTGGAGTCCTGGGTGGGGTCCAGGGTCGCCGGGTCGGAGAACTGCTCCACCAGGTCGGCGCTCTTGATGTAGCCGCAGCGGATGCCTTCCTTGATGTCGCTGTCCTGTTGAGCGCTGAGGGCGGTATCCAGCGCCGGGCTGTTCAGGGAGGCGTCGCTCAGGCGGTAAGTGGATTCCAGCACCTTCACGGCGTCCTCCGGGTTGAGCTGATTGGCCAGCTCGCCGGTATCCACCAGGCCGGTCACGTCGCTCGGCCGGTCCACCTTGGTCGGGCGCACGCTGTTGTCGATCATGTCCGCCGGGGCCATGGAGTTACCACCGGACATGGAGCTGCGCGAGCCGATCAGCGTCAGCAGCTGGCCATTGGCGCCGGCACGGTTGATTGCATACATCGGGTTGTGGGGGTTGTTGCCCGTGTCGTTGTCCGACCGGGCCGGGATGACCGCCCCGTTGACGCCGCCCCGGGTGCCGGGCTGGGTCTTCTCCTGCATGCCCCGCAGGAAGGCGCTGTCGCTGTGGAAGGTCAGGCCGAACTCCCGGTTGATGAACTCATCGCCCAGGGAGGGAATGACGTCGCCGGGCAGGCCGAGCTTCGAGTAGCCGGCCGTGGTGAGGAAGTCCAGCGGACCGCCGGCGCCGCCGGCGAGCACGTTGGACCCGGCGATGTTGGCGCCGCCCGCCAGGTCGAAGCAGATGAACGGGATCTTGCCGGCGCCGGCGGTGATGCCGCAGGGCGTCGTCTTCATGTCGGCCATGTCCGCCGACAGCGCGTTGGCGCGCCCGGTGTGGGCCAGCAGCCCGAAAAGCGTCGGCGCGGTGACCACGGCGGCCCCGGAGAGAAAACCCTGGGCGATGAACTCCCGACGCGTCATGGGACGGCGGTGGTCCGGGTGGCGCATCGGCTCGTCGAGTCCAAGCGATTTGCGTCGTTTCGTCATGGTTCGGTCCCTCGTCTCTTTTTGCGGCCGTCCGCGGCCTGGAGCCGCGGACGGCCTGCCTTGTTCGTCTACTGGATGAGTGTCACGGTGCTGCCCAGGGTCGACGCGCACATGGCCTTGACGATGGTGCGCGTGCGCTGGGCATCGCAGCTTCCGCCTCCACAGTCTTCCGTGAGCCGGTCGAACAGGTTGGCGGGGCGCGTCCCGTCATCCTGGTTGGCCGGATCCGCGAGCTCCGCGTAGACGTCGGCGCGAGCCGGTGCCGTGTCCAGGTTCTGTCCGACGATGTTGTCGTACAGGGCGTCGACGATCAGCTGCCGGTCGGCTTCGCTCTGGAAGGCCGTGGCCACATCCGCGTTGAAGTCGAATGACGTGCCGAAGAACGCTTCCCGCGCGGCCTGATCCTCGACCAGGGCACTGCAGTACTCGATGGCCAGCTGGGCCATGCCCATCTGGTGCGCCGAGAGGAAGCCCTCGATCTCCGGCGAGGTCGGCAGCTGCTGCTTGATGGTCTCGAACGTGTCCCGGACGTTGGCGTTGTCCCGAGGGATGCCGGTGAGGCTCGACATGGTCGCGTCGATCTCGTCGAAGGTGCGCAGCCCGATGACCGACCGGGGGTCGCCCACCGCCGGGGCGGCCGGAGACGGCGTGCCCGGCGGCGTCCGCACGGACGACTGGCCGTTGAAATCATCGAAAGTCAGGAAGAACTCGTCGTTCTCCGGGCCCTGCTGCAGGCTGATCACGGTGCCCATGCGCGAGAGCTGCTGACCCAGTGCCAGCGGGTCGTAGGCATCGGCAGTGACCTCGGTGTCCAGGTTGACGTAGGCCTGACCCACCTGGGCCTCCTGGCCGTTGATACCGATTCGCAGGCCCTCGATGGAGATGGGCGTCTGCGGCTCCCAGCCGTCGTTCAGATTGACGAAATGGGGCCGGTCGAACAGGTAGCTGTACTGGTCGAACTGGCTGACTTCGAACAGCAGGTAGCTGTCGTAGGCCGGGTCGCTGTCGGCGACGCCCATGAGCTCGCCCACGTGGAAGAGCAGGAAGAATTTCTGGCCGACGCCGGCCTCGAAATTCTGGTTGATCTGCTCCTCGGTCAGCGCCCGCTCGTAGACGGCCAGCAACCGGATCGACCCCTCCCAGGGGTACTGCATGGAGGTTTCATTGCCCATTACCAGCACGTAGGTGTCGTTCCAGCCGGACAGACCCTCGCCGGCCAGCGGGTCGGCCTGGGTGGCCAGCTCGCCGTTGACGTAGATGCGCCGGCCGTTGATCGGGTCGAAGGTCATGACCACGTGCTGCAGGGTGGCCTGCAGCACTTCGTCGCCGTCCGGGGTGGACAGCGCGGGGGTGCCGTCGCCATCGGTGCCGGTGCTGCGGTTGAGGAAGTCGTAGTTGTACAGGGTCTGGCCCAGGGTGAAGTTGCGCCGGTCGTCGCCGCCGGAGTAGCTGACGATGCGCGCCGGCCCCTCCTGGCTGACGTTGCCGGGCACCACCCAGGCCTCCACGGAGTACTCGCCGGTGCGGGTGATGTGGTCGGCGAACTTGGCGCTGGCCGAGGGGCTCGCCTGGGCCTTGCTGTCGCCGCCCGCGCAGCGCAGGCCGTAGTCGGAGACCTCGCAGTCGCCCACCACGTTCAGGTGCGCCGCCGGCTCCACCCCGCTGCTGTCGAGCACCTGGCCGGTGCCGGCACCGGAGCTGAAGTCATACAGGGCGATGACGTTGCCCTCGTAGCGGCCGCCGGTGGTGGCGAGCAGGCCCTCGGACAGGGTCAGCGCGCGGCTGTTCACCAGCGACGGATCCAGCTGGACCGTGGTGGCCTGAGCCGCCAGGTCGGCGATGCGGCCGCGCATCTCGCTGGCGTCGTCGGCGCAGTCGCTCCAGCAGTTGTGGAAGTCGTCGCGCAGCCGGATGACGAAACGCGAATCCGCCGGCGTGGCCAGGTTCATCTTGTCCTGGGCCGCCTCGTAGGCCGCCGCGATGTCGTCCTGCGCGAAGTAGGGCTGCTGCGGCGTCGGTGCGCTCTCGGTATGGCAGTCCGAGCAGTGCTGGGTCAGCAGATCGTGGACCGGGCCGAACAGGTTCGGGTCCGTCGGGAAGGCGTAGGAATCGCCCGGCTCGCGCAGGTCCGCCGGCTCTTCCAGCTCGATGCGCGTGGTGGCGTCACCCTGGCCGCCGGCCCAGGTCTCGATGGCGCTGGCGATCATGTCGGCGCAGAAGGCCGGATCGTTCTCCCAGCAGTTGTGGCCCCCGGCGACCCGGGTCACCATCAGCGACTCGTCCGGGGAGTCCAGATTCACCACGGAATTGGCGGCGGCGTAGGCGGCGTTGACGTCCTCGTTGTTGGCGAACGTCGGTGCCTGGCCGCCGGCGTCGTGGCAGGCCGCGCAGCGGTTGCTCGGCCGCACCAGTTGCCACAGCGAGTTGCGGAACGCCGAGATATCGTCGGTCTGCGGCGGCGGGCCGCTGTAGCTGCTGGTGTCGTTCTCAGTCTGTTCCGGATTGGTTTGCGTCTCCGCTCCGCCTCCGCAGCCAGCGAGCATGGTCGCCGCGGCGAAGAGGACGGTGGCGAGCCAGGCCTTGGGCAGCCCGGCCCTGATCTGGTCTTCTCTGTGCCCGGTCATTGGTATTCTCCTGCAACCCTTGCGGGGCGCGCCTGGCGCCGGTTCCCTACTGGACGTCCGTTGAGCAGTAGACGGCGGCGTCAGCGAAGCTGCGCTTCAGCTGGAAGCCGCTGTTGCTCAGGGAGGTGACCATCGAATCGATCTGATCGTGATCGCTGGAGGTCGTCGGCGGCCGAAGGCAGACGGTGCGGAAGACCTTCTTGACCTGGCACTCGGCGAAGGCGCGGCTGCCGGCCAGCTCCTTGCCCAGCGACTTCATGCCGCTGCCGGAGCCGTCGATGTTCGGGTCCACCGGCGCGAAATCCCAGCCCAGAACCTGGTTCTTGCCCTGGCGCCAGTAGTTGTCCCACTGGTCGTCGGTGATGATGTAACCGTAGGGGAAGGTTTCGGCGTTGATCCGGTGCTTGGCCGTCACCCGGCTGTCGGTCTCCGGATCCGTCTCGCCGGCGGTGTTGTAGATCAGGCGGCCGTTCTCGCCGTCCGGGTCCGCGTCGCCATCGTACTGGTAGTTGTAGTAGGCGAAGGCCTGGGCCATCGGGTCCATGCCCGTGTGGCAGCCGACGCAGCTGTTCTGATAGATGCGGCTGTCACCGCCGGGGCTGCGGGAGACGTCCTGGCGGATGCGGTCCGGCGACAGGGAGATGTCCTTGACCTGCTCCAGGTCGCGGCACATGTGATTCATGAGGGTGAACCGGAACATCGCCCGGTTGGTGCCGTCCTTGAAGAAGGCCTTCGCCGCCTGGCGGGTGGTCAGCACGCCGGCCGTGGCCTGGGGCGGCACTTCTCCGCCGTGCATGTTCGACTGCAGCCGCTCCTCGAGGGCCTGGGAGAGATCCAGGTTCTGGTCCTCGATGGCCTCGTAATGCGCGTTGCTGCTGGGCGAGTAGGCGGGGCTGACACCCGGGGCGATGTAGATGACGTCGTCGTACAGCACCCGCCGGAAATCGGCGTCGTCGCGGATCAGGCCGACGACGGTGGCCACGTAGTCGTTCAGCGGCGCGAAGGCCGTCTGGGCCTCGTTGGTCCAGGGCATGGCCATGTTCTTGATGGTCACGTCGTAGAAGTGACGGTTTTCCATGGCTGTATAGGCGGCTGCCTCCGGGTCGCCACCGCTGATGTCCGCGGCCATGTCAGTGAGCACTGACTCCGCGGGTGGCACGCCCGCAATGCGGTCATGAATGCGTTTGGCCTGTTCCCGGGGCCCGGCCAGGGTGGTGGTGACCGACAAGGAAAGGATCGCGGCGCAGAACAGCCGCGCGCTCCCCCAGGCCAGTGAACGGCGTTCGCAAGACTGGCTCATGGCAACATTCCTTTGAGTGTTATGACTTCCCGCGGCAGGGACCGCCCCCCGGCCCCTGTCGCCCGTGCCCAGCTATCCGGCTGATGCTGTTATGGTTCTTCAGCACTGGGAGTATATCCACAGGCCGCCTGTGTTGAATGTCTCAAAACAACGACAATATCTGTAAGTGTGAACTGGTTCGCTTCTAATTCATTGTTGCGCCACGCAAGTCGAGCCTAAGCTAACTACCCGGAACAAAGGAAAAACGACAGGCGTGACCGTGGCCGTCTGTCCGACGAATGGAACTTCGCACCATGCCTGGGCAAAACAAGATTGGGGGCGGGGCGCTCGCCGTCGCACTGCTGAGCGCGCTATTGCAGGGACTCACCGGATGCGGGGGCGCGTCTGAGTCGGCCACCGCCGATCCGGCCGTCATCGACTACCCGCTGGTCTATGTCAAACGGCCGCTGCCGCGGGACGACGACGGCAACCGTATCGATCTGGACGTCCGTGAGCCCGCGGCCCACGGGCCGGGCGGCGATCTCTACGTACGCGACCGCGCCAAGGTTTCGGCCGCCGAGCGCAACATAACCGCCTCGCTGACCGGCACCAACGGGGACGTCAAGGATCCCGCTGTATCCTGGGACGGCCGGCGCATCGCCTTCGCGCTGCGCGAGGAGGACCCGAACCCGGACGACGACGAGGAACCCGCCTGGGATATCTACGAATACGATCTGGACAGCGGGCGCCTGAGCCGGATCATCCCGGACGACACCACGGCGGCGGAAGGCGACGACATCGCCCCCACCTACTTGCCCGACGGCCGCATCGTGTTCGCCTCCACCCGGCAGCGCACCACCGGCGCCATCCAGCTGGTGGAGAACAAGCCCCAGTACCCCGGCCTCGACGAGGACCGCAACGAGCCGGCCTTCGTGCTGCATGTCATGGACCCGGACGGCTCGAACATCGACCAGATCACCTTCAACCAGAGCCACGACCTGGACCCCGCGGTGCTCGCGGACGGGCGCATCGTCTTCGTCCGCTGGGACAACATGGGCGGCCGGGACGGCATGCACCTCTACACCGTCAGGCCGGACGGCACCGGGTTGCAGCTGCTGTACGGCGCCCGGAGCCACGAGACCGGCAGCGGCGATACCGACGTGCAGTTTCTCTCCCCGCGGCCCGTCGGTAACGGCCGTGTCCTGGCGTTGCTGAGGCCCTTCGCCGGCACGGATTTCGGCGGCGATCTGGTGGAAGTGGAGGCGGGCAGCTTCGTCGAGGTTGACCAGCCGACCTGGCCGAACCAGGGCCTGACCTACGCCGGCCAGGCACCGGCCACGGACAAGAGCGTCAGCACGGAGCCGGGCGCTTCCTATTACGGGCGATTCAGCTCCTACTACCCGCTCTACGACGGCACCGACCGCATGCTGGTGAGCTGGAGCGCGTGCTTCGTGCAGTCGGGCAACAATGCGGTGCCCTGCACCCGGGACAATCTGGACCAGCCGGCGGCCGCGCCGCTGTACGGGCTGTGGATCCTCAGCCCTGAAGGGACCCAGCTGCCTGTGGTACCGCCGGAGGCCGGCTGGATGATCACCGATGCCGTGGTGGCCCGCGACCGGCCTTACCCCGCCAGCCTGTCCGAGCTGACGCCGCCGGTGGGCATGGACGACGTGGGCGTCATCGACATCCGCAGCGTCTACGACGTCGACGGCGTGGACACCGCCAACCCGGACATCGATACCCTGGCGGACCCCGCCGCGACGGACGCCGCCGACCGCCCGGCCCATTTCCTGCGCATCGTCAAGGCGGTGCCGATTCCGGACGACGAGGTCTACGACTTCGACAACGCCGCGTACGGGCGCAGCACCAACCAGCTCATGCGGGAGATCATCGGCTACGCGCCGGTGGAGCCGGACGGCTCGGTGAAGGTGCAGGTGCCGGCCAACGTGCCCCTGGCCCTGAGCGTGGTGGACTCCCGGGGCCGGCGGATCTCGGACCGTCACCGGGCGTGGCTTCAGGTCCGCCCCGGGGAGACGCTGTCCTGCAACGGCTGCCACGATTCGGGCAGCGACGTGTCTCACGGGCGGGACGAGGCCTTTCAGCCCGTGCATGACGGGCTCGCGCAGACCGACGTGAATTACCCGAACACCGATCCGAATCTGTTCGGTTCCCCGGGCGAGACCATGGCTCAGATCGCCTATACCCAGGTGCAGGGGGACGCGGACGCGGTCAATGACGAGCGCATCCAGCCCAGCGTGGATGTCTATTTCGAGGACATCTGGACCGACCCCAACGACACGCCCGACATGGCCTACCGGTACAGCTACCGGGATCTCGGCACCTACGCGACGATCGGACCGGATGCAGTGCCGGTGGCCGAGCGCTGCCTGCCCAACCCGGGCAACGCCTGGAGCAACTGGGCCGCCGACTGCCGGATCGTCATCAACTTCACCGATCACATTCAGCCGCTATGGGACCTGGAGCGGACGGTGGACGCGACGAACCTGCCGGTCGTGCAGAGCCTGGCGACGGGCATCGACCAGCTCGACGAGATGACGGTGGCCGAGGGTGACCCTTTCAGCTGCACCACCTGCCACCGGCCCACGGATGCCGCCGGCGCCGCGCAGGCGGTGCCCGCTGGCCAGCTGAACCTCATGCCCAACGCGTCGGACCAGGAGGCGGCGCATCTCTACGGCTACCGGGAGCTGTTCTTCCAGGACAACGAACAGGAACTGTCCGGCGGTTCGCTCGTGGACCGTCTGGTGGACACGGGTGAATGCCAGACCAACGCCGATGGCGAGCCGGTGGACGACATGGGCAACGTGGTCGACGATCCCGCCGACTGCGCCACCATCATGGAGACCGTGCCTGTTCAGCCCGTTATGTCCGTCAACGGCGCCCTGGCATCGGATGGATTCTTCGATCTGTTCGAAGCGGGCGGCAGTCACGAGGGCCTGCTCACGCCGGCGGAGCTCCGACTTGTGGCGGAGTGGGTGGACATAGGCGGCCAGTATTACAACAATCCGTTCGACGCGCCGGAGCAGTAGCGTGCCGGATCAGCAGGTGGCCGCCCGGCGGTCGCCCGCGTCGACGGCCGGCCCCGCGTTCGGATGGGGCGCGACCTGCTGATCGGGCACGCTGGGCCCGGCCAGCGGCATACGGATCGACGACAACCGACAAGGGATCTGCATTCTTGGGGCTGCACCCGCCACACCGCCGCGCTTTCGGCCTGATAATCGGCCTGCTGCTGCTCGCTTTCGGCGCCGCCGCGGCGGAGACGAGTGACCGTGTCAAGGTGGACACGGCTTTCATCGAGCTCCACACCGGGCCCGGTGCGGGCTACCCCATATTCCACGTGGTCGACCGCGGGGACTGGGTGCGGATCATCGAGCGGCGCACGGACTGGTTCCGGGTGGAGACGACGGACGGCAAGGAAGGCTGGGTCTCCAAGGCGCAGATGGAGCAGACGGTCCAGCCCAACGGCGAGCCCACCCGCTTCGACGACCCGTCCCTGGAGGATTTCACCGGCCGCAACTGGGAGATGGGCGCACTCTACGGGGTGCTGGACGATGTCGACCTCATCTCGCTCTACGGCGGCTACGCGCTGATGGAGAAGCTCACCGCGGAGCTCTGGGTGCAGCAGGCGCTGGGCAAGTTCTCCAGCAGCTATCTGGTGGACTTCAGCCTGGTCCACCAGGCATTCCCGGAATGGCGGGTTTCACCGTTCGTGGCGATCGGCGGCGGCATCATCCACACGGAGACTTCGGCCACGCTGGTGGAGTCATCGGACTCCACCGACGAGACACTGCACGCCGGCATCGGGGTGCGGGGCTATCTGACGCGGCGGTTCATGCTGCGTGCCGAGTACAAGGAATACGTGGTACTGACCACCCGCGAGGAAAACGAGGAAATCGAGAAATGGCAGCTCGGCGTCGCTTTCTTCTTCTAGTGCGGTTGATCGCCCTGGCACTGACCGGCGCCGCCGGCGTTGCCGCGGCCCAGGACGCGGGCATCGGCGAACCGGCCGAGGAATCCGTCATTGAGCCGGATGTGGAGCAGAGCGATGCGAAGCTCGCCGCCATCGACACCGAGAACTTCGAGATCGGCGCCTATTTCGGGCTGCTGAACATCGAGGACTTCGGCACCAACGAAGTCTACGGCGCCCGGGCCGCCTACCACATCAACGAGCTGTTGTTCCTGGAGGGCGTCTACGGCTATTCCGAGGCCGGCGATACCCTCTACGAGACGCTGACGCCCGGTGTGCGCCTGCTCACGGACGAGGACCGCCAGTACACCTACTATAACGTCTCACTGGGCATCAACGTGCTGCCCGGCGAATCCTATTTCGGTGCCGGCTGGGGCTTCACCAACGCCTTCTACCTGATCGCCGGGGTGGGCAGCACGTCGTTCGCGGGGGAGGATTTCTTTACCACCAGCTTCGGTGCCGGCTACCGGCTGCTGTTCAACGACTGGCTGGCGTTACACATCGACGGGCGCGATCACGTTTTCCAGCGCGACCTCTTCGGCGAGGACCGGACGACACACAACCTGGAGTTTCACGGCGGCCTGACCGTTTTCTTCTAACGGCCGTCACCATTGGGGAGGCACAGATGAAAGGGATGATTTTCGCGGGTTATCGGGCACTGGCCGTGATTATGCTGGCACTGGCTTTCAGCGGCGCGGCGCTGGCGCTGAGCAAGAACGAGCCGGCGCCGGGCTTCACGCTGAAGAGCAATAGCGGGGACAACGTCAAGCTCAGCGAGCTGCGCGGGCAGGTGGTCATGGTGAACTTCTGGGCGTCCTGGTGCGGGCCCTGCCGCCAGGAAATGCCGCTGCTGGATGCCCTTCACCAGCGTTACAAGAGCCTCGGCTTCACGGTGCTGGGGGTCAACGTGGAAGAGGACCCGGCCGCCGCGCGGGATCTACTCGACGAGGTTCCGGTGAGCTTCCCGATCCTCTTCGACAGCAGCAACAGGGTCAGCGAGGCTTACGAGGTGGATGCCATGCCCAGCACGGTCATCCTCGACCGCGACGGCAATGTTCGATACATCCACAAGGGCTACGTGCCGGGCGACGAGAACAAGTATCAGGAAGTGGTAAGGGCGTTGATCAGGGAATGAAGCAAGCGATCGTCATAGCATTGCTGGTCGTGCTGGCGGCCACGCTCTCGGGCTGCGGAATCCAGCCCTGGGTGAAGCCCTACGAGCGCGCCAATATCGCCGACCCGATCATGAGCTGGAACCGGGACCCGGTCTCCAGCGCCTACCTCCACCACGTCTACGACGCCCGTGAGGGCGCCCGTGGCGGAGCGGGGGCTTCGGGCGGCGGCTGCGGCTGCAACTGAGCACCATGCTGCGGGAGGCCCCCAAGTGGTTCCCCCGGGCACTGCCCGGCCTGCTGGCGGTGGCCGCGGCCGGCGTTGCCGGCGCCGCCGTGTTGCCCGAGGATCGCGCCGACGTGCTGTATCACGAGTACAGCGGCGGCGGGGTCACGGTGAACGGCCCATCCGTGCTGGTGCGCAAGCAGGTGGGCGAGAAGTTCTCGGTGGTTGGCAACTACTACGTCGACGAAGTCAGCAGCGCCTCGGTGGACGTGGAGATGGCCGCCAGCGAGTACAGCGAACGTCGTGTGCAGCAGTCCCTGGGCGTGGACTACCTGCGCGGCGGCACCATCATGAGCCTGTCCTACGCCAACAGCTCGGAGAGCGACTACGAGGCGAACACGGCCAGCCTGTCCATCTCCCAGGACATGTTCGGCGATCTGACCACGGTGACGCTGGGCTTCGAGCGCGGTTGGGACACGGTGGGCCAGTCCACCGACCCGAGCTTCGAGCGTGACGTGGACCGCCGCAACTACCGCTTCGGTCTCTCCCAGATCCTCACCAAGAACCTCATCGCCACGCTGAACTACGAGGCCGTCACCGACGAGGGGCATCTCAACAACCCCTATCGCTCGTACCGCTTCTACGACGCGGATAACCCGGATCAGTTCAACCTGGCCAGCGAGAACGGCAAGTACCCGCGCACCCGCACCAGCGGCGCCGCCCGCGTCGGGCTGAAATACTTCCTGCCCTGGCGCGCGGCGGTGTACGCCAGCTACCGTTATTTCGACGACACCTGGGATATCCGCGCCGACACCTACGAGGTGGGTTATACCCACACCCTCGATAGCGGCTGGGTGTTCGATCTCAGCTACCGTCACTACACCCAGACCAAGGCGGAGTTCTACGCGGACATTTTCGAGCGTCAGGACCAGCAGAACTTCATGGCCCGGGACAAGGAGCTGAGCACCTACCAGGCCCGGACCGTGGGTGCGGGGGTGAGCTACGATTTCCTGGAGAATGGCTGGGGCTTCATCGACCGGGGCAGCGTCAACCTGTTCCTGGACCACATGCGCTTTACCTACGACGACTTCCGCGACGCCACCGCCGAGGGTTATGCCGCCGGCGAGGAGCCTTTGTACGAATTTGACGCGCTGGTGACGCGGGCATTCATTTCCATCTGGTATTGATTGGTTAGTTCGTTAGTTCGTTGACTGGTTAATTGGCGAGTAGGGTGGGTTAGGCGCCAGCCGTAACCCACCAACCCTCGATGCCCGTCTGCGGAAACGGTGGAATTCGCTGCACTATTCCACCGTACAAGTCTGGCGCGCTGGCAAAGCCTCCGCGTGGGTGGGTAGACTTCGCGGCATGCTGTGGCGGGGAAACAATCGTGGCTGAACGGGTCTTTCTGCTGGATGCCAGCGTCTACGTTTTCCGGGCGTGGTTCTCGGTTTCCGACGGCGTCAGCGACGACGAAGGCCTGCCGGCCAACGCGGTCTTCGGGTACGGCGCCTTCCTCTGCGACCTGCTGGAGCGGCAGCGGCCCGACTACATCGTCGCCGCTTTCGACGAGAGCCTGACCAGCTCCTTCCGCAACGACATTTACCCCGATTACAAGGCCAACCGCCCGCCGCCCCCGGACGATCTGCGCCGCCAGTTCCAGGTCTGCCAGCGCTTCACCGAAGCCCTGGGCGTGCCGGTGCTCGCCAGCGAGCGCTACGAGGCCGACGACCTCATCGGCAGTTTCGCCCGCCGGGTTCGCGGAGATGCCGTGAGCATGGTCTACACCACCGCCGACAAGGACCTCGCCCAGCTCATGGAGGGCACGGACAGCTGGTGGGATGCGGCCCGGGACCGGTGGCTGGACGCGGAGGGCGTCCGGGCCAACCTGGGGGTGGCGCCGCACCAGATCGCCGACCTGCTGGGGCTGGCCGGGGACAGCGTGGACAACATCCCCGGCGTGCCCGGTATCGGCCGCAAGACCGCCGCCGCGCTGCTTGCGGCGCTGGAGAGCCTGGACGGCGTCTATGCCGATCTGGATGCGGTCACGCGACTGGGCCTGCGCGGGGCGAAGCGCGTCCGGGGCCTTCTCGAGACCCACCGCGAACAGGCCTATCTCTCCCGTGAGCTCACCCGTATCCACTGCGAGGTGCCCCTGAACGTGAGCCTGGACGACGCGCGCTGGCAGGGGTGGGACGGCGGCACCCTGGACGACACGCCTTTGCCCAGGCAGCTGCGCAATAGGGCGCTGCGCCTGGCGGAGGCGTATCCGGACTGAGGGAGGAACGCCGTCGGACCGACGGTTCGCGGCCCTGGGCCGCTCCCAGGCCGGGATGAACCCGGCGCGGACGCGGCGGCCTCGCCGCGATTCG
>JACDUA010000044.1 GCA_013519935.1 Ectothiorhodospiraceae bacterium WFHF3C12 | reverse complement strand
GAGCGCTGCCAGGGCGCGAAGCGCACCGCCCTGGGGATGCCCCTCGACCAGGTTGCCCACCAGGACGGTGGCGCGACCGGCCCCGGCGAGCTGCTCGGCGATACGCCGGTGCGCGTCCTCCACGCTCGCGCCGGCGAGCAGCGCGTCCAGCCCGGCTGGCGTCTGGCCCGCCTTCTCCGCCAGTGCGCTGGCGATGGCCGCCAGTTCCGGCACCAGCGCCTGGGAGGCGGCGACCAGGTTCTCGGTGGGTTCGAAGTTGAAATCGAATGAACGCGGGTTGACGAACATCACCGCATTCCCGCGCCGCGCCGCCTTGCGCAGACGGTGGTTGAGCAGGGGCTGGTCCCAGCGCAGATAGCTGCCGATAACCAGCGTCGCGTCGCTGTTCTCCAGGTCCTCGATGGGCTGACCCAGATAGGGGAACAGCGGCGCCCGATCCTGGTCGCTGAAATCGCCCTGGCGCAGGCGGTGGTCGATGTTCTGGCTGCCCAGTTCCCGCGTGAGCCGGTTGAGCAGGTACATCTCCTCCAGCGTCGCGGTGGGCGAGACCGCCGTGGCAATCTGCTCGGCGCCGTGTCTGGCGACCACGTCGCGCAACCCGTCCGCCGCCGCGTCCAGGGCCACTTCCCAGTCGACTTCTTCCCAGCGGCCCTCACGCTTGACCATGGGCACGGTCAGGCGGCCCTCACCGTAGAGGGCGAAATGGCTGTAACGGTCGCGGTCCGCCAGCCAGGTCTCGTTGATGCCCTCGTGGTCGCGGGGCACCACACGCATGATGCGGCCGCCGCGGTGATGCAGCGACATGTTGCTTCCGACACAGTCGTGGGGCGATACCGCCGGATGACTGAGCAGCTCCCAAGCCCGTGCCGTGTAGCGGAAGGGCTTGTTGGTCAGCGCGCCCACCGGGCAGAGATCGATGACGTTGCCGGAGAGCTCGGAGTGAACGCCGCGCTGGACGAATGTGCCGATCTCCATGTGCTCGCCGCGGCCCATGCCGCCCAGCTCCTTGGTACCGGCGATCTCGTCGAGGAAACGCACGCAGCGCGTGCAATGGATGCAGCGCGTCATGTCCGTGGCGATCAGCGGGCCCAGGTTTTCGTCCTTGACGATGCGTTTGCGCTCGCTGAACCGGGAGACACTCCGCCCGTAACCCAGCGCCAGGTCCTGCAATTCGCATTCTCCGCCCTGGTCACAGATCGGGCAGTCCAGGGGGTGGTTGATCAGCAGGAACTCCATGACGCCCTTCTGGGCGGCGCGGGCCCGCGGCGAGGCCGTGTGCACCTTCATGCCGTCGGCCACCGGCGTGGCGCAGGCCGGCAGCGGCTTGGGCGCACGCTCCACGTCCACCAGGCACATGCGGCAGTTGGCGGCAATGGACAGCTTGCTGTGATAGCAGAAGCGCGGCACGTCGATGCCGGCCTTGTCGGTGGCCTCGATGAGCATCGAGCCCTTGGGCGCCTGCAGCTCGACGCCGTCGACCTCGATGGTCACCATCTCCGGATTCTGCTCTTCGACCTTTGCGTTCATGCTGCAGCCTCGACCATGGAGCGCTTGTGCTCGATGTAGTACTCGAATTCATGCCGCCAGTGCTTGAGCACACTCTGCACCGGCCAGGCCGCGGCCTCGCCGAAGGCGCAGATGGTGTGGCCGGCGATCTGACCGGCGGCGGACTCAAGCAGCTCCAGGTCCTCGGGACGGCCCTTGCCTTCGTAGATGCGCCGGATCACCCGGTACATCCAGCCCGTACCCTCGCGGCACGGCGTGCACTGGCCGCAGGATTCGGCGTAGTAGAAGCGCGACACCCGGAGGATGGCGCGCACCATGTCCGTGGTATCGTCCATGACGACGACGCCGCCGGAACCCAGCGCCGAGCCGGCCTCCATCAGCGAGTCGTAGTCCATGTTGAGCTCCAGCATCTGCTCGCCGGGCACCATGGGCATGGATGACCCACCGGGGATCACGGCCTTGAGCTTGCGTCCGCCACGCACCCCGCCGGCCATTTCCAGCAGGTCCCTGAACGGCGTCCCGAGGGGGATCTCGAAGTTGCCGGGCTTGGCCACGTGCCCGGAGACGGAGAAGCATTTCACGCCGCCGTTGTTGGGCTTGCCCAGGTTCAGGAACCACTCCCAGCCGTTGTGAATGATCGACGGCACCGAGGCCAGCGTTTCCGTGTTGTTGATGGTGGTCGGCCTGCCGTACACGCCGTACTGGGCGGGGAAAGGCGGCTTGTACCGCGGCATGCCCTTCTTGCCCTCCAGCGATTCCATGAGCGCGCTTTCCTCGCCGCAGATGTAGGCGCCGGCACCGATATGGTTGTAGAGGTCGAAATCGATGCCCGAGCCCATGATGTTCTTGCCCAGGTATCCGGCCTCGTAGGCCTCCTTCACCGCCTGCTGCATACGCTCGAAGGGCTCGCGCATGAACTCGCCGCGCATGTAGTTGTAACCCACCGTGGCGCCCATGGCGTAAGCGGCGATCATCATGCCTTCCACAAGCGCGTGGGGGTTGTAGCGCAGGATGTCGCGGTCCTTGCAGGTCCCCGGCTCGGACTCATCGGAGTTGCAAACGAGGTATTTCTGTCCGGACGCGTTACGCGGCATGAAGCTCCACTTCAATCCGGTGGAGAAACCCGCGCCGCCACGGCCGCGCAGCGCCGCCTTCTTGATCTCCTCGATGATGTCCTCGGGCGCGATCTTCTCTTCGACGACGCGCTTGAGCGCTTCATAGCCGCCGACCTGGAGATAGTTCTCCAGGGTCCAGGGCTCGTCGAACTGCAACGTGCGAAAGCAAACCTCGTTGGCCATGCCTACTCCAGCTTGTCGAGGATCTCGTCCACCCGCTCCGGGGTCAGATCGGTGTAATAGGCCTCGTCCACCAGCATCATGGGCGCGCCGGCGCAGGCGGCCAGGCACTCCTCCTCGCGCTTGAGGGTGATGCGCCCGTCCGGCGTGGTCTCGCCGAGCTGGATGCCCAGACGCTTCTCGATGTGCTCGAGCAACTCGTCGGCGCCGTTGAGCATGCAGGCGATGTTGGTGCAGACGTTGACCTTGTGGCGCCCCGTGGGCTTGAGGTCGAACATGGAATAGAAGGTTGCGACCTCGTAGACGGCCACCGGCGGGATGTCCAGGTATTCGGCGACGGCGTCAAGCAGCTCTTCGCTCAGCCAGCCGCCGTTGCCCTCCTGGGCCACGTGCAGCGCCGGGATTACCGCCGAGCGCCGCCCTTCTGGCGGGTACTTGGCGAGCCACTCATCGATCTCGTGGCGCTGATGTGCCGTAAGCAGCCTCTCCGAAATGCGCTCGGCCGTCACCGATCCACCTCCCCGAAGACAATGTCCATGGTGCCGATGATGGTCACCACGTCCGCCAGCATGTGTCCGGTGGCCATCTCGTCCATGGCCGCCATATGGGCGAAGCCCGGCGCCCGCAGCTTCAGCCGGTAGGGCTTGTTGGCGCCGTCGGAAACGATGTAGGCGCCGAATTCGCCCTTGGGGGCCTCCACCGCGGCATAGACCTCGCCCTCCGGCACACAGTAGCCCTCGGTGAAGAGCTTGAAGTGATGAATGAGGGACTCCATGTCGTCCTTCATTTCCTCGCGGGCCGGCGGCACGATCTTGTGATCGTCGATCATGGTCGGGCCGGGGTTGTTGCGAAGCCACTCCACGCACTGGCGGATGATACGCACCGACTGGCGCATTTCCTCGATACGCACCAGGTAGCGGTCGTAGCAATCGCCGTTGGTGCCCACCGGCACGTCGAATTCCAGCTGGTCGTAGACCTCGTAGGGCTGTTTGCGGCGCAGATCCCACTCGATGCCGGAGCCGCGCAACATCGGCCCTGTAAAGCCGAGCTGCAGAGCGCGCTCCGGGGAGACCACCCCCACGTCCACCAGACGCTGCTTCCAGATCCGGTTGTCGGTCAGCAGCGTCTCGTACTCGTCCACCGAGTTGAGGAACTTCCCGCAGAAGTGCTCCAGATAATCGAGCATCGAGCCCTGGCGGAAGCGGTTGAGCCGTTCCAGGTCCTTGTCGGACCGGTGCGGGGACGGCTGGTACTGCGGCATGCGGTCCGGCAGGTCCCGGTAGACGCCGCCCGGGCGGTAATACGTGGCGTGCATGCGCGCGCCGGACACCGCCTCGTAGACGTCCATCAGCTCCTCACGCTCGGTGAAGCAGTAAAGGAACACGGTCATGGCACCGACGTCGAGACCGTGAGCGCCGAGCCATAGCAGGTGATTCAGGATTCGGGTGATCTCGTCGAACATCACCCGTATGTACTGGGCCCGGACCGGCGGCGTCACGCCCAGCAGCTTCTCGATGGCCAGTACGTAGGCGTGCTCGTTGCACATCATGGACACGTAGTCCAGACGGTCCATGTAGCCGATGCTCTGGTTGAACGGCTTGCTCTCGGCGAGTTTCTCGGTGGCGCGATGCAGCAGCCCCACGTGGGGATCGGCCCGGCGGATGGTCTCGCCATCCATCTCCAGAACCAGGCGCAGAACGCCGTGGGCGGCCGGATGCTGCGGCCCGAAATTGATGGTGTAGCTGCTGATCTCAGCCATCGGAGGCAGCCTCCTCGTCGAACCGGTCTGCGTAGCGCTTGTCCTGGCGGATCACCCGCGGCACCAGCACGCGGGGCTCGATGCTCACCGGCTGGTAGACGACGCGGCCACGCTCCTCGTCGTAGCGGACCTCCATATTGCCGATCAGCGGGAAATCCTTGCGGAAGGGATGCCCAACGAAGCCGTAATCCGTCAGGATGCGGCGCAGGTCCGGATGACCGTCGAACATGATGCCGAACAGGTCGAAGGCCTCCCGCTCGAACCAGTTGGCGACCGACCAGATCGGCACGACCGAATCCACGACCGGGAAGTCATCCTCCTCCGGATAGACCTTGACCCTGAGCCGCTGGTTTAGAGCGACGGACAGCAGCTGGTAGGTCACGCAGAAACGCCGGCCGGTATTGGAATGGATCTCGTGGACGCCGTAAGGGCCGGTCAGACCCAGCCGCCCGGCTGTGAAGCCATCCACGCCGCGACTGAAGCCGGTACCGGTGGCCTCCTGGGTGATCCACTCGTCGTCACCATAGGCGGCGTAGTCGACACCGGCGATGTCGCTGAGCTGATCGAACTGGAACCCTTCGCGATCACGCAGCTCTTCCATCACGGCGAAGGCCTCCTGAGGCCTCAGCTCGATGGTGACCTCGCCGCGCTCGACGCGCGGCTCGTGAACGCGCGCACCGAACGCGTCGGTCAGGCGCTGACAGAGTTCTTCGGCTGCCTTGGACATGCCGGCTCCCCTTAGCGAGCGATGGTGTTGGTGCGGCGGATCTTCTTCTGCAGCTGCACGATGCCGTAGAGCAGCGCCTCGGCCGTCGGCGGACAGCCGGGCACGTAGACATCAACGGGCACGATGCGGTCGCAGCCGCGAGTGACGGCATAGGAGTAGTGGTAGTAGCCACCGCCGTTGGCGCAGGAACCCATGGAGATGACCCATTTCGGATCGGCCATCTGGTCGTAGACCTTGCGCAGCGCCGGGGCCATCTTGTTGACCAGGGTGCCGGCCACGATCATCACGTCCGACTGGCGCGGACTCGGCCGGAAGAGGATGCCGAAGCGATCCAGATCATAGCGCGCCGCGCCGGCGTGCATCATCTCCACGGCGCAGCAGGCCAGCCCGAAGGTCACCGGCCACAACGAACCGGTGCGCGCCCAGTTGATCAGCTTGTCGGCGGAGGTGGTGACGACTCCGCGCTCGAGAACGCCCTCTATTCCCATTCCAGCGCCCCCTTCTTCCACTCGTACAGGAACCCGATCAGCAGAACGCCCACGAAGATCCCCATGGCGATGAACCCGAAGACACCGACGTGATCGAGCACGATGGCCCAGGGGAAGAGAAAGGCGATCTCCAGATCGAAGATGATGAACAGTATGGCGACGAGGTAGTAGCGCACGTCGAACTTCATGCGCGAGTCCTCGAAGGCCTCGAAACCACACTCGTAGGGCGAAAGCTTCTCCGAGCCGGGGCGGCGCGGTGCCAGCACGAAACCGGCAACGAGCGGCGCTATACCAACGCCCACCGCCAGAAGGATGAAGACGAGGATGGGTACGTAGCTCTCGAGCATCCGGTTGGCCTCGTAGCGAAAGGGATCGGCAGACAGGCGTTCGCCGGCCGGGTTAATCGCGCCGCAGTGTAGGGAAGCCCCCGACCACTGTCAAGCGACAACAAGCGGTAAATCCCTTTAAAAACATGAACTTAACTGAGCACAAGAGCTGTGCTCCAGCGGCAAGGTCTGGTGCCGAAGGCCGGACTCGAACCGGCACGGCTTGCGCCACTGCCCCCTCAAGACAGCGTGTCTACCAGTTCCACCACTTCGGCATTCGGCGGGCGTCCGCGGCCCGCCCCGAGGTTGTCCTGGATTTTACCAAGCAAGCTCCGAGCCAGCAATTGACACGGATCATGGCGCGCGGCGCATCCGGGCCGCGCGGAGACTATTCCGAAGGCGGCGGCGGAACCTCGCCCTGTTCCTGCTGCGCCGGGGCCGGAGCCGGGGCATCACCCTCCCCCGCGGGGGCTTCGGCGGGCTGTTCACCCTGTTCGGCGGCCATGCCCGTGTCCACCACGCTCTGACCGCCATCGCCCGGGGCGGCGAGCATCGCCAGTACCAGCGAGGTCACGAAGAAGCCTGTCGCGAGCAGCCCCGTGGAGCGGCTGAGGAAGGAAGACGCCCCGCGCGAGCCGAACACGGTGCCCGAGGCACCGCTGCCGAAGGCCGCGCCAGCGTCGGCGCCCTTACCGTGCTGGATCAGCACGAGCCCGATCAGCGCTGCGGCGATGAAGACATGAACTATCAACAATGCGGTATACATGGATTCCTCGTTTAGGCGTCCTCAGGCGCCCGACCTGGCGGCCGCGCAAATATCTATGAAATCGCCGGCCTTGAGCGCGGCGCCGCCTATCAGACCGCCGTCGACATCCGGTTGAGCGAACAGCTCCGCGGCATTGGCGGGCTTGACGCTGCCGCCATAGAGCAGCCGCAGCCCCTCCGCCAGGCCGGCGTCCCTATCGGCCACCCGCGACCGCAGGAAGGCATGGGCCGACTGGGCCTGTTCAGGCGTCGCGGTGCGGCCCGTACCGATGGCCCATACCGGCTCGTAGGCAATCACCGCCTCGGCAAGCGCCCCGGCACCGGCCAGCTCGATAACCGCATCCAACTGCCGGGCCAGCACCGCGTCGGTGGCGCCGCCTTCCCGCTCGTCGAGGGTTTCGCCGACACAGAGAATGGGCACCAGCCCATGGCGTTGGGCCGCCGTGAACCGCGCCGCCACCAGGGCGTCGGTCTCGCCGTAGACATGGCGGCGCTCGGAATGGCCCACGATCACGTAACGGCACCCGAACTCGCGCAGCATGTCACCGGCCACCTCACCGGTAAAGGCACCCTGATCCTGATCGCAGACGTTCTGGGCACCCAGGGCGACGGACGAATCACCCAGCAGCGCCGAAACCTCCGGCAGGTAGACGAACGGCGGGCAGACCGCCACCTCGGCGTCGTTGATTCCCCCGAGGCCTTCGAGAAGCCCCCCGATTAGCTCGCGGCTGGCCGCGAGGGAGCCGTTCATTTTCCAGTTGCCGGCAACCAGTGGACGTCGCATGCCTTTGTTCCGATTCGGGCGTTTGAAAACGGCGGCAAGCTTAACGTTGCCGGTGGGTTAAATCAATTCGCGCGGCAAACGCCAGGCGTTTGCCGTCAGGCTCCGGCAGCCGCGGCCAGCGCGGTTTCGACCCGGCTGGCCAGTTGCTCGGCGAGCCGGACGACACGGTCCCGGTCCACACCCTCCACCATGACCCGGACCACCGGCTCGGTGCCCGAGGGGCGCAGCAGCACCCGGCCGTCGGCACCGAGCTCCGCCTCCACCTCGCTAACGGCCGAGGCCACCTCCGGCATGTCATCGATGCGGGTCCCGCGCGCCATGGCGACGTTGATCATGTGCTGGGGGGTCTTCTGCATGCCGCTGACCGCATCGGCCAGACCCACTCCGCTTTCGACCATCACTTCCAGCACCTGCAGCGCGGAAACGATGCCGTCGCCGGTGGTCTGCTTGTCGAGGGAGACAATATGACCGGAGGATTCGCCGCCCAGCTCACCGTCATGCTCGCGCAGCGCCTCCAGCACGTAGCGGTCGCCGACCCTGGCCCGCACCAGGGGCACGTCGAGCTCGCGAAGCGCCAGCTCCAGCCCCAGATTGGACATGAGCGTGCCGACCACGGGCCCGCGCAGCATCTGCCGCTCGTAGCGGCCCCTGGCGATGACATAGAGCAGCTCGTCGCCGTCGACGACCTCGCCGCGCCCGTCGACCATGATCAGCCGGTCGCCGTCCCCGTCCAGGGCGATGCCCCCGTCGGCCCCTTGGGCCAGCACCGCCTCGCGCATCGCCTCCGGATGCAGCGCGCCGCAATCCACGTTGATGTTGACCCCGTCAGGCTGGTTGCCCAGTGGAATAACCTCGGCCCCCAGCTCGGTGAACACGGCCGGCGCGACCTGGTATCCGGCACCGTTGGCCGCATCGACCACAAGCTTGAGGCCGCGCAGACTCAGATGCGACGGAAAGGCGCGCTTGCAGAACTCGATGTACCGGCCTTCGCCGTCCTGGAGCTTGAAGGCCTTCCCCAGTGCCTGGGATTCCACGGTCGACAGCGGCTCGTCCAGCATGGCCTCGATGGCGGCCTCGGCATCGTCGTCGAGCTTGTAGCCCTCTGCGGAGAAGAACTTGATGCCGTTGTCGTAATGGGGATTGTGGGAGGCGCTGATGACGATGCCGGCCGCGGCCCGCAGGGTGCGGGTGAGGTAGGCGATGCCCGGCGTCGGCATCGGCCCCAGCAGGTGGATGTCCACGCCGGCGGCCGACAGCCCCGCCTCCAGGGCCGACTCGAACATGTAGCCGGAAATGCGGGTGTCCTTGCCGATCAGGATGCGATCGTGCGTGCCCCGCCCGAGCACCCGGCCGGCTGCCCAGCCGAGCTTGAGCATGAAATCCGCTGTTACCGGCGGTTCGCCGACCCGGCCGCGAATGCCGTCCGTACCGAAATACCGTCTGCTCATTGCACCGTCCCGTCCCCTGCACCGTGCCGCGCAACGAAGTCGACCACCCGCAGCGCCTGAACCGTTTCGGCCACGTCGTGGGCGCGGACGATCCGCGCACCCTTCCAGGCCGCCAGCACGGCCGCGGCCACGCTGCCGCTGACGCGTTCCTTGGGCGGCAGATCCAGAATATTGCCGATGAAGGACTTGCGCGACAGCCCGATCAGCACCGGGCAGCCCAGATCCTGGAATCGTTCCAGGTGACAGAGCAACGCGGCGTTATGGTTCATATGCTTGCCGAATCCGAAACCGGGGTCGACCAGCAGCCGCTCGCGCCCGATCCCGGCCGCCTCGCAGGCGGCAATTCGCTCGCCGAGAAATGCGTGCACCTCCGCGACGACGTCGCCGTACTCGGGATCGCGCTGCATGGTTCGCGGCGTGCCCTGCATATGCATCAGGCAGACCGGCACACCCTCCAGCTCGGCCATCGTCTCCAGCGCGCCGGGCGCGCGCAGCGCGAGGACGTCGTTGACGAGACCCGCGCCGGCGGCAGCCGCCCGGCGCATGACGCCGGGCTTGGTTGTATCCACGGAGACCGGCACGTCCAGCGCCTCGCTGAGGGCCTCGACGATCGGTATGACCCGCCGAAGCTCCTCGGTCTCCGGCACCTCGTCCGCCCCCGGCCGGGTGGACTCGCCGCCGATGTCGATGATCGCGGCGCCGGCCGCGACCATCGCGCGGGCGTGATCCAGGGCTGCGGAGGTCGAAACGAAATCACCCCCGTCGGAAAACGAATCGGGGGTGACGTTGAGGACGCCCATTACCTGTGGCGCGTCCAGGCTCAGCTGCTTGCCGGCACAATCCAGCACGGCGGAAATTTCCTCCCGGCCCGGCGGCGCTGGCGCCGCCGGGCAATGGTCCATCAATGCTCGCTGGCGGGACCGCCGATCTTGCCGTCGGCCTTGTCCTTGTCGTCGGCGGGCTGCCCGGTCTGCCCGGTATCCGGGGTCGTCGGGCCGTCCCAGTCCTCCGGCGGCCGCGGCGGGCGGCCCTTCATGATGTCGTCGATCTGCGTCGAGTCGATGGTCTCGAACTTGATCAGCGCATCCGCCATGGCATGGAGCTTGTCCATGTTCTCGTCCAGGAGCCGCTTGGCGGTGTTGTAGTTGTCATCGATGATCCGGCGGACTTCCTCGTCGATGGCATGCGCCGTCTCGTCGGAGATGGTCTTGTGCTGGGTCACGGTGTGTCCCAGAAAGACCTCGCCCTCGTCCTCGCCGTAGGCCAGCGGGCCCATACGGTCGGACAGTCCCCACTTGGTGACCATGTTCCGGGCGATCTCGGTGGCGCGCTGGATATCGTTCTGGGCGCCGGTGGTCACGCGCTCGTTGCCGAAGATGATCTCCTCCGCCAGCCGGCCGCCGAACAGGCTCGCGATGGAGCTGTTCAACCGCAGCTTCGTGTAGCTGTAACGATCCTCCTCGGGGAGGAACATCGTCACGCCCAACGCGCGGCCACGCGGAATGATGGTGACCTTGTGCACCGGATCATGGTCCGGCGAGAGCAGCCCGACGATGGCGTGGCCGGACTCGTGATAGGCGGTCAGGCGCTTCTCGTCCTCGGTCATGACCATGGACTTGCGCTCGGCGCCCATCATGATCTTGTCCTTGGCGTCCTCGAAGTCCTGCATGTCCACAACGCGCTTGTTGCGCCGCGCGGCGAACAGTGCAGCCTCGTTGACGAGATTCGCCAGATCCGCGCCCGAAAAGCCCGGTGTGCCGCGGGCCAGGATTCGCGGCTCGACACCCTCGGCAAGCGGGACCTTCTTCATGTGCACCCGCAGGATCTGCTCGCGGCCACGCACGTCCGGCAGCGGCACGACCACCTGCCGGTCGAAACGCCCCGGGCGCAGCAGCGCCGGGTCGAGGACGTCCGGCCGGTTGGTGGCGGCGATGACGATGACGCCCTCGCTCCCCTCGAAACCGTCCATCTCCACCAGGAGCTGGTTCAGCGTCTGCTCACGCTCGTCGTGACCGCCGCCCAGACCGGCGCCGCGCTGGCGTCCGACGGCGTCCAGCTCGTCGATGAAGATAATGCACGGCGCATGCTTCTTGGCCGTGGCGAACATGTCACGAACACGGGAGGCGCCAACGCCCACGAACATCTCCACGAAATCGGAGCCGGAGATGCTGAAGAATGGCACCTTGGCCTCGCCGGCTATGGCCTTGGCCAGGAGCGTCTTGCCGGTGCCGGGCGGGCCCACCATGAGCACGCCGCGGGGTATGCTGCCGCCGAGCTTCTGGAACTTGGACGGATCCTTGAGGAAGTCCACGAGCTCCATGACGTCCTGTTTCGCCTCCTCGACCCCGGCCACGTCGGCGAAGGTGATGCGCACCTGATCCTCGGACATCATCCGGGCGCGGCTCTTGCCGAACGACATGGCGCCGCGGCCGCCACCACCGCCCTGCATCTGGCGCATGAAGTAGATCCATACACCGATGAGGAGCAACAGCGGGAACCAGGAGATGAAGATCTGCATCAGCAGGCTGCGGCCCTCGGCCTCCTCCGCCTTGATGGTCACGCCGTTGTCGAGCAGCGTGCCGATCAGGGCATCGTTGTCCGTCTCCGGGCTGTACGTGCTGAACGAGTCCCCGTTGGCCCGCTGGCCGGAGATTACCGAGCCCTTGATGGTGACCTGCTGGACGTTTCCCTGCTTCACTTCCTGAATGAACTGGGAGTAAGGGATATCGCCGGCGGAGAGATTGCGCTCCTGGAAGTTGCTGAAGACGGACATCAGCACGATGGCGATGACCACCCAGAGAATCAGGTTCTTGGCCATGTCGTTCAAAGCGGACTACCTCGATGATTCGGCCCGGCAGGCCCGCTGCCGGCGCACATAGATGACTCAGACATTACTACAGTCCAGATGACGGGCCAACAGATAGACCTCGCGACTGCGATCCCGTGACGCCTTCGGCTTGCGCGACTGAACGCGGCGGAATCTGTCGCGCAACGCCTTGAGGTATTCATCGAATCCCTCGCCCTGGAATGTCTTGACCAAAAAATCCCCGCCGGGTTTCAACGCCCGTTCACAGAAATCGAGGGCCAGCTCCGCCAGATACATGGAACGGGGCTGATCCACTGCGGCCATGCCGCTAATATTGGGCGCCATATCGGAGAGTACAAGGTCGACGGAACGTCCATCGAGCAGCCGTTCGAGCTCCTCCAGGGCCTCGTCCGCCGTGAAGTCGGCCTGTATCAGGTCGGCCCCCGGGACGCTGTCCATCGCCAGGATGTCCAGGCCCACCACGCGCCCCTTCGGACCGACGCGCTCGACGGCGTACTGGCACCAACCGCCGGGCGCGGCACCCAGGTCCACCACTGTCATGCCTGGCTTTACCAGATGGTCCCGGCCGTCGATCTCGCGCAGCTTGTACACGGCCCGGGAGCGATACCCCTCGCGCTGGGCCTGTTTGACGTACGGGTCGTCGAAGTGCTCCCGCAGCCAGCGGCCGCTACTCTTGCCCCGGGCCATGCTCACCCTCCCGCCGGCCCTGCTCACTCACCACGCTCCGGGTGCGCAGCGCCAGCCAGCCACCGCAGACGAAGCCCACGGCACCCAGCACCAGCAGCTCCAGCCAGTTGGGGTAATCCAGCGCCAGCACGCCGATGCCGACGGCAATACAGATCAGCATGATGACGCCCAGCTCCAGCTTGATGTCGGTGAACCCACCGCGGCGGCTTGCCGTGCCGGGCTCGCGTGCTAGACTTCGCGCCCGATCATCGTTCTGCATAGGTCCTTCCCATGTCTCTGACGGATAGCCAGCGGCACCATCTGCGCCGTCTCGGTCACCATCTCAAGCCCGTGGTGCGCACGGGCAACGCGGGGCTTTCGGAGGCCGTGCTCAACGAGCTCGATATCGCCCTGCGCGACCACGAGCTGGTCAAGGTCAAGCTGGTGGCCGGCGACCGGGACGAGCGCCGGCAGTTCGTGGAGATCATTGAGGAGCGGCTCGGCGCGGAGCTCGTGCAGTCGGTCGGTCACGTGGCGCTGCTCTACCGCCCCAATCCCGAGAAGAAAGGCAACCGCATCGCCCTGCCCTAGCATGGACCCCAGCCCGCAGTTAGAGCCGGCTACTCGTAACGTACCTCGACGATCTCGTACTCGCGCACCCCGCCGGGTGCCTGAACCTGCACCACGTCGCCCTCTTCCTTGCCAATCAGCGCCCGGGCGATGGGCGAGTTGATGGACAGCAGGCCCTGTTTGATGTCCGCCTCGTCCTCGCCGACGATCTGGTACGTGACCGCTTTCTCGCTATCCACGTCCTCCAGGTCCACCGTCACGCCGAACACGACCTTGCCGTTGGCCGGCAGCGTGGTGACGTCGATGACCTGGGCGTTGGACAGCTTGCCCTCGATCTCGGCGATGCGCCCCTCGATGAAGCTCTGCTGCTCGCGGGCGGCATGATACTCGGCGTTTTCCTTGAGATCGCCGTGCTCGCGCGCTTCGGCGATGGCCTGAATGACCCGGGGGCGGTCCCTGGACTTCAGCCGGTCCAGCTCCTCGCGGAGCTTCTCGGCGCCGCGGACGGTCAGTGGCGTCTTGCTCATGCAGTCGCCTCCCTGTAGAGATCCTGCAGTGAATGGACCCCGCCGGTCTCAAGGAAGTCCAGGGCCTGGCAGGTCGCCCGCGCGCCGGCGATAGTGGTCATGTAGCAGACCTTGTGGTGCAACGCCTCGCGCCGTATCGAATAGGAGTCGGCGATGGCCTGCCGCCCTTCCGTCGTGTTGACAATCAGGTCGATTTCGTCGTTCTTGATGGCATCGACGATATGCGGCCGTCCCTCGGTGACCTTGTTGATGGCCCGGCAATCCAGGCCGGCGTCCCGCAGCGTCCTGGCCGTGCCATGGGTGGCGATCAGGTCGAAGCCGCGGCGGGCGAGCTCCCGGGCCACATCCACCACCGCCGCCTTGTCCGCGTCGCGGACGCTGACGAAGGCCGTGCCGCCGCGCGGAATGTGCACGCCGGCACCCACCTGGGATTTGGCGTAGGCCTCGCCGAAACTGCGGCCCACGCCCATGACCTCGCCGGTGGACTTCATTTCCGGGCCGAGAATGGGGTCCACGCCCGGGAACTTGATGAACGGGAACACCGATTCCTTGACCGAATAGTAGGCCGGTATCGCCTCGCGGGTGTGCCCCTGATCGGCCAGGCTGCGCCCGGCCATGCAGCGGGCGGCGATCTTCGCCAGAGGCAGACCGGTGGCTTTGGACACGAACGGCACCGTGCGCGCCGCCCGCGGGTTCACCTCCAGGATGAAGATCTCCTGGTCCTTGATGGCGAACTGGGTATTCATCAATCCGACCACGCCCATCTCCACGGCCATCATGCGCACCTGCTCGCGCAGCCGGTCGCAGAGCTCCGGCGACAGCGTGTAGGGCGGCAGCGAGCAGGCGGAATCGCCCGAGTGCACGCCCGCCTGCTCGATGTGCTCCATGATGCCGCCAATGAGCACGTCGGTACCGTCGCTGAGCGCGTCGACGTCCACCTCCACGGCATCGTCCAGGAAACGGTCCAGCAGCACGGGCGACTCGTTGGAGACCTTCACGGCCTCCGTCATGTACTGCAGCAGGTCCTCTTCCTGGTAGACGATCTCCATCGCCCGGCCGCCGAGCACGTAGGAGGGCCGCACGACCAGGGGATAGCCGATCTCCCGGGCCAGCTCCAGGGCCTGGTCGGCGCTGCGCGCCGTGCGGTTGGGCGGCTGCTGCAGGCCGAGCTTGTTGATCATGCCCTGGAAGCGCTCGCGATCCTCGGCGAGATCGATGGAATCCGGCGTCGTGCCTATGATGGGCACGCCGGCGGCCTCCAGGTCCCGCGCCAGCTTCAGCGGCGTCTGGCCGCCATACTGGATGATGATGCCCACGGGCTGCTCGGTCTCGACGATCTCCAGCACGTCTTCAAGCGTCAGCGGCTCGAAATAGAGCCGGTCGGAAGTGTCGTAGTCCGTGGAGACGGTCTCCGGGTTGCAGTTGACCATGATGGTCTCGTAACCGTCCTCGCGCATCGCGAGCGCGGCGTGCACACAGCAATAGTCGAACTCTATGCCCTGGCCGATGCGATTCGGCCCGCCGCCCAGGACCATGATCTTCTTGCGGTCCGAGGGATTGGACTCGCACTCTTCCTCGTAGGTGGAGTACATGTAGGCGGTCGCGGTGGCGAACTCGGCCGCGCAGGAGTCCACCCGCTTGTACACCGGCCGCACGCCGAGTTCCTGACGGCGGGCGCGGACCTCGTGCTCGCTCGCGTTGATCAGCCGCGCGATACGGGCATCGGAGAAGCCGCGGCGCTTGATCTGCCAGAAGCGATCGCGATCGAACTCCGCCAGCGTGGTCCCCCGCATGGCCTTCTCGTAGTCGATGAGCTCGTGGAGCTGGGACAGGAACCAGGGGTCGATCCACGTGAGATCGAACACGTCCTCCACGCTCAGGCCATTGCGGAAGGCGTCACCCAGGTACAGAAAGCGCTCCGGGCCGGGAACGCGCAGGTTGTGGGTGAGCACCGTCTGGGCATCCTCGCGGCTGAAGTCCAGCCGCTCGTCCAGGCCCTCCAGTTCCTGCTCCAGACCGCGCAGGGCTTTCTGGAACGATTCCTGGAAGGTACGGCCGATGGCCATGACCTCGCCCACGGATTTCATCTGCGTGGTCAGCGTCGGCTGGGCCCGCTGGAACTTTTCGAAGGTGAAGCGCGGCACCTTGGTAACCACGTAGTCCAGGGTCGGCTCGAAGGAGGCCGGCGTGGCCCCGCCTGTGATCTCGTTCTGCAGCTCGTCCAGGGTGTAGCCCACGGCGAGCTTCGCGGCGACCTTGGCGATGGGGAAGCCGGTGGCCTTGGAGGCCAGCGCCGAGGAACGCGACACCCGGGGGTTCATCTCGATGACGATCATCCGGCCGTTTTCCGGATTGATGGCGAACTGCACGTTGGAGCCGCCGGTCTCGACGCCGATCTCGCGCAACACCGCCAGCGAGGCGTCGCGCATGATCTGGTATTCCTTGTCGGTCAGCGTCTGCGCCGGCGCCACCGTGATGGAATCGCCGGTGTGCACGCCCATCGGGTCCAGGTTCTCGATGGCACATACGATGATGCAGTTGTCGTTCTTGTCGCGAACGACCTCCATCTCGTATTCCTTCCAGCCCAGCACCGATTCCTCGATGAGCAGCTCGTTGGTCGGCGAGAGATCGAGACCGCGCTCGCAGATATCGACGAATTCCTCGCGGTTATAGGCGATGCCGCCGCCGCTGCCGCCCATGGTGAACGAGGGCCGGATGATGGTCGGGAAGCCGATGCGGGCCTGGACCTGCAGTGCCTCGTCCATGCTGTGGGCCAGCGCCGCCGTGGGCGTGTCCAGGCCGATACGAGTCATGGCCTGCTTGAACTTCTCGCGGTCCTCGGCCTTGTCGATGGCGGCCTTGGTGGCGCCGATCATCTCCACGTCGAAGGTGTCGAGTACGCCGTTCTTGTCCAGGTCGAGGGCGCAGTTCAACGCCGTCTGGCCGCCCATGGTGGGCAGGATGGCGTCGGGACGCTCCTTCTCGATGATCTTGGCCACCGTCTGCCAGGCGATCGGCTCGATGTAGACCGCGTCGGCCGACTCCGGATCGGTCATGATGGTGGCGGGATTGGAGTTCACCAGGATAATGCGGAACCCCTCGGCGCGCAGGGCCTTGCAGGCCTGGGCGCCGGAGTAGTCGAACTCGCAGGCCTGGCCGATGACGATGGGGCCGGCTCCGATGACCAGAATGCTTTGTATGTCGGTACGTTTGGGCATGCTCTCGCCTATTGTCGACGCCGGTTTAGGGGTGCCGAAACGAGTGGTTGTCGGGTTCAGGCCGCGCGCTGCTTCATCAACTCGACGAAGCGGGCGAACAGGGGACGGACATCGCGCGGCCCCGGGCTGGCTTCCGGATGGCCCTGGAAGCTGAACGCCGGCCGGTCGGTTCGATGGATCCCCTGCAGCGTGCCGTCGAACAGCGAACGATGGGTCGCGCGCAGGTTCCCGGGCAGGCTGTCCTCCTCGATAGCAAAGCCGTGATTCTGGCTGGAGATCATGACCGTGCCGTCGTCCACGTCCAGCACCGGGTGGTTCGCACCGTGGTGACCGAACTTCATCTTCACCGAGCGCGCCCCGCAGGCGAGCCCGAGCAACTGATGGCCGAGACAGATGCCGAAGGTGGGCACGTCCCTGTCGACGATCTCGGCGATGGCCTCGATGGCATAATCGCAGGGCTCGGGATCCCCGGGCCCGTTGGACAGAAACACGCCGTCGGGCTCCATGGCCAGCACCTCGGAGGCCGGGGTCCGCGCCGGCACGACCCGTACGCGGCAACCGTGATCGACCAGCAGTCGCAGTATGTTGCGCTTGATGCCGTAATCGTAGGCGACGACCCGGAACGGCAGCTCGTCGTCGGTCTTCGCTGCCGGCTCGGAGTGGCCGTCGGCCAGGTCCCAGCTGCCCAGCCGCCACTCGTAGGGCTCCGCCACGGAAAGCTCCTGCGCGAGATCCATGCCCTTGAGCCCCGGGAAGTCCCGAGCCGCGGCCAGGGCACGCTCCTCGTCCACTTCGCCGGCCATGATGCAGCCGTTGAGCGCGCCCTTCTCCCGGATGCGCCGGGTCAGGCTGCGGGTGTCGATGTCGGCGATGGCCACGACGCCGTTGGCGCGCAGGTACTCCGGCAGTGACTGGCGGGCACGCCAGTTGCTGTGAAGGGGCGGCACGTCCCGCACGATAAGCCCCGCCAGCTTGACCCCGTCGGACTCCTCGTCGATGGGGTTGGCGCCGACGTTGCCGATGTGCGGGTAGGTCAGCGTGACCAGTTGCCGCGCGTAGGACGGATCCGTGCAGATCTCCTGGTAGCCGCTCATGGCGGTGTTGAAACACACTTCGCCGGATACCAGGCCTTCGGCGCCTACGGCGAGGCCCCGGTACAATGTCCCGTCCTCGAGAGCGAGCAGCGCGGGTTTAGCCAAACCACCCTCCAATGAAAGGTTTGCAGTGGACATCAGCCACCCCTGTGGCGGATCGCCGCCCATCTCGCAAAAACGGGAGAGCTCTGTAAGCCCTCCCGTCTGCGGATAGCCGTGCCGTCTTCGGGGGCGAAGACGCTGATTTGTGCGCGGTTCATTGGGGCGAAGATTTTACTGCCTGGACACTGCCGTGTCCATTACCGTCCCGCGGACCGCGATAGCGAAGGCGGATGGCCGGTCCGCCTTTTAATCCGTGTCAGCGACCGCATATCATCGTCCGTCTCACCCGAAGCCGCGAGCCTTTGAAGATCAGGATGACCAGCCCCCAGGCATTGTCGTTGCGTAACCTCACCAAGACCTACGGCGGCGGCGTCGTAGCGCTGCGCGGTGTTGACCTCGACGTGGCAACGGGCGAATTCTTCGCCCTGCTCGGGCCCAACGGCGCGGGCAAATCCACCATCATCGGCATCGTCAGTACCCTGGTACGCAAGAGCGGCGGCGCGGTCAGCGTCTTCGGTCACGACCTGGACCGCGAGCCCTGGCGGGCGAAGCGCGAGATCGGACTGGTACCCCAGGAGTTCAACTTCAACGGTTTCGAGAGCGTCCGCCAGATCGTGCTGAACCAGGCCGGCTACTACGGCCTCCCCCGGCGTCAGGCCGCGGTGCGGGCCGAGCGTTACCTGCGAGAGCTCGGCCTGTGGAGCAAGCGCAACGCCGTGTCCCGGACCCTGTCCGGCGGCATGAAGCGACGGCTGATGATCGCCCGGGCACTGGTCCATGAGCCCCGCCTGCTGATCCTGGACGAGCCGACCGCCGGCGTGGATATCGAGCTGCGCCGCTCCATGTGGGAATTCCTGCGCAAGATCAACGCCGAGGGCACCACCATTATTCTAACCACGCATTACCTGGAGGAAGCCGAGTCGCTGTGCCGGCACATCGCCATCATCGACGAGGGGCGGATCATCGAGAATACCGATGTGCGCAGCCTGCTGCGCCAGCTCAGCACCCAGAGCTTCATCCTGGACGTCTCCTCGGCGCCCGCCGAGCTGACCGAGTTGTCGGACTATCATCCACAGGTGCTCGACGACGGCTCTCTGGAGGTGGTCCTGGACCGCAGCCAGAACCTCACCGATCTGTTCGCGGCGCTGGGCGCCCAGGGTGTGCGCGTTGACAGCATGAAGAACAAGGCCAACCGCCTGGAGGAGCTATTCGTGCGCATGCTCGACCGAGCCGGTGCGGAGGCCTGATGACGGAGATCCGTGACCTTGAAACCGGGCGGGCGAACGATGCCCGTGGCGATGCCGGCGACTACATGGCCCACACCCTGGTCGCGCTCAAGACCATCGCCTGGAAGGAGACCCACCGCTACCTGCGCATATGGCTGCAGACGCTGCTGCCGCCGGCGATCACCATGACGCTGTACTTCGTGATCTTCGGCAATCTCATCGGCCCGCGTATCGGCCCCATGGAAGGCTACACGTACATGGAGTTCATCGTGCCCGGCATCATTATGATGTCGGTGATTACGAACTCCTATTCCAACGTGGTTTCCTCGTTTTTCGGCGCGAAATTCCAGAAGCACATCGAGGAGATACTGGTCTCGCCGACGCCGAATTACGTCATCCTCATCGGCTACCTGGCGGGCGGCGTCGGCCGGGGCCTGTTTACCGGCCTGATCGTGACGCTGATCGCCACGGCGTTCGCCGACGTGCGGATACACAACATTGCGATCACGATCTCGGTGGTCTTCCTGACGTCGGTGCTGTTCTCGCTGGGCGGATTCATCAACGGCGTCTTCGCGCGCAAGTTCGATGACATCGCCATCGTGCCCACGTTCATTCTCACGCCGCTTACCTATCTCGGCGGCGTGTTCTACTCCATCAGCCTGTTGCCGGATGTCTGGCGCGGCGTGTCGATGGCGAACCCGATTCTCTATATGGTCAACGCCTTCCGGTACGGTTTCCTTGGCGCCTCGGACATTCCCATCGGCACCGCCTATTTGCTGATTCTGTTCTTCATCGGGCTGCTGGGGGCCTTCAGTCTGTTCCTGCTGCACCGCGGCGTAGGCCTGCGCCAGTGACCGCGCCCACTTGACTCCCCCCGAGAAAGTACCAATACCCACGAGGAGGCAAGCGCACGGGCCCCGGAGAATTCCATTACCGATGCCGCGGGGCCCGGACTTCCCCGACAACCAGGCGAACAGACAATGGAGTTGACCAAGACCCCCCTGCTGACCGATCTCTATCAGCTGACCATGCTGCAGACCTATTACGAGCGCGGCATGACCGATCAGGCAGTGTTCGAGTTCTTCGTGCGCGACGTCCCCGGACGCACCTACTACGTGGCGGCGGGCCTCGAGCAGGCGCTGGAGTGGCTGGAGGGCCTGTCCTTCACCGACGAAGAGCGGCAGTGGGTCCGTGACTGCGGCTTCTTCACCGGCGAGTTCGCCGACCGGCTGGCGGATTTCCGCTTCTCCGGTGACGTCGAGGCCGTACCGGAAGGCACCGCCTTCTTCCCCGGCGAACCCATGATCCGCGTGACCGCCCCGCTGCCGGAGGCCCAGCTGGTGGAAAGCCGGCTGATGAACATCGTCCATTTCCAGACACTGATCGCCACCAAGGCGGCCCGCTGCGTCATCGCCGCCGACGGCCGCGCCATCGTTGATTTCGGCATGCGCCGCGCCCATGGCGCGGAAGCCGGTCTGCTGGCGGCGCGGGCGTGCTACGCCGCCGGATTCAACGCCACCGCGACCTGCCTGGCCAACGCCCGATTCGGCGTGCCGGTTACCGGCACCATGGCCCATTCGTTCATCCTGGCCCACGACGACGAGGTGGAGGCCTTCGAGAGCTTTGCCCGGTCCCATCCGGACAACGTCATCCTCCTCATTGACACGTACGACACGGAGGCCGCGGCCCGTCACGTCGTCGATCTGGCCCCGCAGCTTTCCGAGAAAGGCATAGCGATCAAGGCGGTACGTCTGGACAGCGGGGACCTGGCGGAGCACGCCCGGCGGGTTCGGCAGATCCTCGACGACGGCGGGCTGTCCGAGACCACCATCCTCGCCAGTGGCGGACTGGACGAATTCAGCATCTCAGAGCTGCTGCGCAGCGGCGCCCCCATCGACGGCTTCGGCGTGGGATCCAAGGTCGATACATCGGCGGACGCCCCGTTCATGGACTCCGCGTACAAGCTGCACGCCTATGCGGGGAAACCGCGATACAAACGCTCCGAGGGCAAGGCGGACGTGCCCGCGGCCAAGCAGATCCACCGGCACTATGACGGCAACCGGATGGCCTTCGATCGCATGACGCGCGCCGATGAGGACGATAATGGCGAGCCGCTGCTGAAACCCGTCATGCGCGACGGCCGACGCCTGTCAGCACCGGAATCACTGGAAGACATTCGCCGGCGCACCGCCGCCTCGCTGGGCGCGCTTCCGGACAGCGTCAAGGACCTGCGCTCGCCCCGGGACTACACCGTGGAGCTTTCAGAAGGGCTCAGGCAGCTGATGGGCGATGACTGACGATCACGCCCGGACCCTCACCCCGACGAGCGGCGCCGCATTGCGCCCTCGGCGCACCCCGGAGAGGACCAGGGCAACGCCGTATGATTCGCGCGCCAGACCTTGAGCGTTCCCCTACACGCGGAGTTCGTCCAGGGAACGTCCCGCGGCCTCCCATTCCTTGATCCAGACCGGCTTGCGACCGCGGCCCGACCAGGTCTTGCTCGGGTCATCGGGATGCCGGAACTGCGCCGGTGCCTTGCCCTTGGTGGCGCGCGTGGCCTGACCACCCACCAGATCGTTCAGATTGAAGCCGTACTTTTCCGCCACGGACTTCAGTTCTTTCTGTGCTTTCTTGGCATCTTCCTTGCGCCGCGACTTCAGTTCCTTGTCGATATCGCGCTTGAGCTCGTTGAGCTCCTGTGTCGAGTATTTCGAGAGGTTCATTGTATTCTCCAGCGTTACGTTTTCTCTCGACCGCGACCGGTGAAAGTGTCGGTGTGAATCGGCCCGTTCGGCATGGCGGGAGTTTTATCGTCGATTCAATCACCAGCTCGGTCGCGGGTAATTGTATTTCCTATCACCCGGGCACCGCAACGCTTTCCATCGCGGCCCCGAGACCGGGTTCATTCGGTGACGGATGCGGTTTCCATTCAGTGTTTTCGGCATTCATTTCGAAACCCGAAAACCGGCACTGATTCATGCATGAATTGGCCATTGAGACCACCGCCACGAGGCCTCCCGTCGAGCCTTACTTCTCGGCATCCGCACAGAGCGCTATAGTGGCGCCCCGCGACAAGAGTGACGAACCCATGCAAGCAACCCTGAGCGCCTCTCCCATCGCCCTGACCGTCGAGCTGCCTTTCGCGGAGGTCGCGAGGGGGGCACGGCCACCGCAGCCGCTTTCCCGCGCCGATGCTCAGACATTAGCGGAGGCTGTCGGGAAGGACCTGCAGCGGCTGCTCGGTGATGTGCTCTACGAGGCCGGCATGGTGAGCGTCGGCGCGCTCTACGACCTCCCGGAGGTGCTCCAGCCCGGCCTGCCCATGGTCGACGCGCTGACCTCCGTCTACGCCGACGCCATGCCGCCCACCGGCTTCGAGCCCAGCGTTCTCGCAATCGGTGGCCAGGGTGGCCGATTCCCGATTCCGGATATCGCACCACGGCGGGAAGCCGGCGCGGGCCCGCTGTTGATCCTGCCGCTGCTACTCGTGGCACCGCCGGAAACGCTGGATCGAATCACGCCGATTCTGGAGGAGAAACTCCTCCATACCGGCCAGGCCGGCCTGGATACCACGCGGGCGGTACAATCATGTTTCGGGCTCCGCCCGGAAAACCTCACGTATGCCACCTTCAATGACCTGTGCGCGCTCATGAAGGTGCAACTGGACCATGGCGGCTTCGGTGCATTGTGGGATCTCATCGAAAACGCTCTATTTCAACGCGGCAATCCGGCGCGGGAGATCCTGGATACCGGCAATCTGTTTCTCTGGACGGGCGAACGGGTACTGACGCCTTTCTTTACTGTTGGTGAGTGGCTCTCGCATCCGCCGCCCGGCGCGGCGAACGTTATCGACGCGTATCTCGCCTGGTTGCGGGCGCAAAGACAGTACCAGGCAGGCCTCGAAGCCCACGGGATTGACGTCGTCGCCGTTTTTCCCCACCCGGACCTATTCGAGGGCAGCGCGGCATCCGCCTGTGATACCGCCGCGGGCCGAGCCCTGGACGACCAGCAGATGCGCGTGGAAACGGACCCGTCGACCGCCGGTCCCGGTTCGTCGGAATCCACTCGGGTCAGCGCGGTGGAACACGCCACGCCGGAAACCGGACCGGTCGCGTTCTCGGCGGGCGAGGAGTCCACGGACGGCAGCCTGGCCGGCGTGTGCCACTACTACCCGGTTCGCCGGGCGGCGGTCACGGCTATCCGCCGGCTACTGGAGGAGCGTGCCCGCAGCCTCGGGGTCGTCCTGAACCTGGAAACGGCCGATGAGGTGCTTCTCGACGCCCGCGGGCGGCAGCTCCGGCCACGGCCGTAGAGCGCCTGATTGGGCAGGCGGTCAGGGATTAACCCAGCTGCGCCGCCACTCGCCGGCTTCGAGGAAGTAACGCTCGCGCTCGTGCATTCGGCCCGGACGGGCGTGCCAGAACTCGAACATATCCGGCCGGAGCCGGTAGCCGGTCCAGTGGGGCGGACGCGGCACCTGCTGACCTTCAAATCGACGTTCGAACTCGGCGAAGCGCGCCTCCAGCTGCTGGCGTTCTGCGAGCAGCTCGGACTGGGCCGAGGCCCAGGCACCGAGCTGGCTCTCCCGGGGGCGAGTGGCCCAGTACGCATCGGCCTCCGCGTCGCTCACCCGCTCCGTCGCGCCCTCGATCAGCACCTGGCTGCTCAAGGCCTGCCAGTGGAAACACAACGCGGCGCGGGGATTGCTGTCGAGCTCGCGGCCCTTGCGGCTGTGAGTGTTCGTGTAGAACACCGCCCCACGCTCATCCAGGGCCTTGAGCAGGACGATGCGCGCGCTCGGACGCCCGTCCGGCGTGGCGGTCGCAAGGGTCATGGCCGTCGGCTCGGCAATATCGGTTTCCCGCGCCCGCTCGACAAGCCCGTGCAGACGCTGAATCGCTTCGTCGTAGAGAGACATGAAAAGCTGTACTCCGAGTTGGCTGGATCGCCGCCGGTCCGGCGGCCTGCAATGGATCAGGGTACGGGGCTAGGGATCGCCGCCCGACTCCGGCCGCACGCGCAGCCGCAGCCCCTCCATGGCGGTGACCCGGACCCGGTCTCCATCCTGGATGGACTGGTCGCTGTCGGCCTGCCACAGCTCACCGTGAACGTGAACGTGCCCCCGACCCGCCTGGAAATCCCCGACGGCCCGGCCTACCGAGCCCTCCATCTCCTGCGTCCCGGTGGCGACCGGCCGCCGGTGGGCGCGAATGGCCAGCGTCGCGGCACCGATGAACACCACCAGACTGGCCAGGGTGAAGCCGGCCACCAGGTAAAGGGAGATCCGGAAGCCTTCGCTATCCGTGTCGAGCAGCAGCACCGAGCCCACGGCGAACGCCACGGCCCCGCCCAGTCCCAGGGCTCCGAAACTGGGCACGAAGGCCTCCCCGATCATGAACATGATACCCAGTGCCATCAGGGCCAGACCCGCATAGTTAACCGGCAGCGCCTGGAAGGCGAACAGCGCCAGGAGCAAAGCAATGCCGCCAATCACCCCCGGCACCACCGCGCCGGGGTTCGCCAGCTCGAAGATGAGCCCGTAGATGCCGATGAGCATGAGCACGTAGGCGACGTTGGGGTTGGTAATGACCGCCAGGAGCCGGTTTCGCCAGTCAGGCAGAAGCTCGGTGACGGCGGCGCCGGCCGTCTTCAACGTGATCTCGCCTCTGGCGGTATCAACCGTGCGGCCGTCGACGCCCGCCAGCAGGGCGTCCATGTCCGCGGCCACCAGGTCCACCACGTTCATGGCCCGTGCCTCCTCAGCGGGCAGGCTGGCGGCCTCGCGGACCGCCTTCTCCGCCCAGTCGGCATTGCGCTGACGCAGCTCGGCCAGGGAACGAATATAGGCCACGGCGTCGTTGACCATCTTCTTCTCCATCGCACTCCCGCCGTTATCCGCCTTGTCTCCGTCTCCGCCGGGGGCATCCTCACCGCCGGGCTCACCGGAAGGACTGCCGGGCATGCCGCCGACACGCACCGGCGTGGCGGCCCCCAGGTTGGTACCCGGTGCCATGGCGGCGACGTGGGAGGCATACAGGATGTAGGTGCCGGCGCTGGCGGCACGGGCGCCACCGGGCGCGACATAGGAGGCTACGGGTACGGGGGAGTCGATGATGCCGCGGATGATATCCCGCATGGCGGTATCGAGCCCGCCGGGGGTATCCATCTGCAGCACCACCAGCTCCGCCTGCCGCTCCCCGGCGGTCTCAAGGCCGGATAGTACGTACTCGCTGGTCGCCGGTCCGATGGGGCCGTCGATCCGCAGCTGGATGACGTCACCGGCGGCGGCGCAAACGCCGCTCGCCAATAACAACCACAGGCACACCAATCGGAGCCAGACCATGATCCACCTCTCGCGGGCATCCCCCGCACGCACTGCCGGCCCCGGCCCGGATATCAGCCGCCCAGTGCGCTGCGGATTCGGGCCTGTACTTCCTCCACGCCGCCGGTACCCTCGATGCTGACGTAGTTCGGCGCATCGGCGTCGCCACTGCGGGCCCAGGAGGAGTAATAATCCACAAGCGGCCGGGTCTGCTCATGATAGACCTGGAGACGCTTGCGAACGGTCTCTTCCCTGTCGTCGTCGCGCTGGACCAGATCCTCGCCCGTCTCGTCATCCTTGCCCGGCTCCCGGGGCGGGTTGTACTCCACATGATAGACGCGGCCCGAGGCCGGGTGCACGCGGCGCCCGCTCATGCGCTTGACGATCTCCTCGTCGTCGACCTTGATCTCGACCACGTGGTCGATTGTGATCCCCTCCGCCTTCAGCGCGTCCGCCTGGGCGATGGTGCGCGGGAAGCCGTCGAAGAGAAAGCCGTTGGCGCAGTCCGGCTCGGCGATGCGCTCCTTGACCAGGCCCAGGATGATGTCGTCGGAGACCAGGCCGCCACTGTCCATCACCTTCTTGGCCTCCAGGCCCAGCGGGGTACCGGCCTTGACGGCCGCCCGGAGCATGTCGCCGGTGGAAATCTGCGGGATGCCGTAGGTCTCGCACAGATAGGCGGCCTGCGTGCCCTTGCCGGCGCCTGGCGGCCCAAGCAGGATGATCCGCATGTCTCTCTCTCCCTATGGTTTGGCTGTAATGGGTGAGACCGAACCCCGCAGCGTCAGGGATGCTGACAGGCGCCCCGTCGATCGCCGGTCGCGTGCATCCGGACTGCCCGCCGGTGATGGCTGACGATCGATTCGGGGAAACGGGGACTGGGCGCCACTCGCGCGTGCGGCAACGCACCACAGTTCGGCCCGGCGGGCGTCATTTCCGCGCTGAGCCTATCATCGCCCCCCGGAGGCTGCAACGCGGCCCGGCGCCTGTGCCGGACCGGGACCATAAGCGCGGCTGCGTGGGGCAGGCCCCGGACGCGACCGGAGCCAGAGAGTGAGCTAGGCGGCCAGCTGCTGAGCCATTGCGTCGAGGCCTTCACGACCGGCGAGCACGCTGTTGAAGACCTCGTCCACCACCTCCTCGTAGAGGCCGAGGCGCTCCAGAACCTGGACGGGCAGTTGCTGGCCATCACCGTCACCCAGGTCGATTCGCCGCAGCAGCCGGTCGGCGAGCAGGACCAGGCCGACGTAGCTGGCGTGCGCGCCGTCGTAGTCCTCATTGTGGTGTTCGGCCAGTGCAGTGACCAGTTCCTCGGGCATCTCCCAGCGTTTCATCAGCCATGCCCCCAGCCTGGCATGACCCATGCCGATCACCTGCCGCGCCTCCCCCAGACCCAGCACCTGACGCTCCATGGCCACCACCGGCGTCGCCGGATTGACCGCCACCAGTCGATTGAGCATCTCGAATTCGGGGCGAAACAGATGGCCGAGCAACAGGAAGCCGAAGTTGTGCAGCAGAGCGCTGAGATACGCCAGCCCCAGACGCGGACGCTTGCGCGGCGGCATTCGCCGGGCGAGCTCCTGGACCAGAGCGGCGGAGTAAGTGGCGTGGCGCCAGAAGGCGTCCAGCCCGAGTGGGCCGTTGACCGGGTTACGGAACATCCGCCCGGTTGCCAGCCCCACGGTCATGTTCACCACCATGTCGAAGCCCAGCACCCGGTGAATGGCGTCATGGACGCTATCAATGCTGCCCCGGTAACCGAAGAAAGGTGCACGGGCGTAGCGCACGACCTGGGCGGCCAGGCTCGGGTCCTGTTCCACCAGCTCACACAGGTCCGTCACGCTGGCGTCAGGATCCTCGCGCAACCGCAGGACCTCGAAGGCCATCTGGGGCATGGGCGGCAGTGCATAGAGCCGCTCCAGGGTATCGCCGGACGCCGAGTCGGCCGCGTATTCCCCACCCTGCTCCGCGGCGGCCGGCGCTGGCCTTGGAGCGTTGAGCGGGCGCGAAAACCCACCCCACCGTGCCTGGTCGTAGAGGGTCCGAAACGCGACGCCCTCCAGCTTTAGCAGCTGGTTGTGGCGGCCCGCGGCTACGTAAACCATATCCAGGTCCGCGAGGCTCTCGTCGATCACGGCCGGCAGCCCGTAGGCCGGCGCCAGCGCCGGTGTCGTGCGCTCGGCACAGTCGGTGAACAGCCGGGCCGCCTCCAGCGGCGGCACGACGTCGGCCGGTCCACCGAGCAGCGTATTGAGCTCGCCAAACTGAATCAGCCGGTCAGCGGGCAGGATGCACAACCAGTACTCGCTGCCATGGCGCAGTAGCACGGCGCGCGCCACCCGGCCGGGATCGACGCCGGCCACGACGGCCGCCCGCTGGATTCGGCGCGTCGCCGGATGCGTTATCAGCGAGTATGGCTGGCCCGCCCGTTTGAGGAAGGCTTCTATCTGTGACGGCAGCGCCATGAACCATTGGCTTTGAGTGGGATTCAATTGCCGCCATTATTGTCGGCGAGCCGGTGGAATTAAAGGAACGGTATCACAGGAAATGGCCGCCGACCGGGCCCCGCGGCTGGCGGTTCAGGCGCCGGGACCCGCCACGTGGAAGGACTCGTGAATCTCGCCCAGGGGATCGCCGTGCCAGTCGTAGGTGCGCTCTGCGAAACGCATCAGGCCCTCGTCGTCCAGGGTCACAACCGTTGAGGCGCGGGTGCCGTATCGACGGCTCACGATGAACATCGGCGCGAGCAGCCGCTCCCACTCCAGCCCGATACCCGTGTCGGGCAGGTGCGCGTCGTCCGGACGCTCGCGGTCATGAAGCAGATCCAGGAGCAGGGCGGGCTCCGGGGCCGCCGTGGCTTCCAGGTAAGGACGCAGAAGCGCCTTGCCCCGGTCGACCTTGGGCCAGGGTGTCTCCAGCAACTCATTGCTCAGGCCGTAGAAACCCCGGGCGAGGGCTCGCGGACCCTGTGCGCGATTGGAGACGTAGTGGATACCGTCCCGTCCCCCGAACAGCAGGTTGAAGCCGTTATAGCGCGGGGCCTGTTCCGCCAGACGCCGCGCAAAGTCCTCGCCGGGCGATCCGGTCCGGAGGGCCGCCACCGGCAGCTCCCCCCGCGACGGCGAACCGGGCTCGTTGACCGAAGGGTCACGATAGTTCGTCACCGCCGCGAAGGCGCCCTGACGATTGACACCCAGCCACGTGCCCCCGGCCTCCAGGTCGCGGCCGGCGAGAATGTCTTCGTCCGCCCACCAGTGCGCCTGCGCCGTCTCCCTTTCATGGAACTCGTCGCGGTTGGCCGCGATGATCAGCGGATAGCGCGGATGAACGCGGTGAGCGAATAGGATCAGGCACATGGCGCTTCCCCGGTCGCTATTGCCGAAGCTCGAAAGCGGTCAGATGCCCCTTCAATGACCACACGTACAGCCGACCATCCGCCACTTCCGGCGCATGGGCGGTCCAGTCCGGGGGCACGAAGACATAATCCTCCATGGCATTGGCACGTATGGAGGCGAAACGCTCCGAGTCCTTCAGCGGTTCGAGCCGCGTGCGCGCCTCCAGAGCCCCGCTGTCCCTGGACAACCAGTTCAGATAGCCGTCGTTGCTCGCCACCACCACGTAGCCACCGTAGGTGACCGGCGCGGTGAGGATCAGATCCGACAGCCGGTCCTGGCGCCATACCGACGCGCCGTTGAATCGATCCAGCGCCCAGACGCGGTTGCTATCGTCGGTGATATAGAGGTTCCCCACGTCCTCGCTGGCACCTTCGTGGGACGGTATATCCCGTGCCCAGCCGATATCGCCGCTGGCGATATCCACCGCCGCCGTCCGCCCCTGATAGGCCGCCGCATAGACGGTGCCGCGGGAAATCGCCAGCCGGCCGTCCAGATCCACCATGCGTTCAAGATCGGTTCGACCTCGAGGTATGCCCACGGTGGTCTCCCAGATCTCCTCACCCGAGTTCAGGGCAAGAGCCACCAGCTTGCCGTTATCCAGGCCGATGAGTACCCGTCCGTCGTCGATGAGCGGCCGGCTGTTACCACGCAGCGTCAGAACCGGAACGGTGCGGTCATACAGCCAGCGGCGGGACCCGTCCTGGGCGTTGAGGGCGAACACGCGCCCATCGGCGGCGCGCACGACGAAAGTACCCCGGGCATGGGCGGCCGGCGCCAGAACCTCGCTGGTCACTCCGGATTTCCAGAGCACCGTACCGTCCTTGGCGGAGAGGCCGAAGACCTGGGCATCCCGTGTGCCGACGACGACCACGCCCCCGCCAACGGTGGGCCCGGCGGAGATAGCCGCGTCCAGATCCGCCCGCCACAGCCGCCGACCGGAGTCCGCTTCAACGGCCATGACATCACCCGTCCAGTCAGCCACGTAGACGCGGCCGTCCGCCACGGCCGGCACCAGGGGCTGATCGGCATACCGGTTGCCGCTGCCCAGTGCCACCGACCAGAGCTCCTGCAGACCGGTATCCCCCGTGGGACCCGGCAGTGATTCCGGCGTCTTCTCGCCGCGGGTCATGAAATCCGGCGAGGCGCAGCCCACGAGTGCGGCGGTCAACGCGAAGAGAGCTACGGCGCGTATCACGATTTCGGCGCCGCTCCCCCGGCCGAGTCCAGCTTCATCTGGAGCAGCTGCCGGCGCTGGGGACCCAGCGCCGACGCCTCCTCGATGGCCATGCGGTAGGCATCGGCGGCATCGGCGTGCTGGGACTGCGCCGCGAGGATGTCGCCCCGCAGCTCATAGTACTCGGAGACGTAACCCCCCTCCGGCGGCTCACCCAGCGCCTCGGTGGCCTGCTGATGGTCGCCCGCCGCCCAGAGCACACGCGCCAGGCGCAGTGTCGCCAGCCGCTCCAGCGCCGCGTCGTCCGCCTCTTCGGCCGCCCAGCGCAACAGCTCGGCGGCACGCTCCAGGGCGCCATCCTCGACCTGGCGCTGGGCCAGAGACATGGCAGCCAGCACCGCGTAGGGGCTGCTGTCGTGATCGGCCTGCAGCGTGGCGAAGGTCTCCGCTGCCGCCTCGGTCGTCTCGGCGGCGTTGAACTGCTGATATAGCGCCGAGGCGAGCTCCGCCTGGCTGGTCTGGTAGGACTGCCACTGCTGGTAACCCAGCACGCCGGCGACGGCGAGTATCAGCGCGCCTATAACACTGCGGCCGTTCTCCCGCCACCAGCGTGTGAGCGCTTCAACCTGTTCCTCGTCGGTACGCGTGACCACTGTCTTCTCCCTGTTTATCCGGCCTTTATGTAGTCATCGAGCAGTTGAACCAGCGTCGACTCATCCACGCGCTGCTGCTCGCCCTCCCCGCGCAACGGTTTGACCGTCACTTCCCCGGCGGCCAGCTCCTCTTCGGCGACCACCAGGGCGACGGGTGCGCCGCTGCGATCGGCACGCTTGAACTGGCTCTTGGCGCTGCCACCCCCGGCGTTGGCCTGAAGCCGCAGTCCGGGCAGCGCATCCCGCAGCCGCTCACCCAGGGCCAGCGCCGCCGCCTGGACCCCGTCCCCCAGGGCCACCAGGTAGGCGTGCGGGGCAGGCGACGCATGGGCACCCACGCTCTCCTCGACGAGCGTGACCAGCCGTTCCAGACCCACGGCGAACCCGATCGCCGGCGTTGGCCGCCCGCCGATCTGCTCCACCAGACCGTCATAGCGGCCGCCTGCACAGACCGTGCCCTGGGCACCCAGCCGGTCGCTGACCCACTCGAAAACCGTCCGGGTATAGTAATCGAGCCCGCGCACCAGCCGGGGATTGACCTGAAAAGACAGGCCACTGGCGCGCAGGGCCGCCTGAACCGCATCGAAATGCGCCCGCGACTCGTCGTCCAGGTGATCCATGAGCGAGGGGGCGTCGGCGATAATGTCCTGCATGTCCGGATTCTTGCTGTCGAGGATCCGCAGCGGATTGGTGGACAGCCGGCGTTTGCTGTCGTCGTCGAGTCGCTCCGGGTACTGTTCGAAGTATTCCACGAGGCGGGCCCGGTACGCCGCCCTTGCCTCGACCGTACCCAGGGTATTGAGCTGCAGCTCGGCGTCGTCGAGGCCGATGGCCCGGAGCATCCGCCCGGTCATGAGGATCATCTCGGCGTCAATATCCGGGCCGGCCAGACCGAAAACCTCGGCGCCGATCTGGTGGAACTGCCGGTAACGCCCTTTCTGCGGCCGCTCATAACGGAACATGGCGCCGCCGTACCACAGCCGTGGTTGCCGGCCGTGGAACAGCCCGTGCTGGATGCCCGCCCGAACGCAACCGGCGGTGCCTTCGGGCCGCAGGCTCAGGCTCTCGCCATTGCGGTCCTCGAAGCTGTACATCTCCTTCTCGACGATGTCCGTGACTTCGCCGATGGAGCGAGCGAACAGGTCGGTCTGCTCCAGGTAGGGCAGGCGGATCTCCTCATAGCCATAGGCGCCGAGCACTTCCTGAATGGACTGTTCGACGAATCGCCAGGTGGGCGTTCGCTCGGGCAGTATGTCCGCGAAGCCACGAATGCTTTGAATCGCCTTGGCCAAGGATCCTCCAGAATACGCTCAGGGCCGGGGTGCAGCCGGATCGGGCAGGACGTTATCAGGAATCCGGTGGCCACTGGAAGCGGGCGACGTCACCACGGATATGCGGCGCGAGGCGCACCGGCTCGCCCTGGTAGCGCAGTTCCACGGTCTGCGCCTCGCCGATGACCAGGTTGAATGGGGGCTGTCCGGAGACGCTGCGCCGCGCCGGCCCGCTGATCAGGCCGTAGAGCAGGCGATCACCGGAGGCGTCCCGGATATCCACCCAGGACTGGCCGTCGACGACGAGGCTGAGCGTTGCCGTGTTCGTCGCGGTGTCCGCGGCGTCCGCACGCTCTTCCACCCTGTCACCACTGTTGCGTGTCGCCGCGGCCGACGAAGCCACCGGTTGCTCCGTCGGACCGTCGGTCCCGGTCTCGGGCGCCTGCGCCGCCGGGGCGGGCGCGTCCGCGGATGCGGTCGGCGCATTGGCGCTGCCGCCGCCGTCAGAGCCGTCGGGGCCCGACGTGTCACCGGCCGGCGTGTCCGCGTTCCCCGCGGCATCGGTATCTCCGGCAACCGCCGGAGACGCTTCCGGGGTCTGCGCTTCCGAGGTCCGCGCTTCCGGGGTCTGGGCCTCCGGGGTCCGCGTCTCCGGGGTCTGGGCGTCCGGGGTCCGGGCGTCCGAAGGCTGGGCATTCGAGGTCCGCCGGTCCGAAGTCCGCGCTTCGCCGGCCGGCGAGGACACGGCCCCGGACAGCGGCGACGACTCGCTGCCATCGGCCGGGGCCACGGCATCGGCTTCGCCGGCCGCACGGGCTTCGGTATCGAGACTGTCGCCGCCGGTGTCCGCGGATCCTTCGGTCGGTGCCGTCGCGGGAGCATTGGCGGCATCGCCCGGCGCCGGATCGCCGCCCGGCTGATCGCGATATTCGAACCACCACCACCCGAGCGCCGCGGCCAGCGCCGCCAGGAACAACACCAGTATCACGCTGCCCCAGGGGCCGCGCCAGCCGCGGACGTCACCGTTGTTGAGGTTCGGCGGTTCCTCGGTCGCCTCCAGCCCGAGTCTATCGAACGCCCCCATGAGCTGCTCTTCCGGCAGCTCCACCAGCTTGCCGTAGGCGCGCAGATAGCCCTTCACGAAGGTCAAGGGCGGCAGATCGCCGAAGCGCTCTTCCTCCAGTGCCTCGATGATGTCCGTACCCAGGTGCAGCGCGTCGGCCACCGCGCGGACGCTGAGCCGCTTGCTCTCCCGGGCCTCCCGCAGCATCGCGCCCGGTCCCACCCAGGGGGTTGCGGCCGGCCGCTGCTCGGCGGGCGCGCTGTTATCCCTCATTCGCCCGCCACTCCAGCAACTTGCGCGTCTCCTCGGAATCCGGGAACTTCTGCCGCAGCAACAGGCTGTAGCTGGCTACCGCATCCTGGTTACCCAGTTGATCCTCCAGCTGCACCCCCAGCCAGAGCGATTCGGGCGTCTGCTCGGCCACGGAAAGATAGCGCTGATAGAATCCCCGGGCCGACATGTATTGCTCCTGGTCGAACCGCAGCCGCGCCATGCGCAACAGCGCCGAGGGGAAACGCGCATTGGCGTTGAGCGCCTTGAGCAGGTAGCTCTCCGCCTGCTCATCTTCGCCCTTGTTGAGCGCGCAGACACCGGCATTGGACCAGGCCAGCGCCGGGCGCTCGTAGAGCGGATTCGAACCGGCGCGCTCCAGGTACTCGAGGGCCTGTTCGTATTCGTCGCGGGCACAGAGAAAGCGGCCGTAGTTGTTCAGCAGGGTCGGATTCTCAGGGGAGAGATCCAGGGCCTGTTCGTAATGGTCGCGGGCCTTGTCCGGCTGTTCCAGCCGCTCGTGCAGGATGGCCTTCACCATGTGGGCTTCCGCGTAATCCGGATCCTGCCGCAGCGCCTTGTTGAGCTTCTCCAGGGAGCGGTTGAGGTCTCCCTGCTGCATGTATTGAGTGCCCAGCTGGGTATTGGTGCGGGCAGCCTTTTGCCGCTGCGCCTCGCTCATGCCGGTCTCCGGCGTCGTGGCGCAGCCGGCAACCACCAGCGTCGCGAACACCAGCACCAGCGCTGAAACCAGCCGCCGCTTCATGCGCCCGTCACCTCTTCCCCCCGCTCGGCACGGAACTGTCGCCGGGTACGGTCCTGGACCCTGCCTACCAGCTGACCGCAGGCGCCGTCGATGTCATCGCCCCGGGTACGCCGGACCGTCACGGTGAAACCGGCGCGGTACAACCGCTCGCTGAAGAGCTCGATCCGCCGCTTCGACGAGCAGCGATAACGCGCGCCGGGAAACGGGTTGAAGGGTATCAGGTTGATCTTCGAGGGGATATCGCCGAGCAGCCGTGCCAGGTCGTCGGCATCGGCGTCGGAATCGTTCACCCCGTCCAGCATGACGTATTCCCAGGTGATCCGCCGGTGGGGCGTGCGTGCGGCGTAATCCCTGCAGGCGGGCATCAGCTGCTCCAGCGGGTACTTCCGGTTGATGGGCACGAGCTCGTCGCGAAGGGCATTGTTGGCGGCATGCAGCGATACGGCCAGACTGATCTGGGTACGGTCCGCCAGCCGCCGCAACGCCGGCACGATGCCGGAGGTGCTGATCGTCACGCGGCGCCGGGAAAGGCACAGGCCATAGTCCTCGGTCAGAAGCGCCACCGCCGGCAGCACCTGCTCCATGTTGAGCAGCGGTTCGCCCATGCCCATGAACACCACGTTGGTGACCCGGCGGCCCTCCCCCTCTGCCGCCAGCGCGTCAACCGCGTACAGGACCTGACCGACGATCTCGGCGGCCGTGAGGTTGCGCGCGAAGCCCTGCTGAGCGGTGGAGCAGAAGCTGCAATCCAGGGCGCAGCCGACCTGCGACGAGACGCACAGCGTGCCGCGCCTGGCCTCCGGGATGAACACCAGCTCGATGGCGTTACCGCCGTCCAGCGACAGCAGCCACTTGCGCGTTCCGTCCACCGACCTTTGATCGAAGATGGCGCGGGGCAGCTCGATCCGCGCCTGCGCCGACAGCCGCTCACGCAGCCCCCGGCTGAGGTCGGTCATGGCGTCGAAGTCGTAGACGCCGCGCTGGTATATCCACTGCAGGAGCTGCTTGGCCCGGAAGGGCTTCTCCCCCATGCCGGCGAAGAAGCCCTGCAGGCCGTCGCGATCAAGACCGAGCAGATTCGTCCTGCCAGCCCCGGCGCCGCTATCCGACACGCTCTTAGCGGGAGACGATGTCATCTTCCGAAAAGAAAAACGCGATCTCGTCCTTGGCCGTTTCCGGGGCATCGGACCCGTGGACGGCATTGGCGTCGATCGTGGTGGCATAGTCGTGGCGGATGGTTCCAGCCGCGGCTTCGGCCGGGTTGGTGGCGCCCATGATCTCCCGGTTCTTGCGGATGGCATCCTCGCCTTCCAGCACCTGCACCACCACCGGCCCGGAGGTCATGAACTGCACCAGATCATTGAAGAACGGCCGCTCCTTGTGAACGGCGTAGAAGCCTTCGGCCTCCTCGCGGCTGAGCTGCGTCATCCGGGCGGCGACGATCTTCAGGCCGGCCTTCTCGAATCGACTGTAGATCTCGCCGATGACGTTCTTGGCAACAGCGTCCGGCTTGACGATGGACAGGGTACGTTCCAATGCCATGCGAAAACTCCGTGTATTCTGAATTCAAAGGGGTAACTCGAGGCCCGCGCGCCGCCCGGGGTCGTTGTTCGCTCACCCGTTATACGGCACCGCGGCAGCGGCCGGCACAGTCTAACTTGGCCGTCTGCCCACGGCAATTTGCCACGCCGGACCCAGGCCCCTACACGGAAAAGCTTTCGCCGCAGCCGCAGGTGTCCTTGACGTTGGGATTGCTGAAGGTGAAATGTTCGTTAAGCCCTTCACGAACGTAATCCACCTGCACGCCCTCCAGAAAGGGCAGGCTTTTGCGGTCCACCACCACCTGCACGCCGTGCTGCTCGAAGACGCTGTCACTGTCACCGACGGCTTCGGCGTAATCGACGGTATACGCAAACCCGGAACAGCCGGTGGTTTTCACGCCGAGCCGCAGGCCAATGCCGGCCCCGCTGCGCTGCAGCGCCGACCGGATATGATTCGCCGCGCGTTCCGTCACCTCAATGCTCATAACAACCAGAACCTCTAGAGATCCCGAAAATTCAACGCTGCACCTCCGCCAGGGCGGACTGGAGCGCGTCCTCCACGACCAGCGCATGGGCCAGCGCCTGCCGGTCGATCCCGGCCCGCTGCGCAATGGCAAGGCCGCTCAGCGCCCCCACGTTCGCGAGAGACCCGCCGGTGAGAGCCTCGCAGGCCGCCGCCGCGCAGGCAAAAGCTTCCGGGGCACCGAAAGCGAGAAAGCGCGCCTCCTCGACGACACCCCCGCGGATGCAAAGATGCACCTCCACTACAGTACCACGATCGACGGCCCCCGCCCGACCCGTCACCTTATCGGCCTCCGGTTCCAGGGCGCCGCTGCGCGACAGCATCGATTCCAGCGTCATGACCCGTGATCCTCGAGCCGCTCAAGCCGCCGCCGGCAGCCGCGCCACGCCATAGATCGACTGCCAGCTCGCGCCGTACTGGCGATCCCGGCACAACGGGGACGCCTGCCGCAGCCTCATGAGGGCCTCGCCGATCATTGAGACAGCCTCGTCCACGGCCGGTTCCGTGGTGAAGCGCCCGACGCTCAGCCGCAGCACGCTCTGGGCCAGCGCGTCGGGGATGCCCATGGCACGCAGGACATGGGACGGCTTGCCCGTGGGCGCATTGCAGGCCGAGCCCACGGAGCTGGCCACGCCGGGCAGCAGAGCCTGCAGCGCACGAGCGTGCACGCCGGCGAAAACGAGACTGAGTATGTGCGGCGCCCGTGGCGCTTCGCCGCCGATCAGGAAGACGTCGCCGTGAGCGGCGAGGCCAGCGCGCAGCCGGTCCGTCAACGCCTGAAGGCGATCACGCTCGCCGTCGTTGGCGCTCGCCAGCTCGAAGGCGAGCCCCATGCCGGCGACCTGGTGGGTGGCCACCGTGCCGGAGCGCAGCCCACCTTCCTGACCGCCGCCGCGCAACAGCGGTTCCAGCCGCCGGCCCGGCCCGGCGCGCACGAACAGCGCCCCCGCGCCCTTGGGTCCGTAAACCTTGTGCGCCGACAGCGAAACCAGGTCGGCCGGCAGGGCCGCCAGATCCAGGGGCACCTTGCCGAAGCTCTGAGCGGCGTCGACATGCAGCAGCGTGCCGTGACCGGCCACCGCCGCCGCGATGCCCGGCAGGTCGTGCCGCACGCCTGTCTCGTTGTTGACGTGCATGATCGAAACGAGCCGCGTCTCCGGCCGCAGGGCAACGGCCACGGCTTCCGGGTCGACGCGGCCCTCTTCATCCACCGGCAACCGCGTGACTTCCACCCCCTCGCGTTCCAGGGCAGCCAGCGTCTCCAGCACCGAGGCGTGCTCCGTGCCGGCGGTAAGGATGTGGCAGGCCCGTCCCGCGCGGCGGGCGAACGCCGCCACGCCACGCAATGCCAGGTTGTTGGCCTCCGTGGCGCCGGACGTCCAGACGATCTCACGGGGCTCCGCGCCCACGGCGTCCGCCACCTGACGCCGCGCCCGTTCCACGAGCGCCGCGGCACGCCGTCCGGGCGCAT
>JACDUA010000043.1 GCA_013519935.1 Ectothiorhodospiraceae bacterium WFHF3C12 | reverse complement strand
GGGTTCTACCCCGTTTCCACGGACGGTTGGGTTAAGGGTTGCGCCTGCTGTTGATCCTGTATTTGTAGCCGCCGACGTATTCTCGGATTGTAGAAGCGCTCGATGTAGTCGAACACATCCGTGCGTGCCTCGGCCCGGGTCTGATACCGGCGGCGGTTGACCCGCTCACGCTTGAGCATGCCGAAGAAGCCTTCGGCGGCGGCGTTGTCGGCACAGCTGCCGACCGCGCTCATGCTGCATACCAGGTCATGGTCGCTGAGGAACTGCTGGTATTCGTCGCTGGTGAACTGCGTGCCACGGTCGGAGTGCAAAATCACCGGCGCCTTGTGCTCACGCTGCCACAGCGCCATCAGCACGGCCTGGAGCACTAGGTGACTGTCCTGACGGTGGCTCATCGACCAGCCGACCACCAACCCTTGCCACAGATCGAGCACGGCACACAGGTACAACCAGCCTTCAGCGGTGCGCAGATAGGTGATATCGGTGACCCACTTGGTGTTCGGCGCCTCGGCCAGAAAGTCCCGTTCGAGCTCGTTGTCGATCCCATCGGGGCGTTGACCGCTGGACTTTGAGCGCCAGCGCCGCTTCGCCGGGATGCCGCGCAGTCCCGCCTGGCGCATTAGCCGTGCAACACGGTTAACGCTGCACCGCTCGCCCTCGTAGCACAGCGCATCGCGAATGCCCGCTGCCCCCAGGACCTGGTCGCTGTCGTCGTGCTTGTCCTGGATCTGCTCCAGCAACCGGGCATTGGCCCGGGCCCGGCGCGAGGGACCGCGCCGCTGCCAGGCGTAGTAGCCGCTGCGGGAGACGTTCAGACACCGGCACATCAGCTTGATCGGATACTGCTCGCGGCAGCGTGCTATCACGCCGTACCTTACTTCGACTCTTTGGCGAAGTACGCTGCCGCGTCCTTTAAAAAATCCCGTTCCTGCTTGACCTGGGCGAGCTCCCGGCGCAGCCGTGCCACCTCCTCATCCCGAGCATTGCCCTGACCGCGGAAGGCCTTGGCCCCGTCGGCCTCCAGCTCCCGGCACCAGCGGCTCAACATGTTTGGGTTCAGCCCCAGATCCCGGGCGATCTTGCTCACCGAGTCCGAGCTCGAGCGGGCCAGCCGCACCGCCTCCTGCTTGAACTCCTGTGTGTAGCGCTTGCGCTTTGCCATCGGACACCTCCTCGCCCAGTATGGGCCTTAATGGATGTGTCCGTGAAATCGGGGCAGAACCCACGCGCTGACCGTCGCCTCTGGGCCGAAGGGTGCCATCTCGTTCCGGCGTGAGTCGCACGTAGCGACTCCGCTTGGTGTCAGGGATGTGATTAGGTGGCGCGTTTGACCTAGACAGAGAGAGTGCTTAGCAACGCCGAGGTCAATTCCTCAGCCCTGTTGGCGTCTCAACGCTCCGGCGCCAGCCGCTCGCAGCAACCGTTGAAAGCTAGGGCACGCCATGTGACTAGACGCAGGGCAGTCAGCTGCGTGACGCAAGCCGTCACGCATTGCCGTCAGGTCGCGTATCTTGTCCTCTAGCTCGTCTGCCTTGGCAGCTAGCCTGCCGCGACCTACCTGGGGTTCACATTCAGAGTCGAACAGCTGCCCAATTTCGTCGAGCGAGAAGCCCGCGGCGCGGCCCAGCGCAATCAGAGCAAGCCGCTGCAGAACACTGCTGTCGTATTGGCGACGGAGCCCTCGCCTGCCGATTGGCTCGATCAGGCCCTTCTCCTCATAAAATCGCAATGTATATGCGGGGACGCCTGTCCTCTTTGCGACCTCACCGATATCCAGCGCACTCAAAGTGGTTGACCTCAGTAGACGTGAATGGGCACGGGGCATCGTTAGGTGGCCGATGAGCTGCGCTCTGGCCGGGGCAACCGACCATCCGCGATGTGGAGTACATACGCATTGCCCGAAGCCTCGGCAGGAGCAGAATTAGCGGTGACACCACCGCCAATGATTACCTCGCTTGATGGACTGCTTGATCGACTCGTCTTGAGTTCCTCCATGTACCGCTTGCCGCAAGAGGATCTTCCCATTCTCAGAATACGTTCGAGGGTGCCTACGAGTCTGGGACGTACCACTATGTCAAATGACCGCTTGAACCGATGGCTAGGGGTAACGCCCTAGGGGACCCACTGTTGACTGAGTGCGACAATGAAGCCGGCAGTCAAGAGCAGTGCCGCGCACCCGTTACCGGTTCACGTTGGATAGCTGGTCTTGCGCTAGTTACCCGGCCTATGAAGCCGAAGAGACGCAATCTGCTGCCATGCATGCCCTGCACTCAATTCACAGCCAAGCGTCGCGGATGCGCTGCCGATTCAGGGCCATCCACTGCAGTGCGATGATGGGCATCGCCGATTGAATAACACCATTGCTCATCATCTCCAGCGCTTCACCCATTGAAACGACATGAACCCGGATGTCCTCGCCTTCCTTCGGCTCACCATGTATGCCACCCAGTCCGGCGCTGTCGGTCCTAGCGCAGTAAAGCTGCACCGTTTCCGCGCTCACGCCTGGCGTTGAGACGTATTCACATATTGGCCACAGTACATCGAGGCGGCAGTCCGCCTCCTCAGCGGACTCGCGATGAGCTACCACCTCGTCTGTCTCCCCAGGCTCCACCATGCCGGCGATTAATTCGATCAGCCAGGGGCCGGAGGGCATATCCAAGGCACCAATACGGAACTGTTCGACTAAGATCACCGCATCATGTTGCGGGTCGTAGGGGAGGACACCCACACCGCGTCGGTTTGCATAGACCTCCCGTATGAGCACGTCGCTTAAGCCGCCGCCGAACAGTGCGTGACGCAGCCTCAATCGTTCCACAGAGATGAATCCGTCGTGTAATCTTTGGCGTTCCAAAACTTCCACGCGAACCGGCATTGATCACACTCCTCGCTCGGACACCGCGATATCCTCGTCATGGGCTTGATGAGGTTACGCCTTCATTTCCACCGCGGGCTCAGCTGCAACCGCGGTCAAAGATCAACGGCTTCACGAACCAGCGCACAATACGAACTAGCGGACTGGCGGGCGTTCCAGAATTCCGGCGATATCCTCGTGCGGGCGCGGAATGATGTGGGCCGAATGAACCTCACCCACCGCATCAGCAGCCGCCCGGCCGGCGTCCACGGCGGCCTTCACGGCACCCACGTCACCCTCGATGATTATGGCAACCAGGCCGCCGCCTGGGCGCTGCTTCGTCACAATGCGTACGCTCGCTGCCTTCACCATTGCATCGGCCGCTTCGGTCGCCGCGGTTAGACCCTTCGTCTCCACGAACCCGAGGGCTTGGGATGTCTTGGCCATGGTTTACTCCTCCGCGAGTCGAGCCAGCTTGATTCTTACGATCCCGCCTGCCGCCGTGGATGACGAGAACCGACGAAAACCAGCTGCGTAGAGCAAGGACAATAGCTCGTCCCCGAACACACCGGCGTCGGTCACTCCGAACCTATCGCCTGCAAATCGGCCAACCGACTGCAACAGCTTGGTCAGGAAGCTGCCCGGATCCCGAAATGGATTGGCCCGGATGAGGCCTTGCTTGCAGTAGTCGTCCAGAACCGACGGCATGTGCATTACACGCATGGGAAACCCGTGTACGGTCCGGATGATCTCGTTCACGTCGATCCAGATCGATCTGTCCTCCAAAGGCTGCTCCGCGAGCCGCTGCAGAAGGATGGCGTTTTGAACCAACATGCCGGCTCCGAGGCCGGCGGTTCGCGCGACGTCGCTCTCGAACGCCTCAAATTCGGAGGGGTCGGTAATGCCCCCAGCAACTACGCTGACGTCGGTGTGCCCCGCATCACTCTGAGCGCGAGCAATGCCGTCCAGCATGGCGCCTATCAGGTTGCGGCTCCCCAGCGGCAGGATCTGCCACACGGGGATGTCTTCCCAGTTCGCAACCAGATCCCTTGCCCTCTCGGAGCGCAGCTGCGGTAACCGAAGGTGAACGGGCGTGGCGATGGCTGCCCGGATCAGCGGTAGACAGGCATCACGCACGACTTGGGATATCTCTTCCAGCGTTTCTTGTTCCACGCCGTCGCGGGTTAACTGGGAAATGCTCTGGGTGAAGCGACCCATCGCACCGCGGGACATCACGAGATCGGTCAAAGAGACCAACCCGACGCCGTCCGCGCTCGCCTCCACCGCATGTGCGGCCTCGACTTCTCCGCGCGGGGCGGACCAGATCTCGGCGCCTGAAACCGCTCGTGCCATATCGAGGAACCCGCGAAGTGCTTCGCCGCTGCCTACGCCGGCGCTGATCGGCACGACGCCCTCAAGCACCCGTCCATCCGCGCCGTCGATCGAGATGGACACCCCTTCGTTAAAGGTCTTACCGCCGACGCTGAAGGTCCGCGCATCCAGGTCAATCTCGATCTCCTCACAGCCCACGATGCAGGGTTTGTCTAGTGCCCGCGAGACTACGGCCGCGTGGCTGAGAGCCCCTCCCTTGGCTGTAACAATGCCGTTCGACGCGAGCATGCCGCGAATATCCTGGGGGCTCGTGGTCGGGCGTAGGAGAATTACGTTCTCTCCCTGATCCGCCCGGTCCGCAGCCATGTCGGAATCCAGAATCGCCACGCCGGCGGCCTGCCCGGGAGAGGAGCCGAGGCCCTTCGTCAGCAACGTCGCCTTTTCGAGCGCTTCCGGGTCGAAACCAGGCCGCAAAAGGTTGGCAACCTGGTCCAGTGAGACCCGGCTGATGGCCTCGGGCATCGAGATCAGCCCTTCATCGACTAGCTCACAGGCGATGCGGACGGCCGCGCTTGCCGTCCGCTTCGCCGCGCGGACCTGTAGGAAGTACAGTGTCCCCGACTCAACGGTGAACTCGATGTCCACGGCATCCCGGTAGATTCGCTCAAGGGTCTCTCCGTGCTGGACGAGCGCGATGGCGGTGTCGTCCGGCATACGGTGATCGGACAGCTTGATCGGTGTATGCGTACCGGAAACCAAGTCTTCGCCTTGATGACCGGTGAGAAATTCGCCGTAGAGCGTCTTGCTGCCATCATTGGGGTCACGAGTGAAGGCCACGCCGGTGCCGGATTCGTCATCCATGTTGCCGAACACCATCGCCTGAATCGTGACAGCCGTCCCCATGTCGTCGGAAATGCCGTGATGCTGGCGATAGGCCTGGGCGCGCGGGCTGTCCCAAGAGCCGAACACTGCGGCCACGGTCTTGATCAACTGCTTTCGCGGGTCAGCTGTCGCCTCGGCGCCCTGTTCCCCGATAGCCGCGAGAGCCGCGCGCTCGAGAGCCTCATAGCTCTCGAGCGTCGCCGCCGTCTCCACGGCCGCAATCTCGCGGCTCAAGGCATCGAGCAACTCGTCGGCATCGATGTCCAGGACGGTTTCGGCATACATGCCCCAGAACCGTATCCAGCTGTCGAGCACGAAACCGGTATTGCCGATAGCGCCAGCCCACTCAAATGCGGACTCGGCGTTCAAACCGAGGTTGAGAATGGTGTCCATCATGCCGGGCATGCTGATCGCGGCACCCGAGCGCACGGAGACCAGCAGAGGCGACTTGGGGCCGCCGAATTCCCGGCCGGTCTGGGATTCCAGATAACCGATGCCCGCATGGATCTGTTCGATCATGTCGCCGGGAATCACTCCGCCGTTCTCGTGGAACGCATGATAACCATCGGTGCCGATGACGATAGCCGGTGGTATCGGCACTCCGCTCCTCGCCATGCGGGCTAGGCCCACGGCCTTGCCGCCATAGGCCTTCACATTCTCAGGGTCGATGTCATGAATCGTCCGCACGAACTGCTGTTGATCGTGATCGTTACCCATTTCAGGAAGCCTTGTCATGTCGTATCGCGAGGACGCCCGAGGACGGAAAGGATGTCTTCGTGAAATTCGAACCAGATATTGTGGATCGAGTCGACGGTCGGTTTGCAGACGAAGTCAGTTTCGCCGCGATCGACTTTGGAGATAGCCTCATGAAACCGGCGAACGTATTGCTCATATCGCGGAATCTGCGGCAGGAGTTTCTCGACGGCCCGAACGTGCCGGTTCACCGTCTTGATCAGTTTTGCCTCAACACCCTCGTCCCCCCCGGTGTTCTGCCAGTCCGTGATGTGCTGAATGAACTGCGTGTTCACGGTTTCGAAACGCTCGTACCATGCGCCAAGCTCGTCGGAATCCCGCAACTCACCATAGGTCCGGTCGTAGTACTCCAGAACGGCTTTCGAACCATCCGGAAAAATAAGGAACTGGTTCCCCGTCTTCTGCCCCAATCCGTTTTGCTGTGCGCGGTCCAGAACCTCGTCGACGGTTCCCTGATCGAGCTGCGTGGCCGCTGCAATGGATGCGGGGCCGGCCATCTTATTCAGATGAGCAGCGTTGAGGACCGCAAAATCGGTATCATTCAATGGAGTCATGCAGTTTCCTCCCGGTGCAGATCCTCGGCGCAAGACGCGCCGAGGATCTGTAGGTGGAGGTGATAGTTACGTCACGAAGTACTTCGAGCGCGTCAGATCGGTTCCCTCGGGGAACGGCAGGTACCCTTCTCCTGAGAAGATCTTGAGGGGCACGACAGCACTCGCGAACTCGCGCTTGTCGATTTCGTAGTAGTAGTTGGCGACCCGGCGGTCGATCTCCCAGAGGTTGTAGTCCTTGACGGCCTTGTCATAGGTCCCGGCCAGACGAAGGTGCGGGAGGATCATATCGACGTAGTAGACGTAATGACCGTTTTCCACCAAGACCCGGCGGGGCATCCGCGAGAACTTCGTGTAGAGCTTCATCGTCGCCCGCTGGATCGCCTCCCACCGATCGCTGAGGTCGTTGATCTTGACGGGGTAAACCTCGGACATCGGCGTGTCCCACTTTTCGCGCACGAACACCGCGCCGCCGACCACTGCCGCGATATAGTTTTTCGGCCGTGTGAACGTCGTCGAAATGTCGTTCACGCGGATCTCTTGCAGGTCCATCAGCTCGGGGTCGAGGACCATGCAGACCGTGTAGCAGTGGGGGACATTCTCGTGCTGACAGACGTCGCTCCAGTAGAACGCGTCCTCGTTCGTGAACAGGTCACGAATGATGAGTAGCTTGCCGTCCGGGAGTTCATAGGGACCCGTGTCGCCCAGGCCGAGCCGGCAGTCGTAGTGAACCAAGAAGGAGAGCAATTCCGCCCCGGCGTTGAATCGCTGGAAGTAGCTCGCCCTTTCACTGTCCGGTTCGAAATACTCGATCTCGCCGGTGATCTGGTCGATGACGTCCTGATCGTGAATCTGGCAGCGATACCGGTCCTGAGAATTCAGGATGTAGCCGTTCTGCCGTTTGGCCCAGTTCACGCGCTGGAAAAACTTCAGTATGGAGTTGCTCTCGCGGACGTAGTCCCGAGGCTCAATCGCCTCGAGTGCCAACAGACCGCAGCGTCCCATGCCGAATCCGACGGCGCCGATGCACCAATCGTGCACGCAGTTGACCTTCGTGCCGATTTCCCGCCGCGCCGTGGCACCGATGTCCATGACGCCCTGCGCTCCGATCTCCGCCGTCGTCATGTCGAGGAGCTCCGGCCAGCGCAGGAACTCGTGCATGAATGCGAGAATCTCGTACTGCTGGCGCGGAATCATGCCGGATTCGCCTTCGGTAGCGCGCATCACCAGTACGTCCCAGATGTTCCAGGCGAGATAATTGTTCAGATCGTTCAACTCATCGAGCGTGAACTGATCGTTCAGTACGTGCTCCTTGGAAACTTTTTCCAGGACACCGGATTTCGCACGTTGTCGCATCATCCGGTCACCAAGGATTCCATCCGGGACCGGCGGCAGATCCTTGAAATTACCGATATACTCAAGGTCCTGAAAGCGAAGGCCCTCGTCGTCTTCCCGATAGCGATCCTTATAATTACTCATTGTCTCTCCTCCGGTACTCTCGTGCGGATGCTCGACCGCGACGTCTGCATGATCTTCCGATTACAGAGCGATGATCCGCCCTGTCTCGTCATCGTCGGCATCAATCTCGACCTTTTTGCCGTCGAGTGCTTCAATAACTTCCTTGAAGTGGGCGTCATTGTCCCCGCCGGGCGCATATCGGGATTCGCTGTTCGTGAGGTAAGCGGTCATGACGCACGGGATCTGAAATTCCCGCGACAGGATGCCGAGATGGGATTCGGGTGCGCCGGACATGGTGATCACGCCGATTGCCCCCATAGTCAGCGCCGGCGACAAGAAGGTGGTCGTTCCCCCCTGGACCAGCAGGATGTGATCCTGCAGCTTGCCGCTCTGAATGAGGTCCATAACGGATTGCGGATCGGGCAAATACTTCACCACCCCCGAAACCCGTGACTTCGTTGCGAAGCTGATCATACCTTCTGCAATGACGCTCATTGCACTCCTCCTCTTCTCTACGCGTTGGACTCGGAATTGCCCTTATTCACCGGACCGACGAATGCGTCTCAGGCTCGCCATCAGCAGCTCGTCGGTGGGCTTCCAGTCGGATGGCCGGTCAGGGGGCGGCTGCGCCGAACCCACCAGCCGGACCAATAAGCTCCTGGACGATGCCAGGCGCCGTTCCCGCCGTAGCCTGGATGCCGCGGCAAGATCTGGATCGCGGTGGTCGAAACAGCTACAGTCGCCGCCGCAGCTGCACTCACCGCCGTGTTCTGTGGGCATTCCCAAACGCGGCGCCGAGAAAGCGCACGACTCGTTCGAGACACCACCCGGAACTAGATACGAGACCAGCTCCTGTGGCCAGACAGCGACGAATTCCGCGCCGGCCGCCCGCAGGGCCTCTTCTGAATGCATGCCCCAGGCGACTCCGACGGCACGGATCCCGCACTCGACGGCGTGGGTGACGTCACCAACCGTGTCCGTCACGAGAACGACTTGGTGCTCGGAAACGTCCTCGGGTCGGTGGTCTTCGACGTAGGCCGGCGCGCACTGGCGGTTGATCGAATAGTCCGCATCAGCCAAAAACCTTTGAACGCAGGTGCGTTTGTCCGGCTCGACGTCGCCGCCGAAAACATGGGAGAAGCAATGCTGCAGACCCGCCTTCGTGAGAATGCGCCGGATAGTGGACATTGAGTTCGAGGAGACAACCGCGAGGGCACACGCCCCCGCGATGCACTTGACCACGTCTACCATGCCGGGAACGAAGGGCGGGTCGTACTCCTCCTTGAGCAACTCAAGGAAATGCGCAGAGGCCTCCGCCGCCCGCTCTTCATCATTTGCGAGGCGGCGGAGCGACTCGAACAGATTCCCTTCCAGCAACCGGAAATACTCCTCCTGCGTCTCGATTCCCAGGCCGAACTTCGCATTCGTCTTAGCGAAGACGCGCCAGGACGACTCGCGCGCCTGGACCAACGTGCCGTCGAGATCGAACAGGATGGCCTTGGGCATCTCTTAGCCCTCGCGACCCACCGGGCGGCGAGTCTTCGCAGACGCGTTCAGCCGCGTCAGCTGCGGCGACTCGAAGAAGTCCATGATCTCGCCGTGACCCATCTGACCGTGTAGGTTCCACTCGGCCAGTACGTTGAAGGCGACCATGTTAGGCCAGCACATCCACGGAAACGTGGTCAGGCCCCGCCCCGTTAGGCGCCACTCGCGGTCCTTCGAGTCGGTCAGAAAGAGCTCGACCTTGTCCGCGTATCGCTCGATGCGACGGACCGTGCGGCCATGCCCTGCCTTTAACCCGAAGATCTCGCCGTTCTCGGCGACATAGCCGTGAGCCAGCGAAAGTTCAGCGCCATTAGTCTCGGCGTCGAAGCCGAGAATCGCGTGGATCGCCAGATCGTCCGAGAAGTGGGCGTGCAGCCAGGACATGTTCGGCGCGCCTCGTTCCGGACGCGGCCCCCAGCTGTGATCCATGGTCGACACACAGTCGATAGGGTATTCCTTGCCACGGACGGCGACCCGGCCCCGGACGCGGCCTGATTGATCGAAATGCCCATTGTAGGCAGTGCCCCAAGCAAAGTTCCCGCTCTTGTCGGCCTCGGCCAGCGCCTTTGCCTTCATCGGATCCATCTCGGGATCCTGTATGTCGAAGGGCGGCATGATCGCCTTGTATTCGACGTCAATCAGAGTGCCCTCGCCATCGTCATAGCGGATCACCCAGTCCATATTCGGGCAGGTGCACTTCACCTCGAGCCCATTGGCTAGCCGGTAGTGCGCTAGATCGTCGGGAATAGGAAGGGAAGCCTGCATATCAACGAAGTCGGCTTCCCACGGGGCGTTGGCGAAGCCGGAATTGATGCAGATAGTTGATCCAACGATTCCCAGGTTCGGACGGAACAGCCCATAAACACCCACGTTGAGAGGCGCCTCAGCGTTGAAGAAGCCGAAATAGTTCGTCTCGGCCCAATTGGCGTGCTCCGGATCGGTTTCGTGGAAATGGACGTCTTCGTCTTTGATCATCGCATTGACTCCTCCCCTGCGTCCTTGGTTGTGCGGATTACCCACATACGCCTTTTTTCGTTCTCACATAGCCTCGTTGCAGACCGCGCTCTCAGCCATGGGCAATTGGGATAACCAAGACCCGATTTTTTATCCGGTAAGGATAAAGACGGGTCGCCGCGTCGTGCCTAGAGTACGAGACAGTTGAAGGCCGCGGCTGAACGGGAGGATGCGAAGTGAAGCTGGGACGGGTTATCGGAACGGCTGTCGCGACTGTCAAGTCGAGTGGCCTGGAGTCTTACAAGCTCTTGCTCGTAAGAGACTTCCAGGAGGACCCGAATGCCACACCCGATGAGAGCGCGGAATACTACGTGGCAATCGACACGGTCGGCGCTGGCATCGGCGAGGTCGTCTTAGTCGCATTCGGCAGCGCCGCGCGACTCTCATCCACGCCATTGGAAGCACCCGTCGATGCCGCCATCGTGGCCATCCTCGATACCGTTCGGGTCGGCGGTTCTTACGTTTTTGAACGACGCTAACACGTGGCTTTCAGTCACAACACGAAACAGCAAAAGCTAAGGAGAACGCAGAATGGCAACCAATACCACCACTACTACATCTGGCCCGCAAGGGGCTCTCGGCCTGATCGAGACAAAAGGCCTCGTCGGCGCAATCGAGGCTGCGGATGCCATGGTCAAGGCCGCCAACGTACAGCTGATTGCCCGTGAGCAGATCGGCGGCGGACTGGTCACAGTGATGGTTCGCGGCGACGTTGGGGCCGTGAAGGCCGCGACCGACGCAGGTGCGGCGGCTGCCGGGAAGATCGGCGAGATCGTTTCCGTGCACGTGATTCCGCGCCCGCACGAGGATGTCGAATCGATTCTGGGCAAGGGCTGATCTCCCGCGAAAGCGGGAGGCTCCGCATAGGTTCACCCAGAGGGGGAGATTCGACTATGAGCGCGACCCAAAATCTCGACCCTGACCTTACGGCCTTGGCCGAGGCCAGGGGGTTGGCCCAGAAGGCGCGGAGGGCGTTTGAGGCCTTCGAGGGGACGGAGCAACGCAAACTCGACGAGATCGTGGCGGCGATGGCCAAGGCAGGGTCGGCCGCGGCCGACAAGATCGCCCGCATGGTCGTCGACGAGACCGGCTTTGGTGTCTACGAGGACAAGATTTACAAAAACCTCTACAACACGGAATTCGTGGCTCAGTCCATGATGCCGATGCGCACCGTCGGCGTGCTCTGGGTCGATGAGGCCAACAGGGTAACCGCCATCGGCAGCCCGGTTGGGGTCATCGCGGGGATTATTCCGGTGACAAACCCCTCTTCGACCGTGTTCTTCAAGTGCCTTGCGGCGGTCAAGTCGGGCAATGCGATTGTTTGCGCCCCCCATCCTCGCGCGGCCAGAAGCAGTGCCGCCTCTGCCGAAGTGATGGCTGAGGCGGCGATCAAGGCCGGTGCGCCGGACGGCCTCGTCTCGTGCATGACCAACGTCACCTTGGACTCCACTGCGGAGCTGATGCGCCACCGGGATGTCTCCTTGATCATGGCGACCGGCGGACCCGGCATGGTTCAGGCAGCCTATTCCAGTGGCAAACCGACGCTCGCCGTGGGCGCAGGCAACGTACCGGTCTACATCCACCGCTCGGTGAAGGACGTGCGCGAGGCGGCCCTGATGTGCATCACATCGAAGTCCTTCGACAACGGGACGGCGTGCGTGGCCGAGCAGTCCATCGTTCTGGACGAGCCGATTGCCGCCGAGGTTCGTGCCGCCTTCGAGTCCCAAGGCACGCTGTTCCTGAGCCCCGAAGAGCAGGACCGCCTGGCCCAGCTGCTCTTCACCGAAAGCGGTGGGCTGAGGCCCAGCGAGGTCGGCCTGTCGGCGAAGACATTGGCCCACAAGATCGGCATTACACCGCCGGACAATTGCCGTGTGCTCGGGGTTGAGCCCCGCGCGGTAGGCCGCGAGTACCCGCTTTCGGCGGAGATACTCGGGCCGGTGCTGTCGTTCTTCACGACGCGTAATGCCGAAGCCGGCTACGAGCGCTGCCGCGAGATACTCGCGTTCGGCGGTGAAGGCCACACGCTCGGTCTGCACTGCGAGGACGACGGCGTCATCGGCCGTTTCTCATCCCTACGCGCAGGACGCGTCGTTATCAACACGCCGACCCTATTTGGCGGCATGGGCTACAGCTGTGCCACCGATCCTTCCTTCATGTTGGGGACCGGGACCTGGAGCGGTTCCATCGTAAGCGACAACGTCACGCCGCTGCATCTCATCAACATCAAGCGCGTGGCGCATGAGATCCGGCCATGGCGAACCCTGTACGACCTCTCACCGAGGCAGTGACGATGCTGCAGTGCCATCCACAAAACGAAGAGGCGGTCATGACCGCGAACTCGTTCCTGACCGACGCCGTGGAGCGGTTCCGAGAGCCCACGTCGGACATCACAGGAGACCTGCATTTCGGCGTCGATCTCGGTACCGCAACCGTCGTGTTGTGCGCCGTGGACGATAGCGGGCGGCCGGTTTACTGGGACTTCGTCCGCTGCGGCGCCGTGCGGGACGGCGTAGTGGTCAATTTCTCGGACGCGGCCACCGCCGTTACGGAGCTGAAAGGGCGGGCGGAAGAGCTCATAGGGATCCAGGTCCAAGATGCAGCCACGGCACATCCGCCCGGCGTTCCCAAGCCCGACGCCCGCGCCTGCAAGTTCGTGCTAGAGACGGCGGAAATCGAGTGCCGGAATCTGGTGGATGAAATTAGCGCGGCACAGGCGCTTTTGTGCCTGCGCGAAGGTGCTCTGGTAGACGTCGGCGGCGGGTCCACCGGTGTGGGGATCGTGGAGGATGGCCGAATCGTGGCCGTTGACGACCGCTCAGGCGGCGGCTGGCATCTCGACCTCATCCTGGCGGGTTCACTCGGTATTCCGATAGAAGACGCCGAACGCCTGAAACGGGACGGCGCAGCGGAGCACGCCCCGATCCTGCGACCGGGCATCGAGCGCATCGCGGCGTCCGTACAACAGCAGATCAGTGGCCGACGGGTAGAGTCCGTACATCTGGTCGGCGGCGCGCTCCGCGTGTCCGGATCGGATGACATCATTTCGAAGTATCTGGGTATCGCGGCAATCGCCTACCCGCATTCCGAACTCGTCACACCTTTTGGCATAGCAATGAGCTGAAATCATGAGCTTTCAACTTCGTACCTACGCGTTTATCGACAGCATGCAGCCCCAAGCAGCTGCCCACGTCGCCGCAACGTCGCCGGGCGACGTCCCCGTGGCGGGAATGTCACAGCTATTCATCGAGGTCGCGCCGGGCAATGCAATCTTCCGTGTTGCCGACATCGCGCTTAAGGCCGCCGATGTCCGGCCTGCCATGCAGATTATCGAACGGGAGTTCGGCTTGTTGGAAGTGCATTCAAAGACGCAGGAAGAGGTGTTAGCCGCCGGCGACGCTGTGCTGGAGTTTCTGGGACTGACCGAGGCCGACCGGGTCAAGCCGAAGGTCGCCTCGACGCAGCTGATCACCAACGTCAACGCCTATCAGGCGCAGCTGATCAACAAATGGCGTAAAGGCACGCTGCTCCTGCCCAAGCAGAGCATGTTCGTGCTAGAGGCCAGCCCTGCCGCCTACGTCAGCCTTGCCGCCAACGAGGCGGAGAAGGCAGCCGACATCAATATCGTCGAGGTTCGCGCTGTAGGGCGCTTCGGACGCATCTTCGTTGGCGGCCGTGAATCCGAGGTGCAGTCCGCGATGGAGGCTGCCGTGGCCTGCCTCGAGCAAATGGAAGGGCGTGAGCAATGAGTGTCATTACCGCCGACGACGTCGAAGGCGCTGGTCCCGAGCTGCGCCTCGGCAAAGAGGACATCGTCACGCCGCTCGCGTGGGACCGGGCGGGGGAGCTTGGAGTTGAGATTCGTTATGAGGCGTCGGACAAGTCCAAATCCGCAGCTCCGTCCCGGAGCAACGACATCCCCACTGGGCAGAACCCGGCGCCGCGAAGCGGCGCACATGGGAACGCTCGGAACGCGTCTTCCCCGCCTACCCAACTTGGCGCGTTCTCCGGCGCGCTCTATCGCCGGGGCGCGCCCCTGCCGGGACCCATGGAGCCTCGTCCTGGAACTGAGAATACCCGGGCAGACAGCGGAACCGTGGCCGACAGCCGCCCGCGTGTTGCCGTCATCGGTGCGGGGCATGTCGGTGCCACCACCGCCCTGCGCCTCGTGGAGACGTCGCTCTTCTCCACAGTAACAATGATCGACATCGTGCCGGGGCTTGCAGAGGGGCTCGCGCTCGACATGTGGCACTCGGCCGGCCTGCGCGGATTTACCTCGCGGGTTCACGGTTCAGACGACCTCAACTCGCTGCGCGACGCCGACTACATCGTCATGACCGCGGGCCGGCCACGCAAGCCCGGTATGACCCGAACCGACCTGACCGAAGTCAATGCCAAGATTATACACTCGGTGGCTGAAAAGATCCGCGAATATGCGCCCAACGCGGTGGTGGTGGTCGTGACCAACCCTCTCGAGGAAATGACCGAACTGATGACCCGGCGCACAGGCTTTGAGCCCGAACGTGTCATCGGAATGGCCGGCGTTCTTGATAGCGCGCGGTTCTGCTCGCTCGTCGCGCTCACCGGCATCGCCGAGCCTGGTGAGGTCGAAGCGCTCGCTCTTGGTAGCCACGGCCCCGAGATGGTTATTCCGCTCAGCCTTGCCACCGCCAGGGGAAGGCCGCTTGCGGATCAGCTACCCGCGGATGAGCTCGAGGCGATAGTCGAGCGCGCCCGCAATTCAGGGGCCGAGGTGGTCGGACTCCTGAAGGAAGGCAGCGCATACTATTCCCCCGGGGAATCGGCGGCCTCCATGGTCCGCGCGATGGTGACCGGCGACAACAGTGTCATCGCGGCCTGCGTGCGACCCAAAGGGGTCTACGGTCTTGCGGACACGCGTGTGGGCCTGCCCGTCAGATTGGGGCGCCATGGACTGGCCGAGGTCGTCGAACTGCCGCTGCGCGCTGACGAGATGACCGCGCTGCAGGAGGCGGCCAACCGTATCGCCGAGCGCGTCGACGCACTGGGGTAGGACATGCGTGCAGTCGTATACCACAGCCCAGGGAAGGTCACGGTCAAGGAGGTGCCCGCGCCTGTTCTGCAGGCTCCAACGGATGCACTGGTGCGCGTCACCACCGCGGGGATTTGCGGCACCGACCTCCACGCTGTGGCGGGGCATTTTCCAGGTATGTCGGAGGGCGCAATCGTCGGGCACGAATTCGTGGGAGATGTGATCGAGGTTGGCGCCGCCGTTACAACGCTTAAGACCGGGGATCACGTGATGTCGTCAGACTTCACGTCTTGTGGCCGATGTGCCCGCTGCGCCCGGGGCGATAACTGGCAATGTGATAACCGCGAGTTCTTCGGTACCGGCTCCGCATTCGGGCCAGCGCTTGCCGGCGCTCAGGCGGAGATAGTCCGCGTGCCCTTCGCCGACTCAACGCTTTCCCGTGTCCCCGAAGGCTGTTCAGATGAGGCGGCGATCCTCGTCGCCGACAACCTCGCCACGGGCTGGGCCGCGATCGAGAGAGGGCAAATGCTGCCCGGTGACATCGTAGCGGTACTCGGGGGCGGCGCCGTCGGACAGCTGACCAGCCTGAGCGCACAAGCCGCTGGTGCCGGCGCCGTGGTACTCATCGAGCCCACTCGAAGTCGGCGCGAGTTTGCACAGGTGAATGGGGCGATTCCCTCGGATCCGGGCTCCGCGCGAGCCGTTCTCGACCGCTTAACCGAAGGCGAAGGCGCCGACCTAGTTGTCGAGGCCGTCGGTTCACCCAAGGCTCTTTCCGGCGCCTTTGATCTGGTCAGGAGACGCGGGCAGGTGGTGTCCGTCGGCGCTCACAGTGACGGGGAATGGCCGATTCCCCTGGCAGATTGCTTCAGGCGTGAGATCACGCTCGGCTTCGCCATAGGCGATTCCATTCGCCTGCGGCCAAGGCTTCTGCGTATGATTGTTACAGGCATGCTGGATCCCACCGTAGTGATCGATCGGCGGATCCGGCTCGATGGAATCGAAGGCGCATACGAAGCCCTTAGGCAACAGAAAGACCTGAAGACGATTGTCAACTTCTGACTGAGTTCGCCCGAGTCGACGAGACACGCTTCCATGAAGCGGGAGGGACGCAGAGTTGCCCGAACGCGCTGCCAAGCAAGGGGGCCGAACCGAATACTCACCCCGTCGTGAGGACCATCGATCCGGTGGCGTCGCGCCGCCGGCATCCAATGGCGCCATTCTGCATCTCTTGAATGCCCTCTCCGACGCCGCACGGCGTGGGCACGAACAGCTATTTCAGACAGTGGAAGAGCTCGTCCCTCAACACCTGAACGTTCACGACGTGCTGCTCGTTGTGAGAGAAGCGAGCGACTGGACCCTCTGGAACGACTCGACGCCAAACCGCGCAGGTATCCTCGACTCACTGGCTGGCGGCGATTTCTCTGACGACGAACATGAAATCATGTTTCCGGACGGGATGATGTTACTCATCATCCGCCCAGGCGAACTCGGCCTTGCCGTTTCTCCGTTAAATGGATACCCCTTACCGAGCGAGGAACTCGCCATAATTGCGAGATACCTTGAAGCCGCCATTTCTGGGTTAAGCGCCGTGCCAATGGAGGCGCTTCGACAGAATATAATTTCTGCTTTCCATCGCGTTGCCACCACCGTATTGCATAGCGAGGATCTTCCGGAAATTTTTTTCAACATAACCGAGGTCGCGAAAAGCGAATTAGCCGCCGATATATCCGGAATTATGTTAGTCCAAGACGAACATCTTGTGATGCAACGCTGCGTGGGTAATGAGTCGGCTGATACTGCTAGGTTAGAGATGGCTGTAGGACAGGGCATTGGCGGACGCGTCCTTGAAACCGGAAAGCCCTGCTTCGTAGAAAATTACGTTGAAAGCTCTCATATAAGCCAGCACTTTTTCAGCCTAGCGCGTGTTGAGAAGGTACGCTCAGCCCTCGCCGCACCGATGAAGTCGAAGGACCAAATCATCGGTGTTCTTGAGGTCTGGCGACGCAGGCCCTCAACATTTTCCGATGAAGATGTAACTACTCTGGAGACGTTAGCAGACCTCGCCTCAATTGCTATTGCCAACGCTAGCCTGATCGCTAAGCAGAAGCAAACAATGCGCAAACTGGAAAGCGCTAACGATTCTCTCAGACAGCGCTATCAAGTTATAGAGAGCTCAGTGGACTTCCAGAACCAATTAATGAAGTGCGTCTTGAACAATCTCGGTCTTGATGAAATTGCTCGAGCAGCAGGCGAAGCACTAGAGTCTGGAGTCTTCGTATTCGATACAAAAACTGGCATGCGATCTCAGTATGGCGCAAATCGACTGACAAGCCGCGAGATTGGCGCTTTGAAGGTTGAATACGCCAAGGCACCTACGGACGATGCCGAGCCAATAGAACTCTCTTTCGAAAGCACAGGCTCTTCTGTTATTACTCAGCGTATTTCCGCTGTTTCAGGCCAATCTGGATGGGTGGGGATACTGAACCCTTCTGGTAACCGAGAGTGGAACCTTCTCTCCCTCGCATCTTTTTCCATCACCGTCGCACTGCACGATATGAAGTCTCAGGCCGGCGCTGCGGCATTATCCGAAAAGACTTCTGCGCTTCTTTGGGACTTAATTGATGCACCGGAAAATGTACGTCGACTAGCGATTGATCGGCTGCGCGAACTAGGGATTGACATGAGCAGGGAGAGTTGCGTCGTCCTTTGCAGAATCCATCAGCGCGGCGTTGCGTCGGGGCCAGACTCCCTCTCGGATCGAGACCTTGATATTCATCGATGGCTTGTTCGCGACGTGTCAGCCCGGAAACACGGCGCACATGAGGCGCCGAAGCTGGCTTCGATGCGCGGCACCGAGATAGCAGTTGTAATGCCGTGGTCCGATCCCGGGGCAGCTGCACAACTCGCTGAGGACATCGAGAACCAAGTGGCAGCGATCATGCCTGGCGTCGAGTGCTCCACAGGGATCAGTGCGAGATGCCACGACCCATTCAAACTGGTTGAGTGTCTGCGGCAGGCCAGGTTGGCCAGTCGTGTCGCCGAGATGAGCAGTAGCAAACGTCCCGTTGCCTTCGAGGAAACAGGCCTTATCGGGATTATGATGGGATTGCAGGAAGGCACAAGTTTTGGCGATCTGCCAAAAAACACTTTGAAGGAGCTGGCCGACGACAGCAAACCGCAGGCGAGAACATTGCGCGAGACCCTACACTACTTCCTATCGCTAAATTGTCATCAAGGGAATACAGCAGAAGCATTGGGAGTTCACCCAAAGACTGTCGCCTATAGACTGGAAAAAATTGAACTCGCCACCGGCCTCGACCTAAAGTCTCACGAGCATCGCCTCCTGCTCGAACTCGCGCTTAAGGCGCACGATCTACGAATAGAGACACTGTAGGGAGTCTGCCGACCTCTTTCGCCGGTTGGACATGAACGATATAATTAAACGAAACTGCTCAACGTAAACCAATCTCAGAGAATCTTTGTGGTATCGCGTAGAGCAAAAAAGTTACACTGGCAATGATGGTCTAACAAGCAAAAAAGTCGAAAACCCCGGCCAAATGCTCGAACGGCAGTACGTCGGTAGACCCGCCTACCTACCCCTTCGTCTGCACTGCCTCTCCAATGATAGACCTCTGATAGATCAAGCAAGCCGTCTTCCCACACTCGAATATTGTACATCCTGGTACTATCATGGCGCACATCAAGTCCGCCATGCGTGGGGACTTGATAGTTTTCAACGCGCTCCCACCGGCGCTTAATGGTTTGCAAAGTGCCCGTCAGAAAACCGCCCACCCGGCCAGTGGTTCACACACTTTCGAAGACCGCAATCCTCCCGGCCAATTTTCCGTGCCTGCCGCCTCATGGAGATATGATGTTTGGGTGCCGATTAGTGTAATCAGACGTTCGTACTTGCTGTAGAACGAGACCGGGGTTGTCCGCTTAGGGTCGTGACTTGCCACAGAAGATTGGCCGAAGCGCTTTGACTCACGACAACTGATCTCCGGAGGAAGCGGCGCGGTTCAACAGTTGGCCAAATCATTCGTCGGGTTTGAACACGAAGGTGATGTCCCGGAATTGCCGGGCGATGTCCGGATCGCTAGGCACGGGTAGCGGAGAGGCCTTCTCCACCGCACGAATGGCCGAGTTGTCGAAGGCGCCGTTGCCGCTGGAGTCGACCACGGAGACGTTGCGCACCATGCCCGCGGCGGCCATCTGCACGCGCATCGTGACCTCCAGGCCTTCCGGCACGCCCGACGGGCGCAGCCAGCTCTGGGTCACCCGCCGGCGGATCGCAGGGATGTGCTGGTTCATGGCCGCCTGGACCTGACGCTGGCGCTCCTCCGCCTCCAGCTGGCCGCGCATCTGGGCCTCCCGCTCCGCCTGGGACTTGCGGGCCTCCTCGGCCTGACGCTCCGTCTCCAACGGTTCCTGCTCGTCTTCGCCACCAGCGAAGTCAGAGTCGAACGCGCCCAATGAGTCGCGGAGCTTGTCGATTTCACTCTGACGGAACTGTTCGATGAACCGAACCACATCGTCGCGGCGCCTAGTGTCAGGGGCAACACCGCGGTCTTGAGATGCCGTGGAGTTCGGAATGGCCGTCTGGTCTGTCTTACAGCCTCCGGCATTCGCTGCCCGCGTAAATCCCATCAGGGAAAAGACTTTGGTGTATGTCTTGCCATGGATGACAGAGCGAAGGGCGACCTTGGTTCCTGCCCGTGCTTGGCGCGCAAACCACTCCGTTTCGTTCGGATCGTCAACTACGAGTGCCGTCAGCCAATCGGTTTCGACGCTCAACCATTCCCGCTCTTTCGGCGCATGCTTATCAAAGCGGATGGTTACTGTCGTGCGCTGCGACGGAGCAGGGTCGGTCGAGGTCAGGTCGCCGCTTACCGCGCCAGGCAGCCAGACGATCGTCGCCGCGCCATTCGGCGCACAGCGAACCCCCAGCAATCCGAGGTCAAGGAAGGTGCTATTTGAGGCACCCGTCATGATTGTATGCGTAACCTCGTCCGTAATCGGATCGACCTCGCTTGCATATGTCCAAGCCCGAAAGGATCGGGAGTCGCCGGCGTGCACCCCTATCGCGAAGCACAAGCTCGAGAGAGCAATAAACATACAAACCGAACGAACCATGCTGAGCTACCCCTGCCTCTCGCCTCCAAGATAGCACCGGCCGTGGCGAACGGAGTTACGCAGCAGCTTCCTAGCGCGCAGATTGGGTCCACATGAGAAGGTTCGGGTCTTCCGGTCTGTAGAGGCGATTTGCCGCTTCCGGTCGACCACGGCCTTGCACCGAACTGTAGGTGGGTGTTGAGACTCGACCCGGTCAAGAGCGGACATGTTGCTTGAGGATGTCGGCAGAACGATGTCGCAGATCAAGACGAAACCTCTTCACCCCTAAACGGGATCGAACATGCGGCAAATGCTGTTGGCATGTCGACCTCCGCGGGCGATCGCTGTCAATTGTCACGATGTGTCCTGTGCATTATGCAAAAAACTATTGCGACAGCGCCCCTACGTCATCGCCGAACTGCCTAAAGGAATTCGTGAATCCCTTTTGCCACCCCAAGAAACGCAGCTAGAAGACCGCCGAATGATTTAAACAGGTGGTTCGAACTTTCCAGCTTCTCAATCACCACCAGCAGCCGTGATTTCGCTAGGCCTAAGATCCATCCCAGCAGTACCGACATCATGAACAGGTAAAACATGGCGCTTGTAAAGAAGCTGGATATGAACATCACCTGGATATGGGGCTCAGTAGATTCGGACCAACTAATTAGGTCACGTGCCAACTCGCCAATTGGCACCCACGTTCCCTCCCCCAGCGAAAGCAGCAGATACAACGGAACCACGTACACCGCGGCGCTGAACAGGATATCGAGTCCCAGCAGGCCGGTCAGCCCAACTATTGAGCGTCCTTCAGCCTGCCGCAAGACCCACCGAGTCTCTATCAGCGATGCTATGTCCACCCACACGTTCACGAACAACGACATGCCGATCATTGCTCCAAACACGTCGTTCGCTATGCCCTCCTCACCGAACTGGCCCGAGGCAAGGAAGAGCGTGGCCACTACGCCGATCGCGAAATATGAGGACATCGCCGACGCGACCAGGAATCGACAGGAACGCACTCGCGCCCCATAAATGGCTGAGAAGACGAGGTTGAAGAGCTGATGAAAGCCTCTCGTTGCCGCACGAAAGTCGTAATCGTCCAGCTTGATGAACCACTCGGCCAGCCGCGCTTTGGCTCTCTCCTCCTCTGAGCGACTAACCAGCCAGTCCAGGAGCGCACAGAACGCTATGATCAGCGTCGCAAGCGCGACGGTATGGTTCCAGTCCATCCTAGTCTCCGTCCGGCGGATGCCGAGCTCGCCGCGTTGGGGCTGATGGAATGGAAAAGGATAGCCCACGACGTCGTTTCAACCATGGTCCGCTCGTGTGGCCCCGCTGGTGCAGAAGCGGCTTAACCATGACTCAGAGAAGGGGGTCGCCAACGCGCTTGGCATGCAACCGGCCTGTCCTCAGCACTCAGACAAGCTAGAACAAGAATTGCCGTTAGCGCAGGGACCCGAGATCCATACCCATGTCGACCAGTGAGCTGACGTCTTGAACTGCAACATCCGACGCAGGAATGGATGGCTAGCATTGCACTTCTGGCGACGGCGGGTATGACCATCAGCGTCGGCCAACCGACGTTCCACGGCCGAGAGCCGACAGATCGACGGCGCAACCGTAACTAATCCGGGAAGTACTTGCTGTCTGGATGTCCGACTGAGGGATTGTTCGGCTCGTGACAGAGCTTCCTCGCCCGACGCAGCGCAGCACGTGAACCGGTGAGCGAATACCTGAAGTATGAGTCCACCCCTTCGTAAGTGAACTTAATCCGAACTATTGAGCCGCGTTTCAATTCCTTAAGGAGTTCCTCAGGACTTTCTGCCGCGACGCGAAAGTGCAACCATGAATCTCCAGGACTAACGAGCGCCATCGAAGAGCCACCGAGGAGTTCCCCCTCGTTCACTCGTACGGCGATTTCATCCGCCGAGACGCCGGCCGTATCCCAATCGAGCAGATCGTCAAGCCACTCCCAGTCAGGAGTTTCCATTACGACGGCGGGCTTCACTGCGCTGCAACGGTTAATCGGAAAGTCAATGACGAATCCAACACGATCCTCTTTGTCGAGTGGCATCGCGCGAGCAGCCCGAAACTCCACACCGCCTTCACGGCGAGTCACAAGACCTGAACTCCAACTGCCATCCGTTTGAGTAGCTGTCATGTTTTCGAGCGCATACCCTTCCGGCACAGATAGGAGCGCGTAGGAAAGGAAAATCACCAGAGCCAGTCGCAACATCCCCGAGCCCCGCGGTACCGTCACAAAGTACGACCTTATTTGACCCTTGAAGGTAGCATGCCGGCAGGGTGTCGGACGAAGCGCTGTTCTTTGCGTTCAATCCTCCGAGTAGGAACGGCCGCAATGGGTCGTGACTTGCCATAGGAGGTCTGGCGAAGCGCTCTGACTCACAACGGGTGGTTTACCGTAGACCGGGGGCACTTCACTACCATATGAAGGACGGGAGCTGTGTAACGGCTGCGCCCACTTCCACTGACCAAACTCTAAAGACCCTCGCGGAAAACGCAACTTACTGTTCTTGCTGATTTTTTCAAAATCCAACTTCATTCTTCATTCTTGGCAAACATCCAGTTTTATCGGTTAAGAGATCCGAATACAAGCTTCCGCAACATCCTATAACTATCTGATTTGCGCTCTGTCTGGATCCACCTATATGGGTGTTTGCCCAAAAGCGTCCTGAGCGGCGTTGTGCCGGCGCCACCGCGCCCGCATCTTGGTTCGGGAGTGGAAGCGGAACCAGGGAGTGACCAATATGCAATGCCCGGTATGCGACGTGACCCTGCAAATGACAGACCGGCAGGGCATCGAGATCGACTATTGCCCGCAATGCCGGGGCATCTGGCTGGACCGGGGCGAGCTCGACAAGCTCATCGAGCGCTCGATGCAGGAGGCCGGCGGCGCCCAGGCGCCCCGCACCCAGCCGGACCACCGGGGCCATCACCAGGGCAAACATCCGAAGAAGAAGAGCCTGCTCAAGGAGCTACTGGACTTCTGAGGCCCGGCGTTGGCGTTGGCCCTGCGCTGAGACTGGCGGGGCATAACCTTACCGCAACGACCGGGCCCCGCAATGGGCCCGGCCCGCGAATCCCCGCCCCGACACACTGGCACGTCCGGTTCGCGCGGCCTAACGGCCGGGCGACGGCTCCCGGCTGGAGGGGCACGGCGCCCCGCAGGGGGCGCAGGCGCTGTCGTCAAGCTGGGAGTAGCTGGTCTGCACCCCGGCCTGCTCCCGGCCGTCGTGCCACCCGTGCTGCTGGTGTTGAGCAAAGCGGTGCACTGGCGCACCCCCCCACATTCCGAGCCGGCACCCATTGCAATGATTCAACGCCGCTGCGCCCTGCTCGCACGTTCCGCCTTCTGGGCGGCGCCGGCCTTCGCCTCCCTGGCGCTTCCCCTGGGCAAGGTATACATCTCGCTGGCCTTCGCCGGGGTCGTCTTCTCGAACGGCGCCAACTCTGTGATAGGCAGCGCCATCTGGACGGTGCTCTACCGGCACAACGTCCCTGGGCATCGTCGAGGGCGTCTCCACCGCCTACAATGGTGCTCCACCCATCAGGCGCACGTGGTTATTTCCTGCCGTCTCCGGGCCGCCGCAAGGCATGCCGGCGCATCTTCTGCCACAGCCCTTTTCGCGAAAGACCGAGGCTTTCGGCGGTGCGGGTAATGTGCCAGTCGTGGGCAACCAGGGCGCGCTCAAGGTGCTCGCGCTCGGCGGCGCCGAGGTGGCGCTGGAGCTCGAATTCGCTGCCCTCGGGGACCTGCGCGTATTGCTCGGGCAGCAGATCCTCCGCACCGATGACCGGCCCATTCGCGAACACGCAGGCGCGCTCTATGGCATGGCGCAGCTCGCGCACCTGACCCGGCCAGTCATGGGCCAGAAGCGCCTCGCGGGCCTCCTCGGACAACCGCCGCGGCTGCGACGGCTGGGCCCGTTCCTGCTCGGCCAGGAAACGCTCCGCCAGCCAGATGATGTCCTCCCGGCGCTCGCGCAGCGGCGGTATGCGCAGACTGACGACGTTGATCCGGTAATACAGGTCCTCTCGGAACCGCCCCATCGTCACTTCCTCGCGTAGATCGCGATGGGTGGCGAACACCAGTCGGGCCCTTATAGCCACGGGCTCGCTCTCGCCGACCGGGGTGACGGCGCGATCCTGCAGAGCGCGCAACAGCTTGGCCTGCATCATCGCCGGCATATCGCCGATCTCGTCGAGTAACAGCGTGCCGCCGGCGGCCTGTTCGAATACCCCCGCTCGGTCCCGGTCCGCGCCGGTGAACGCACCCCTGCGGTGGCCGAACAGCTCCGCCTCGATCAGCCCCTCCGGCACAGCGGCACAATTGAGCGCGACCATCCGTCCCTCACCGCCCTGCAACTCGTGCAGGCGCCGCGCGACCACCTCCTTGCCCACGCCGGTCTCGCCGAGCAGCAGCACCGGGGTATCGGGATGGCGAATTACGCTGTGGAGATGTTGCTCGAGCTCGCGCATGGCCGGCGACACGCCCAGCGGCGTCCGCTCCCGCCAGTCCTCGCACGCCTCGCAGCGACAAAGCTCGAAAATCCGGCTTATGAGCTGCTGCGGGTCAACCGGCTTGACCAGGTAATCCGCGGCGCCGCACTTGAGCAGGTCCACGGCTTCCTCGACCCGGGCGTGGGCGGTGATGAACAGCGTCGGTGGCAGCGCCTGCGGTGCGTCCTGCTGCAGACGGCGGAACAGCGCGCCGCCGTCACCGTCCGGTAAGCGCATGTCGCAGAGCAGCAGGTCCGCCGGCGCCGAGACCATCCGGGCGTAACCCGCCTCGGCCGTGGTTACCCAGTCGACCTCCAGACCTTCCAGGGACAGCCGCTCCGAGAGCGCCTCCCCCAGGGTGGGGTCATCCTCGATGAGAACCAGCTGCGTTCGCCGGCCGGTACTGCCCCCCCGATACGGGGAGCTCGACCCGAAATGTGGTGCCTGATGACTCATCACTGTCGACCTCGATTCGGCCCTGCATGCCGCGGATGATCTGGTGGGTGACCCATAGGCCCAGGCCGCCGCTGCCGCCGGTCTCCTGGGGCGGACGGAAAATCTTCGCCTGCGCCTCGGGCGTTATGGCGGTGCCCGAGTTGGTAACGGCGATCGTCAGCGTTTCGCCGTCGAACACGACCCGGCACGCCACGTTGCCCGCCGTGCCAGCGGCCTCGAGGGCATTGAGCAGCAGGTTCAGGAGAACCTGGCGTATGGGCGTGGCGGGCACGGGGACTGGGGCCTGAAGACGGTTGTCCCAGCTGAGTACGCCACTGCTATAGCGCGCCGTTGCCAGGGTACGCACGTCCTCCACGTCCTGGCGGGTCAGCGGATGACCATCCAGGCGGGCCTCCACCAGCAGGGCGGATACGGTTTCCCGAATCTGGTTCAGACCGCGCTCCAGCAGGTCGGCACTGCGCTGAACGCGGGGATCTGCACTGCCCCGGCGCAACGTGTCCACCGCCGTCATCAGGCCGTACAGTGGGTTATTGATCTCGTGGGCGACGCCTCCGGCGAGCTCGCCGACCGTGGCGAGGCGCTCCTGTTCCACCATTCGCGCTTCCAGGGCATCCTTTTCCTTGAGCGCCTCGAGCATCTTCCCGAACTGTGCGGTCAGGGCCCCCAGCTCGTCGTCACGGTCGACCATGGGTGCGCGTATATCGCCAGGAGGATCGCGGCCCACCCGCGACATGGAGCGTGTCAGGGACAGGATGGGCTGGGTGATGCGCTTGCCCCACAGCCAGCCCAACGGGGCCAGCGTGGCCATGAGCAAAGCGATGGACAGCGCTGCGTCACCGACAATGGCCTGGAAACGCGGCCACATCAATGTGTCCGGATAGACCAGCAGCAAGGCGCCCATGCTCACACCGTCCTGTCGAATCGGTATGAGCAGCGTCCATCGGTCGGGCAAGGCGTCGGGAAAGGCCGAGAATGTCTCCGGCGGCGCAGCGCCCAGCTTATCGATGAGTGCCGCGTACGTCGCGCCGGCATCGGCCAGCGGCGTCGCCACCGGAAAACGGCGCGGCTTGTTGGCGGCGAAAACGCGGTACCGCGCATCGACAACGATCAAGGCTGTGCGGTCGTCGAAAAGCGTGCCCTGACTGGCGCGCAAGGTTTCAAAGGCCCGCCACACGTCATCATGACGTAGGGCTGGCTTGACCGCCGTGGCAAGCGCATCACCAAGCTGGCGCCCCGTGGTCACCAGGTCCCGTTCGACGTTGCGCCAGGTCTGCAAGACAACCACCGACCCGAGCACCAACGCCGTCAACGCGCTGGCAGCGACCAGGCTCAGGGGAATTCGCAGCCGGTAGCTGCTGAGCGCGCGGCCGAGGCTCATTGCGGCCCCTCTGCCCGAATCATATCGCCGATACCCTGGTACAGCTGCGGGGACCCCCGCGTGAAGCCGTCCAGGTTGAGCGCATCAAGCAATGCCCGGCCGCGTTCCTCGTCGCCCATTCGGATCAGAACACGCCGCAGGGCATCACGGGTGGATTCTGCGACGCCCTCGCGGATCACCAGCGGCGGGAACCCGAACTCTCGGGAACGCTCGACGACCCGTGTCTGCGCCGTGAGGCCGGGTTCGAAGCGCCGCAGGGTCTCCCATACGTAGCCGTCCACCGCCCCCGCCCCGGCCAGCCCGCTGGCAACGGCCTCCACGACATTGCGATGCCCCCACGCGAAGAAGCTGGTGCGAAAAAGGCGATCCGGGTCCAGGCCCTTTTGGCGCATGACCGTCTTCGGATACAGCGAGCCTGAATTGGAATCGGGATCGGAATACGCGAAAACCTTGCCCCGAAGATCGGTCCAGCCCTGTGTCCGGTTGTCGTCCGCCGGCACGATGAGATAGGACCGGTAGCGCGGCTCTCCGTGAAAGACCGGAACGGCCAGGAGGTCGACGACGTCGCGCTGGCGCAGGTACGGGGCGCCGCATATCCAGGCGGCGTCCACGCGCCCGCGGGCCAGAAGGTCGTTGATCTCGCTGTAGGTTGTTCGTTGGACGAAACGCACCGGCCGCCCCAGGTGCTCCTCCAGGTAGCCCCGCCAGCGTTGCAGGAGACTCACCTGATCGTCCAGGAACACGGGGGTCAACCCGATCCGGATCGGTTCCCCGGCCCAGGCCGACGCCAACGTCAGCACCGTGCAGAGGCAAAGGCCGATCACCAGGGCCGCGAGGCGGTACCGCGGCCGGGGGCCGCTCCGTATTGCTGCCCGCGTCCCGCCCATGAGCTCACCCTCTCCTCGTGCCCTCTACGACAGCGGATTCGATGCTTACTGCTCAGTGTAGCCTGAATGTTACCCGCCGGTAACGCCGTCGCGCGAACCCGTTACCGGTGGGTGACGTCCGCGCGTAGCGTCAACGGCGCGCAGCCGCCCACGGCGCGGTATGGCCGGACTGGCCCGTCTCTTGCGTTGGGCAAGACGCCGGACTCCGGCGCAGACCAATAAGAGACCGAGGAGGTTGAACCATGAGTGGAGTTTCCCGACGGACCTTTCTGCAACTCACCGGCGCCGGCGCCGTGGGTGGCGCGCTCGCGCCCTGGAGCACGGCCCAGGCGCAGGCGGAATCACCCGCAACCGTGGGTCAGGCCACGCTGCCCTATCCCGAGGTGGCCGTGGGCAAGGCCGGGGCGCTGGAACCGGGCCAACCGAAGACCTTCTTCTACCCCGACCAGCGCTCGCCCTGCCTGGTGGTACGGCTGGGGGAAGCCAACCCATTGGGTGTCGGCCCAGACAGCGACATCGTCGCCTATTCACAGCTTTGCACGCACATGGGATGTCCCGTGAGCTACTCCCATGCCGAGAAGACCTTCAAGTGTCCCTGCCACTTCACCGTCTTCGACCCCGAGCGCAACGGGCAGATGGTCAGCGGCCAGGCCACGGTCAATCTCCCGCGGGTGCTGCTGCGCCATGACGCGGCGGATGACAGTGTGTACGCCGTTGGCGTGGAGGGCCTGATCTACGGCCGCCAGGCCAACATGCTCGAGACCGCGTAAGGAGGGCAAGCCATGTACGAGTACAGCGACGACCGTATTGCACTGCCGCCCGCCGACGCGGAAAAGACCCAGATGACCTGTCATTTCTGCATCGTCGGCTGCGGATATCACGTCTACAAATGGCCGGCCAACCGGGAGGGTGGCCGGGCACCCGAGCAGAACGCGCTGCGCCTGGACTTCCGTAATCAGGTGGGCGCCATGCAGGTGACCATGACCCAGGCCATGACCAATGTTATCCAGGACCGGGACGGCAGCTACCACCGCATCATGATCGTCCCCGACAAGGAGTGCGTCGTGAACGACGGCCTCGCCTCCACCCGTGGCGGGCAGATGGCGCAGGTCATGTACAACCCGGAGACGCCCGTGGGCGCCAACCGGCTGAAGTATCCGCGCGTCTACGCAGGTGATGAGTGGCTGGATACCAACTGGGATCACGCCCACGCCCTGTGGGCGGGGCTGACCAAGCGAATCCTCGACGAGGAGGGCCCGGACCAGCTTGCCTTCAACCTGTTCGACCATGGCGGTGCCGGCGGCGGTTTCGAGAACACCTGGGGCACCGGCAAGCTGATCTTCTCCGGCCTCGGAACACAGACGGTGCGCATCCACAACCGTCCGGCGTACAACTCCGAATGCCACGCCAGCCGGGACATGGGCATCTCCGAGCTGAACAACGGCTACGAGGACGCCGAGCTCGCCGACTGCATCTTTTCCGTCGGCGCCAACGCCTACGAGACCCAGACCAACTATTTCCTGGCGCACTGGGTGCCCAACCTCCAGGGCAACACAACCGACAAGAAGACACAGTTCTTCGAGAACGGCGAGACCGCCGGGAGAGCACGCGTCATTTTCGTGGACCCACGGCGCTCGCTCACCGTGGCCATCGCCGAGCATGCGGCCGGCACCGAGAACGTGCTTCATCTGGCGCTAAAGCCCGGCACCGACACGGCGCTGTTCAACGGCCTGATGAGCTACGCCGTGGACCGGGGTTGGCACGATGCCGACTTCATAGAGGCTCACACCGAAGGCTTCGAGCAGGCGCGGGAGGCCAATCGCATGACCCTGGCCGAGTGCAGCCGTGTCACCGGCGTCCCGGAAGCGGACCTGCGCAAGGCCGCTGAATGGGCATACAAGCCCAAGGCCTCGGGGCACCGCCCCCGGACGATGCACGGCTACGAGAAGGGCATCATCTGGGGCAACGACAACTACCGCATTCAGTCGGCGCTGGTCGACCTGGTGCTTGCGACCCACAACGTCGGGCGCCGGGGCACGGGCGTGGTGCGCATGGGCGGGCACCAGGAAGGCTACTGCCGCCCGCCCTATCCCGGCGGCCGACCGGCGGTGAACGTGGACGAGGAGATCATCCGGGGCAATGGGCGCATGCTGACCGTCTGGGCCTGCAATGCGTTCCAGACCACGCTTAGCGCCGAGGAGTACCGCAAGGAGGTCATGCGCCGCAGCGACATCGTCAAGCAGGCGCTACGCCGGCTCCGCGGGGCTTCGATGGAGGAGACGATCGAAGCGGTCTACCGGGCGGTTCGCTACGACGGCGGCCTGTTCGTGACCCTGATCGATCTCTACCCGACCAAGTTCGCCGAGGCCGCCCACCTGATAATGCCGGCGGCCCATACCGGCGAGATGAACCTGACTTCCATGAACGGGGAACGGCGCATGCGCCTGGCAGAGCGCTTCATGGACCCGCCTGGCGTCGCCAAGCCCGACTGCCTCATTGCCGCCGACATGGGCAAGACCCTGGAGCGGCTCTACCGGGCGGAGGGCAACGACGCGATGGCCGACCGGTTCACGGGCTTCAACTGGGACAGCGAGGAGGACGCCTTTAACGACGGCTTCCGCCGCGCGGGCCAGCCTGGCGCGGGCGTCATCCACAGTCAGGGCGGAGATACCGGGCATCTGGTGACCTACGAACGCCTGCGTGCGGCCGGCAACAACGGTGTGCAGCTGCCGGTCAGGGAATACCGGGACAACACCCTGGTGGGCACGCCCATGCTGTACACGGACGGCAACTTCGACACCGACAACGGCAAGGCGAAGTTCCTCGCCGCGCCGTGGAACGGATTCCCCGCGCCGGTGGAGCGCCAGCGCGAGAAATACCGGTTCTGGATCAACAACGGGCGAACCAACCAGATCTGGCAGACCGCCTACCACGACCAGCACGTGGAGTTCCGCCGGGGCCGATACCCCATGGCGCCGCTGGAGATCAATCCGGCCGACGCCGAGGAGCTGGGCATCAAGTCGGGAGACATCGTGGAGCTGTACAACGACTACGGCGCCACCTACGCCATGGCCTACCTGGAACCCGACATCACCCGTAGCCACGTGTTCATGGAGGCGATGTACTTCAACGCGATCATGGGCGACCTGGTAACGCCCTGGACGGACCGCAACATCATCCCCTATTACAAGGGGACATGGGCGGACATGCGACGCGTCGGACGCATCGAACGCTTCAGTGAAGGGGTAAGCTTCAAGCGGCGTCGTTACGTGTAACCGGCGGTATAAGGTGGAGCCGGCCGTTCCGGCCGGCTCCCGCCCAGCCCTTCCGCCCGCTTCCACCTGCAGACGCACCGGATTTCCGGTGCCGGGAGATCTCTCCGCACCCTTCGACGCTCCCTGGCGATGGCGTGGCCCGTTTGGCACCGGGGAAGCCGTTCACCCAGCTAGCCCGCTTGTCTCACCGATTCACGGCTGCGGCCGCGGACCTGGCGGTCAATGCTGCGTTGCGCTCGGTCCGGGTGCTCGACGTACTGTCGAGTACGCCTGCGCGCCCGAACTCTCCCGTGCCTTGTCTTGATCGCCATCTCCGCGCCCTCGCTTCGCGTATCGGTGAGACAAGCGGGCTAGCCTGTTAAGCTGAAGCGGCAGCCCGTCGCAGTCGGCGGGCGGTCATTGTCGCCGGGGCGGCGCCCGCAAAGCAGAGGTTGAAGAACGGCATGAAGGCCTATTTCCATTCCATGCAGGACCAGCATCATCCCCTGACCTACCTGAACCGGGGTCAGATGCGCGAGCCCCAGGAAATACCGGCCCGGTGCTCGGGCATCATGGAAGGTCTGGAATCCCTGGACATTCCGGTCAGCGAGCCGGCGGATCACGGCATGCGGCCCATCAATCGGGTGCACGACCTGGGCTATCTGCGCTTCCTGGAGTCCGCTCACCGCCGCTGGCCGCAGGACTGGGGCAAGGAGGTCCTGTCCAACATCTTCGTGCGTTCGCCGAACCCGCTGCGCGGCATCCTGGCCGAGGCCGGTCGCTACCTGGCCGATGGCAGCTGCCCCGTCGGCGAGCATACCTGGTCCTCGGCCTACTACTCGGCCCAGACGGCGGTCTCGGCGGCCCGGGAGCTGATCGACGGGGCTTCCGCGGCGTACGCCCTGTGCCGGCCACCGGGGCACCATGCTCGCTATGACGCCGCCGGCGGCTTTTGCTACCTGAACAACGGCGCCATCGCGGCCATGGAGCTGCAGGCAACCTTTCCGCGGGTAGCTATCCTGGACCCGGACATGCACCACGGCCAGGGCGTGCAGGAGATCTTCTACGAGCGGGACGACGTGCTCTACGTCTCCATTCACGGCGATCCCACCAATTTCTACCCGGTGGTTACCGGTTTCGAGGATGAGCGCGGCAGCGGCCCCGGCGAGGGCTACAACATCAATCTGCCGATGCCCCACGGCTCCCCGGAGTCGGCGTTCTTCGAGCGCCTCGGGGAGGCGCTGGACGCCATCCGACTGTTCAGCCCCGACGTGCTCATCGTCACGCTCGGGTTCGATATCTACGAAAAAGACCCGCAGGCCAAGGTCGCAGTCACCCCCGAGGGCTTCAACCGCCTGGGCCGGGCCCTTCACGAGCAGCCCTGGCCCGTCCTGGTGGTCCAGGAAGGCGGCTATCACCTGGACAGTCTGGCCGAGAACACCCGGCAGTTCTTCTCCGGGCTGGATCGCTGACGCCCGGTCGGTCCAAAGGCAAAGCGCGCAATAGGTTAGTCAGCGTCTGGCGCAGGCTGCAGTAGACCCACCCGCACTAACGATTCCGAAACAAGAGCCTGCCCAAGGAGCTACTGGATTTCTGACGCCCGGCGCTGGCCCTGCGCTGAGACTGGCGGGGCATAACCTTACCGCAACGGCCGGGCCCGGCAATGGGCCCGGCCCGCGAATCCCCGCCCCGGCTGGCTGGGGCACGTCCGGTTCGCGCGGCCTAACGGCCGGGCGACGGCTCCCGGCTGGAGGGGCACGGCGCCCCGCAGGGGGCGCAGGCGCTGTCGTCCAGCTGGGAGTAGCTGGTCTGCACCCCGGCCTGCCCGCTGTTGCGGGCGAAAGTGCTGCTGTTGAGGTGATCGACCAGGATGGCGGCCAGCATGGCGAGCAGCACCACGATGATTCGCCAGCGGCTGTAGTCGCGTATGGCGTTCATTGGACTCACCTAACCGTTGTCCAGCCCGAAGCGCGGGCGAAGCCGGATGGCGAGCGCCGAGCCAACGAAGGCGCAGGCGAACCAGATCCAGCCGTGCAGGCTGGCCGAAGCGATGCCGCTGAACATGGCGCCGATATTGCAGCCGAAGGCGAGCCGTGCCCCGTAGCCCATCACCAGGCCGCCGATCACGGCGCTGGAGACGCCGCCCAGATCCAGCGGCTTCCGGCTGGCACGATTGAACCGGCCGGCAAGCCCCGCCGCCAGCATCGCGCCCAGCAGCAACCCGAAGTCCATGACGGACACCACGTTCACCAGCACGCTGTCCCTCAGCGCCAGGCTGGGATAGTCCCAGGTCCAGAACTCCCACTGTGAGAGATCCACGCCGACCGCACCCAGCGCCTTGGCGCCCCACAGGGCGAACGCGAAAGTGATGCCCCAGGGATAACCGGCCATGAGCAGCGTCGCCAGGTTGAGCAACGCTAGCGCCACCGCGCCCCACATCAGGGGCCAGCCCCCGGTGAGAAGCGTCGCGCCGACCGAGCGGTCCGGCCCCTTCAGAAGGACCCGGTCCACGCCGCCGTGGCGGCGGCGCTCCAGGCGCATCAACCACCAGGCCAGCGCGCCCAGGGCGAGCAGCTGCACGGCGACGGCACCACCCACGCCCAGATGGGCCAACAGGCTCACCGGGTCGAACCCGGGCTGGTCGAGCCACCAGGGGAGATGAAAGGTGCCCAACACCGAGCCCACGATGAAAAACGCCAGCGTGATCAGCATGCGCCGGTTGCCGGCCCCCACGGTGAACAGGGTCCCCGACCCGCAGCCACCGCCAAGCTGCATGCCGAAACCGAACATGAAGGAGCCAACCACCAGCGACAGGCCCACCGGCGCCACCGCGCCGCTGGCCTCCACGCCCAGGGCTTCCAGGTTGCCCAGCACCGGGACGAAAAGCACCGTGGCAATGCCCAGCAACACCAGCTGCGCCCGCAGCCCGCCGCTGCGGCGGTGGACGACGAACCGGCGCCAGCCGGCGGTGAATCCGAAGGCGGCGTGGTACAGGCTGATACCCAGTCCCCCGCCGATCAGGAACAGCCAGACGCGGTCCGTGGGGGCCTCCAGGTAGATCAGCCCGCCCAGGATGACCGCGAAGGCCAGGGTCAGGCCTACAATGAAACGGTCGACACGCGGGGTGTCGACCGTGGGACTCTCGGCGCCATACGCCGCGTTGGGGGTCGTGCTGGCCATGGCCTAGTTCGTGAAGTAGTCGAGGATGCGGGAGAGCCCGCGCTTGGCCACCTGCAGCGGCCGCGACTCATCGGCGCTCCACTCCACCATGGACCCGTCGTAGAGGGTCACGTTGCTGTAGCCCCCGATCTCGGAGAGGGCGAACCAGGTGGTGGCCGCCCAGTGGCCGGTGTTGCAGAAGCTGACGATGGAGGCGTCCTTGTCCAGCTCGGCCTCGGCGATCCGCGACTCGACGGCGGCGGTATCAATGAACCGGGCCGTGCCCTTCTGCACGAAGACCTCGTGGGGCAGATTCACCGCGCCCGGGATGGTGCCGGCCGCCCGTGCCGCCGGGTGCTTCTTGTCACCCTCGAAGAAGGGCTCGGGCCGGGCGTCCACGAGGGCGGTCGAACCGTCGCCCGCCTGTTTGACCTCTTCCAGCGTGGCCAGCAGCTCCGGGCGGAAATCGGCCTGGAAACTCGCGTTCTGTGGCGCATTCCAACCCTTCTCGATCTCACCGCCGGTCTCTACCCAGCCGGCGTGGCCGCCGTTGAGGATGGTCACCCGGTCGTGTCCGAGCACCTTGAATGTCCAGTACACGCGGGCCGCGCTGCCGAAATCCGTCTCGCCCACGCCGGCGGGCACCACGACCACCGTATCCTGGTTGTCGATACCCAACCCGGAGATCAGCGACTCCAGGGACTGCACCGGCGGCAGCTTGCCCGGAACGCCGTTTTCCGATACACGCCACTGATCGCCCGTATAGCTGGAATACACCGCGCCGGGAATATGACCCGACTCGAATCCGCCGCGATCCGTGCCGTCAATGGCGCTGCGCACGTCGAGGACGACAAGGTCGTCGCGCTGCAGATTGTCCTTCAGCCAGTCGCTTTCCACCAGCGGCCCGGGGGCCGCGCCAGCGGTCGTCGCCAGCGTGACCGCCGCCAGCAGCGAGAAACCGAATCTGATGAGCGTGTTCATTTGAGCCTCCGGGGTGTTTACCCATCTACACGCGAGAGTATGTGCATACTAAATGAATACTTGGAAAACTTTTAATACTATCCTGTTATAAGTATCTAACACTTGTTTGGCACCAGCCGGAGAGCCGGCACTTGGGTTACCACGAGACAAAAAAAAGCGAGCGGGGGACGCTCGCCAACAACACTACGGGGAGGATCGCTTGCTTACGGCATGCACCGCGATCCGCTGGCGGTGGCACCTGCTCCATGGTCCCTGGCCCGTCCAGCTGCTTCTTACTCTAGATCCTCCCCATGCCTGCCGATATGCGTAGTTGCACGTATTCGGCGCCGTGATCCGGCGGGCGCAGATCCGAGGGCGCGGGTGAAAGCCCTGGCACCTCGACGACGGATCATTGAACCGGAACAGAATGCTCCGTCGGCTCGTCCGCCCAACGCAGCCGTTTGGGATCGAAATCGTCGCTCAGCATCGGCTTGACGACGTCGAAATACGGCGAGACGTCGAAGTCGCGTGGCGTGAACAGGCTGTGATGCCGGATCTGCAGCAGCATGCGGCGGCATTCGCCACTGCGGCGGTCGGTTCCGGACGCCCGGCTGAGATCCGGGAGAATCGGATACCGCACCGACTGGAACGCCTGCGCGATCAGCGACGAGCAGATGGCCCGGGTCGGGTCGCCGCTGCCGAGGGCCAGCATGCGCCGGCGCCAGCGCGAGGGCACGGGCGGCGTCGGCAGCAGGTAGCGGGCCAGGTCAACGATGTTGCGTAAATCGTACTGATTGCCGACGCGGGCGAGGGCGAAACCGGTTACCCGCGCCAGGTCGGACGATGACAACCCCCGCGGCCGGCAGATGCGGCAGTGGTTCTGAGCATAGAAGCTCAGCGCCACCGTGCGCACGCCTTCGTTCACGTCGGCCTCCACCAGCACGGGCGCCTCGGCGCCGTTCTGCCCCGACACGCAAAGGGCCGCGTGCGACCAACCGGACTGTGTCAGGTACTTGATTGCGGTACTGAAGCGGCTGGACCCGTCCACCAGCAGCACGTCGCCAGGCCGCAGGCTCGCGGCAAGCAATTCCGGCGGCACGCTCGGCCAATCGCCGGTATCCCGGGGGCAGCTCAGATAACGGGCGAGCGCGCCCCCGACGCGCCTTGCCACTTTACCCAACATGGCTCGTCTCCAGCGTCGAGTTCAGCCCGAGTATCGGCAAACGGGCGCATCGGCGACATTGCGGCGATTACGTACGGCCAGCACCACGCCCGGCCCGCTATGCTGCCCGCGTGAAGATTCGCATCAGGGGGAAAGCGGCATGAACAGCCAGAAACTGCAATTCGAGGGGACCCAGGGCCAGCGGCTCGCGGCCAGGCTGGACGGGCCCGTCGGCGAACCCAGGGCCTATGCACTGTTCGCCCATTGTTTTACCTGCGGCAAGGACATCCGCTCCGCCGGTCGCATCGCCGCGGCGCTGGCGCGTGCCGGCATCGCCACCCTGCGCTTCGACTTCACCGGTCTGGGCGGCAGCGAGGGCGACTTCGCCAACACGGGCTTCAGCTCCAATGTCGAGGATCTCATAGCCGCCGCGCGCTTCATGGCGGACACCGACCGCCCCATCTCCGTTCTCGTCGGTCACAGCCTCGGCGGGGCCGCCGCCCTGAGCGCTGCCGGCCATCTTCCCGAGGTACGGGCGGTGGCCGTGATCGGCGCCCCCTACCAGGCGGAGCATGTCCTGCGTCAACTCGGCCAGCGGGTGGACGACATAGAGCGCGAGGGTGAGGTCACCGTCGACCTCGCGGGCAGGCCGTTTCGCATCCGTCGCTCTTTCGTCGAGGATGCCCGGGCCCATGACCCGGATGAACGACTCGCGGCGATGCGCAAGCCGTTACTCGTCCTTCATTCTCCGCGGGATACGGTGGTCGACGTGGATAATGCCCGGGCCATCTTCCAGGCCGCCAAACACCCGAAGAGCTTCGTCTCGCTGGACAACGCAGACCACCTGCTGTCCAACCGCAACGATGCCGAGTACGCCGCCACGGTGCTGGCGTCATGGGCGGCCCGATATCTGCCGGACGGCGCCGAGGCCACCACGGACGGCGATGATCAGGTTCTCGTGGAGGAGACCAACAACGGGCGCTTTCAGCAACGCGTGCGCGCCGGACGCCACCACCTGCTCGCCGATGAGCCGGAGTCGGTGGGGGGCATGGACAGTGGGCCCAGCCCCTACGATTACCTGCTGGCAGGTCTCGGTGCCTGCACCACGATGACCATCCGGATGTACGCCCGGCAAAAGGGCCTCAACCTGACGCGCGTGCGGGTGGCCCTGGATCACGAGAAAATCCACGCCTCCGACTGCGCGGAATGCGAGACGGGCCATGGCCAGCTCGATCGGATCAGCCGGCGGGTCTACCTGGAAGGCGATCTCACGGACGAGCAGCGCGGCAGGCTTCTGGAGATCGCGGAGAAGTGCCCCGTACACCGGACCCTGCACTCGGAGGTCAACGTGGTCACGAAATCCGGCGACGGCTGATCGCCGGGTTCAGCGCGCTAGCGCACTTCCGTGGCGCGCACCTGCCGAAAGTTGTATACGAGGGCGGCCGCGAGCAGACCTGCCGCGACCGGAAGAAGCCAGCCGAACAGCCCCATCACCGTTGCCGTCACCGGCAACCCGAGCGCGATCAGTACGACGGGCCCGCAGCAGGCGGAGCCGGCGAGCAGCCCGGGCAGCGCCGCGGCCAGCCCTACCGAGGGGCGGGCCCGGCAGATG
>JACDUA010000042.1:28569-38054 GCA_013519935.1 Ectothiorhodospiraceae bacterium WFHF3C12 | reverse complement strand
TCCCCGGTGGGTCAGAAAGGACTTGCCGGGGGTGGAGGGACTGACGCCGCATCTGGCCGAAGGCACAGACAGTGGGAGAAATCGTCCCGCCCTCACCTTAGCGCCCATAAGGAATCTATCGGCGTGTAGCCGCACGACCGACGATTGATGGCAAGCCAGCGCCTCGGTGAGCCCCCGACAAGCAACCTTCACAGTAGCCAGGGGGCACAGCGATGGCAATGCAGGTGGAGTCTTTTATCGTTGGCGTGGACGTCGCCAAGGCGGAGTTGGTGATCAGTGAGCAGGGTCAGTCCCGGCTCATCACTTTGGCCAATGAGCGCAGGGCGATCCGGCGCTACCTCAAGGCTCTCGCCGGCCCGGCCTGGGTCGCCGTGGAGGCCACCAACACCTACCACCTGGCCTTGGTCGAGGAGGCGTACCGCCTCGGCCACCGGGTCTATGTTATCGACGGCTATCGGCTCAGCCGCTACCGCGAGGGGGTCGGTGGGCGGGCGAAGACCGATACCTCGGATGCCCGGCTGCTAGCGCGTTATCTCCAGCGCGAGCACGACCAGCTGCGCCCCTGGAGCCCGCCGGGGAAGGGCTACACCCGCCTGCGGCAACTACTGCGCCGTCGTGCCCGATTGGTGCAGGTCAAGACCACGCTCTCACAGAGCCTCAAGGAGCTGCCCGAGCTCAAGAGCTCTGCCCAAGCGGTGCTGCGCCAACTCAACCGCCTCGATGCCCTGATCCAGAAACGCCTGCGTCAGGCACTGACCGAACACGGCTGGCTCGCCGACGCCCGCCGCTGCCAGGCCGTTGAGGGCATCGGCGAGATCACCGCCGCGGCGCTGACCATGAGCTACAACCGCGGCGCGTTCGTCAGCGCCGATGCCTTCATCGCCTTCATCGGCATGGACGTGCGGGTGCGCGACTCAGGCCGTTCCAAGGGCAAGCGCAAGCTCACCAAACAAGGCGATCCCGAGCTGCGGCGCTTACTCTACCTCGCCGCCATGACCGCATCCCGATCGGCCACCTGGCAGCCCGTCTACCAGCGCTATCTCGCCCGAGGAATGAGCCCCATCCAGGCCTTCGTCGCTCTCGGCCGCAAGCTCGCACGGATCGCCTTCAGCCTGATGAAATACCAAACCAACTACGCACCCAAACTCGCTCACAACGCTTGCGCGGAAACATAGAATCTCCCACGAAGCGGCGGTACCACGGCAGCTGCAGGAGCGCCGCAAGGCGCGATCGAAACGTGCCGGGGAACGGCTCGCGGCCCACGTAGCTCCTGATCCCCAAAGCCCGGCCGCGCGGCGTCGTGGGAGCGCCGACCCCGGCGCGATGCATTGTTCTTCGTGACCCGCCTGTTCGCGGCGAGGTCGCCGCTCCCACGGGGCGAGAGTCCCGGCACCCGCAGGAGCGCCACGAGGCGCGACATGGCTCCCGGAAAAGCGTTCGCGGCTTGCGCCGCTCCTACAGGTGGCTGGCGCGACCCGTAGGAGCGGCGCCTGGCCGCGAGCCGTTGTCAGAACACCAGCTCGGGCAGGTAGGTAGCGATGGCCGGGAAGATCAGCACCAGCAGCAGCCCCACACCTTCCACCAGGGTGAAAGGGATCACCGAACGGTAGATGTCGGTCATGGTTATCCCTTGTGGTACGACACCCTTGAGGTAGAACAGGTTGAACCCGAACGGCGGCGTCATGTAGCCGATTTCCATATTGATGATGAACAGGATGCCGAACCAGATCGGGTCGAAGCCCAGGCTCTTCACGATGGGCAGGAACACCGGCAACGTGATCATCATGATGCCGACCGGATCCAGCACCATCGCCAGGAAGAAGATGATGAGCATCATGGCGACGATGGTGCCGTAGGGGCCGCCGGGGATGTAGGCCATCAGGTTCTCCACCAGCGTCTGGGCGCCAATGAAGGTATACGCGGAGCTGAAGGCGTGGGCGCCGAACAGGATCCACATGATCATGCCGGTCAGGCGGAAGGTTCGGTACGAGGCCTCCTTCAGCATCTGCCAGGAGAACTGACGGTACACCAGCGTGGAGATCAGCGAACCAAGCACGCCCATGGCAGCCGCCTCGGTGGGCGTGGTGATGCCACCCATGATGGAACCGAGAACCATTACCACGATAATCAGCGGCAGGATCACCGCCCGCATCGCCACCAGCTTCTCGCGCAGGGTGCCGCGCTGGTCCTTGGGCAACGCCGGCCCCAGATGGGGCTGGAAGTAACACCGGATGCCGATATAGCCCGACACCAGCACCAGCAGAAGCAGCCCCGGCAGCACGCCGGCGGCGAATAGCTTGCCCACGGAGACGCCTGTAATCAGGGAATAGAGGATCATTATGATGCTCGGCGGGATCAGTATTCCCCAGCCGCCGCCGGCATTAATGCAGCCCAGGGCCATCTCCCGGTCGTACTTGCGTTCCAGCATATTGGGCAGGGCGATGGTGCCCATGCTGACCACGGCCGCGCCGGAGATGCCGCACATGGCCGCGAAGATGGCGCAGATGACCACCGTCCCGATGGCAAGGCCACCACGGACACCACCCCACCACAAGTGCATGGTGTGGTAGAGATCCTTGGCGACCCCGGCTCGTTCCAACACCATGGCCATGAACACGAACAACGGTATTGCGATGAGCGTAAAGCTGCCCATGGTGCTCCAGGTCTGGGAAGCGACCATGTAGAAGGAGCCGGGGCCGGCGACGAAATACAGGAAAGTGATGGACACCCCGCCGAGCACGAAGGCCAGCGGCAGTCCCAGCAGCATGAAGAACAGCAGGGCGCCGAAGAACAGAACGGTAATCAGCTCAATGCTCATTCTTCACTCCCGACCGGTCCAACAATGTCCGACCGCTCGCGCCGGGCGGCGCCACCGGCGTCGAGCACGATCAGGACGTCCTGGATCAGCTTCGCCGCGCCCTGCAACAGCAGCAGGAACACGCCCACCGGGAGCGCCGTCTTGATCGGCCACAACGGCGGGTTCCAGGCGGACTGGGAGTGTTCCAGCCGGGCGATGGATTCGTAGGCCATGGAGCTGCCGAAATACAGCAGCGCCAGCAGGAAAATGAAGAACATGATAGCGGTGAAGATATCCACGGCCGCGCGAATGCGCGGCGGGAACTTCGAATGGATCAGGTCCACATTGACGTGACCGCGGTGGGCCAGGATGTGTCCGCCGGAGAGCACGGCGTAAGCGCCGAACAGCATCTGGCTGAGCTCGTTGGTCCAGACCGTCGGGGAATTGAACAGGTAGCGGAGGAAGACCTCCAGCAACAGGAATACGAATATGAAGAAAATAAGGTAAGAGATCCAACGACCGAGCCAGTCATTGAAACGGGTTACGGCACGCATGCCGGCAAGAAGTGCGTTCACTGCTCCCCCTGTTGAGATCTCGTCGCCGCTGATCCAAGAAGCTTCCGTTACCCAAAACTGCGTCAAGGCGCGGCCGGCCCGGGAAACCGGGCCGGCCGGCGACGGCTTTACAGGTAACCCAGCCTGCCCAGGAAGTCCTTGAGCATGTTCAGGGCCTCCTCGGCCTTCTCGCCCTGCTCGGCCTCGGCCTCCCAGCTCTCCTTGGCGGCCGCCGCGAGCTTGTTCTGAACCTCTTCGGGCAGGGTGTTGATCTTCACGCCCTGCTCCTTCATGGCCTTGGCGAGCGCCACCTGCTCCTTGTACAGGTACTCGTTGGTGCGGTACCAGAACTGCTCGTCCAGCGTCTGCATCAGCGTCTCGCGAATGTCCGCTGGCAACTCGTCGATGGCATCCTGGTTGATGATGAAGGCGTCGGTACCCGCGATGTTCAACGGCGGCCGGACGTGGTACTTGGCCGTGTCGTAAAGGCTCATGCTCATCGCGCCCTGGGCCGCGCCCCAGTGTGCCGCGTCGACCACGCCGCTGGACAGGGCCGGGTACAGCTCCTCGCCCGGCAGGTACGAAGCGGAGGCGCCGGCCTCACTGAGGAACTTCTGGAGGGTGCCGGAGGAGCGGATCTTCAGCGAGGTGAAGTCCTCCCAGGATTCGATGGGCTCCTTTACGACCATCTCGGTGGGATAGACCTTGTCAGTCGAGTAGAAGACGCCGTACTCGGCGGCTTCCTCGCGGATCATCTCCTCGAAGCCGACGTGCTTGTGGAAATACGCGGCCTCCCAGACGTTGCGGAAGGCGAACGGCAGCCCGGAAGCGATACCCGCCACCTGGATCTTGTCGCGCACGTACGCCGGGGAGATGGTACCCATCTCGATCACGCCGCGGCTGACCGCATTGAAGGTCTCCTTGGCCTTGAACAGCGCGCCCGCCTCGTGAAGCTGCAGCACCAGACGTCCGTCGGTACGCTCCTCGAGACGGTTCTTCAGCAGCACCAAGCTGTCTTCATAGGAGCTGCTGGCGCTTGGCCAGTGGGACTGGACCTTCCACGTGATCACTTCCTTGTCCTGGGCCACTGCCTGGCCCGGGATCATCGCCACGGCAAGGCCGGAGACGGCAACAGCCGCCATGGTTTTCTTGAGTGCTGATAGCATTCGCACGGTATTCCCCTCCTCGGGTTTCTGATTGGTTACTGCAATCGCCGGGGCACGCGGCTCATGGCCCTTCGCCCCCCGCACGGGGTCTCGCGACTGCCAAGCCGCGGTCCCCGGTTTACCAAAACGCGTATCAGGCTCCCCGTTGCCGCTCCGTTAGAACAGGTACAGTTGTCACGCATTTTGGTGACACAGTTGATTCCGCATCGCGGCACACCGCGCCCCCGCGCGGAACGCCATCAGTCATCCCGCGCGGTGCCGGGAGGCCGTCAGGCATTCCCCTCTCCCAAATGTAGTCGTCTTTCCCGGATCTGCGACAAGGGTCCTCGCGATTAGCGCTTTGGAGGTACTGGCACCGCCAGGCGCAAAGCGGTATTCTTCGCTCCACTTTTAAACAAGTATTCTTTGTACATCTTGAAGGGAGCGTTACTCATGCAGTCATCAAAGCGGCTCTGGTGGATCCTGGGGGTCCTTTTCATCGTCTCTTTCGGCGCCCTCGGGCTGATCGGCGGGGAGATCTATCAGAAGGCGCCGCCGGTCCCCGAAGCGGTCGTTACGCAAAGCGGCGAGACCGTATATACGCGTGACGACATCCAGCGCGGCCGGCAGGTCTGGCAGAGCATCGGCGGCCAACAGTTGGGGTCCATCTGGGGGCATGGCGGCTATCTGGCGCCGGACTGGACCGCCGACTGGCTGCACCGGGAGGCCGAAGCGCTGCTCGATATCTGGGCCGCTCGCGAGGCCGGCGTCCCTTACGCCGAGCTATCCCCCGAACGGCAGGCCGCGTTGCAGGCACGGCTTCAGGCCGAGATGCGGGCCAACACGTATTACCCGGAGACCGGCAACATCATCGTCTCCGACGACCGCGCCGCGGCCATGCGCGAAGTAGCGGCGCATTACGTCAGCCTGTTCGGCTCCACGCCGGAGCTGCATGAGCTCCGCGAGCAGTATGCGATCCAGGACGGCGCCATCCGGCTGGCCGAGCACCGCGAGCTGATGCCGGCGTTCTTCTTCTGGACGGCCTGGGCCGCCACCACCGAGCGCCCCGATTCGGACATCACCTACACCGCCAACTGGCCCCACGAGCCGCTGGTGGGCAATACCCCGACCACGGCGACCGGCGTGTGGTCAATCGCCAGTGTCATTCTGCTGCTGGCCGGCGTCGGGGCCATGGTCTGGTACCACGCCGCGCAAAAGGAGCATCAGCCCCCCGTGCCGCCGAAGTCCGACCCGTTGCGCGAGCTGCGGGTAACCCCGTCCATGCGGGCCACGGCCAAGTACTTCTACACCGTCATCGCGCTGTTCCTGCTGCAGATGACCCTGGGCGCCATTACGGCCCACTATGCCGTGGAAGGTCACGAGTTCTACGGCTACAACCTCTCCGAGATCCTGCCCTACTCGGTGACCCGCACCTGGCACACCCAGCTGGGCATCTTCTGGATCGCCACAGCCTGGCTGGCCACGGGTCTGTACATCGCCCCGGCCATCTCCGGCTACGAGCCGAAGTTCCAGCGCCTGGGGGTGAACCTGCTCTACGTGGCTCTGCTGGTGGTCGTGCTCGGTTCCATGGCCGGTGAGTGGCTCGCCGTGCAGCAGGTCTTCGACCTGGACACCAACTTCTACCTGGGCCATCAGGGCTGGGAGTTCGTGGACCTCGGCCGGGTCTGGCAGCTGCTGCTGTTCGGCGGACTGATGATCTGGCTGGGCCTGATGGGGCGTTCACTGTGGCCGGCGCTACGGGCCAAGTCCGAGAACAGCACGCTGCTGTGGCTGCTGTTCCTGTCCACCGTGGCCATCGGCCTGTTCTACGGCGCCGGGCTGACCTGGGGCAAGCACACCCACATCTCCATGGTCGAGTACTGGCGCTGGTGGGTGGTGCACCTGTGGGTAGAGGGATTCTTCGAGGTCTTCGCCACCGCCGTCATCGCCCTGCTGTTCAACCGGCTGGGGCTGGTGGGCGCGCGCTCGGCCAACAACGCCACCCTGTTCGCCACCATCATCTTCCTCTTCGGCGGCATCCTGGGCACCCTGCATCACCTGTATTTCGCCGGGACCACCGAGCCGGTCATCGCCATCGGCGCCGTGATGTCGGCCCTGGAGGTCGTGCCGCTGGTGCTGCTGGGCATCGAGGCGGTGGAAAACTACCGCCACACCAGGGCCGTCGGCTGGATGCGCAGCTACCGCTGGCCGGTGATGTTCTTCGTCGCGGTGGCGTTCTGGAACCTGGTGGGCGCCGGTCTGTTCGGGTTCATCATCAACCCGCCCATCGCGCTGTATTACATCCAGGGCCTCAACACCACGGCCAACCACGCCCATGCCGCACTGTTCGGCGTCTACGGGATGCTCGGGATCGGCTTGATGCTGTTCTGCCTCAAGGGGCTGACCGATGCCCGCGCCTGGAAGGACCGGCTCCTCGCTCCGGCGTTCTGGCTGCTCAACGGCGGGCTCGCGGCCATGACCTTCTTCAGCCTTCTGCCGGCCGGGATTTACCAGGCCTGGGCCAGCGTCGCCGTGGGTCTGTGGTATGCGCGTTCGCCGGAGATCGTCCAGTCGCCGTTGATGGATACCTTCGTGTGGATGCGGGTACCCGGCGACATCATATTCGCCGCCGGTGCCGTGTTACTGGCGGTGTTCGCGCTGCGGCTGTGGTGGGGCAACCGTCGCCACGCAATGGAAGCAGCCACTGCGGAGACGTCCGGCGCGGGTGGCGCCCTCGGCAGCGGTGCGCCGGCCGCCCCCCAGGCCCCGCGCAAGGAGTAGACGGGACCTCCCACGCGTCTACCACCCTCGGACCGGTGGCCGCGGCGGCGCCACCGGTCCGCTCTTTCCCCGATACCCGCGCAATCACCAGTTGTACGAGCGCAACCGCCAGGCGACTGCCACCATTGGCCCTGCCCCGCCGGTAGTCGCAGCCCCGCCAGCCGAAGCCGGAGCGCCTGCGGCTCCGCGACTTTTCGCCGGCCTGGAGCCGCCTACCCCCCTGGCGCCAGTCCTACCTCCAATTGCGTATGTCGCAATGCAGCATTCGCGGCCGGAAACGTGACCTGGATCAATTTTAAGTGGCATGTGAAGTACTACTTTAAACCCGTACCGGCGATACATGTTCCGCGCGCGAGACCCTAGAGGCCGCGGAGACACGGCAGGCCGGACAACGAATCCGAAAACCCGCAATACAGTCCATGAGGACCAATACCATGACCAGAAAACTCACCGCCCTGCACAAAGCCGCCGCCGTTCTGCTTCTCGGAGCCGCCACGCTGCAGCCAGGCTTCGCCGCCGAACACACCGGCGACAAGAGCCCCGCCACCTACACGCCGGACGTCACCTATACCCTGCGCACCGATATCGCCGACGGTAAGCTGGTGTTCATCGGGCAGAAGGGCGAGATCAAGGACCAGATCAATCCGCAGCTCAACGTCGCCAAGGGCGATGTGGTGCAAATCAACCTGGTCAACGGCGACGGCGCCGTCCATGACATCGCGGTACCCCAGTTCGGCGCGGACTCCGACAACATCGGCGGCAAGGGGGCTTCCACCGCCATCGTCTTCCGCGCCGACGAGAACGGTGAGTTCAAGTACATCTGCACCCTGCCCGGCCATGTGGCCGCCGGCATGATCGGCAAGATCGTCGTCGGCGGCGCGGTAGCCAAGGCACCCGACTCCGGCGCGGCGGAGATCGCGAAGGATCCGACCGAGGTGGGCGAGCCGGTGGGCGAGCGCGGCCCCGAGCACCTCACCGTCGACCTGGAGACCACCGAGGTGGTCGGCAAGCTGGCGGACGGCACCACCTACAAGTACTGGACCTTTAACGACACGGTTCCCGGCCCGTTCCTGCGCGTGCGCGTCGGCGACACGGTGACCGTGAACATGGCGAACGCCGAGGACAGCCAGATGATCCACTCGGTGGACTTCCACGCGGTCACCGGTCCCGGCGGCGGCGCGGCGGTCACCCAGGCGGCACCCGGCCAGAGCAAGAGCTTTACGTTCAAGGCCATGAACCCGGGTCTGTACGTCTACCACTGCGCCACGCCCATGGTCGCCCAGCACATCTCCAACGGCATGTACGGGCTGATCCTGGTGGAGCCGGAAGGCGGCCTGCCCGCGGTGGACAAGGAGTTCTACGTAATGCAGGGCGAGCTCTATACCAGCGAGGAGCACGGCGCCACCGGCAAGCTTGAAGCGTCTCTCGACAAGCTGGTGGACGAGGACGCCGAGTACTTCGTGTTCAACGGCAGCACTGGCGCGCTGACCAAAACCCACCGGATGGAAGCCCGGGTCGGCGAAACCGTGCGCATTTACATGGGCGTGGGCGGCCCCAACGCCACCTCGTCCTTCCACGTCATCGGCGAGATCTTTGACCGGGTCTACGACCAGGCATCGCTGACCAGCCCGCCGCTGACCAACGTGCAGACCACCACCGTCGCCCCCGGCGGGGCCACCATGGTCGAGTTCCAGGTGGACTACCCCGGCAAGTACATCCTGGTGGACCACGCCCTCTCCCGCCTGGAGAAGGGCCTGGTGGGCTTCCTGCACGTGACCGGCGAGGAGGACGACGCAGTCTTCCAGGCCCACGGCGAGATCGACCCGAACCACTGAGCCGCCTTCGCAGCAGCGCCAGAGGCCCGCTTCGGCGGGCCTCTTCTTTCCGGATCCACCGCTCGACGCAGAAGCGAGCTTCGGAATTGGCGGATGGCGGCTTGATCCACTTGCGCCTACAGCACCCCGGGGACCGTCCCCGGCACCTGCAGGAGCGGCGCGAGCCGGTATCGCATCAGGGTGGGCACAGGCCACCCCGCGACCTGTGCACCACGACTGTCGCCGCGGGGACGCGCCTCCCACAGCCCTTCGATTGCCCCCTGGGCCAAACCTCCGCTCGTCGGAGCGGGCGTAGGGTGGGCGGTAGCCCACCGGGGAGACGGCAAGCTGGTACCGCATCGGGGTGGGCACAGGTCACCCTGCGACCTTTGCA
>JACDUA010000042.1:0-28519 GCA_013519935.1 Ectothiorhodospiraceae bacterium WFHF3C12 | reverse complement strand
CGGGCGTAGGGTGGGCGGTAGCCCACCGGGGAGACGGCAAGCTGGTACCGCATCGGGGTGGGCACAGGTCACCCTGCGACCTTTGCACCGCGACTGTCGCCGCGGGGACGCGCCTCCCACAGCCCTTCGAATGCACCGGGGTCCAACCCCCGGCCGTCGGAGCGCCCCTTGGCCGCGAACCACTCCGTCCCGATACCGCTCGCCGCATGGGCAGGCCCTACCTCGGTCCGCCGAAAACCGAGAGGCATCGCTTCGAGCTGTGGGAGGCGCGTCCCCGCGGCGACGGGATCATCCGAGCATTCAGTGGGCGGTTACTCCTCCTTCAATAACCGCCGGAGCACTTTGCCCGCGCCCGTCGCCGGCAGGCTGTCCCGGAACTCGACGTAGCGCGGGTACTTGTAGTTCGCCATGTGCTCCCGGGACCAGTCGATGATCTCCTGCTCGCTGACCTGGCCCTGACAATCGGGCTTGAGGACCACGAACGCCTTGACGCTCTCGCCGCGCTTGTCGTCCGGCACACCGATGACGGCGGACTGGGCGATGGCCGGATGATCCTGCAGCAGTGCCTCCACGTCCTCGGGGAAGACACTGTAGCCGGAGCACTTGATCATCTCCTTCACCCGGCCGGTGAAATAGAGATAGCCCTCCTCGTCCAGATAGCCGACGTCACCGGTATGCACCCAGCCCTCGCGCAGTGTCTCCGCGGTGGCGTCCGGCCGGTTCCAGTAACCCTTGAACACGCCGGGGTTGGTGATGGCGATCTCCCCCGTCCCGCCGGGCGGCTGCTCGGCGCCGGACTCCAGGTCCAGGATCTTCAGGTCCGTGCCGTAGACGGGGATGCCACAGCTGCCGAACTTGATCCTGCCTCGGGGCATGAAGGTGTCGCAGGTATGGGTTTCGCTGAGCCCGAACGCGGCTTCGTGCATCTGGCAGCCCGTGAGCGCCCGCCACTTCTCCGCCAAGGCCTCGGTCACGGGAATGCCGAAGCTGGTGGCCGGATTGAGCGTCAGCGACGACAGATCGCGACCCTCGATGCCGGGCAGTTCCAGGATCGCGGCGTTCATGGGCGCGATGCTGTACCACATGCTGCAGCGGTACTTCTCGAAGGCCTGCACCGTGGTTTCCGGGTCGAACCGGCTCATGACGACCGCCGTCCCGCGCGAGTACACCGGCATGTTCACGCCGTTGACCATGCCGGCGATGTGGCACAGCGGCGCGATCGCCAGGCTCGTGGTGTCGAAGCCCATCTGGTAGGCGTGGAAGAACGCCGCCGTCTTGAACAGGGCATTGCCGAAGGTGAGCATCGCCCCCTTGGGCCGGCCGGTGGTCCCGGAGGTAAAGGTCATCAAGGCCACGTCCTCCCACAGATCCACTGGCGAGGGTGCGGTCAGCGGCGCCTGATCGGCAAGGACGTCCCGAAGCGCAACCGTGCCGGCCGGTGTGCGCGACGGCGCCAGCAGGTCCTCCGGCACGGGCAGTGTCGGCTGCTCCGGCAGAAAATCCGCATAGGCCGTGGTGACGGCGATATCAAGATCCGGCAGCCGCTCGCGGACCTGGGCCACCATGGGATAGAGGTCTTCCCCGGCGATGACGCCTTTTGCCTGGCTCTCGCTCAGCAGGTACTCGACTTCGGCGGCCTTGTACTGGGGATTGAGCGGGCAGACGATGCCGCCGAGCATCTGAATGGCGTAGTGGGCGATGACGTACTGCGGGCAGTTCTGAAGATACACGCCGATGCGATCGCCCTTCTCAACGCCATGCGCCCGGAGATGGCCCGCCAGCCGCCGGACGGCGTCGTGAAGCTCCGACCAGGTGACCTCGCGGCCATAGAAGACATAGGCGGCCCGGTCCGGCGCTTCGGCCGCGTTGTCAGCCAGGTAGGCGTGCAGCGGCTGCTCGCCGTTCCGGTACTCGAACGTGGTGGCCAGATCCGCCGGCCAGCTGCCCATCCACGGCCTGCTCATGGACATACCCTCTCCTCTTCTCTTTCTTGAGTCCGCGCCAGAGGCGTTCCGCCACCGGCGGCCTTGACCGGCATCAAGGCTCGCGGCGGGCAGCCTCGGCTTTCATGGCGGGCCCGATCCCGCATGGAAACCCCGTCGATGCGCGTGCTGCTCGCCTATACCAACGAATGCCTGGACTTCCTGCCGCCACCGCCCATCGGTCTCGCCTACGTGGCCAGCGCCACGCGCCGCGCGGGCCACGAGGTCGAGTTCGTGGACCTGCTGCTGGCGGAGGATCCCATCGCGACGCTGCGCCGTGCAATCGGGGCGTTCCGGCCGGACGTGGTGGGGCTGTCCGTGCGCAATATCGACAACGTCGTCCATCAGCGGCTGCAGCCGTTCATGTCGCGGCTCGACGCCCAGCTACGCGCGGTGCGCGGGTCCACGCCGGCGCCCATCGTTCTGGGCGGCCCGGCGGTCTCCATCATGGGAGCGGCGGCGCTACAGCGGCTGGACGCCGACTACGCCATCCTGGGCGAGGGCGAGGAGGCCTTCCCCCGGCTGCTGGCGGCGCTGGCGGGCGACGCCGCGCTGGACGGGGTACCGGGCCTGGCACGGCGCGGTGAATCGGCGGCCAGCGGGCCGCAGGCCTATACGGCGCGCTTCGGCGCGTCCAGCCTTGAGCACTGGATTGACTGGCGGGATTACGCCCGCCAGGGCGCCACCTGGCCGGTGCAGACCAAGCGAGGCTGTCCGCTGCGATGCAGCTACTGCACCTACGCGGCGGTGGAGGGACTGGGCATCCGCAAGCGCGACCCGGAGGCCGTGGCCGAGGAGATCGAGGCCGTGCAGGGCCGTTTCTCGCCCCGATGCTTCGAGTTCATCGATTCGACCTTCAATCTCCCGCCCAGTCACGCCATCGCGGTCTGCGAGGCCATCATCCGGCGCGGATTGCGCGTGAACCTGACCACCATGGGCGTGAATCCCCTCGCCGTCAGCCGGGAGCTGCTGCGCGCCATGAAGGCGGCCGGGTTCCGCTCGCTCATGATCACGCCGGAGGCCGCCCACGACCGGATGCTCGACGGCATGGACAAGGGCTTCGACACCAGTCATGTCCACCACGCCGCGAAGCTCATTCGCGCCAGCGGCATGAGCAGCATGTGGTTCTTCATGCTTGGCGGCCCCGGGGAGGACGCCGAGACCGTGGAGGCAACCGTACGCTTCGCCGAAAAGTCCCTGCGCGGCCCGGATTGCCTGTCGCTGTTCACCACCGGCATCCGCATACTTCCGGGGACGGCGCTGGCCCGGCAGGCCATCGCGGACGGCACCCTGGCAGCGAACGCCGACCTGATTGAGCCGCATTTCTACTTCTCTCGAGACATCGGCGAGGCGGCGATCCTTGACCGCATCGACCAGGCCAAGGCGCGCAATCCCGGAATCGTTCACGCCAGCGAGGACATCGGCGACACGTCGCAGTTGCGGACGGTCAACCGCTTGCTGGACAAGCTGCATGTCGCCCCGCCGTACTGGCGTTTCCTGCCCCGGCTGCTGGCTCTGCGCCCCGCCGGGCAGCGCGGGCGGAGCGGAGGGCGGCGCCTCTCCAGCACCGCCGTCGAGGCCCGGCCCGGCGAGTAGGCCGGTCGCGGTTCCCGCCAATGTTTGACCTGATGCGTTATGATGGTGGCTTTCGCTGCGCCGCAACATCGAGATCCCGAAGGCTTTGCCGTGCTCAAACTCGATTCCGTGACAGCCACCGTGGTCATCGCCAGCCTGGTCGCCCTCGGGCCCCTGGCCACGGATATGTACCTGCCCGCTCTCCCGGCCATGGGCCAGGCGCTCGGCGCTGGCGCCGGAGAGATGCAGCTGACACTGAGCGTGTACATGGCCGGCTTCGCCGTCGCCCAGCTGGTCTGCGGACCTTTGTCCGACCGCTATGGGCGCAAACCGGTGATGCTCGGCGGCCTGGGCCTGTTCGCCGCCGCCAGTATCGGCTGCGCCCTGGCGGAAACGGTGGAAACCATCCTGCTGATGCGGCTCCTGCAAGCACTCGGCGGCGCCACCGGGCCCGTTCTGGGCCGGGCGGCCGTGCGCGACATCCACGAGCCGGCGCGGGCGGCGGTCATCATGTCCTATGTCGCCATGATCATGGCCGTGGCGCCGGCCCTGGCACCCACGTTTGGCGGGGTGCTGCTCAGCACCTTCGGCTGGCCCGCGCTGTTCGTCTTCCTGGCCGGCTACGCCGTGCTGGCCGGTGCGGTCCTGGCGCTCGCCCTGCCCGAGCCGCTGTCGCCCCATCTGCGCCAGTCGGTACGCGTGAGTGCGCTGCTGCGCAGCTACCGGATCGTGCTCTCCGACAGCGGATTCCGCGTCTACAGCCTGACCAACGCCCTAGTATTCGGCGGTGTCTTCGCCTTCCTGTCCGGCGCCTCCTTCGTGCTCATCGATTCAATGGGCGTATCCGCCGCGCATTTCGGCTACTACTTCGCGTTCATCGTCGTGGGCTACGTATCCGGGTCCTTCGCCGCCAGCCGGCTCAGCCAGCGTCTGGGCGTGGACCGCCTGGTTCTGCTCGGCGCCGCGGCGAGTGCGGTGGGCGGGGCGGTGATGGCGGCCCTGGCCTGGTCGCAGGTCTACGCCGTGGCCGCCGTCATAGTGCCCCAGATGGTCTATATGTTCGGAGTCGGGCTGGTGCTTCCCCAGGCCATGGCGGGCGCCCTTGCGCCGTTTCCGGAGCGCGCGGGTACGGCCTCGGCGCTTTTCGGATTCCTGCAGATGACGATTGCTTCGGCTATGGGTGTCTGCGTCGGCCAGCTCCACGACGGCACCTCGCGCATGATGGCACTGGTGATTGCCGGGACCGGCCTTCTTGGTCTGCTGGTGTTTGCGACCGGCCGGCGCCGCGGCGCAGCCGTCGCGCCCGCCGGCTCCGCCGCGGATGCCTGACCCTGATAGATTCAACCTATCAATAACGTCACAACAATCAATTTCATGTCTCGACAGAAAACAGCGACACTGGATTCTGGAATAAACCGGATACGCGAAGGAGGGAGTTACCCATGAGCACACCCGCTCCGAAGATCGATATCGGCATCGACGAGCCCACGCGCTCCGAGATTGCTAATGGCCTGTCCCGGCTGCTGGCGGACAGCTACACGCTCTACCTGAAAACCCACAACTTCCACTGGAACGTGACGGGGCCAATGTTCCAGACCCTGCACGACATGTTCGAGCAGCAGTACACGGAGCTGGCGACCGCCGTCGACGAGATCGCCGAGCGCATTCGCGCCCTGGGCTTCCCGGCCCCCGGCAGCTACACGCAGTTCTCCGAGCTCAGCACCGTGCAGGAGGAAACGGGGCATCCGTCCGCCGAGGAGATGATCCGCAAGCTGGTGGAGGATCAGGAAACCGTGGTGCGCACGGCGCGTCAGGCGTTCACGGTGGTGGACAAGGCCAACGACGAGCCCACTGCGGATCTGCTGACCCAGCGCATGCAGGTTCACGAGAAGACCGCCTGGATGCTGCGCAGCCTGCTGCAGTAGCCTCGGCTTACTCCCGTTGCAGGCAGGTCTGCCACACCGGTGGACCTGACCGCACCGGCGTGATCGTGAGCGGCGCATCGAACTCCTGGCGGAGGAACGCCGTTAGCCGGTCAGGCGGATTGGCGGTTATGACCAGCAGGCTCTCGCCCGGCGCGAGGGCCTGCAGGCTCTGAAGAACCCTGGGCAGCCGTTCCAGCCGGTCGAACAGGCGCACGTCCAGCACGCCGGTATAGTGAGTGGGGCCCTCTTGCCCGCCTGCCATGACTGAACCTCCGAATCGACTTGTCCCGCTGACTGGCCCGGTTCCGGATCCGATCGTTTATGATGCGGACATGGCCCGGGAGGCAGGAGATCACCATGCTTACACGATTGCTGCAAAGGCTGACGGGCGAACGCCAGGCCGAGGCACCGAAGACGGCGGCGACGGAGACCTACAAGGGCTTCACCATTCATGCCGCACCGCGCAAGGACGACGACGGCTGGCGCGTTGCCGGACGCATCGAGCGCGAGACCGACGCGGGCACCCAGAGCCATGAGTTCATCCGGGCGGACGCCTTTCCCGACCAGGACGCCGCGGTAACCGTTACCCTGCGCAAGGCCCAGCAGATGATCGACCAGTTGGGCCCGCGAGTGTTCGACCAGACCCGGTAGAGGATGATCGCCGGGTACCGCCCGTCCTGCGCGGGGGCCGTGCGCCGAGACGCGCACGCATCGCTCGGCGCCGCCCTACAGCACCCGGGTCCGCGCCTCGACGCCGCGCTCCTCCAGGATCAGACGCGCGCCGTCGCCGCGCACCACCGTGACCGAACAGTGGTCCGGACGAAAATGCACCACGCGGTCGTCACCGAGCGCGTGCCCTACCACCGCGTTAATGGCGATGAAATGGGTCACGACCACGGTGTCCCGGTCCAGCTCCAGCAACGCATCCAGGAGCGCCCCGCGCCACGCCCGAAGCGTTTCGTCCTGCTCCGCCCATGTCTGCCCGGCAATCCGCCGCAGCCATTCCCCCCGCGCGCCGAGGTCCTGCACCGGCGAGACGATCTCGCTGACGCGCGGCTCCACCCGGGGCTCGGTACGCCACCGAGCGGCTAGCGGCGCCGCCGTCTCGCGCGTGCGCCGCATCGGGCTGACGGCGACCCCCAGCGGCCCCAGGGCGCCCATGGACTCGGCCAGGGCCTCCGCCTGGGCGAGTCCGGTCTCATCGAGTCCGGGGTCGGGATCGCTGTCCCAGCCGGCGGCGGCCCGCCCGTGGCGCACCAGATAGAGCTTTGGCATCGTTACCGTCTCCATGACCGTTCCTGCGGCGAGATGGTAACCGCGCTGCGGACCGGTCGCACGCCTTGTATCCGGGCATCCTCACCTCCACCCACACAGTCTTTGACACTGCCAATGCAATCGGTGAAGGTTGGCCGCAATTCCAGGGAAGCTCCGAGGTATTCCCTGGCGGCCGGTGCCCGACGGGTGGCGGCGGTCGCCGCGAAGGCGCGGCCCATGAACTCATGGCAACGCGGGGCGAACGCTGCCGGGGCGAGCCGCCTGGGTACGCTCACGCCGCGCTTTGCCGGACGGCTCAGAAGGAAACGCAATGGAGACCTCCCTGGCTGTGGCGGTCTGTCTGATGATCGCCGGCGTGCTGGCCCTGGAGCTGCGCATCTCCACGGCCATCCTGGAGATTGCCGCCGGCGTCATACTCGTGACGTTCCTCCCCCACGTCTCCGAGCTCAAGTGGCTGGATTTTCTCGCGAGCTTCGGCATGCTCGCCCTGTTGTTCGTCGCCGGCTTCGAGGTCGAGATCGACAAGCTGCGGCGAACCTGGCGCAGCTGCCTGGCCATCGGGCTGCTGTCGTTCGCCGTGCCGCTTGGGGGTATCTACGCGCTGTGCGCGCTTGTCATCGGGCTGCCGCCCATGACCTCGGGGCTGGTGGCCATCGGCCTCTCCACGACCTCCCTGGCCCTGGTTTACCAGGCCCTGCGCCAGGAGGACATTCTTTCAACCAGTGAGGGCCAGGTCATCCTCGCCGCCGCGTCGGTGGTGGACGTGCTCAGCATGGTGAGCCTGGCCATGCTCCTGGGCGATATCACCTGGGCCACTGGCGTGGTCATCCTGGTCGTGGTGCTTTCCATATTCAGCCTGCCGCCCATCGGCTCCTGGCTGTTCCGGCGCTACATGGGTTCCACGGCCGAGCCGGAGATCCGCTTCCTGCTGGTCATCCTGGTTGCAATGGGCTTCATGGCCGAGAACGTCGGCGGCATTCACCCCGCCATCGTGGCCTTTGCCGTGGGCGTGGCCATGGCGGGCGTGGTGTTCGAGAACACGGCCGTGAAGGAGAAGATGAAGGGTCTGGTGTTCGGCTTCTTCGCGCCGGTATTCTTCATTCACGCCGGCACGCAGATCGACCTCGCGAGCCTGTCCGCGGAGTTCTTCGTGCTGGCGGGCATCCTCTTCGCCGGCGCCGTGGGCCTGAAGTTCCTGGGCACGGCCCTGCCGGCACGGTTTCTCATGCGAGACTCATCGGCGCGGTCCATCGGCATTCTGTTCAACTACCGCCTGAGCTTCGGGATCATCGCGGCCAACGTCGGGCTGGAATCGGGCCTGCTCACGGAGAACCTCTACGCGGTGATGCTGCTGATCGTCGCCGGCAGCGCCGCCCTGCCGACGCTGATGGGGGCATCGACGCGGCGCAAGGCGGTGGATCCCTTCCAGTACTGAAGGCCCCGCCGGCTGCGTGAGGCAGCACCGGATCGTTCCCGCGGATCGCCTGCCGTATCCCTAGAAGGCCTGGCCGGGGAACCACCACGCCAGGGCAAAGCCGGCCACCAGCAACACGGCCGGCACCGTAAGGAACAGGTGCCGCCAGTGCCGGTCCAGCCCCGCCGTGGACAGATAACCGCGCCATGCGGCAACCGCCCCGGCAATCAACAACAGCAGCGCCACCACGCCGCTGGGGCTCCAGCGCCACGGCACCAGGAACAGCGGCATGAACAGCGCCGCGAACCATACCCCGCCGACCCATATCACCCGGATCTGTCGCGCCGCCACCGCCTCGAAGTCCATCACCGCGATACGCCCTTATTCCAGGTTGATGAAGACCACGGGGGGAGCCGAGCTCAACTGTCCCCGGCTGTCAAACGCCTGGACGGTGAAATACCACTTTGCGGGACCGAGCCCGCTCACAGTGTATCTGCAAGCGGAAACCGGGCCGCATACATCCTGCCGCCCGGTATCATTGCAATCTGCCTGCGCTGGAGACAGCCTCACTTCATGAACCAGCCGGCTGCGCATCGTCCCCCAGCTGACCTTGAACCCGGCCAGATCGGCCAGGCAGGCACCATTTGTGCGCCGGGTCGGTGCCTCCCAGCTTAGGGTCGCCGAAGCTTCTCCCGGCGGACTCGATTCCGGGGAGAATCCGTCGGTACTCTCGCCACCAACGCGACGTTCACCACCGAATCGTCCGTCAAGGCTGGCGCATCCGGCCAGGGCCAGAGTGACGACCAGGAACGAAACGAAACAGAGTGCAGCCGGGCGAGTAAATGAACGACTCATCGGGGCATCCGGTAATAGGCCAAGACCTGATACAAAGCATGCCCCACTTGGCCTACGCCGCCAAGGCACTGTCGGTTCGGCGCAGCCACGCCAAAGTCCGCCAAACCCAAGCATCGCCGAGAGGCTTCTGGAGCGGGGTGCAGGTCAGGTGTCCCCGGCAGCAATCTACATGAGCGGCACAACGGGACCTGCGAGCCATCGGCGCAGGCCACGGCGGCCATCCGGAAGCGGAACGAGCACGACAGGAAAAGGCGCAGAGGCATGGGGGCGGCAGCGGGCCATGCCGCTCGCGCCCGCAAGATCACAAACCGCGTTCGGAGATGGCCTGTTCCGCGGCCGCCAGCTGCACGCACAGGGCGATGCCCTCCGCCGCCTGCTCGACCTCCTGCAGGCTCGGGAAGCTGGGCGCCACGCGGATATGGACGTCCTCCGGGTCCTTGCCGTAGGGGAAGGCGGCGCCGGCGGGGGTCATCGTGAGTCCGGCCTCCTTGGCAAGGTTCACCGCACGCTGAGCGCAGCCCGGCGGTGTCTCAAGATTGACGAAGTACCCGCCCCGCGGTTTCGTCCAGTGGGCGACGCGGGGGTCGGAGAGCAGGCCGTCAAAGGTGCTCTCCACGGCACGAAACTTCGGCGCCAGGATCTGGCGATGCGCGTCCATCAGCTGATGGAGGGCGCGCTCGTCCGGCAGCAGCTGGACATGGCGGAGCTGGTTGACCTTGTCCGGACCGATGGTCCGCTTGCCCATGCGGGCCTGGAACCACTCCACGTTGGCCGCGGACCCGGCGAACAGGGCGATACCGGCGCCGGCGAAGGTGATCTTGGACGTGGAGCCGAATACCAGCGCCCGGTTGGGGTTACCCGCCTGCTCGCAGGCCTCCAGCAGGCTTGCGATCTCGACGCGCTCCTCGGTGAGATGGTGGACCGCGTAGGCGTTGTCCCAGAAAACCCGGAAATCCCTGGCCGCGGCGGGCATCGCGGCCATGCGCCGAACCACCTCGTCCGAGTAGACCGCGCCGGTGGGATTGGAATACTTGGGTACGCACCAGATCCCCTTGACCGAAGGATCGTCCCGCACCAGCGCCTCCACCTGGTCCATGTCGGGGCCGTCCTTGTGGAGGGCCACGTTCACCATCTCGATGCCGAATTCCTCGCAGATGGCGAAGTGGCGGTCATAGCCGGGCACCGGGCAAAGGAACTTGACGGGAGCGTCCCCCCACGGCCGATCACTGTCCGGATTGCCCTTGAGCAGCGAGAAGACGATGTAGTCGTGCATCAGGGACAGGCTGGCATTACCGGAGGCGATGACCTGCTCCGGCTTCGCGCCGAGCATGGGCGCGAACACCGAGCGAAGCTCCGCCAGCCCCTGCAGCCCCCCATAGTTGCGGCAATCGGTACCATCACTGGCCTGGTGGTTGCCCACGCCGGGTTTCTCGAGCAGCGACTCGGACAGATCGAGCTGCTCCGGGGCCGGCTTGCCTCGGGCCATGTTCAGAGACAGACCGCGCCCGCTGAAGGCCTGATAGGCCTCGCTCACCCGCCTGTGATACGCCTTGAGTTCGCTATCGGATAGATCGGCCAGCTGCGTCATAACGTCGCGGTTCTCTCCACGTGTGGGTCGGGGCGACGGCCGGCGTTACCGGCGCGCCGGTTGCATTCAGTCCAGGGTATGAACCGGCGCCGGCCGGGCCAGGGCCGCCTGGAATCTAGCCGCTCATTCTAACAGTTCCTGGAAAACGTGCCCGTGCCGGCCGCTCTCATGGCGGCCAGAAACCCCCACTACGTCACGAAAATCAATGGCATTTCTTGTGCTACCCGGACTGTCTCCCGACACTGGCCAACAGCCAACTTCATTGCGTCCAGCCCGGAAGCTCAGGACCAACAAGCACGCAGGATGGCGTATTGATAGTCGAGCGCATCCGGTGGAATCCCTGGTATTCAGCTTTACCCTTCTGCTCATCGTTGCGGGTGCCCTCAGCGCCGCCGCGGGCGTCATGGCCGTCCAACGCCGGGAGGCGGCCGCCGCCCCCGCGGTAGTTGTTTGCATGGCAGCGGGCACATGGTGGGCCCTGAGCTACGCCCTTCTGCTTCAGGGAGCTCCCCCATCGCCGCGTTTCTGGCTCACGGCCATGTTCGTCGGGGTCATTCTGACGCCCCCCGCGTTTCTGATTTTCGCGCTTCTGTTCGCCGAGAAGCGTCGCTGGCTGAACCGCGCAACACTTGGCGTGCTGACTCTTCAGCCGATCGTGGTCCTGCCGGTCCTCTTTACGGACGCGCACCATCACCTGTTCTTCGGGCCGCTGGACATGAGCGGCGAGCAGCCGTTCCATGGAGGTCCGGTCTTCTGGCTCAACGCGCTGTACGCCTACGTCGTGGACGTGCTGGCCTTTCTGATTCTGGTCGGCGCCTACCGCCGCGCGGCGCCGCTTCAGAAACGCCAGGCAGGCATTCTCCTCATGGGCGCACTGGTTCCGAGCGTGCTCAACGTGTTCAGCCTGATGCTCCTGACGCCGACCACCAATCTGGATGCGACGCCCATCGGATTCGCGGTGACCGGCATGGCCATGGTGTACAACCTGCGCCGGCAGGGCCTATTCGACCTGATCCCGATAGCCCGGCACGAGGTATTCAACCACATGTCCGATGGCGCCCTCGTGCTCGATCGCGAGGGGCGCGTCATCGACGTGAACCCGGCAGCGGGCCAGCTGCTTTCACTCACCCCGGCCACCGCGTCGGGCGAGGAACTGCGAGGCCTGCTCGATCAATCGGCGTTCGCCACGAACCTGCTCGCGCTGACCCCGGGAGAACACCGGGAGCTGCGGCTGGACGGTAATCAGCCGCTCACTCTTGATGTGCGCGCCACCGCGCTGCACACGGAAAAGACCCGATTCCCCTCCTTGCTGCTCGTGCTACGAGACGTAACCGATCTCAAGCGGGCCGAGCACGCCCTGCGCGAGCAGCTGGCCGAGAACGAAGCCCTGCAACGCAAGCTCCGTCAGGAAGCCATCCGCGACCCGCTGACGGGCCTTTACAACCGGCGCTTTCTGGAGGAAACCCTGGACCGGGAGCTGGCCCGGGCCCGGCGCCACGGGCACGCGGTGGCCGTGGCCCTGCTGGATATCGACTACTTCAAGCGTTTCAACGATCGGTTCGGCCATCAGGAGGGAGACCGGGTACTGCAATCCCTCGCCGGGTTGCTGCAGGAACACGCCCGAAGCGGCGACGCCGCCTGCCGTTACGGGGGCGAGGAATTCGTCATGGTCTTTCCGGACGCAGACCTCGAGGTGGTCGAGGAGCGGATGAATGCACTGCGGGTGGCCTTTGCCGTCGCCGACCCCGATCAGGAAGGTGTGCGGAGCTCCTTCTCGGGGGGTATCGCGGCATTCCCGGATGACGGTGCCGACGCGCCCGCCCTGCTCAAGGCCGCCGACCGCGCTCTGTACGCCGCCAAGGGGGCCGGCCGCAACCGCGTCGTGCTGGCTCGCGCCGCCATCGCCTGACCCGGGGCAACGCCGCAGATTCCCGCGCACCTGCGGGGCCCGCTATTAGGGATCGGCAGCCCCGATGCGCTATAGTCCCACGCTTTGGCGCCCGCACCGGGGACGAACCGCGCGCGAATCACGCCATCCCGGCGGCCGGAAACGTACCGCCGGGCTCGCCCGCGCCCCGCTGATGCGCGGGCCCGACCGCATTGATTTCGTATACCGTGATTGCCGGATTACGCCGTGATCGAGTTCCAGGACATCGAGAAGACGTATGAGGTCGATGGTCGCAGCGTCAGTGCGCTGCGCGAGGTGGGCCTGCGCGTAGAGCCCGGCGAGGTGTTCGGGATCATCGGCCATTCGGGTGCCGGCAAGTCCACGCTACTGCGGCTGATCAACCTCATCGAACGGCCCACGGCCGGCCGGGTGCGCGTGGACGGCCGGGACGTCACGGACTACACGGGCTGGCAGCTGCTCAATCTGCGCCGGGAGATCGGCATGATCTTCCAGCACTTCAACCTGCTCTCCTCCAAGACCGTGCGGGCCAACGTGGCATTCCCCATGAAGCTCGCCGGCACCTACGGCGCACAGGCCATCCGCGAACGGGTCGAGGAGCTGCTCGCCCGGGTGGGACTGGCCGATCAGGCGAACAAGTACCCGTCGCAGCTCTCCGGCGGTCAGAAACAACGCGTGGGCATCGCCCGCGCCCTGGCCTGCAAGCCGAAGATCCTGCTCTGCGACGAAGCCACCAGCGCCCTGGACCCGCAGACCACGCAGTCGGTGCTGGAGCTGATCTCCGACATCAACCTGGAGCTGGGCATCACGGTGGTGCTGGTGACCCATGAGATGGACGCGATTCGACGGGTCTGCGATCGGGTGGCGGTGATGGACGGCGGCGAAATCGTGGAAAGCGGTGACTCCGCCGACGTGTTCCTGCATCCGAAGCATCCGACCACGCACAGCTTCGTCTTCGAACGCGAGCACGTGGACGAGGACGAACGCCGCGAGGACTTCGCTCACGTGCCCGGCCGCATCGTCAAGCTCACTCTGCGCGGCGAAGCGACCTACCGGCCCATCCTCGGGGACCTGGCCCAGCAGACCGGCGTGGATTACAGCATCCTCTCCGGGCGCGTCGACCACATCAAGCGCACGCCCTACGGGCAGCTGACGCTGTCCCTGGTCGGCGGCGACGTCGACCAGGCGATGCGCGAGCTGGAGCGCTCCGACGTGCACGTGGAGGTGATCCGGCAATGAGCGAGCTTCTGCCCAACGTGCGTTGGTGGGAAATCGGCGTCGCCTCCTGGGACACGGTGCTGATGGTCGGCGGTTCGCTGCTGTTCATCGTGCTCCTGGGACTGCCCCTGGGCGTGCTGCTGTTCCTGACCGGCAAGCGCCAGCTCCTGGAGCAGCCGGCCCTTTACGGCGTGGTCTCTTTCGTCGTCAACGTCCTGCGCTCGGTGCCGTTCATCATCCTGCTGATCGTGATGATCCCGGTAACCGTCATCATCGTCGGCACGTCGCTGGATGTGGCGGGCGTCATACCGCCGTTGGTGGCCGCTGGCACACCCTTCTTCGCCCGGCTGGTGGAGACCTCCCTGCGGGAGGTGGACCGCGGGGTCATCGAAGCGACCCAGGCCATGGGCGCCTCCACGCGGCAGATCGTGCTCGGCGCGCTACTGCCGGAGGCATTGCCGGGCATCATCGCGGGCATTACGGTTACCGCCATCACGCTGGTCTCCTACGCGGCCATGGCCGGCGTCGTGGGCGGCGGCGGTCTCGGCGATCTGGCGATACGTTACGGTTACCAGCGATTCCAGACCGACGTCATGATCATTACCGTCGTATTGCTGGTGGTCTTCGTCCAGCTGCTGCAGATGATCGGTGACCGCCTCGTGCTGTATTTCAGCCGGCGCTGAACGAATTCCGAGACGGTTGATTCAAGGCGGAAATCCGAGGCTTAAAAATGGAGGTTCACATGAAACGTACGCTGTTCCTGACCGCCATGGCCCTTGGCTTGGCTTTCAACGCGAGCGCGGCCGACAAGCTCACGGTGGCGGCCACGCCCGTGCCCCATGCCGAGATCCTGGAGTTCGTCAAGCCGAAGCTCGAAGCCCGGGGCGTGGAACTCGAGGTTCAGGTGTTCACCGACTACGTGCAGCCCAACGTGCAGGTCGACGAGGGTCGCCTGGACGCCAACTACTTTCAGCACGTGCCCTACCTGGAGGAATTCAACGAGGGCCGCGGCACGGAGCTGGTTTCCGTGGTGGGCGTTCACGTGGAGCCCTTCGGCGCCTATTCGAGCAAGATCGACAGCCTGGAGCAGCTCGGAGACGGCGCGACCGTGGCCATTCCCAACGATCCCACCAACGGCGGCCGGGCGCTTCTGCTTCTGGACAAAGCCGGGCTGATCAAGCTGGCCGACGACAGCAACATCCTCGCCACTCCCCAGGATATCGAGGAAAACCCCAAGGGCCTGCGCTTTCATGAGCTGGAGGCGGCCACGCTGCCACGCATTCTCAACCAGGTGGACCTGGCGCTGATCAACACCAACTACGCGCTGGAGGCCGGCCTCAATCCGACCGAGGACGCCCTGGTCATTGAGGGTCCGGAGTCACCGTACGTGAACGTCCTGGTCGCCCGGCCGGACAACAAGGACAGCGACGCCATCCGCAAGCTTGCGGACGTGCTCACCAGCGAGGCCGTGGCGGAGTTCATCCGCGAGGAGTACGAAGGGGCGGTGGTCCCGGCCTTCTAGGCGACCACTGAACCAGCGGCGCCGCGGCGAGAGCGGACCGCCGGGCCGTCCGCTACTCCCGGCGCCGGTACTCGCCCTCGATGGTGTCGTGACCGCCCGCGCCCCTGGAATCGCCCGGGGTGCCACCGACGGGTCCGTAGGTCACGTGAGCCCGGGCCAGCACGGCCCGGACCAGGGCACGGCGCGTCGGCGGCAGCAGGCAGGCAAACCCGAGGGCGTCGGTGGCGAAGCCCGGCGTCATCAACAGGGCACCACCGACCACCAGCGCGACCCCCTCCAGCATCTCCAGCGCGGGCACCTTGCCCTGGTCCAGGTTGTGGCGGGCGCGCTGCACGGTGCTCATGCCCTGATGGCGGAGCAATCCGCCGCCAATAATCGCGGTGAGCACGCAAAGCGCGATGGTCGGGAGGGCGCCGATCACCTGGCCCACTTCGATGAGCAGGTAGATCTCGGCCAGCGGCACGCCGATAAACGCGATCAGAAAGAACGGCAAGATGGCACTCCAACGATTCGATGACTGGTCAGTGTCCGGCCAACCCGGCCTGGGGATCAAGCTCGACCCCGGTTGCCCCGACATGGCGAAGTACATCCAGGGACCGCGAAATCGGGACCGGGTTCACAGACTGCGGCGGCCCCAGCGTGGACAGTACTGTCCGTAAACCGCCTTTTCCCGTGCCTCACCGGGGCACACCTCCATGTAGGACACCGATTGACTGACTTCGATCCATCCCTGCGTACAGGATCGTACGAGACCAGCGCCAGGGATGCGCTCGATAGCCACGCACGGCGCCTCTACCGCCGGGAGCGGTGGACTTACCGGCGCCGTATCGCGCTGATGCTGGCCGTTGCCTGTACCGGCATATCCGCCCTTTACGGCACTTCCATGCTGCTGTGGTTCGGCAACACGCTCTCCGGGCTGTTCGACGTCGTCTTCGCCGCGCTGCACGGCGTCGCCTTTCTCTGGGTACTACGCGATCATTACCGGCTCGCCGCGTACTGGACGATGTGCCTGGCCATCGTCCAGATCTCCGGCGGGACGGTGCTCTTCATCGGGCCCGAGGGAGGCTTTCAGTATTACCTTTTCGTCATGCCGGTGGTCGCGCACCTGGCGTTCTCCGACGACGCCGCATGGCCGAGGGCGTTGATGACGCTTGCCGGCTTCGTCATGTTCGCGGTCGCCGAAGAGATCACCTACACCCGGTTCTGGGTGGACCTCGCCCCGGTAACGCTGCGCGCGATGTTCTACCTCAACATCGCGCTCGCCATGCTGATGATATTCCTCGCGGTGCGCTATTTCGCCAACGATGCTCGCCTGGCCAACCTTCGCCAGGGACGCCTGGTTTTGACCGATGCGCTCACCGGGCTGTTCAACCGGCGCTTCGTCCATCAGTACGGCAGCGAGGTGCTGGCGCGCTGCCGGCGCCACGACCGGCCGTTCAGCGTGCTTTTGCTGGACATCGACCACTTCAAGTCAATCAACGACGAATGGGGACACGCGGCCGGAGACACGGCGCTGCGCGACGTGGGTACGCGGCTGGCCGACATGCTGCCGGACCAGGTCGTGACCGCCCGGTACGGCGGCGAGGAGTTCATCGTTCTGCTGCCGGATACCGGGCTTGGCACCGCCCTGAAAATGGCCGAAGAAACCCGCCGGCAACTGGACGCCGTCCCGGTACGGGCCACGAGTGCGCCCATCCAGCTCACCGTGTCCATCGGCGTGGGCTGCGCCGGCGGGCCGGATGGCGAGGACTGCGACGATCTGGACGTGCTGATCGGATACGCCGACGAGGCCCTCTACGCGGCGAAGAGCGCGGGCCGGAACCGCGTGGTCGCACGCAACCCCGCCACCACGCCGGCAGTTGCCGCCTCCTGATCAGCGATCCGCCCGGCCACGGACCTTCTTCCTGGCGACCCAGCGGAAATGGCGCGCCAGCGCCGGATCCGCCTGCAAGGACCGGATGTCGGCGAAGCGCTTCGCGAGGGTCTTTTCATCGTAGAAGTCGTGGATGCCGTCGTGGCAGTCGCGGCAGATGTGGATGCCCTCATTCAGGGTCTCCCGGCTGTAACGACGCCGGAACGCCTTGCGGCGGTGAAGCTTGCGCGGAGTCAGATGGTGAAAGGTCAGCGGGCACTCCCGGCCGCATAGGGGGCAGACCCCGTATCTAGAGCGCATACGTCACCGTCCGGCCTGGCACGTCTGCGCGACGCATTGGCGCCGTGGTAGGCTCTGCGGACATTTCGCAACGCCCGGCACCCATGGCTTCAGCGCTATTCCTCCATCAAGACGATCACTACGTACCCACCGAGGCCGCGGGCGGCCCGTGGAGCCCGGATCTGCTACATGGCGGTCCGCCCACCGGGCTGCTGGCCCACTGCATGGATCAGATCGCCGACCCGGACAAACGCCTGGCCCGCCTGACCGTGGACCTGTTGCGCCCCGTCCCCAGTTCGCCGCTGGCGGTATCGGTCGAGACGATACGCACCGGCGCGCGACTGGAGCTGCTCGCGGCCACGTTGACCCACGAGGGCCGGGCCGTTTGCCGTGGCACCGCGCTGTTTGTCGCGGAGGCCGAGACCGAGGTGCCCGAGCACGGTCGCTTCCCGGCGCGGCGGCTCCCCGAACCGGCTCCGGGTCCGACGCTCTCCCTGGCGCAGGCCGCGGGATGGGAGAACGAGCAGACCCTGCCCGGCCTGCATACCACGGCCGAGGTACGCCCCATCGAAGGCGCCCGTGGACGGGGCCATGGTCGCGTGTGGATGCGCCTGCCGGTTCCGGTGGTGGCGGGCGAGGCCGCGACACCGGCGATCTGCGCGGCCACCCTCGCCGACTTCGGCAACGGCGTGGGCCAGCTACGCCTCAACGAACGAACCGGCAGCATCAACGCCGATGTCTCGTTGCACCTGCACCGCCTGCCCACCGGCGAGTGGATCGGCTTCGACGCCGCCAGCCGCATGCAGCCGCGAGGGGTCGGCATGGCGGAAACACTGCTCTACGACCACGAAGGCCTCATCGGGCGGGTCACGCAGACACTTATGGCGATGCCCCTCTACGGCGGCTAGGCGGTTGCCTACTCGCCGGCGCCGCCGGCCGGGACCCGCGTCGCGGACTCGATCATCACCACGTTCCGGGGGGCGTCGCTGCGGAACGGGCCGGCCGCCCCGGTGGGCACGCCGGCAATGGCGTCCACCACCTCCATGCCGTCCACCACCTTTCCGAATACCGCGTAGCCCCAGTCGCTACCGCGGTGATCGAGGTTGTCATTATCGGAAAGGTTGATGAAGAACTGGCTGGTGGCCGAGTGCGGATCGCGCGTCCGCGCCATGGAAATGGTGCCGCGGGCGTTGTCCAGGCCATTGTCGGATTCGTTGGTGATCGGTTCCCGCGTGGTCTTGCGCTCGTAGTCCGCCGTGAAACCGCCACCCTGGATGACGAAGCCGGGAATGACCCGGTGGAAAATGGTGCCGTCGTAGAAGCCCTGCTCCACGTAGGCGAGGAAGTTCTCCACCGTCCGCGGCGCCTTGTCGGGGTAGAGCTCCAGAATGATCGGACCCTTGGAGGTCTCGAACTTCACCCGCGGTGCTTCAGCGCCCTGTGCGCCGCCGGCGACCGCCATGCCGAGCATGAGAATCAGTGTACGCAACGCCACTCTCCCGTGTTGTCACTGGCCTTTCAGGCAGGATTGCCCTTGGGTCGAGGTTGAGCGTCCCCATAGTAGTGGGCTGTGGAGGACGCGCAAAGCTGTCCAGGACAGGATACCCAGCCGAATGGAGCGCACCAGCGATGATCAGACTGATTTCAGGCCTTCTTTTCCTCTGCGTTACCGTGAGCGCGACAGCGGCACTGCAGACCGAGGAAATCGACTACGCGGTCGGCGACACCCAGTTCCAGGGCTACCTGGCCTACGACGACGACACTGAGGGCGAGCGCCCCGGCGTGCTGGTGGTGCACGAGTGGTGGGGTCATAACGAATACGCCCGCAAGCGCGCGGAGATGCTCGCCCGGATGGGCTACACGGCGTTCGCCCTGGACATGTATGGCAAGGGTAAGGTGGCGGATCATCCCGAGGACGCCAAATCGTTCATGACCGCGCTGATGTCCGACATGTCGGCGGCCCGTGAGCGATTCGACCGGGCACTCGGCATCCTCAAGGATCACGACACGGTCGACGCCGATCAAACGGCCGCGATCGGCTATTGCATGGGCGGCGGGCTGGTACTGTACATGGCGGCCGAAGGAAAGGATCTCGACGGCGTGATCAGCTACCACGGCAGTCTCGGCCTGGTGTCCAAGGCCGACCCCCAGCCGGGCGACGTGCAGGCACGCGTGCTGGTTTTCACCGGCGGCGCGGATAACTTCGTACCCATGGAACAGGTCCAGGATTTCGTTGGCACGATGCGGCAGGCGCAGGCACAGTACGCGCTCCACAGCTATCCGGGCGTGAAGCACAGCTTCACCAACCCCGAGGCGGATCGATTCGCCGAGGAGTTCGGCATGCCCGTGGCCTACGACAAGCACGCCGACGAGCACTCCTGGCGGCACACGGGCGTCTTCCTGGACAACCTCTTCTCGGAGTAGCGCGATCGCGGCCGCCCCACGGGCGGCCGCGCCCCCTGGACCCATGACGGACTTGGCCGGTCACGGACACATGCACGCGACGGGCGGCGACCCCACGCCGCTGACACGCTCCCAGGCCGCGGCGTTCGAACGGGACGGCTACCTGACCGTGCGCCAGCTCGCACCGCCGGAACTGGTCGATTCCATGCGCCGCGTGACCCGGCAGCACCTCACCGAGCGCCGCGCGCCGCTGGAGCTCGAGGCCGAGCTGGGCTACCCCGGGGCGCCGTCATCGACGGAGGCCGTGGGCGGGGACGCCATCCGCCGTCTTCGGGGCGCCTATGGCCGGCATCCGGTATTCCGCCGCTGGGTGCATTACCCACCGTTGACCGCCTGCCTGCGCGCGTTACTCGGTGATGGCCCGGTCCTGATGCCGCGAGCGCACCACAATTGCATCATGACCAAGCTGCCCAGGTTCAGCAGCGACAGCCTCTGGCACCAGGACCTGCGCTACTGGCGTTACGCACGCGGTGAGCTGGTTACCGCCTGGCTCGCCCTGGGCCGGGAACATGCGGGCAACGGCGGACTGCAGCTCATACCCGGCACCCACCGGCAAAACCTGGCGGCGTGGCGCTTCGACGAAGCCCGGTTCCTGCGCCTGGACCTGACTGAGAACGACGCACTGGTCGCGCAACGCGTGAGCGTGGAGCTGGAGGCCGGCGATGTGCTCTTCTTCCACAGCCGCCTGCTCCACGCCGCCACCCGGAACGCCGGGCCGGACCCCAAGCTTGCCGCGGTGTTCACGTTCCGCCGCCATGATGACGAGCCGTTACCGGGTTCACGGTCCGAAGCCGGGGGCGATGTTACGATTCTGCCCGGGTGACGCGGTCCCGGCAGCCGCAGCCGCTGCGGACGCGGCTGAAGCGCACCCGCGCGACTTGATCCGCGTGCACCTTCCGATGCAGTGTCGCGTGAATACTTGCGAGATTCGCATGCGTCTGCGCGGGCCAGGACGGCCAGCGCCGCACGCGGTTTGCTGAAGTTCCGCCGATCCACACCGGCGGCCACGGTAGAGCCGGCCGGCGCCGTTCCTGCGCCGCATTCCGGCCTCTTTGCGGCATGATCCGCGCTGGGAGGAGCAGCCATAGCTGCCAGAGAAGACTGGGAACGCGTTCTTGGCGACCATCCATTGCCCGTGCTGGGCGTCATTGGCGTAGCCGGCACGCTATTCGCCCTGGGGCTGGGCTGGTCGGTGCTGAGCCTGGAACGTGCGCGGGTCAATGAGGACTTCGAAGCCAGTGCGCGTGAGCACGGCGCGGCGCTGGAAACCGGCTGGTCGGAACAGTTCCATGCCGTCGACACCCTAGCCACCGTCTTCATCACCTCCGAAGAGGTCACCCGGGAGGAGTTCGGCCGGGCCAGCGAAAGGATACTGGCGCGCCACCCGAGCATCAGGGCCCTGGAATGGGTGCCCCGCGTACCCGCCGCGCAGCGTCAGGCTTTTGTCGAGGATGCGCGCCGCGATATCCCGGGCTACGCCATCGTCGACCGCGCCCCTGACGGCGGGCTGCGGCCCGTCGGCCACCGGCATGTCTATTATCCCATCCATTACGTCGAGCCCCTCGAGTCCAACCGCGAGGCGTTGGGATTCGATCCGGCGGGCAATGACGCCCGCAATGAAGCGCTGCAGCGCTCGGCGCGCACCGGGACACTGGCGGTAAGCGAGGCGACCCCGCTGGTCCAGGACGATCCCCGGCAGACGGCACTGCTGGTCTTCTCCCCCGTCTACGCCCACAGCGCACCTACCGCGACGACGGATCAACGTGTTGAAGCCCTTGAAGGGCTGGCCGAAGGCGTTTTCATGGTGGATGCGCTCATCGCCGACTCACTCAGCGCCACTGAGTCCCACGGCATCGCGCTGAACGTGTTCGCCATGGATGACGGCACCCGGAAGGCCATTGGCGCCTACCGGCCCGATGGCGCGCCTCTGCCCTGGTACACCGGGGGCATGCCCGAAGAGCGCACGTGGGAGTGGTCGGTGGGTGGCCGGATGTTCCGGGCCGTGGTCTCCCCCGTTGGGCTTCCGTACGCCTACGACCTGCGGGCGCCGCTGGCGGTGTTCCTGCTGGCGCTGCTGTTGACCGGCTCCGTGGTCGGCGTGATCGGGCTGCTGATGCAGCGCGAGCGCCGCATGCGCGTCGTGGCGGAATTGCGCCAGGATCAGCTTCAGCACCAGGCGACCCACGATTCCCTGACCGGCCTGGTCAACCGGGGCGCCTTCGAGCTGCGGCTGGAGGGCGCGCTTGAGAGCGCCGTCCGGGAAGGCGTCGTGTACAGCCTGTGCTACATGGACCTGGACGAATTCAAGCTGGTCAATGACATCCACGGCCATCAGGCCGGCGACGACCTGATCCGGCAGATCGTCGGCCGGCTGACCACGCACATGCGCGAGGGGGACGTGTTCTCCCGCCTGGGTGGTGACGAACTGGGCGTGCTGCTGTCGGACTGTTCGGCGGAAGAAGGCAGGCGAATCGCACAGAACCTTCAGGCGGTCATCAACGAGTACCGATTCCAGTACGAGGACCAGACCGTGGCCGTGGGCGTCAGCATCGGCGTGACGGAAATCAACGCACAGACCACCAGTGTCGGCACGGCGCTGGGGCAGGCGGATGCCGCCTGCAATATTGCCAAGGAGCAGGGCCGCAACCGGGTGCATGTCTTCCGCACCGGCGATTCGGTCAGCGATCAGTTCCGCAGCCAGATGCTCTGGGCGGCGGAACTGCGCCAGGCCCTGGACGAGAACCGCCTGGAACTGCTCGGCCAGCGCATCGTCCCCACGCGCGAGGACGACGGCGAGGACATGCTGGAAGTGCTGGTCCGCATGCGCGACCGCAACGGCGAGCTAGTAGCACCCGGGGTATTCATCCCCGCGGCGGAACGTTACAACCTTATGAGCAGTGTCGATCGCTGGGTCATCGACCGGGCACTGCAGGCCAAGGATGCCATGGGCGCAAGGCAAAGCGTCTGGTGCATCAATCTATCCGGCCACAGTCTCGGTGAGGACGGCCTGTTCGAGCATATCTCCGAGCTGCTTTCCACGCACCGCGTGTCGCCCCGGGAGATCTGCTTCGAGATCACGGAGACCGCGGTGGTCCGCTCGCTCAGCCGCGCGGAGCGTTTCGTCGGGCAGCTGAGGCGCATTGGCTGCCTCGTGGCGCTGGACGATTTCGGCAGCGGCATGTCGTCATTCACCTATCTCAAGCACCTGCCGGTGGACTTCCTGAAGATCGACGGCGCCTTCGTTCGCAACATCCAGAACAGCCGCATGGACCGGGCCATGGTCCACGCCATTCAGCAGATCGCCAACGAGCTCGGCATACGCACCATCGCCGAGTACGTGGAGACGGCCACGGCGCAGAACGAGGTACGGACGTTGGGCGTGCACTACGTGCAGGGCTACTACCTGGGTCGACCGGAACCGCTGGAGACGCTCCGGTCGCGGCAATACGGTGTCGTACCGCCGGCGACGGGGCAATAGATGGGCCCGCGAGACACCGTTTCCCGCCGCGCGTCCCGCGGACCCGCGCCATTCGTCAATATCCGGGGAAGGACGACATGATCGAGCCACGACCGGCGGCAACCGTGGTTGTCGCGCGCGACGGTGCCAGCGGCCTGGAAGTGCTGCTTCTACAGCGCACTCACACGGCAGTTTTCATGCCCGGCGTGTTCGTTTTCCCGGGCGGGGCGGTGGACGATGCCGACCAGGATACCGGCCGCTGGGCCGGGAGCGTACCCAACGACGACGCCGAGGCCAGCCGGATGCTGGGGGTGGCGCGGGGCGGGCTGGCCTACCTCATAGCCGCCGTGCGTGAGTGCTTCGAGGAGGCCGGCGTGCTGCTGGCGGACCACCGGGACGGCGTCGCCGTCGGCGGCGACAACACCCTGGACCTCGTGGTGCTGCGCGAGCAGGTCTGCAACGGCGAGCTGGAGCTCGCCGAGCTTTGCCAGGCTCACGGCCTGCGGCTGCACACGGACCAGATGGGCTACCTGGCCCACTGGGTGACGCCCCCGGGACCGCCGCGGCGCTACGACACGCGTTTCTTCGTCGCCGAGGCACCGCCGGCCCAGGACGCCGCGCATGACGGCAGCGAAACCATCGACCACGTGTGGATCAACCCCGCCGAGGCCCTGCGCCTCAACCGCGGCGGCCAGTTCCCACTGGGCTCGCCCACGATCCGCACATTGCGAACCCTGGCCGAGTTCCGAAACGTAGGGGAGGCACTGGCACATGGCCGGCAGGGGCCCGCGCGGGCACCGACTGCCCCCGTCTCCGCCGACGGACGCGACGGCCGGCGGCTCATCCATCCCGGCGAGCCCGCCTACGCCGAGATCGCCAAGCTCCATCGGGAAGGGGTCAGCGCCCCCGCCTATGAGCTGATACCGGGCGTCGTCACGAGGCTCTCGCCACGAATCCGCCGGGTGGTGGCGCCCAACCCCGGCGTGATGACCGGCCCCGGCACCAACACCTACATCGTCGGCACCGCCGACGCCTGCGCCGTAATCGACCCGGGCCCCGACATTGAAGCGCACGTGGGGGAAATCGAGGCGGCCGCGGGTACCATCGGGTGGATTCTGACGACGCATACCCATAGGGATCATTCGCCGGCCAGCCGTGCACTGCGGGCGCGGACCGGCGCGCGCGTCCTCGGCATGCCCGCGCCGCACCATGGCGGCCAGGACACCGGCTATCACCCCGATTACGTTCCCACCCACGGCGAGCGGCTATCCATCGACCCGGAAACCACGCTACGGGTGATCCACACGCCGGGCCACGCCTCGAATCACCTGTGCTTTCTGCTGGAGGAGGAGAACGTACTGTTCTCCGGCGATCACGTCATGCAGGGCTCAACAGTCGTGATCAATCCGCCGGATGGCGATATGGGTGCCTATCTCCAATCCCTCGAGGCGCTCTGCCACGAGGACCTGGCCTTCATCGCCCCGGGGCACGGGTTCCTGATGGGCGATCCCCACCGGGTCATCGACCGCATCGTCTCCCACCGCCTGGCCCGGGAGGCCAAGGTGGCGCAGTGCCTGCAACGCCTGGGCGGCGCCGACGAGCGGACCCTCGTCGGCTGCGTCTACGACGACGTGCCCGAAACCATGCACGGTGTCGCCGGTCGCTCCCTGCTTGCCCACCTGATCAAACTGCAGGACGAGGGAGCGGCCACCCAACGGGGCGGCGTCTGGTATCCGGGCGGTTGACGCCGCAAGGGGCGGGATCCGCCCCTTGCCCGTTCCGGCGATTCATCGGCCCCGCTAGGAGGCCTCCGCCAGTCGGGCGGCGATCCTCGGCTGCCTGCGAATGCGCCTGCGCCGGTACTGTTGCCGCAACAGGCGTTTCTGGACCCGGGCCAGCGACTCATCGATGGCGTGATACATATCGCTGGCCACGCTCTGAGCCACCAGATGGCGGCGGCCGTTCAGACCGAGAAGCACCCGGCACCGTTTGTCCGCCCCGCCCCGGGGCCCGTTGACGTCGCTCAGAGTGATCAGCACATCCGCGCCATTACTGGTCACCCGGCCGAGCCGCCGCCTGACCTGCTGGCGGATGAACCCGGTCAGCGCGCTGGTCAGCTGGAATCCCTTGGCACCGATCCGCACCATCATCTCAGTCACCTCGATTCGTTTGTGGTGACCGAGATGCTATCCCGCCCCGCGATTCTGGTATATTCGAATCCATATGGAATATATTTCGGGATAGACGATATATGCGCCTCAATTACAACCATCTCTACTACTTCTGGGAGGTCGTCCGGCAGGGCGGCGTGGTCCCCGCCGCCGAAGCCCTGGACCTGACCCCTCAGACGATCAGCGGCCAGCTCAAGCAGTTCCAGTCGAACTTTCCGGAACCCCTGCTGCAACGGGCCGGGCGCCGCCTGCGGCTGACGTTGCTGGGCGAACAGGTCTTCGAGCACGCGCAGACCATGTTCGCGGAGGTGGAGGCACTCTCCATGCTGGCGGATGAGGGAGAAGCGGGCACGGTGAGGCGTCTGCGCATCGGTGCCGCCGATGCCATGCCGAAGATGGCGGTCCGCGCGCTGCTGGAGCCGGCCCTGCGGCAGACCCCCGCACCCAGGTTGAGCGTGCGCGAGCTGGACCTCGCCTCCCTTCTGGAAGACCTGGCTCACCGTAGACTTGATGCCGTGCTCGCGGATCGGCCGGCGGCGAGCGCCGGCTGGGCCCGCGCCAGAAGCACGCTCCTGGAGACCACGGAGCTGGCCATCTACGTGCATCCATCCCTGCGTGGTCGACTTAACGGCCCCTTCCCGGATTGCCTGGATGGGGCCCCCGCCCTGCTGCCCGGCCAGTCCAGCTACGCGCGCCGGCTACTGGACCAGTGGCTTCATCACAACGGCATCCGCCCGGAGATCGTCGCCGAAGTGGACGACAGCGCCCTGATGAAGTCATTCGGCGAGGCCGGATTCGGCTTCTTCACCGCGCCCGCCAATCACGCGCCGGACATCGAGCGCCAGTATGGCGCCATCCGGCTCGGTAGCTGCAAGGGCGTCGAGGAACGCTTCTACGCCATCACCCTGGACAATGTCCCGCCCAACGCCGATCTCAGCCGCTGGCTCGGCCGGTTCACCGGGACGGACTGAGGGCAGCGGGGAGACCGGCCGAAGCAGCGAGGCCATCCGCCGGGCAGAGGAGTCCCTGCGGGAGGTCCGCTCCGCCGTCGGCCATATCAGCGACCTGGCCGCCCAGCTTGCGACGGCCTCCGAGGAACAGAGCGCCGTAGCGGAAGACGTTTCCCGGAACATCAACACCCTGGCCGAGCACGGCGACACGCTGCGAGAGCAGACCGATAACGACGCCCGGATCGTCACGCGCCTGGCCGAGCTCTCGGGCGCACTGGGCAAAGCCGCGGAACGTTACCGGGTCTGACCGGCTCCTTTCAGTCGCGGCACCGGCCGGCTAACGCCGGGTAATACGTGCCTCGAATTCGGCAACGAAGGCGTCCATGGCGGCCTCTTCATAGGGCCGCAGGCCGCTGACGATGAGCTTCTTCGCGCCTTCCCCGATGGGACGCCCGCCATCATCGATGCCGAATGCCAGCCGCGCCTCGGCGCGTTTTCCCTGGACATCCAGGCCGGACCCCGTAAGCGACATACCGGGCTCCGCCACCGCGGCACTCTCCAGCGTGAAGCCCATGCTGTCGTAGATCACCAGCGGGCGATCCGGATTGAACATGACGCCATGCTCAGCCATGAGCGGGAGCAGGTAATGGGGGAAATTCCGCCCGGAGAAGGACACGTAGCGCCGCACGAAGGCCTCGATCCGCGCCGGGTCGTGGGCGCGCTCTCCGTCACGCTCGACATGCAGATAAACTTTGCCGGCGTCGTCGGCGATGTCGAAGGCGGGCCCGGGCGCAGCCGGAAAATGGACGGGCACGCCCCCGCCAAGCATCCCGCGGAACTCGAAGTCCATCCGCGCCGACAGCCCGTACCGGGCCAGCACCAACGCGAATAGCAGATCGCCCGGCACGCAGAAACGCCTGGAATCGGCGTCATGGATCGGGTTGTAGTCGCCGGCGACCTCCTTGGCGAACCGGCTGCCCTGCGCGGCGCTGATCTGCACCGTCTCGCCGTCGGTTTGATGGTAGGCGTCGAGAAACATGCTCCGCTCCGCTGTCACACGGGTGAAGGCACCACTGACCACACGCACCGCTTTGCGCGGATAACCGGCGCCTGCTCGAAGGCCGCGATTCTAAAGCCTGGCCACCGGCTTGTCCCTGGCCGTCCGCCGAGCGGCGGATACGCGCTGCAGCTTGCCCGTGCCATCCAGGTTCAATATGCGCTCCACCGGCGGCAGCGTGCCTGCGTCGTGGGCCAGGAGGATCGCCGTGCGGCCGTCGAGCCAGCGGTCAAGCGAGTCGCTCACCGCGGCGGCCGTCGCCGCGTCCAGACCGCGCAGGGGCTCATCCAGCACGACGAGCTCCGGATCCGCGAGAACCAGGCGCGCCAGCGCGAGCCGGCGGGCCTGTCCGCCGGAAAACGCCACACCCGACTCGCCCACCGGTGTGTCCAGGCCGTCGGGCAGGCCGGCCACCATGTCCGCCAGGCCCGCGACCTCCAGTGCCCGCCACAGCTCCGCCGCACCCGCGCCGGGGTCGGCGATGCGCAGGTTCCAGGCGAGCGTGTCGTCGAAGAGCTCGGAATGCTGGGTCAGCAAGCCGACGCGCCGGCGAAGGACCGCGGGATCGATAGCTCTCAGGTCGACACCCGAGTACGTTACGCAGCCAACCTCCGGATCGATCAGCCTGGCCGCGAGGTAGGCAAGGGAGCTCTTGCCGCTACCCGAGCGCCCGGTCACGGCGACTATTTCCTCCGGCTCCACCCGCAGGTCCATGTCCCGGAACAGCCACGGCGCCGCGGCGTTGTGGCGGAAACCCACGTCCTGGAAGACGAGCGCGCCGCCACGGGGTGGCGTCCTCGGCACATCCGGTGCGGGCAGCGCCGGCTTCAGGCCCGTCAAACCGTTCAACCGGGCCGCGGCCGCTTCGCTGCGGCCTATCCGCGCGAAGGCACCCGGCAACCCGGTCAGCAGCTCTCCGGCCCCGAACAGGGCGAAACCGGCGAGCACCGCCACGGCTCCGCCGATCAAACCCTGGTGGTGGAACGTCAGGCCAGTGACGAGCACTGCG
>JACDUA010000041.1 GCA_013519935.1 Ectothiorhodospiraceae bacterium WFHF3C12 | reverse complement strand
CGCCGCGGGGCGCGGCGCCGCCGGATGAACAGGCGCCAGCCGCCAAGGGCTGGGAGTGGCTGGTGGGGGCGGTGCTGATCTTTCTGCTGGCGGCCCTGGTGGCCGTGACCCACGATCCGACCCGGGCGCGGGTCGGACAATGGATCGACCAGATGCAACAGCGGGTGGTTTCCATGGTGGAAAGCCAGACGACGGTCACGGCACCTGTCTCGCCCGAGGAGGCGGCACCGGCAGACGAGAATCAGGCGGCCGGCGGCCAGGGTGACGAACAGGCCGGCGGCGACTAGGTCCGCGGGCCTCAGTCGCTTCGTTCGAATATCGCGGTGAGCTCGGCCATAGCCAGTACCCGGCCGTTCATTGCCGCGTCCAGGTGGAAGCGCCTTGGCGTGTGCAATCCCCGCAGCACGTCGTCCAGGGCGAAGAGCCGGAAAACGAAGCTGTGCCGGCCCAGGCCCGGACAGGGCGGCAGATACCCCAGGCCCTGACGGTCATTGAGGCCCACGCCGGCCACGTCGCTGAGACCGGCGACGTCCGCGCCCTCCACCAGGTATTCCAGCTCCGGCGGGAGGTTGAAGGCCACCCAGTGTACGCCGATGGGACGCGCCAGGGTGGTGTCGCCGGCGTCTTCGTCCTCCATGACCAGGGCCAGGGAGATCGTGCCGGCGGGCAGACCCGTCCAGCGCAGTGGCGGCGAGACTTCGCTGCCGTCGCAGCTATAGCGCGCGGGCAATGGGCCGTGGTCGTGAAAAGCGGGCGACTGCAGTGTCAGCATGCCGTCTCACCTCCGCGGTTGGCGGTCGTGACTTCGATCACGGCGGGGCCGGGCCTCGCCGCGAGAGGGCCATAGGCTCCATACTACCGCTGCCCGTTGCGGGTAGGTGAGAGATCAACGCATAACCACAGGGATGGTGCCTCATGCCCAGATCCAGCCTGTTCATTCCAGCCACGGCCTTTGTCCTGCTGCTGCTCGCCGCATGGCAGTCCCTGGCCGCGACCGAGCGTGGTATCGCCTACCGGATCGAGGGGGCGCCGGCGAGCTATCTCGTGGGTTCCGTCCATGTCGGCCGCGCCGGCATGTATCCGCTGCCCGAGGCGATGCGCGAGGCGTACCGGGAGTCCGATGCACTCGTGGTGGAGGCGGACATCGTCGGCGCGGACATGATGCGGATAGGCACCGTGCTGGCGGAACGGGGTATGTACGGTGGCCGGGAGAGCCTGGAATCGGCACTGGCGGGCGATGCCTGGCAGGACGTGGCGGCGGCCGCCGAGCGTTACGGCGTGCCCATTGAAATGCTCAAGCGGCAAAAGCCCTGGCTGGCGGCCCAGACCCTGACCGTGGTGGCCATGAACGCCCAGGGCTATTCCGAGCAATGGGGCGTGGACCGTCACTTCCTGGAGCTGGCCCACCAGGACGGCAAACGGGTCGTCGAGCTGGAGGGGCTTCAGGCGCAGCTGGACATGCTCGCCGGGATGCCGGCCCGGGACCAGGAAGCGCTGCTGGCCCACACCGCGGAGCAGATGGCCAAGGGGGAGATCCCCGTCGCGGAGCTCCTCGCCGCCTGGCGCAGTGGCGAGGCCGAGGTTCTCCAGGACCAGGTGCAAGCGCAGTTCCCGACGGCGCTGGAAGGCGTTTACGAAGCACTGATCGTGGAGCGCAACCGGGCGATGGCCGAGCGCATTGACGAACTGCTGGGCGCCGGAGAAGCCGTGTTCGTGGTCGTGGGCTCAGCCCACCTGACGGGCGGGGACGGGCTGGTCGCCCTGCTCCGGGCGCGCGGTTATGCGCTGGAGCAGCTGTGAGCGGATACCGGGGCATGCTGAGGGCGCCCCGGTGCTCGCCGCCGTTCGAGAGGCCGGGTGGTGGCCGCGTTCACGTCGCTCCGGTTAACCGCGAGCGGGCCGCTACTGGTGTGAATTGTTTCTCGCTTCCCGGGTCAATACCCCGGGATATCCCAGGCAGCAGGGAGCGGATCCATTGATAGAGATACAGGCATTTCCCCGTTCGGCGCGCCGTGCGCGACTGATGCTCGCATCGGCGCTCCTCGCCGGGACGGCCGCCTCGGCGCAGGCACAGGACGAGGGCGGAGCCGCGGTGAGTCAGGGCGCGCACATTGACCGTCAGACCATCGACGGCCAGGCCCTCGCCAGCGGCGACGACGGCACCATCGTCGGCGTCGACGGGCGCCGGCGCCTGGAGCTGGCCGTATACAACAACGGCCGGGCCATGGTGCGCGAGACGCGCCAGCTGCCGTTGCTCTCCGGCGTCAACCGGCTCAAGTTCACCGGCGTGTCCAAGGCGTTGGTGGAGACCTCGATACGCCTGGAGACGCCTTCGGGCGTCACCGTTCAGGCCCAGGGTTTCGACGAAGGCGCTCCCGGCCTGGAACGGCTGTTGCGCCGCCATGTGGGCCAGGCCGTCACCCTGGTCCGGGAGAATCCCGCCACCGGCGAGCAGATCACCACTCGCGCCCGCTTGCTGGGCCTCTCCGACGGCGTGCCCCTGGTGAGCGTGGATGGCCGTATCGAGCTTGCCGGGCCCGATTTTCCGTGGCGCTTTACCTTCCAGGGGCCCCGGGAGGCGCGCTTCTGGCAGCCGGGCGTGCGGGCTCTGGTTTCCGCGGAGGAATCGCGCGGCGTGGACCTTCAGCTGAGCTATCTCACCGGTGGCCTGGGCTGGGAGGCCGATTACGATCTGGTGTTGCCCGAGGCCGGGGGCGAGGGCTCGCTGTCGGGCTGGGCCAGCATCCGCAACGACAGCGGCGTGGGCTACGACAACGCCGCCGTGACGCTCATTGCCGGCGAGGTGGCCACGCAGGACGAGCCGCCCCGTCCCATGGCCCGCGGTGCCGCCATGGAAAGCGCCGCCGACGTGCGGCGTGGCGAGCTGGGCGGCGCCTACCACCGCTACGTACTGCCGGGCCGGGTGTCACTGGCCGACGGCGAGACGCGCCAGCTGCCGCTGATGGATATGCCGGGTATCGAGGTGCAGCGTGCCTACCGGGTCAGGCATCGCGCGGCGGCCCATACCCGCAGCGATCCGCAGCCGCAGGCGGTGGCGATGACGCTCTCCCTGGCGCCCGCGAGTCGGGAAGGCCCCCTGCCCGGCGGCGTGGTCCGGGTTTACGAGCGCGGGGACGACGGCGCCCTGCGCTGGCTGGGCGAGGATCGCATCGGCCACACCCCGGTGGACGCACCGCTGCGCCTGGAGATCGGCCGCGCCTTCGATGTCCAGGCCAAGCGACGACAGACGGTCTATGAGCGTCTCTCCGACCGGAGCTACGAATCCGGCTGGGCAATTACCCTCAGTAATGCGACGGACGGCCCGGTTGACGTGACGGTGGTGGAGCAGCTCGATGGCGACTGGAAGCTGCAGGATGCCGAGCCGGCGCCAGCTGAGCGGGACGCCCGGAACGTGACGTGGCGGGTGGAGGTGCCCGCCGGCGGCGCCACCACGGTGCGTTACCGGGTTCGGGTGAATTATTGAATGCTGACGGTGGCTTGCGTCATGTGCGCCCGGGCGGGGTTCGGGCTGTTTTGATCCGGTGTTTCATTACCCTCGCCCTGGGAGGTGGAATACTTTCACAGTCTCCAAGCGTATTTCACCGTCGCACCCTAAATCGCGTGAATCGCCTGCTCGACCGGTGTGTCGCCGCCGATCAGGCAGATCTCCCGGTTGACGGTGTTGTCGGCGTCGATGATGACCGCCAGTGCGTGAGCCACGTCCGCCCGGGGTATCTCGCCGTATTCCGCCAGCGTCTGCGCCGCCGTCACCCGGCCGGTGCCCGGCTCGTTGGTCAGCCGCCCGGGGCGGACGATGGTGTAGGGCATGCCGCTGGCAATCAGGTGGTCGTCGGCCTCACGCTTGGCCTCGAGGTAGTGCCGCAGCTTTTCCGGGGCCTGCTCGGGGGAGTGGGTGCGCATGGCGCTGACCATGATGAACCGGCGCACGTGGTGGCCGGCGGCGGCATCGATGAGCGCCATGGCCCCATTGCGATCGACGTCTACGGTCTTGTCCGGTCCGGTGTGGGGGCCGGAGCCCGCGGTGAATACCACCAGGTCGCAGCCTTCCACGACGGCGGTCACGTCCTCTTCCAGGTCCGCCAGAACGGTATCCGCGCCCATCGCCTCGAGTGCGGCGGCCTGCCCGCGATCGCGGATCATGGCGCGCACGCGATGCGGCCCCGTGCCGAGCCGCTCCACGAGCTGGCGGCCGATCTTGCCGTTGGCGCCGGCAATGAGGATATCCATCAGCCTTCCTTCCTCCGCAGCGTGAGCTCCACGTGCACCGTCACTTCAAGGCCGACGGTGTCGCCGGCGGACCAGTCCCCGGTGCCCACACCGTAGTTGGTCCGATCGAGCGTGACTTCGCCGTCCATGGTGGCGTTGTCGCCGTCGATGGTCCAGGTGAACGGGAGGGTGATGGCCCGGGTATTGCCCTTGATCGTGAGCTCGCCATCGGCCTCGTAGCGCTCGCCCTCCAAGTGCCGGAATTCGGTCGTGACGAAGGTGGCCTTGGGGTAGTCGTCAGTGTGGAACCATTCCTCATCGGGCAGGTACCGGTCGCGCTGACTGCTGCCGGTGTTCACACTGGTCACGTCCACCGTGACGTCGAATCGGCTGCCGGCCAGGTCGTCCGGGTCGAAACGCATTTCGGCCTTGAACCGATCGAAGCGGCCGGTGAACTCGCCGCCCTGTTGGGTCGCGGTGAAGCCGAGGCGGCTTTCCCCGTGCTCGATCTGCCACTGACTGGCGGCGAGGGGCGCGGCGGCGAGCAGCAGGCCGGCGACGGTCAGCAGACGGATGGCGTGACGGATCATGAAGAGCTCCTTTCCGCACCGGGGATCATCCGGCGCAGGACGTTGTCGCGGTCGACGAAGTGATGTTTGAGGGCGCCGGCGACGTGCAGCACCAGAATGCCTATGAGCACCCAGATCAGCGTCTCGTGGAAGGCCTGGGCGGCCTCCTTGACCGCTTCGTTCTCGGGAATGACGTTGGGTATCGTGAACAGCCCGAACACCTTGAGCGGGAACGCGGCCGCGGAGTTGATCACGTAGCCGCTGATGGGCATGGCGAACAGGATCAGATAGAGCAGGCCGTGGGTGATATGGGCCAGCCGGCGCTCCGTCGTGCGCATGTGGCCCGGGAGGGCCGGTGTCGGGTTGGAAGCCCGCCAGGCCACGCGCAGGACCACCAGCGTCAGAATGGTGATCCCGATGGACTTGTGCAGGGCATAGAGCTCGAACATCGTCGGCGAGATTTTCAGCGTGGTCATGTACCAGCCGAGGGCGGCCATGACCACGATGAGCACCGCGATCAGCCAGTGAAGGAGCTGGGCGACCAGACCCCAGTGTTGATCCGAGTTGCGCAATCGCATGGCTGGCTCCCTTTGTGGTCGGGCGGCGCGCGCCGGTCAGAGCATATGGTTAGGGTAGAGCCGCCCGCGATCAAGCTGATCGGGGCGGACGGATTGTTGCGCCCCCCGAAACAGTAGCAGCCACGGGCCTATTTCATGCCCCGGGCCGTTTTGACCGTCTCGTAGGCAGCCTGGATCGTCTGGGTGCGTTCCTGGGCGACTCGGATCATGGATTCCGGCAGCCCGCGAGAGACCAGCTTGTCCGGATGGTGCTGATTCATGAGCTTGCGGTAGGCGCGCTTGACCTCGGCATCACTGGCCGACTCTTCCACGCCGAGCTCCGTGTAGGCGTCGGCCAGCGTTTGCCCGGTATCCCGCGTCGTGCCGGCCTGCTGCCGGTTGCTGCTTCGCAGGAAGGCCTCCAACCGCGCATAGTCCTGCTCGGACACGCCCAGCCGCTGGGCGATGTACAGCAGGACACGGCGCTCCGTGCCGTCCACCTCGCCATCGGCGAGCGCCGCCTGGATCTGTATCTCCAGGAACATGCGTACCAGCAACGCCTGGCCCTGGCTGGTGCGGCGGAAAGCGTCCAGCGCCTCGTCGAGGTCGAAATCCGCGGCCTTGCCCGCCTGGAAGTTGGCGATTGCCTCGCGCCGGCGCTCTGGAGAGAGGTTCATGTGCCGCATAACGGCCTCTGCGGCGGCGATCTCGGCTTCGCTCACCCGGCCGTCCACCTTGCAGACGTGCCCCATGACGCTGAACGTGGTGCGGAAAAAGGTCTCGCGGATGGCGCGCACGTTGCCCAGGCCGATGCGGGTGCCGGCGAGCCGCCGGTCCACCCAGTGGCCGATGCCCAGGCCGATGAGTGCGCCAAGCACATTGCCGAGCAGGTAGCCGATGACCACGCCCAGCAGCTTGCCTATCCAGATCATGCGCTCGTGCCTTTGGTCTGATTGCGCGGATTGGCGGATGGAGGACGGCAGTGTACCGCACCGCGACCGCCCGAGCCGGAGGGCGGATCCAATGGCCGGCCGTGTGGCCCGGCAGCGGGCCCGCGACGGTCTCTGGCTTCGGCAGCGGTGTCCCGGCGCCAATAATATGCTGTAAACACGAGAAAATTGCCATAACAGGGGGCAACAAGGGAACGGCCCGGGCGCCAACAGGGTGCCGCGCGCTCGCCACGCCCATCCCGCCAGGGTGTTCCATTGCCCCGGTCCCGGCGTTAGCCCGCGTCGCCATCGTTAAGTCCCGCCACTCCGTGGTGGCGCCCCCTGGGTGGGGGATCGAGACGCCGGTCTGCCCCATGGACGACGCGGTCATCCAGGCTGTGGTCGAGAGCCGGCTGCAGACATTCCACCAGCCGGCAGTGGCGGAAGAAGGCCCCGGCAGTGTCCTGCCGGGGTCTATACCATTTCAGCGGGGTCGTTTGAGAGGAGCCGTTTACCAGTCGACGGCGTAGGTCAGCGATACGGTACGTCCGGGCCCCATGGAGTAGGCATAGCTCGTGTTCGCCGCCTGGTTGATGACGGGGAAGTATTCCTCGTTCAGCAGGTTCTCCACGCCCACGCGAACCTGGCCATAGCCGGTGTCGAAGGCGCTGTAGAGGTCGACCAGGGTGTAGGGCTCCACCTCCTGGCCGTAGAATGCCTCGCTGTCCGGATCCCGGTGCCCCGAGTACAGGCCCTGCAGGCGCGCCTGCCACCAGCGGTAGACCTGGTACTCCCCGAACGCGGTGAGCTTCAGCGGCGGGATCCGGTCGCTGCTGAGATCCGCATCGTAGTCGCCGTCGTCGTCCGTATCCACGCGGCCTTCCATCCAGCTGGCGGTACCGCCGAGGCGGGTACGCTGCGTCGGCCGCACGGTACCCGTCATCTCGACGCCGTAGATCTTCTCGGGGCGCTTCTGCAGCTCCAGATCCTGGTTGAAGGACGATCCCTTCTCGGAGGTGCTGTAGAAGGCCGCGACGCTGGCCTCCCAGAGCTCGCTGCGGCGGCGAACGCCGATCTCGTAGTTGTCCACCTTCTGGGCTTCCGATTTCACGTCCTCGGCGTCCGTCGCCGTGCCGTCGCTTACCGCGCGGCCGAAATCGGCCAGGGAGAAGCCCTGCGAGAAGCTGGCGAACAGCTCCGTGCGCTGGGTGACGAAGGCGATGGCACTGACGTTGTAGAGCGTCTCGCTCCAGTTGAGCGTGCCGCCCTCGACCCGCTCATCGTTGGCGTTGATGCCGTCCCCGACCTCCAGGCTGATGAACTCCTGGCGCACGCCGGCACGCACCATGCCCCAGTTGCCGACCGGCAGCTCCAGCTCGCCGAAGCCGGCTACGGCGCTCTGCTCCATGTCCGGCGTGCCAATAACGCCGTCCAGGGCCTCGGAGCGTGTGTCCGCGTGCAGATAGTCGGCGCCCCAGATCACGTTGAAGCCGTAGTCGCCGGCATTCACGGGCGTATCAACCGTGGCGCGGGCCCCGATTTTCTCGGATTTGTACTGGCGCTGCGCGAATCCGGGGAACTTCGCGAACCGGGTCAGGAGGTTCCCGTAGTAGACCTGGGTCTGCAGGTCGCTGCCCATGAGGTCAGCGTTGCTGTACTTGGCGTTGAGCAGCGTGTTCTCGGTGCCCGGGTCCTTGACGTTGATGTTGCCCCGGGTGGGTTCGGATTTCTCGCCGGTCTCGGCGTTACCGCCGGTAGCCAGGCCCGCCCAGTCGCTGTCCTGCTTCATGTCGAAGTAGTTGGCGGTGAGCTCGATCCGCTGCCGCCCCCCGTCGAAATTGACCCCTGTCTTGCCGAGCAGGTTGTACTGATGGCTGTCTGCCAGCCCGCCCTGGGCACCAAGCGGATCCGGCGGGATACGGTCACCCTCGGCATCGAAGTAGCCGCCGCGATCGGCATACGAGCCGCCGAAGAGGTAGTCGACGTTGCCTTCGGCACCGGAGAGGGTCTGATTCGTGTGCCACCGGAAGGAGTCGTCGGGATGCGTGGTGGAAACGCCGCCGCCTATCTCGGCGTGAACGTTCATCTCGCCGGGTTCCGGCCGCCGCGTGATGATGTTCACCAGCCCGCCGGTGGCGCCAAAGCCGTAGGCGGCGGTGCCACCACGAACCACCTCGATGCGTTCGATGGCGCTCGCATCAATGGCGTTCAGGGAGCGGCGGCCATTGCGCAACACCATGGTCTGGGGCACGCCGTCAATCAGGGTCAGGAAATTCCGGCCCCGGAGCGTTTGTCCGAAGTCCGACATGGACTCGGTGCTCGGGCTGAACCCCGGCACTGTCTTGGACAGGATTTCGCCGACGCTGCTGCGATCGATTTCGCTCTGTTTCTCGATCTCCGCCCGGTCCACCACCGTGACGGAGCGCGTCAGCTCGGAAGCGGGGGTTTCTGTGCGGGTTGCGGAGACGACGACGGGGTCCACCTCGAAGTCGGCATCGTCTTCGGCGGCGGTTGCGGTCGAGCACACGCCAACCCACACGGTGGCGACGGCAAGCGCGGTCGGCGACAGTTTCGAAAAGGGCTGGTCAGGTAGCCTTGTCATGAGTGGTTCCCCCGGCTGGTCGATTAAAGACGTGAGCGCCCGTGTAAGCGATACACGAAAAAAAGTATAAATACGAACGAGTCGCATTCTATTTTCTTGTTTCGGCCGGGGCAAGGCTGTAAGCGTTCACGGAATGGTCCGGCAAAGGCGGACGCACCGCCCGATTGCAGGCGCGGATCGGTGAGCGTCGTGGGCCGGCGGCAGGCTGCCCGGCTATCGGGCCCAGAGGTCGACGAAAGTGTGCACGGGCATGGACTCGAGCTGCTCCTGATCGGCGCAGGCGGTCCTGATGGCTTCGGCCTGACGCGGGGCGAACACCCTTCTCAGTGCGTCCTCGAACTTGTCCACCAGCACGGGGATGCCCTCATCCCGGCGGCGGCGGTGGCCGATGGGATAGTCCACGGCGACCCGCTCGGTGTTGGACCCGTCCGTGAAGAACACCTGGACGGCGTTGCCGATGGCGCGCTTTTTCGGGTCGAAGTAATCCTTCGTGAACTGCTCGTTCTCGGTGACTTCCATCTTCTCGCGCAGGGCGTCGATGCGCGGGTCCGCCGCCACGTCGTCCTCGTAGTCATCGGCTGTGAGCCGGCCGAAGATCAGCGGCACGGCGGTCATGTACTGGAGGCAGTGGTCGCGGTCCGCCGGGTTGTTCAGCGGCCCGGTCTTGTCGATGATGCGCACGCCCGCCTCCTGGGTCTCGATGACCACCCTGTCGATGTCCCCGATGCGATCGGCGACCTCCGGATGCAGCGTCATGGCCGCCTCCGCCGCCGTCTGCGCATGGAACTCGGCGGGGAAAGAGAGCTTGAACAGGATGTTCTCCATCACGTAGCTGCCGTAGCCCTGAGTGAACTTCAACGGGTTGCCCTTGAACAGCACGTCCTGGAAGCCCCAGGTGGGCGCCGACAGCGCCTTCGGATAGCCAATTTCGCCCTTGTCCACGATCAGCGCCAGCCGCAGCCCGCGCGCCGAGGCATCGCCCGCCGCCCAGCTCTTGCGCGGACCGGCCTGGGGCGCGTGGCGATAGGCGCGCAGGGCCGAGCCGTCGATGAAGGCGTGGGAGGCCACGTTGGTGACGTCGTCCACGTTCCCGCCGAGCAGCCCCATGGCGACGCAGGCGGAGGCGATGCGCACCAGCATGACGTGGTCCAGGCCCACCCGGTTGAAGCTGTTTTCCAGCCCCAGGATGCCCTGGATCTCGTGGGCCTTGATCATGGCCGTGAGCACGTCCCGCACGGTCATCGGCTGCCTGCCCTCGGCAACCGCCTTGCGGGAGAGGTGGTCGGAGATCGCCAGGATGGCGCCCAGGTTGTCGGAGGGATGGTTCCACTCCGCCGCCAGCCAGGTGTCGTTGAAGTCCAGCCAGCGCACCATGGCGCCAATGTTCCAGGCGGCGGTCACCGGGTCGAGCCGGTAATGGGTGCCGGGCACCTTCACGCCGTTGGGCATATCGGCGCCTTCCACCACCGGGCCCAGCAGCTTGGTGCACGCCGGGTACTGCAGGGCCAGCATGGCGCACGCCAGGGAGTCCATCAGGTCGTAGCGGGCCGTCTCGTAGGCCTCGCTGGAGGTGATCTCCGTGTCGACGACGTAGTCCGCGATGTCCTTGAGCGGTTGATCGTAATCCGGGCGTTGGGCGGATCCGGTGGCGGTGCTCATGGCATGGGCCTCCGTGGTCTCGGGTTGTCCAGGGTGATCTTGCCAAGGGCCGATGGGACATGCGGCTCATCTCCATGGATGGTGACTGCCGGGCGGGGTCTAAACCCCGACCACCCGAACCGCGATGGTGGGCTGCCGCCCACCCTACGGGCCATGGTCCCAACGTAGGGTGGGCGATAGCCCACCGGGACACTCCCCGACGTCGCCAACCAACTGACTGGCGGCCGGACCGCCCCAGTCCAACGGCAACTTCCCTTCACTCACGTAACGGTGAAAGCTGGAATACGGCCAATCCGCTACCCGCTCGACGAGGCCATGCTTGACCGGGTTGAAGTGGATATAGTCCACGTACCGCCGCAGGTCATCCTCGTCGCGAATCTTGTGCTCCCAGAACCGGCGCTGCCAGATGCCTTTTTCCCGATGCCGGACCTTGCTGGGGCTTCGCTCGCGGCGGGGTGGGAGATGCCGCGAAAAGCGGGCTTTGATGCGCTGCCAGCGCGTCGAGAAGTCGGCGTCTTTGGGTGGTGGCAGTCGCCAAACGGCGTGCAAGTGGTCGGGGAGGAGACAAACGGCAACGGTTTGGAATGGCCTTTCCCGCTGGACTTCGGCATAGCAGTGACGCAGGACGTCAACTTGGTCGGTGAGCAACGAAGATGTCCGGTCCGCCAACGTGACCGTAAAGAAGAACGTGCCGCCCGGAACAGCGGCGCGCCGGGAATTGGACATGTCCGTATGTCCTCATTCTGGTTGCGGTGGGCTGTCGCCCACCCTACCCAGATGTCGCAGGGTCCGTAAGGTGGGCGACAGCCCACCAACCCTGATCGAGGTCAGAATGCATCCCCCGGCACACGTACCCAGCCCTCCATGAGGATCCGGGCGCTGCGGCTCATGACGGCCTTGTCCACGTTCCAGGCACCGTCCACCTGACTGGCCTCGGCGCCCACCCTCAGGGTGCCGCTGGGGTGGCCGAAGTGGACGGACGTCCGGTCGTCGCCGCCGGCGGCCAGATTCACCAGGGTGCCCGGGATGGCGGCGGCGGAGGCGATGGCCACCGCGGCGGTGCCCATCATGGCGTGGTGGAGCTTGCCCATGGACAGCGCCCGGACCAGCAGTTCGATGTCGCTGGCCTTGATGGCCTTGCCGCTGGAGGCGGTGTAATCCTTCGGCGGGGCCACGAAGGCCACCTTGGGTGTGTGCTGGCGCTGCTGGGCCTCGTCCACGTGCTGGTAGAGGCCCATCTTCACGCCGCCATGGGCGCGGATGGTCTCGAACATTGCCAGTGCCCTGGTGTCCTCGTTGATGGCGCCCTGGAGCTCGGTGCCGGTGTAGCCGATATCCCCGGCGTTGACGAAGATGGTGGGGATGCCGGCGTTGATCATGGTGGCCTTCAGGGTGCCGACACCGGGCACTTCCAGATCGTCCACCACGTTGCCCGTGGGGAAGATCGCTCCCTCGCCGTCGGCCGGGTCCATGAACTCGATCTGCACCTCGGCGGCGGGGAACGTGACGCCGTCCAGCTCGAAGTCGCCGGTCTCCTGCACCGCGCCGTTGGTGACGGGAATGTGGGCGACGATGGTCTTCTCGATATTCGCCTGCCAGATACGCACGGTGCAGTGGCCGTTCGCGGGGATGCGCGCGGCGTCGATCAGGCCGTTGTTGATCGCGAATGCGCCTACGGCGGCGGTGAGGTTGCCGCAGTTGCCGCTCCAGTCGATGAAGGGCTTGTCGATGGAGACCTGGCCGAAGAGGTAGTCCACGTCGTGGTCGGGGCTATCGCTCTTCGACAGGATCACCGTTTTCGACGTGGAGGAGGTGGCCCCGCCCATGCCGTCGGTGTGCTTGCCGTAGGGGTCCGGGCTGCCGATGACCCGCAGCAGCAGGGCGTCGCGCGCCGGGCCGGGCTGCTGCGCCGTCTCCGGCAGGTCGGACAACTTGAAGAAAACGCCTTTGCTGGTGCCGCCGCGCATGTAGGTGGCCGGGACGCGGATCTGTGGTGTATGGGTCATGGGTTAGTTGCTCCGGATTGTTGCGTCCCCCTCTCCCCAGCCCCTCTCCCGCGAGGGGAGAGGGGTTTAATGTCGGTACCGTCGGCTGCGGGGTGCCGGTCACTCCCCTCTCCCCACGTGGGAGAGGGGCCGGGGGAGAGGGGGTAATTTCTTCAGAATGTCCTCTAACACAAGGTCCGTTTGGTTCAGTATCTGGTGATTCCAGTAGCGCAGGACTGTAAAGCCCTGCCGCTGTAGCCAACGGTCACGCGCTTTATCCGCAGTGCCCGTATTGTGCTGGCCGCCGTCGCATTCGACGATGACCATGGCGCTGAAGTGGACGAAGTCAACCACGTAAGGGCCGATGGGCTGCTGGCGGCGGAATTTCCGGCCGTTGAGACGGTAGGCCCGTAGATGGCGCCACAGTCGCCTCTCGGCGTCCGTCATGTTCCGGCGCAGCGTGCGCGCGAAGCGCTTCTGGTCCATTGTGGTCCTCCATGACCGGTCGAGCTTTCGTCAGCTCCCTTCCTGGGAGCGTTTGTTCTACTTCACCCTCTCCCCAACCCCTCTCCCATCGAGGGAGAGGGGTTGACGGCGGCACGCCCCTTTCCTCGGGGCACTGAACTCCCCTCTCCCCTCGTGGGAGAGGGGCTGGGAGAGAGGGGGAGAGCAGCGTCAGCTGCTAACCGCCTGCGTATCCGTCTCTTCCCCCATGAACTCCTTGGCAAACCGCTGCAGGATGCCGCCGGCGTTGTAGGTGGTCAGCTCGTCCTCGGTGTCCAGGCGGCAGATTACCGGCACCTGCTCGGTTTCCCCGTCCTTGCGATGGATCACCAGCGTCAGCGTGGCGCCGGGGGCGGGCTCGCCCTCCACGTCATACGTCTCGCTGCCGTCTATCCCCAAGGTCTTGCGCGAGGTGCCTTCCTGGAACTGCAGGGGCAGCACGCCCATGCCCACCAGGTTGGTGCGGTGAATGCGCTCGAAACCCTCGGCGACGATGGCCTCGACGCCCGCCAGGCGCACGCCCTTGGCGGCCCAGTCCCGGGAGGAGCCCTGGCCGTAGTCGGCGCCGGCGACAATGATCAGCGGCTGCTTGCGCTGCTGATAGGTCTCGATGGCGTCCCACATGCGCATGACCTCGCCCTCCGGCTCCAGCCGGGTGAGCGAGCCCTGGCGCACCTCGCCGTTGTCGTCCCGCACCATCTCGTTGAACAGCTTGGGGTTGGCCAGGGTCGCCCGCTGGGCGGTCAGGTGGTCGCCGCGATGGGTGGCGTAGGAGTTGAAGTCCTCCTCCGGCAGGCCCATTTTCGCCAGGTACTCGCCGGCCGCGCTGTCCGGGAGGATGGCATTGGATGGCGAGAGATGGTCCGTGGTGATGTTGTCCGGCAACACCGCCAGGGGCCGCATGCCCTTGAGCGCCGGCTTGTCGGCGAACGCGCCTTCCCAGTACGGCGGACGGCGTATGTAGGTGCTCATGGGCCGCCAGTCGTAAAGCGGACTGACCTGCTCGCCCTGTTCCACCTTGATGTTGAACATCGGCGTGTAGACGTTGCGGAACTGCTCCGGCTTCACGCTCTCGCGGACGATCCGGTCGATCTCCTCGTCGGAGGGCCAGAGGTCCTTGAGGGTGATCGGGTTGCCGTCCTTGTCGTAGCCCAGCGCGTCCTTCTCGATGTCGAAGCGCACCGTGCCGGCGATGGCGTAGGCCACTACCAGCGGCGGCGAGGCCAGGAAGGCCTGCTTGGCGTAGGGATGGATGCGGCCGTCGAAGTTACGGTTGCCGGAGAGCACGGCGGTGGAATACAGGTCCCGGTCAATGATCTCCTGCTGAATTTCGGGGTCCAGGGCGCCGGACATGCCGTTGCAGCTGGTGCAGGCGAAGCCGACGATGCCGAAGCCGAGGCTCTCCAGCTCGCCCAGTAGGTTCGACTCCTCCAGGTAGAGCTGCACCGCCTTGGACCCCGGCGCCAGGGAGGTCTTCACCCAGGGCTTGCGGGTCAGGCCCATCTCGTTGGCCTTCTTGGCCAGCAGCCCGGCGGCGACCACGTTGCGCGGGTTGGACGTGTTGGTGCAGCTGGTGATGGCGGCGATGATCACCGCGCCATCGGGCATCTGGCCCTCCTTTTCCTCCCACTCGCCGGCGATGCCGCGCTCGGCGAGCTGGGATGTGGGCAGGCGCCGGTGGGGGTTGGATGGGCCGGCCATGGTGCGGTCGACGGCCGACAGGTCGAAGGTAAGCACCCGCTCGTAATCGGCGCCTTCCACGGCATCCGCCCACAGGCCGGCCTCCCGGGCGTAGGTCTCCACCAGCTTGACCTGCTCGTCCTCGCGGCCGGTGAGCCGGAGGTAGTCGATGGTCTGCTCGTCAATGGAGAACATCGCCGCCGTGGCCCCGTACTCCGGGGTCATGTTGGAGATGGTGGCGCGGTCGCCCACGGTCAGCGCCCGGGCGCCCTCGCCGAAGAACTCCAGATACGCGGAGACCACGCGTTCCTTGCGCAGGAACTCGGTCAGTGCCAGGACGATGTCCGTGGCGGTGATGCCCGGCTGCGGTTTGCCGGTGAGCTCCACGCCGACGATGTCCGGCAGGCGCATGAACGAGGGCTGGCCGAGCATGACGCTCTCCGCCTCCAGGCCGCCGACGCCGATGGCGATGACGCCCAGGGCGTCCACGTGAGGCGTGTGGCTGTCGGTGCCCACGCAGGTGTCCGGAAAGGCGACGCCGTCCCGGGCCTGGACCACCGGCGACATCTTCTCCAGGTTGATCTGGTGCATGATGCCGTTGCCGGGCGGGATGACGTCCACGTTGTTGAACGCCTTCTTGGTCCAGTCGATGAAGTGGAAGCGGTCCTCGTTGCGCCGGTCCTCGATCTCCCGGTTCTTCCGGAAGGCGTCCGGGTCGAAGCCGCCGCATTCCACGGCCAGGGAGTGATCGACGATGAGCTGGGTCGGCACCACCGGGTTCACCTTGGCCGGGTCGCCGCCCTTCTCGGCGATGGCGTCGCGCAGGCCGGCGAGATCCACCAGGGCCGTCTGGCCGAGGATGTCGTGGCAGACCACCCGGGCCGGGTACCAGGGGAAGTCCAGGTCCCGTTTGCGGTAGATGAGCTGCTTGAGGGAATCGGTCAGCGTCGCCGGGTCGCAGCGGCGCACCAGGTTCTCCGCCAGCACCCTGGAGGTATAGGGCAACCTGTCGTAGGCGCCCGGCTGGATGTCCTCCACCGCGGCGCGGGTGTCGAAGTAGTCGAGATTCGTGCCCGGTAGGGGCTTGCGGTATTGCGTGTTCATCGGCGTTTCACCCGGCGTGGTGCCTATGGTGCGATGGTGGGTTCCGCGGCTGCGCCGCTTCACCCACCCTACGGTTAACTACGCGGCAGGCTTCAGCCGCGCTACGCGGCAGGCTTCAGCCGCGCTTCTCTATCGGCACGTACTCCCGCAGATCCGGCCCGGTGTAATCGGCACTGGGACGGATGATGCGGTTGTTGGCGCGCTGCTCCATCACGTGGGCGGTCCAGCCCGTGGCGCGGGACATGACGAAGATGGGCGTGAACAGCTTCGTCGGTATGCCCATGAAATGGTAGGCACTGGCGTGGAAGAAGTCGGCATTGGGGAAGAGCTGCTTCTCGCGCCACATCACTTCCTCGACTCGCTCGGAGACCGCGTAGAGCGTGGTGTCGCCCACCTCGTCCGCCAGCTGCTTAGCCCACTTCTTGATGATGGCGTTGCGCGGGTCCTTGGTGCGGTAGATGGCGTGGCCGAAGCCCATGATCTTGTCCTTGCGCTCGAGCATGCCCAGCAGCTCGCGCTCGGCCTCGTCGGGGCTGGACCACTTCTCGATCATTTCCATGGCCGCCTCGTTGGCGCCGCCGTGCAGCGGGCCGCGCAGGGAGCCGATGGCGCCGGTGACGCAGGAATGGATGTCCGAGAGCGTCGAGGCGCAGACCCGCGCGGTGAACGTGGAGGCGTTGAACTCGTGCTCCGCGTAGAGGATCAGCGAGGCCTGCATGACCTTCTCGTGCAGCTCGTTGGGCTTCTCGCCGTGGAGCAGGTGCAGGAACTGGGCGCCGATGGAGTCGTCGTCTGTTGCCGTGTCGATGCGCACGCCGTCGTGGCTGTAACGGTACCAGTACGTAATGATGCCGGGCAGCGCGGCGACAATACGGTCGATATGGTCTTCCTGCTCGTCGAAGCTCTGCTCGGTCTCCAGGTTGCCCAGCATGGAGCAGCCGGTGCGCATCACGTCCATGGGGTGGGCCGACTTCGGAATCCGCTCCAGCACTTCCTTCAGAGCCTGGGGCAGGCCGCGGCGGGCCTTGAGGCGCTCGTTGTAGGCGTCGAGCTGCGGGCGTGTCGGCAGCTCGCCCTTGAGCAGCAGGTAGGCCACTTCCTCGAACTGAGCGTGCTCGGCCAGATCGTGGATGTCGTAGCCGCGGTAGGTCAGGCCGGTGCCTTCCTTGCCCACGGTACACAGCTGGGTTTCGCCCGCGCTCTGGCCCCGCAGGCCCGCGCCGCCAACTTTCTTCTCTGCCATCGTCTGTCCCCTCTGCCTATTTATCTTGTGCGAATAGTTCGTCCAGCTTGCGCTCGTATTCGTGGTAGCCGAGCACGTCGTAGAGCTCCTGCCGGGTCTGCATCCGGTCCAGCGCCGGTTCCTGGGTGCCCTCCTGCCGGATGGTCTCGTAGACCGCCAGGGCCGCCTTGCTCATGGCCCGGAAGGCCGACAGCGGATACAGCACCATGGACGCGCCCGCCTGGTTGAGCTCGTCCACGGTGAAATAGGGCGTCTTGCCGAACTCGGTGATGTTGGCGAGGACCGGCACCTGCACCGTTCGCGTGAAGGTCTGGAATTCCTCGATGGTGTTCAGCGCCTCGGCGAAGATCATGTCGGCGCCGGCCTCCACGTAAGCGCTGGCGCGGTCCATGGCGGACTGCAGCCCCTCGCTGGCGTGGGCGTCGGTGCGGGCCATGATGACGAACTGCTCGTCGGTGCGGGCATCCACGGCGGCCTTGACCCGGTCGCACATCTCCTCGGTGGAGACCAGGGCCTTGTTGGGCCGGTGGCCGCAGCGCTTGGCCTGTACCTGATCTTCCATGTGCACGGCGCCGGCGCCGGCCTTGGTCAGGTCCCGGACGGTGCGGGCTATGTTGAAGGCGCCGCCCCAGCCGGTGTCGATATCCACCAGCAGGGGCAGGTCGCTGGCGCCGGTGATGCGGCGGACGTCTTCGGCGACGTCGTTGAGCATGGTGATGCCCAGGTCGGGCAGGCCGAAGGAGGCGTTGGCCACACCCCCGCCCGAGAGGTAGATGGCACGGAAGCCGGCCCGCTCGGCCAAAAGCGCGCTGTAGGCATTGATGGTGCCGGCGATCTGGAGGGGCTTTTCAGCCTCCAGTGCCTTGCGGAAGCGTTTCCCTGCGGATTCATTCGTCGCCATGTTTTCGGCCCTGCATTGCTGGGTAAGCCAAACCCCGCCTCATGGGCGGGCGTGAGGTCGTTCCGGTCGGGGCGGTCGCCCGCATGCCTCACCGTTCCACGTCCGCGGCAGCGGATCCGGCGGCCAATCCCTCATTGCGCTCGGCCCGGTCGCTCGACGTATTGTCGAACAAACCCGCGTTTCCGAATGCTCCCGCGCCTTGTCTTGACCGCCGTCTTCACGCCCTCGCTCCGCGCATCGGACATGCGGGCTAGCCGGCCGGAGGGCGGCATCGGGGGAAGACGGGGCGCCAGCATCCCGGCGCCGGGATCACCTTTCGAGTACACAGTTGTACTCATAGTGATCATTGCCTTCCTCAATGGGCGAGTCAGTTTACCCTAGCGCGATATCAGTTCCCAAATTCCCTTTAAAACAATCTGTTAAGAGCCATTCCAGGGTGTTTCGCAGGTAGGGCAACCGCGGCCGGAATTGGTGTCCGATTCCGGCGAGCCAAACGGGCGGCCGGCTACTATGATGGTGGCTCCGATGGGCGGATCTCGCATGCAGGGGCCGAGCAGTGCTGGATACACGAGTATGCGAGCGGGCGCGTTGCGCCAGGGATGCGCGCTTCGACGGGCGTTTCTACACCGGGGTCGTCACCACCGGCGTCTACTGCCGGCCGGTGTGCCCGGCGGCGAGCCGCGCTCGCCCGGAGAACGTACGCTACTTCGTCAGCGCCGCCGCGGCATCCGCAGCGGGCTACCGGCCCTGCCTGCGTTGCCGGCCGGAGACGGCACCCGGCCAGCCCCGCACGGGCACTGAGCGGGCAGTGGCTCGCGCCCTGGAACTGATCGAGACGGGGCATCTGGCTGAGTGCGGGATTGGCGCGCTGGCTGGTGCCGTCGGGCTGAGTGAACGACAGCTCCATCGCGCGTTCACGCGCGATCTGGGTGTCTCCCCCAAGGCCTATGCCGATCACCAGCGGCTGCAGTTCGCGCGGCAGTTGCTGGCCGAGACAACGCTGCCCGTGACGGACGTTGCCATGGCGGCCGGATTCGGCAGTCTGCGCCGGTTCAACGACGCCTTTCGGACGGCTTTCGACCTACCGCCAGGCCGGCTGCGAGGTGGCGGCGGCCAGCACCCGGGCAACGGGGTCAGGCTGCGCCTCGCCTACCGGCCGCCGCTTGACTGGGCAGCGGCCATGGCCTTTCGCAAGTCACGGGCCGTGCCGGGCGTCGAGTACGTGGACGGGCTGACCTATCGGCGCAGCATCGTGGCCGGGGAGCGGCCGGGCTGGATCGAGATAAGCCCGTCGCGGCCCGGGAACGCTCTCCGCGCGTCCATCCACCATCCGGAACCCCGGCAACTGCGGGCCATCGTCGCCCGCATCCGCTTCCAGTTCGACCTGGACGTGAATATGGACGCCGTGCACGCGGACCTGGGCCGGGACCCTTTGCTGGCCGGGTTGCTGGCAGGCGCGCCCGGACTGCGGCTGCCTTGCGCCTGGGCGCCTTTCGAGCTGGCCGTGCGAGCCGTGCTGGGCCAGCAGGTCTCCGTCAAGGCCGCGACCACCCTGGCCGGCCGGCTGGTGGAGCGATTCGGCGCCCCGCTGGAGGATGCTCCCCGGGGCGTGAGCCGCATGTTTCCGACCGCCGGGGCGTTGGCCACGGCCGATCTCGACGGCATTGGTTTGACCGGCCGCCGGGCCCGCACGCTGCGTGCTCTGGCGGCGGCCGTCGCGGATGATCCCGCCTTGCTGGACGCCGCTCCGAGCGCCGAGGCCTTCGCCGAAAGGTTGTGCGCGTTGCCCGGCATCGGCCCGTGGACGGCCGCCTACGTGGCCATGCGCGGACACGGCGAGCCCGACGCATTCCCGGCCGCGGATCTGGGTCTGATGAAAGCCCTGGCCGCGCGCCGTTCCCGCGAGGTCGAGGCCCGGGCGGAGGCCTGGCGGCCATGGCGGGCTTACGCGGCGATTCATCTCTGGCACAGTCTCGGATAGGAGGCCTCGACGCCATGCGCTACGACATCCTGGAAAGCCCGTTGGGCGAACTGCTGGTGGCCGCCGACGACGCGGGGCTGCGCAAGCTGTCCTTTCTTGCCGGAAGCGGGGCTTGCGTACCCGGCAAGACGTGGCAACGCGCGCGGGGCGCTTTCGCCGGCCTGGCCGCCGAGCTGGAGGCTTATTTCTCGGGGGAGCCGGTCAGTTTCTCCGCACCGGTTGCGGGTGACGGAACCGCCTTTCAGCGGCGGGTCTGGCGTGCCTTGTGCGACATTCCCCACGGTACCGTGGCCAGTTACGGCGATATTGCCCGGGCCATCGGCAGCCCGGGCAGCGTGCGGGCGGTGGGCGCCGCCAATGGGGCGAACCCCATCGCCATCGTCGTGCCCTGCCACCGGGTAATAGGCAGCGACGGCGGCCTCACCGGCTACGCCGGCGGTCTCGACATCAAGCGGCAGTTGCTCGCCATCGAGGGCATCGAGGTGGACGGGCGGGACCGGGTGAACGATGGGGTGGGGCAGGTGTCGTTGCCGCTGCGGTGAGCGGTTCGCGCCGGCGTCGGGGCTCCCACGTGTGGGGTTATCGCGGCTTGCGCCGCTCCTACCGGTGCCGTGGCCCCGTGCAGGAGCGGCCCCTGGCCGCGAATTGCGGCTTCGTTCGACGCAGGCTTTGTCGTCCGCCTGTCGGCGGCCGAGTTACTTTCCTTGATCGCGCAAGAAGCGTAGGTCGGCACCGGGCGCAGCCGGCGCCGACAAATTGCGCTGCGATGGCGGATCGCGGCTTGCGCCGCTCCTGCAGGTGCCTTTGGCAACCGTAGGAGCGGCCCACGGCCGAGAAACGGCTAATTGCCGCGGTGAATCGCCTGCCGGTGCACGTGCAGCGCGGCCTCGTGCACGGCCTCCGACAGAGTCGGGTGGGCGTGGACCGTGCGGGCGAGGTCCTCGGCGCTGGCGGCGTATTCCATGGCAAGCACCGCCTCGGCGATGAGCTCGGATGCCTGGGGGCCGACGATGTGCACGCCCAGAATCCGGTCCGTTTCCTTGTGGGCGATGATCTTCACCATGCCCACCGTATCGTCCATGGCCACGGCGCGGCCGGCGGCGGCGAAGCGGAAGGTGCCCGTGGCGTAGGGGATGCCGGCGCTCTTGCAGCTCTGCTCGGTGCGGCCGACCCAGGCGATCTCCGGATGGGTGTAGATGACCCAGGGTATGGTGTCGTAGCTGACGTGGCCGGGCTTGCCGGCGATGACGTCGGCCACCATCAGGCCCTCTTCCATGCCCTTGTGGGCGAGCATGGGGCCGCGGACAACATCGCCGATGGCGTAGACGCCCGGCACGTTGGTCTCGCAGTGGTCGCCCACGTGGACGAAGCCGCGCTCGTCGGTCAGCAACCCGGTGTCCTCGTGGAAGAGGTTGTCCGTGTGCGGGCGGCGGCCGACCGCGACGACCAGCTTGTCCACCTGCAAGGTCTGCTTGCCTTCCTTGTCCTCGTAGTGGACGCTGAGCTGCTTGCCCTTGCGGGTTTCGGTCACCCGGGCGCCCAGGCGGATTTCCAGGCCCTGCTGGGTGAAGACCTTCTGCGCCTCCTTGGCGATCTGTCCATCCACCGGGGCCAGGAAGGTGTCCTGGGCCTCCAGGAGGACCACGTTGGACCCGAGCCGGCTCCAGACGCTGCCCATCTCCAGGCCGATGACGCCGGCGCCGATCACGCCCAGGCGTTTGGGCACCTCGGTGAATTCCAGCGCACCGGTGGAGCTCACGATACGGTCCTCGTCGATGGGCGCGGCACCGATGTCGATGGGCTTCGAGCCGGTGGCGAGGATGACGTTCTCGGCCTGCAGGGTCTGCTTGGATTTCTTCTTCAGCGGCGAGAACTCTACCTGGCGATCGGAGAGCAGCTTGCCGTGGCCGGCCAGCCACTCAACCTTGTTGGCCTTGAACAGCTGAGCCACACCGCCGGTCATCTGTTTCACGATCTTGTTCTTGCGCTCGATCATGGTGGGCACGTCGAGCTTCACGTCGCCCACCTTGATGCCGTGGGCGTCCAGGCCGTGATTGGCCTTGTGGTAGTGCTCCGATGAATCCAGCAGCGCCTTCGACGGGATACAGCCGACGTTCAGGCACGTGCCGCCCAGGGCGGCCTCGCCATCCGGTCCGACGAACTCGTCGATGCACGCGGTCTTCAGGCCCAACTGGGCGCAGCGGATGGCGGCGTGGTACCCCGCCGGTCCGGCGCCGATTACGATGACGTCGTAGGACTCAGCCATGTTAGCTCCCGATTGATTATTTGTTCCCTTAGCGAAGGCGAGGCCGCCGGCCGGGGCGCCGCGCGCGAGCGGCACACCCCCGGCGCTCTCCGCGGATGGGGTCAGACTTCCAGCAGCAGGCGCGCCGGATCCTCGAGCATGTCCTTGATGACGACCAGGAACTGAACCGCGTCCTTGCCGTCGATAATCCGATGGTCATAGGAGTGGGCCAGGTACATCATGGGCCGGACCACCATCTCGCCGTCCTCCACCATCACCCGTTCCTGGATCTTGTGCATGCCCAGGATGCCGCTCTGGGGCGGATTGAGTATGGGCGTGGACATCAGCGAGCCGAAGATGCCGCCGTTGGTGATCGTGAACGTGCCCCCGGTCAGCTCTTCGATGCCGATCTTGCCCTCGCGGGCGCGCTTGCCGAAGTCGGCTATGCCGGCCTCGATCTCGCCGTAGCTTAGCTGGTCGGCATCGCGCAGGACGGGCACCAGAAGTCCGCGGTCGGTGGAGACGGCGATGCCGATGTCGTAGTAGCCGTGATAGATGATGTCCGTGCCGTCAATGGAGGCGTTGACGTTGGGAAAGCGCTTCAGGGCCTCGACGACCGCCTTCACGAAGAAGGACATGAAGCCGAGCTTGATGCCGTGCTCCTTCTCGAACCGGTCCTTGTACCGGTTGCGGATGTCCATTACCGGCTGCATGTTGACCTCGTTGAACGTGGTCAGCATGGCGGTGGTCTGCTGCGCTTCTACAAGGCGCTCGGCGATGCGCTGGCGCAGCCGGGTCATGGGAACCCGCCGCTCGGGCCGCTCGCCTTCGGCCGGGGCCGGAGTCTTGGGGGCTTCGCTCTTTCCGGCGGGCGCCGCCTCTTCCTTGGCCGGCTCCGCCTTGGCGGGTTTTTCGGCCTTTGCCTCGCCGCTCTCCCCCTGTTTGAGGTAGGTGACGACGTCCTCCTTGGTGATGCGCCCGTCCTTGCCGGTCCCCGGTATGTCGGACGGGTCCAGCTCATACTCTTGCACCATGCGGCGCACGGCGGGGCTGAGCGCCTCCAGGGCGGCGCTGGACTGGGCCGCCTTCCCGGCGCCCCCGGCCGGCTTGGCCTCGGCAGCCTCTTCCTCCGTTTCTTCGGTCTTGCCGCCGGCGGCCGCGCCCTCGCCTTCCTCCAGGGTGGCGACGACGTCACCGGCGGTGACGGTGTCACCGTCCTTCTTGAGGATCTCGCCGAGCACCCCGTCGGCAGGCGCGGGCACTTCCAGCACCACCTTGTCGGTCTCGATATCCACCAGGTTCTCGTCGCGCTCGACCGCATCCCCCGGCTGCTTGTGCCAATTGACGATCGTCGCTTCGCTCACAGATTCGGGCAGATTGGGTACTTTGACTTCTATACTCATCGACTCCTCGCCTTCCGTTACCGAAGCCCTCCGGCCACGCGCACCGCCGCCGGGTCAGGGCCCGGCGGACGGTTCCGCTGCGTGCCCGGCATGCGCCGCCGGGGGCTTCCCATCGATTCCGAAACGGTGGCCGTACCCGGCCACCGCCCTGTCAGGATCTGGTCGTCTCCACGGTCTCCCGGGCCGGGGTCTCCTCGTGCCCGGCCTTGCGCTTTTCCGTGGGCCAGGGTTTGAGCGCGGCATCCACCAGCCGGCGCTGCTGTTCGTGGTGGAGCTTGGCGTAGCCCACGGCCGGGGAGGCCGAGGCCGCGCGCCCGGCGTAGCGCAGCACCTGGTCCTTGCGCATGGCGCGCAGGAAGTGGTGCTGGGAGTTGTACCAGGCGCCCTGGTTCTTGGGTTCCTCCTGGCACCAGACCACCTCGGTGGCGTTCTTGTAGCGCCGACGCAGCAGGGCCTGCAGATCCTTCTCCGGGAATGGATAAAGCTGCTCGATACGGACGATGGCGACGTCCTCGAGCTCGCGCTTGCGCCGTTCCTGGAGCAGGTCGTAATAGACCTTGCCGCTGCACATGACCACGCGCTTGACGTCCGAGGCCTTGAGGTCGTCGATCTCGTCGATGACCAGGTGGAAATGGCCCTCCGCCAGATCGTCCAGGTTGGAAGTGGACAGCTTGTGGCGGAGCAGGCTCTTGGGCGTGAACACCACCAGCGGCTTGCGGAAGGGGCGCAGCTGCTGCCGGCGGATCATATGGAAGAACTGGGCCGGCGTGCTGGGGATGCAGATCTGGATGTTGTGCTCCGCGCAAAGCTGGAGAAACCGCTCCAGCCGGGCCGAGGAGTGCTCCGGGCCCTGGCCCTCGTAACCATGGGGCAGGAACAGGGTCAGACCGGCGAGCCGCCCCCACTTGGCCTCGCCCGAGGCGATGAACTGGTCGATGACCACCTGGGCGCCGTTGGCGAAATCGCCGAACTGCGCTTCCCAGATCACCAGGGTCGTCGGGTCGGCCGTGGAGTAGCCGTACTCGAAGCCGAGCACCGCCTCCTCGGACAGCAGCGAATCGATCACCACGAAGTCGTTGGCCTCGTCGGTGAGGTTCTTCAGGGGGATGTGGGTAGTCCCGTCCTTCGCGTTGTGAAGGACCGCGTTGCGGTGGAAGAACGTGCCGCGGCCACTGTCCTGGCCGGTGAGCCGCACCTTGTGGCCGTCCATGAGCAGCCCGGCATAGGCCATGGTCTCGGCGAACCCCCAGTCGAGCGCCAGGGCGCCCTGAGCCATCTTGCGGCGGGACTCCATCATGCTGGCCACGCGCGGGTTGAGCTCGAAGCCCTCCGGCAGGGTCAGCAGGGATTCCTGAAGCTGGCGAATCCGGTCCAGGCTCATGCTGGTATCGGTGGGTTCGTCCCACTTGACGTCGAAGTAGGGCGACCAGTCCACGGCGTACTCGTTCTGCGCCTCCTGCAGGATGCGCGGGGCGACGATCTTGTGGGCGTCGAGGTCGTCGCGATACTCGCGGTCCAGGGCCTTGGCGGCGTCCTTCTCCGCCACCCCCTCGTCCACCAGGCGGCTGGCATAGCTCTGTCGCACCGTGGTGCGTTCCTTGATCTTCTGGTACATCACTGGCTGCGTGGCGGAGGGTTCGTCGGCTTCGTTGTGACCGTGCCGGCGGTAGCAGATCAGGTCGATGACCACGTCGCGGCGGAAGCGCTGGCGGTAATCCATGGCCAGTTGCGTGACGAACAGCACCGCCTCGGGGTCGTCGCCGTTGACGTGGAAGATCGGCGCCTGAACCATTTTCGCCACTTCCGTGCAGTAGAAGGTCGAGCGGGCGTCCAGGGGGTTGGAGGTGGTGAAGCCGATCTGGTTGTTGATGATCACGTGGACGGTGCCGCCGGTGTAGAAGCCGCGAGCCTGGGAGAGCTGGAATGTCTCCATGACAACGCCCTGACCGGCGAAGGCGGCGTCGCCGTGGATGATGACGGGCAGCACCTGGTCGCCGAGGAAGTCCTCGCGACGCTGCATGCGTGCCCGCACCGAGCCCACGACCACCGGGTCCACGATTTCCAGATGGGACGGATTGAAGGCCATGGCCAGGTGCACCGGGCCGCCGTCGGTCTGGATGTCCGAGGAGTAACCCATGTGGTACTTCACGTCGCCGGCGGTGGCGTTTTCCAGGGCATAGTCGCCCTCGAATTCCGCGAACAGGTCCTTGGGCGACTTGCCGAGGAGGTTGACCAGCACGTTGAGCCGGCCGCGGTGCGCCATGCCCAGAACCAGCTCGCGCACGCCCTGCTCACCGCCGCGCTGTACCACTTCGTCGAGCAGCGGGATGAGGCTCTCGCCGCCTTCCAGCGAGAAGCGTTTCTGGCCCACGTACTTGCTGTTGAGGTACTTCTCCAGGCCTTCCGCGGCGGTGAGCCGGCGCAGGATCTGCTGCTTGCGCTCGGCGTCGAAGTCCGGACGGGCCCGCGGGCGCTCCAGCCGCTCCTGGATCCAGCGTTTCTGCTGGGTATCGGTGATGTGCATGTACTCGGCGCCGACATGGCCGGAGTACACCTCCTTGACGATGGCGATGATGTCGCGCAGCGACAGACGGTCGTCGGCGAACAGCGAGCCGGTGTTGAACACCTTGTCCATGTCCGACTCGTCCAGGCCGTGGAACTCAGGATCCAGGTCCGGCACGCGCGGCTCGTCACGCAGGTCCAGAGGATCGACGGCGGCGTGCTGATGGCCGCGGACACGGTAGGCGTTGATCAGCCGCAACACCGCGGCCTGCTTCTGGGCCGCCTCGGGGTCCATGCCCTCGCCGGCGGCGGCGCGACGCTGCCGGGCATGGGCGCGGCCCTTGTCGATGAACTCGCGCCGGATCGGCGTATGCGGGATGTCGCGGCTGGTGCGACCCTCCGCGGCCTCCAGTCCCTGGAAGTAATGTCGCCATTCCCGGTCTATGGATTCCGGATCGTGCAGATAGGACTCGTAGAGCGCCTCGATGAAATCGGCATTGGCGCCGCTGAGATAGGAGTTGCGTAACCAGGTTTCGAAGGCACCGTTAGACATTGACACCATACCTTGCTGTGGGCGCGTCGCGTTCGCGCCGGGGTTGGGGCTGGATACGCCGGCCGCCCATACCGGCGTCGGCAGTCAGCCCGGGCCGCGGGTTACGGCAAAAACTGACTCTATAGTAAGAAAGGATGGGCGTCCGGGCCGGGAAATCCAATGGGGCAGGGCTTTGGCTGACCGCGGCGAGCATGTCGAGTCAGTGGCTCCCGCCGCCGGGTTCCGTGCTGGGGGCTCCGTCTCGCCGCCACCCTGGGCGCGCCTGCATACAGGCGGTACCGGTCGCCAGGCAATGCGTCTCCGGAAGGCGCGTGGCTGTTGTAGTGCTAACCGTCGCTTTGGGCAAGCTGACCGACATCGGCCCAGGAATCCGATTTGGCAAAGGCTGGAGTAAGGATTTCGGGGGTGCCGGTATGCGTCATGACCCTCGGCCTCGTCGCGGCGGGCAATACCCCCTGACATCGGCTCACAAAAATACGCCGATTGGGTGCCTTTGGCAACCGAGCGGCCCGTTTCCGCCGCCCCTCGGGTGGGCGAACGCGGCCCTGCGCATGCTATTCTGGCGACGCGGCGTTCCCGATGACGATCCGTGACGCGGAACGCCGGCGAAAACCACGACAAGGCGGTGATCGGCTGGCGCATGACAGGGGCGGTAAACGATTACCGGTGGGGCGCCGCGGACGTGCCCTGCCGGGCTTGGATTGCACATCGGCCGCCGGCGGGTAAGCCGGCGGCATGCGCCGGGCCGGGGCATAACCCATGAACGTGGGTCCGGTGCCCGTTGCCAATGCCGATGCCGTGACCAGCGAATACAGCCGTTTCGGCCCGCGCAAGCTCGAGGAGCACCTGGCGGGCTTCTCGAAGGGCAACCCGGGGCTCTATGCCACGGAGCTGGGCAGGCTACTGACAGCCCTGAACGGTTCCCGGCTGGAGCGTATGGACCGGCTGGTGGCCATGGAACGACTGCGGCCGCCGGTACTCGATACCTGCGACACGCTGGTGCAGGGGTACCGCAACCTCTCCCTGCCCCTGCCGGAGCAGGCGCAGCAGGCCGCCGCCGCCACGACGCGGCTGCTGGCGTTGCTCAACGAGGGGTACAAGCTGTCCGTCAATCAGCGGCTCGCCGCCCGCGAGCACGGTGAGCCTTCCCATGGCCCGCCGCTGAAGCTGGCCCTGCAGCGCGCGCTGCTGGTGGGCGGGCGCAGTCTGCTGGAACACTACCGGCTCTACGCGCCCGAGCCGACGGATCTCTGGCGGGATGTCCATTGCCTGTATCTCAATGCCGAGGCGCTCAAGCTGCAGGCCCAGCCCTTCGAGGCGGAGGGGGACCGGGACGAGACGGCGCTGGCCATCAAGCAGGCCTATCTGCGGATGGTGGTGCTCGCACTGGCGAACCCCCACCACCTGCTCCAGGGTGAAGCCGCGGAGCTCTATCGGCGTATCGGTCGCTGGGTCCACCTGGTGCGGCTGGTGGAGCCCCACCGCTGGCAGGAGCTGCCCGGGCAGTTCGTCGTGGACCTGTGCGGCAGCCTGCCGCCGCATTACCGGTCTCGGGAGCGGCGCCTGCCGACGCCGGATCTGCCTCGTATCATTCAGCTCGATCAGCTGGTGGCGGCGGTCGACGACAGGCTGGAGTCGCTGGAAGGGGAACTGGCCGAGCGCCCCAGCAGGGCGGCGCTCGGCCTGCGCATGCAGCGCAACATGTACCTGCGTTTCCGCGAGGCGCTGGGCGGTCGCCAGGAACGCGTTGACACGCGCCGCACGACGGTTGCCCGAGTGAGCGTCGTCGCCGGGCTCAGCGGCTGCCATTTCTTCCTCAACGGCCGGCGCAGCTTCAATCCGGACGCCGATGAAGCGCGCTGGACGCAGCGGCTGAACGGGATCACCGAGCAGACGGAACCGGCGCTCACGCTTTCCGATTCGGAGTACCTGACCGATCCCGTCACGCCTGCCGAGCCCGAGGGGCGCCGCTCGGCCTTCCGCGCCCGGGATCCGGAGGTCGACGACGTCTGGCGCCGGGCGCATCTGGTGGGTATTGGGGAATCGGGCGCCGGGGCTCAACGCCGGGCTCAGTACCGGGCCGTGACCTGGAACCGCAAGAACGTGAGCGCCGGTGGCATGGCTCTTTTCTGCGTGGATCCAGTCGAAATGCGGATGCGCGTCGGTGAGCTCATGGCGTATTCCGATGACGGCAATGCCCCACCCCAGGCCTGGAAGCTCGCCCAGGTCCGCTGGTTGCGAACCCGCCCCGATGGCGGTCTGGAGGCGGGGGTGCGCAATGTGGCCGACAGCGGCTACGCCGTCGGGACCAAGGCCGTGCAGGGAGCCGGCCGGGATACCGAATACCTGCGGGGCATCCTGGTGCCGCGCGTGAACCCGTTGACGGAGGAGACCACGCTGCTGGCCCCCGTCGGGGTCTACGAGCCCGGTACCGTGCTGCGGCTGGTGATGAGCGATCTGTCCATCTATATCAAGCTCACGGAACGGGTCGTCACTTCCCAGCTGTTCGCCCATTTCCGTTTCCGGCTCGTGCAGCCGCCGGCCCATCTGCGGGGCGGGTAGCACCGTCGTTCGCGCCGCCATAGCGGATTGCGCCGCTCCTACGGGTGCCGTGGGTCATCTGCAGGGGGCAGCTATGCCGGGTGTTATCGGACACCTGCGGGTGGCCCGCTGGATTGGCCGTGGGGAACGGCGTCGTCGCCGCGAATGGGCTTCCCCCGCTTCCTGGCCGCTCTCCCGCCAGGGGCGGGGGTTCGGCGGCACCAGGGCGTAGAAACCGCCCCGCGGTTCAAGCGATCTTCGGCACAGGGGGTATCTGGTCTTCGATGACCCCGAAGCAGATGTCGGATGGGCTTGCCATCCAACAGGTCAGAATCGGTGAGCGAGTCCGCCGGGCCGCTACTCCGCCTCCCTGGGCCGGCGCACGAAATACGCCGAGAAGATCACCCCGAGCTCAAACAGCAGCCAGACGGGCACGGCGAGCAGGACCTGGGAAATGATGTCCGGCGGTGTCAGCAGCATGCCGACCACGAAGGCCCCCACGATCACGTAGGGGCGTTTCGCCGCCAGGGCCTGCTTCGTGGTGGCGCCGGTGTAGACCAGCAGGATGGTGGCCACGGGCACCTGGAACGCGGCACCGAAGGCAAAGAAGAGCATGAGCACGAAGCTCAGGTACTCGTTGATGTCCGTCATCATCGCCACGCCCTCGGGCGTGGCGGCGCTGAAGAAGGCGAACACCAGCGGGAAGACCACGAAGAACGAGAATGCCATGCCCAGGTAGAACAGCGCGCTGCTGGCGACCATCAGCGGCACCACGAGGCGGCGTTCGTGGCGGTAGAGCCCCGGCGCGACGAAGGACCACAGCTGATAGAGCACGTAGGGCACGCTGACGAAGAAGGCCGCCACCAGCGCCAGTTTCAGCGGTACCAGGAAGGGCGTGGCCACCTGGGTGGCGATCATGGTGGCCCCTTCCGGCAGGGCCTTGCGCAGCGGCCCTGCGAGCAGCGTGTAGAGGGGCTCGCGGAAGGGGTAGATCGCCAGGAAGATCACCAGGATGACCAGCAGCGTGCGGATCAACCGGCTGCGCAGCTCCAGCAGGTGGGCGAGCAGCGGCCGGTCCTGGTCGTCGTAGGTGTCTTTGCCTTCAGCCATGCCTGGTGTCCGACGCGTCCTCTCGGGTCCGCGCCCTGGTGTCGTCGGGCGTCTCGTCAGCGCCGCCGTCTGGGCTGTCGGCGGGGCTGCTCTCGGTTGCTTCCCGGGCCTCGCGGATACTGTCCTCGCCTTCGCGGCCGGCGGACTCCATCTCGGAGCGCAGCTCCGATTCGGTCTCCCGCATGGACCGGCGGATGGACTGCTCCGTCTCGCGCAGGCCTTCGGCGTTGGCTTCCCGCTCGATTTCGTCGCGCACGGAGTAGAAGGCGTGGCGTGCCCGGCCCACCCACAGCCCGACGGTCCGGGCCAGCCTGGGCAGCCGCTCGGGGCCGACCACGACCAGCGCGATCACGCCGATGACCAGCAGCTCCCAGAAGCCGGCGTCAAACATGGGTCAAGGGTCCGTAGCGTGTCAGGGGATCAGGAAGAATGCTGCTTCTTCTCTTCCTCGGATTCGGCCTTCTGCGACTGCTCTTCGGACTTGTTTTCCTGCAGCTGAGCCTGGTCCTGGTCCTTGCCTTCGCCGCTTTCCCCGTCCTTCACGGCGTCCTTGAAGCCCTTGATGGCCCCGCCCAGGTCGCCGCCGACGTTACGCAGCTTCTTGGTGCCGAACAGCAGCAGCACGATGACCAGGATAAGCAGCAGCGACCAGATGCTAATACCACCAATACCCATTGTTACCTCCCGTCCACGGGGTCGTCGCCCGCGGCTATCGTTATAGTCAGCGTTGATCTTCCCGGGACGCCTTCTCATCCAGACCCGAGAGTCCGAACCGGCGATCGAGCTCGCGCAACACGTCATCCGGACCAAGGTCATTGACCGCGAGCATGACGAGTGTATGGAACCACAGATCGGCCGTCTCATAAACGATCTGTTCGCGGTCGCCCGCTTTTGCGGCCAGCACCGCCTCGGTTGCCTCCTCGCCGATCTTCTTGAGCATGTGGTCGGTACCCTTGGCGTAGAGCTTCGCCACGTAGGAGCTTTCCGGGTCCGCACCTTTGCGCGCCTCGAGCACCTCGGCCAGTCGCTGAAGCACGTCGCTCATGGATTAGACCTCACCGCCGTAAATGGATTCCGGATCCTTCAGCACCGGCGCGATCTCGGTCCATGCACCGTCGCGCAGCTCGCGGTAGAAGCAGGTGCGCCGGCCGGTGTGGCAGGCGATGCCGCCGACCTGCTCCACCTGCAGCAGGACCACGTCGGCGTCGCAATCGATGCGGATCGCGTGGACCCGCTGGGTGTGGCCGGAGGACTCGCCCTTGCGCCAGAGTCTACCCCGCGAGCGGGAGAAGTAGACGGCCACGCCGGTGCGCGCCGTCTCCGCCAGGGCCTCCCGGTCCATCCAGGCCATCATCAGCACTTCGCCGGAGGCGGCGTCCTGGGCGACGGCCGGGACCAACCCCTGCTCATTCCAGGCGATCTGGTCCAGCCAGCCGGTCACTGCCGCACCTCGATGCCGCGCTCGGCCATGTAGGCCTTGGCCTCGCCAACGGTATGTTCACCGAAATGGAAGATGCTGGCCGCGAGAACCGCGTCGGCATGGCCGTCGCGGATGCCCTCCACGAGGTGATCCAGGTTGCCCACGCCGCCGGAGGCGATGACCGGCACCGGCACCGCCTCGCACACGGCCCGGGTCAGCGCCAGGTCGAAACCCTCACGCGTACCGTCGCGGTCCATGCTGGTGAGCAGGATCTCGCCGGCGCCGAGCTCGGCCATACGCGCGGCCCATTGCACCGCGTCGAGGCCGGTCGGCTTGCGTCCGCCGTGGGTGAAGACCTCCCAGCGCGGCCGCGCGCCGTTCTCGACCTGCTTGGCGTCAACGGCCACGACGATGCACTGGGAGCCATAGCGCTGGGCGGCCCGGGCGACGAGCTCGGGCTCGTGGACGGCGGCAGTGTTGATGGCCACCTTGTCGGCGCCGGCGTTGAGCATGCGGCGTACGTCGGCGACGCTGCGGATGCCCCCGCCGACCGTCAGCGGGATGAATACCTGGGCGGCCACGTCCTCGACCACGTGGACCATGGTCTCGCGCTCGTCGGAGCTGGCGGTGATGTCGAGAAAGGTCAGCTCGTCGGCGCCTTGCTCGTCGTAGATCCGTGCGATCTCCACCGGGTCGCCGGCGTCGCGGATGTCCACGAAGCGCACGCCCTTGACGACGCGTCCGCCGTCCACGTCCAGGCAGGGAATGATGCGCTTCGCCAGACCCATGGCCCCTTCAGGCCTCGGTAAGCTGCCGGGCGAGGGTCTGGGCTTCAGCCAGATCGAGACTGCCCTCGTAGATGGCGCGGCCGACGATGGCCCCGGCGACACCGCTGGCGGCGATTTCGCACAGCGTGCGCACGTCGTCCATGTTGGTGACGCCGCCGGAGGCGATGACCGGAATGCTGACCGCCTCGGCCAGGCGCCGCGTGGCGTCGGCATTGAGCCCGCGCATCATTCCGTCGCGGCCGATATCGGTGAACACCAGCGCTTCGACGCCCGCCTCCTCGAATCGCCGGGCCATTTCCAGCGCGTCGTGGGTGGAGACCTTCGACCAGGCGTCGGTGGCCACTTTCCCGTCTTTGGCGTCCAGTCCGACGATGATGTGCCCGGGGAACTCCAGGCAGGCGTCGTCGACGAAGTGGGGCGCGCGCACGGCCTGCGTACCTATGATCACGTAGTCGACGCCGACGTCGAGATAGGTCTGGATGACATCGAAAGAGCGGATGCCGCCGCCGACCTGGATTTCCACGTCGGGGAAGGCTTCGGAGATCCGGCCGATGATATCGGCATTGACCGGGAAGCCGGCCACCGCGCCGTTGAGGTCGACGATGTGCAGGCGCCGGCTGCCCGCCTCGATCCAGCGTTCCGCCATGGCCACGGGATCGTCGGAAAAAACCGTCTCGTCCTCCATGCGTCCCTGCCGCAGGCGGACGCATTTGCCGTCTTTGAGGTCGATGGCGGGTATCAGAAGCATTTTGTCCTCTTGGAACCGTTAAGACTGACTGGCTTTGGTCGTGCCGTCCCAGCGCAGGAAGTTCCGCAGCAGCTGCAGACCGGCGCGCTGGCTCTTCTCCGGATGGAACTGGGTGGCGAAGGCGTTGCCCTGCCCGATGGCCGAGGCGAAGGGTGCGCCGTATTCCGTCTCGCCGTAAATCATGGCCGCGTCGCGCGGCTCGACGTAATAGCTGTGAACGAAATAGAAGCGCGCGCCGTCCTCGATATCCGCCCAAAGCGGGTGTGCCCGGACCTGGTGGACCCCGTTCCAGCCCATGTGCGGAATCTTCAGGGCCGGATCGCCGCCGGTCAATCCTCGAAAGTGCCGCACCAGCCCCGGCATCAGGTCCAGGGCCGCCACGCCCTCGTTCTCCTCGCTGCGGGTGAGCAGTGCCTGCATGCCCATGCACACGCCGAGAAACGGCCGGTCCGCGATGGTCTGGCGCAGGACGTCGACAAGCTCGTGACGCTGCAGCGCGCTCATGCAGTCCCGCACGGCGCCCTGGCCGGGGAAGACCACCCGCTCGGCGGCGGCGATCACCTCGGCGTCATCGGTAATACGTACTTCGGCGGCACCCACGAACTCCAGGGCCTTGGCCACGGAGCGCAGGTTGCCCATCCCGTAATCAACGACTGCAACTTGCGTCATGCGCTTGCTGGATATCTGCGTCCGGTCCTGAAGGCGGTGCCGCGGCACCCCGTTCCCGTCTCAGAGCGTGCCCTTGGTGGAGGGCATGCCGCCCTGCGCGCGCGGATCCCGTTCCACGGCCATCCGCAGTGCCCGGCCGAAGGCCTTGAAGGCCGTCTCGGCGATATGGTGCGCGTTGCGCCCACGCAGGTTGTCCACGTGCAGCGTCATCGCCGCGTGGTTGACCAGCCCCTGGAAGAACTCACGGATCAGGTCCACGTCGAAGTCGCCGATGCGGGCGCGTGGATAGTCCACCTCGTATTCCAGACCCGGGCGCCCGGAGAGATCGATCACCACCCGCGAGAGCGCTTCGTCCAGCGGCACGTAGGCGTGGCCGTAGCGCAGGATGCCGCGCTTGTCGCCGACGGCCTCCCGCAACGCCTGGCCCAGCGTGATGCCCACGTCCTCCACGGTATGGTGGGCGTCGATCTCCAGGTCGCCCTCGGCGTGGATGCTCAGGTCGAGCATGCCATGCCGGGCAATCTGCTCGAGCATGTGGTTGAAGAACGGTACCCCGGTGTGAAGATCGGCCTGACCCGTGCCGTCAAGATTGATCTCGATTCGGACCTGGGTTTCCAGGGTGTTGCGTTCCACGCTCGCAGTGCGTTCTGCCATCGGGGACCTCGGTGTTGCATGGGCGGCGGCCGCCCCGTCACGGGGGAAGCGGCAATAGTGGAATGCCAAGCGGGCCGCCGTCTCGATTCGGGCGGAGCATACCACGCCTACCAGGGCGTTGGGAGTGAGCCGCGGGGGCTTCAGCCTTCGCGTGGCGGCGGCGCCTGCAGCCAGAACGTGACCGGGCCGTCGTTGGTCAGCATCACCTGCATGTCCGCGCCGAACCGGCCGGTGGCCACATCCCGATGCCGTTGCCGCGCCGCGTCGGCAAGGTAGGCGAACAGCCGCTCACCATCGGCCGGTGGGGCGGCGGGGGTGAAGCTTGGCCGGTTGCCCTTGCGGGTGTCGGCGGCCAGGGTGAACTGGGGTACGAGTAACAGGCCGCCGCCGGTCTCCGCGACGGAACGGTTCATGCGTCCGGCGGCGTCCGGAAACACCCGGTAGCCGATTACACGCTCCAGCAGCCGGTCGGCCTGGGCCGGTGTGTCACCGGCCTCCACGCCGATCAGCGCGAGCACGCCGGGGCCGATCTCGCCGACGGTGCGATCGTCCACGGTGACCCGGGCGTGGGTGACCCGCTGCAGAAGTGCAATCATGGCCGGTTTCGAGACATTTCAGAAATGTGACTTGTAAGAAAATTCTTACACGATTTGTCCATTCGTGCTGACAGCCAAGCCGCTTGGGCGGTGGCAGCATGACAATTGCACGCTATAGGCGTGCCGCACCACGGAATGGTGCCGGAAGCAATAACAAGCAACAGGGAAGACCGCGCGGCTGAAGTATGGAGCACTTTCCTGCCAACTGGAATTGGGCTGTCGCGCCGATCACCTCCAGCCAAGTGTATTGAAAGACCGGCGCAACGGACGTGCCGGTTTTTTTTCGTCCCCATCCCCCGTCTCTAGCCCGCACAACGGCGTCCGATCGGCGATCGCCCGCCCCCCGGCGACATCCGGCCGGCATCCTGGGGCATAGCCGGCGCGTTCACCAGCCGGCAGCGATGTGGCGGCGGCGTTACGCCGCCGCAGCACGGCGCACGCCTCCGCTGCATACGGTTTGAATGGCTCACTCGCCGTTACGGCCAGCCCGGGGCGGTGTGGCGGGCGGCTCCGGGGGCGGGTCGGCCACGGTGTTCTGACCGGCGATGCGGACCCACTCGTCCAGGGCCTCCTGGGCACGCTGGGTGGCCTCCTGCCAGGCACGGATGATCTCCTGGCCTTCCGTTTCCCACTTGGCACTGACCTCTTCCGGGTCCATGCCCTTGATGCTGTCGAACCAGGCGTTCCACAGCTGGCTCTGGGCCTGAGTCCAGCCCCGCATGGTGTTCTGGACCTGCTGAACCCATTGTGCGGCGGCTTCCGGGGCCTCCTGCTCACCCAGCAGGCGTTCGGTCCAGCCCCGGGTCCATTCCTGCTGCGCCTTGAGCGCGCGCTGTACGGACTGTTCCCAGGCGTCGAGGCTGGATTGGTAGGTGCTGCGGTCCCCGCTCTCGGCGTGGCCGGGCAGGCCGTTGAAATCCTTTACCGCCTCCAGCCAGTTGTCCCACAACCGCCGCTGGGCCTGCGTCCACGCGCCCAGCATCTGCTCCATTTGTTCCTGCCAGCTCGTCACGGCATTCACCCGCCTGTGTCTGTGGTGGTGTTGGCGTTGGCCGGCGCGGCGGCGCCGTCACTCGGCCGCATTGTCGAGGCGCCGCTCCAGGCGGCGACTGAAGACTTCCATTTCCTTGACCAGCTGCATGTCGCCATTCGCGCGGGCCGATTCCAGGCCGCCACGGTAGCTGGCCAGGGCCTCCCGGTCGCGGCCGGCGGCCTCCTGACACTGGGCGAGGCTCTTCCAGGCCGCAGCGTAGTCGGGCTTCTGGCGCACGGCTTCGCCGAGGTGGCGTTCCGCCAGTTCCATCTCGCCGCGCTCCCGGTAGGCCCGCCCCAGCGTCAGGCGCAGCATGGCGCCGTCCTGACCGCGATCGAGCATCGCTTCGAGGGCGTCGATGTCCATCGATCCACTCCCGTCAATAACGCCTCAAGAGGTGTCGCCAAGTCGTGGCAAGACCTCCGGAAATTTTGGCAAGCGCCCGCATTGTCCACGCCCGCGACTGTAGATCAATGGGGCGTACGAGGAACGGACGTTGTTCAAGAAACGGGCCGTCAGTCCGGGTAGAGATAGGTCGCCGGGTCCGGCTGACGCTTGAAGCGCCGGTGAATCCACAGGTACTGCTCCGGGTGGGCCCGCACCGCGCGTTCGATGAATTCGTTCATCCGCCGGGCGTCGGCCGCCTCGTCGCCGCTGGGAAAATCGGTCCACGCCGGCTCGAAAACCACCCGGTAACTCCCGTCGCGGGTATCGGCGTAAAACTGCAGCGGCACCACTGCGGCGCCGCTCATGCGCGCGAGTCGGGTGAGGGCCGTGATGGTCGCCGCGGGGACGCCGAAGAACGGCACGAAGACGCTGTGGCGCCGGCCGTAGTCCTGATCGCCGGCATACCACATGGGTATGCCCGATCTCAGGGCCCGGACGATGCCGCGGACGTCGTCGCGCGGCAGGATCGCGGGCAGCGTCCGGGAGCGCCCGCGCAGCAGGGCGCGATCGAACACCGGGCGTTTTTTCATCGGCTTGTACATCGCCCCCAGGCGTACCTGCCAGCCGATCAGCCGCGCGGCGAGCTCGACGCTCATGAAGTGGCCCGAGAGCAGGATGACGGGCCGCCCTCCGGCCCTGGCCGCTTCCAGGTTCTCCACGCCTTTCACGTGCAACGGTATCCGGTCGACGGCCGGGCCGCCGTACCAGGACAGGGCCAGCTCGGCGATGCCCCGGCCCAGGAAACGGAAGTTGCGCTTGCGAAGCGCCGCCCGCTCGGCAGGATCCATGTCCGGGAAACACAGCGCCAGGTTGCGCTCGACGACGCGTCGCCGGCTTCCCCAGAGCCGGTGTGCCAGCAACCCCAGCCATTCGCCCACGCGCAGGGCGGCGCGATGGGGCAGCCGGGCCAGCAGCCAGAGCAGACCCAGGGTCAGCCACTGGCCCCAGTGCCGCGGATGGGCGAGATTCTGCGGTAGCGTTTTTTCGTGCCGTGCCATGTTGCCAGTGACCATGCGTCCGCCCGCTCTCGCGGGGCTGGTAGAATCCACAGCGACGAAGCCGCGTCGCCGATGCGGCCAAGGAGCCGAAAACCCGGCAATTTACCTGCTTGAGGCCAAGCATGCAGCTTTCAGTTCCCGATTTCGCCAATGCCAGGGTGCTCGTGGTGGGCGATGTAATGCTGGACCGCTATTGGCACGGTAGCACCAGCCGCGTTTCGCCCGAGGCGCCCGTGCCGGTGGTCAACGTCGGCGAGGAGGAGGAGCGCGCCGGGGGCGCGGCAAACGTGGCCCTCAACATCGCCGCCCTGGGCGCACGTCCGGTACTGCTGGCCGTGACCGGCGACGACGCCGCGGCCGACCGGCTGGAGGCGAAGCTCGGGGAAGCGCAGATCGACTGCCGCTTCCAGCGGGTGCCGGGCATTCCGACCATTACCAAGCTGCGGGTGCTCAGCCGGCACCAGCAGCTCATACGCCTGGATTTCGAGCAGCGCCTGGAGGGGTTCGACACGGTGAGCTTCCAGAACGCCTTCGAGCAGGCGTTGGATGGCATCGACGTGCTGGTGCTCTCCGACTATGCCAAGGGCACCCTGTCCGAGGTGCCGGCGCTGATCGAAAGGGCGCGCCGCGCCGGCGTTGCCGTGGTCGTGGATCCGAAGGGCCGGGATTTCAGCATCTATGCCGGGGCCACGGTGATCACCCCGAACCTCTCCGAGTTCGAGGACGTGGTTGGCGCCTGCCCGGACGACCTGACCCTGGAGACCCGCGGCCGCGACATGGGCCGTCAGCACTTCTTCGACGCCGTGCTGATCACCCGCGGGGAACAGGGGATGAGCCTCGTGGCTACCGACGGCGATGCCACGCACCTGCCGGCGCTGGCCCGGGAGGTTTACGACGTCACGGGCGCCGGCGACACGGTGGTGGCCGTGCTCGGGGCGGC
>JACDUA010000040.1 GCA_013519935.1 Ectothiorhodospiraceae bacterium WFHF3C12 | reverse complement strand
TGCTCGCGGCCGCCTGCCTGGCCGAGCTGCTGCGCGTCGACGAGGCCGCCGCCAGCGCCGCCGGGCTCTCCGGCGATCCGTACTCCCCGTGGTGGTCCACCAGTGGGTGGGTCATGAACGACGACAACCACCACACGTTGCATCTGCGTGACGGCGAGCGCGACATTACCGTGGTGGCCCACTATCGGGCCGGTCATTTTCTGCTGGAGCTGCCGGAGGGGACCGTCAGGGCGGCGGCCCGCCGCCTGGAGGGCGACAGCTACCGCGTCGAGCTCGACGGCATGCGCTTCACGGTGGATGCAGTCGCGCGCGGGGCGGAGATCAACATCATCGACGGCGGTTCGCTGTACCGGCTGACGCTCCACGACCCGCTCACGGCCGGCATGGAGGACGAGGTCCGCGAGGGCAGTCTGACCGCGCCCATGCCGGGGCAGGTGATCCAGGTGCTCGTGAGCCCAGGGCAGAGCGTGCGGGAAGGGGAGACCCTGATGGTACTGACGGCGATGAAGATGGAGCTGACCATCTCGGCGCCCGCCGACGGGGTGGTCGAAGCCGTGAACTACAAGGTCAACGATCAGGTGGAAGAGGGGCAGGAGCTGCTCACGATAGCCACCAGCACGGAGGCGGAAGCCGCCGAAAAGGGCGACGCCTAGCCACGCGGGATACTGGAGGGCGGTGTGATGGCATTGCCGCAGCATGTGAAGATCGTCGAGGTGGGCCCGCGCGACGGGCTGCAGAACGAGCCCGAGGCCGTGCCCGCCGAGGTGAAGATCGAGCTCATCGAGCGCCTGGCGGCCGCGGGGCTGCCTGCAGTCGAGGCCGGCGCCTTCGTTTCCCCGAAATGGGTGCCGCAAATGGCCGGCAGCGACGGCGTGGTGCGCGGCATCCGGCGGCGGGCGGGCACGAGCTACCCGGTGCTGACGCCCAACATGAAAGGTTTCGAAGCGGCCATGGAGGCCGGTGCCGAGGAGGTCGCCGTATTCGGCGCGGCCTCCGAGTCGTTCTCCCGCCGCAATATAAACTGCAGCATCGCGGAGAGCCTGGAGCGATTCCGGCCCGTGGTGGAGGCGGCACGCGAACGAGGCGTGCCGGTGCGGGGCTACGTCTCCTGCGTGCTCGGCTGCCCCTACGAGGGTGCAATCGATCCCGACGCCGTGGCTGGCGTGGCGGCGTCGCTGTTCGAGATGGGCTGCTACGAGATCTCCCTGGGCGACACCATCGGCGTGGGTACGCCGCTGAAGGCGCGGGCCATGGTTCAAGCGGTCGCCGCGCGCGTTCCGCTGGCCTCGCTCGCCGCGCATTTCCACGACACCTACGGCCAGGCCCTGGCCAACCTTTTCGCCGTGCTGGAGCAGGGCGTGGCCACCATCGACAGCGCGGTGGCGGGGTTGGGCGGTTGCCCCTACGCCCCCGGGGCGGCGGGCAATGTCGCCACCGAGGATGTGCTCTACATGCTCGACGGCATGGGCATCGGCACGGGCGTGGACTTGGAGGCGGTATCCGGCGCCGGGCGCTATATCTGCGACGCCCTCGGACGGGCGCCGGTCTCAAAGGTGGCCCAGGCATTGCAGGCCAGCGCGGAGCGCAAGGCGCGCACCGCGGGATGATCTGAATCACCAGGCACCGCCGGCCGCCGGAGGTAGACTCGGGGCATGAAACCGAAACTGCACTTCCTCGGGGCCGCGGGCACGGTGACGGGCTCGCGCTACCTCCTCGAATACGACGGCTTCCGGCTGCTCATCGACTGCGGCCTGTTCCAGGGCGTCAAGCGCCTGCGCGAGCGCAACTGGCAGGCGTTTCCCGTCGAACCCAAGACCATCAATGCCGTGGCCCTGACCCATGCCCATATCGATCACTCCGGCTATCTGCCGCGGCTGATTAAGCAGGGCTATGCCGGCCCGGTGTACGCCACGGCCGGCACGCGGGACCTTTGCGGCGTGCTTCTCCCCGACAGCGGCCACCTGCAGGAGGAGGAGGCGAAGCTGGCCAACCGCCGGGGCTACTCCAAGCACACGCCGGCGTTGCCGTTGTATACGGAAGAAGAGGGCAGGCGGGCGTTGCACAGCTTCCGCGACGTGGCTTTCCATGAACGGACCGAGGTGGGCCCCATGCGGCTCACCTGGCGGCGTGCGGGTCATATCATCGGCGCGTCCAGTATCGAAGTGGAGGTCGGGGGCCGCCGCATCTGTTTCAGCGGCGACGTGGGCCGGCCGGACGATCCCGTCATGAAGGCCCCCGAGACGCTGCCGGACACCGATTATCTGATCGCCGAATCCACCTACGGCGATCGCCGGCACCCGGGCATCGCCGTGGAGGAGCAACTCGGCGAGGTGGTCAGGCGCACCGCCGAGCGGGGCGGGGTGCTACTGATTCCGGCGTTCGCCGTGGGCCGCGCGCAGACCCTGCTGTACCTGTTGAGCAGCCTGCGCCGCCGGGACGCGATCCCGCGCATGCCCATCTTCCTGAACAGCCCCATGGCCAACAGCGCCACCGAGATATTCTGGAACCACGCCGACGAGCACCGCTTGAGCGAGGCCGAGTGCGAGGCGGTCAACGAAGACGTCACCTTCGTCCAGACCGTGGAGCAGTCCAAGCGGCTCAACATGCGCCGCGGCCCGATGATCATCGTCTCCGCCAGCGGCATGCTGACCGGCGGGCGTATCCTGCACCACCTGCAGGCCTTCGGCGATCACCACAGGAACACGATCCTGCTCTGCGGCTACCAGGCCGAGGGGACGCGCGGGCGGACGCTGATGGACGGGGCGGATCACCTGAAGTTCTTCGGCAGTTATCACCGGATCCGCGCCGAGGTGGATGTCCTCGACGGCCTGTCGGCCCACGCGGACTACCGGGAGATCGGCGACTGGCTGGCGCGGAGCGATCTTCACCCGAAGGTTTACGTCACTCATGGCGAGCCGGCGGCGGCGGACGCCTTCCGCAGGTATCTTCACGACCGCTTCGGCTGGACGGCAACCGTCGCCGAGCTGGGTGAAGTTATCGATCTTTAGCGCAATAATCGTTGCACAATCAGATTATTGTGGTCTCGTCATGACAATGGACATCAAGCAACCATATGGCGATGCGCCTGTTCTGACCGCTCTCAGGCAAGATAGAGATCGTCCTCGATGGGCGGGTCGAACTCGAACGGCAGCATGCCAATGCAACGCCGGTACTTGTCTTCCAGATCGGCCTCGCGCTCACCGCCAATGAAGATCACCGCGACCTCATAGGAATAGGGGTCCTGGTGCAAAAGCTCCGAGAGGTGCTGCCCGGCCTCCACACCCAGCTCGATCTCCGTGCCCGGTACGCTGCTGTGCGCGGCGGCAATATCGGCCTCGGACGGCACCGCCACGACCCGCGCGTCCTGGTAGACGCGGGTCATGAACTTCGCGGCCATCGGATAGCGGCCTTCCCGTTCGGGAAAACCGGGGTCCTTCCCCAGGGCCACCTCCACCATGACCTGTTGATGGGAGGCGCCGTCCACCAGCTCGAATAGCGGCGAATGCGACTTCGAGATACGCGGGTTGATCTCCAGCAGCTTGATCTCGTCGCGATCGGAGTCGTAGAAGAACTCGATGTTGAAGGTCGCCTGATCGAAACCGATGTGCTCGAAAAACCGCCCCGTTATCGCCTTCATCCGGTCGGTCACGTCCGACGGAAGATCGGACGGGTACACATAGCGGGTGAAGCAGGAGCCGTACTTTCCCTTGCGCAGGGAGTCCACGACGCCGTAGACGTGCGTGCGCCCATTCTGGACGTAGCCTTCCAGCGTGCACTGGAGTCCCTCGGAAATGATGGCCTCGGCGAGGCAGTAGTGACCGCCGATGGGTGCGATTTCCGCCGGTACGTCGGCGTAGCGGAGGACGGTATCGAAGGGCGTCGCCAAACGGCCGATGCCGTCGCGGATAACGGGCAGGGCGGCCTCGAAGTCCGCCCGGCCGGCTATGTGAAAGCCAAGCTGCGAGGAGTGCGCCTTGACCGGCTTGATCCAGAAGGGGTACGGGAGATCGATCTGCGCCAACGGGTCGGCATCGAAAGGGTTGAACGCCGCGAACGCCGGCACGTGTTCAGGCACGGCCCGCGTCTGTTCGACCCGGCTCCAGTACTTGTGCTCGCACATGAGCACCGACTCCAGGGATGGCGAGGGCAGTCCCATCCATTGGCGCAGGATCGGCACCATGGCGCTGCTGGGGAAGTCCCAATAGCTGACAATCGCGTCCACGCTGCCGGCAAAGCCCTCGAGCTCGGAACGGGCCTCCGCGAGGAGGGCGTCGACGTCGTAATTCTCCGCATGGACAGCTGTCTCCAGGGGAAGCAGGCCGTGGAAGCGGTATTGCGACGCGCCCCTGATCCGCTCCAGGTGTGATCGGTTGAATTCGTCCAGGCCGATTACGAAGATGTTCTTCGTTGCCATGATTTACATCTCTCCGATGCTGCGTGTATTGCGGCGGGTGACCCGTCAGGTCGCATCATCGGAAGCCGGCCCATTATTGTCCGGCGACGACGGCATCTGCTCAGTATCCTCTCCGAACATCTCGTCGAACAGCTTGTGCACGGAATCCAGCCCAAGCTCCGAGCTCGGGCGGCGCCTCCGCGCCGTGGCCTGGTAACGGGGCTCCTGCGCAACCTCGGTACCGGACTCCTTGGTCTCACTATCGGGTGTCATGGGTCATCTCCCTGATCCTTCAGCGTGTCCGCCACGTGACTTCCACGGGCTGCGCGGGCCGCACAGGGCGGTCCGGTAGAGACCTGCGCGATGGCTAACGGGCGGTCAGGCAACTGGTTCCGGCGTGCTCCGTTACCCTGCGGGACACGCTGCCAATGAAGAGGCTCTTGATGGCACCGAGACCACGATTGCCGATGACGATCAGATCGCAGCGCTCAGCCTCCGCGGCACGGACCAGCTGGTTGGCCGGCGGGGCGCCCTCAAGCAGCCGGGTCTCCACATGCCGGACACCGGTATCCCGCGCCAGCTGCTGGGCGTGGGAGAGATGGTGATCCGCGACGGCCCTGATCGCATCGGCGGGATCCCTGATCGCACCGTGACCGTCGCGCCTGGCGAGACTCTGGATCAAATCGTCCATGTGAAGCGGCGCGAACGGCATGTGGCCGAGCTCGCGCATCAGTGTGCTCATGCTTCCGATCTCATCGGCCGATGGGCGCTCGACCAGCACATGGGCGACAAGCAGGGTCGCCTCGAAGCGACGGGCGATCTCTGCGGCCAGGTGAACGGCGCGCTCGGCGTTCTCGGAGCCGTCGGTGGCCGCGAGGATACGCTGGAGCATATCGCAACCTCTGAGTGCATTTACGTCGAAGCTCTCAACAACGTGCCTGAGGTTCGTCCCAGCCATAGTGACAGAGGTCAACTTGACAGGCCGCAAGGGGCCCGCCCGGGAAAGCCGTGACGGCCCCTCAGTCACTCGAACTGCGTATAATGTATATTATGTAAAATCGCCGAGCGGACCCCGCGCGGCATGGTTCCTGCCTGAGACCCCCCGCCATTCACCACAGCTAAGGGGGGAAAATGCAATTCGCCGATCTTCTGGCGCATTCGCGCCTGAGCCTCGAGAACCTACAAGAACTCACCGGCAGGCACCGGACTACGCTGCGTCGCTGGCTCGACCAGGACAGCGCGCCGCTGGAGATCCGGAGATTGGTGGATATCATCGGCCACGGACGGCCACCGAGCTACGCGCAAGCCTGGGACGGCTGGCGCTTCATGGGGGATATATTGATGGACCCGGATGGTCAGGGCGTCTCACCCGATGAGGTTCGGTCGGTGTGGATCTGCCGCCAGCTCCAGGCGGAACTGAAGCGCCTCCACGCGGCCCCCGTCCAATACCTCCTGTTCTAGCCGACCCACCCACGCCGAGGTAAAGCCTTCAACCTGGACCCCAGGCCGAGGCCGTTGGTAATCGCTAGCCCAGCGCCACGGTCGCCGACACAACAACGACTCTCAGATCCAGAAAGGAAGGCCAGCAGGAAGGAAGGCGGGAATAGGGCGTTACCCCACTCCCCGGCGGAAGGGATCGAGCAGCTGGTCCGAGATCTCATATTCTCCCGGCCCCTGATCCTTCACACCCAGACGCGCAGCCTCACGGCGCGGCAGATAGTACGTACGGAACACCTGGTCCCAGAGCGTGAGCGACAGGCCGTAATTGACCCGCGCTCCTGGAGCGTGGTGCCAGCGATGAAGCGCCGGGGTGACCACGATCCGCGACAGCCATCGGCCCGCGTCGACGTTGTAATGCCCTACTGTCGATATCCCCATCTGGAAAATGCCGACCACCGCGTAGGCCTCCGGCGAAGCACCCAGCGCCAGCCCAGGAATCACCCGCGAGACAACCGCCATCACCACAAATACCGGGTGGCCGATAGGCGTCAGCCAGACACCGTATCGGTCAGGGACATGGTGCCAACGATGCCAGGGCCAGCCCTGGCGCGTATGACCCCAGCGGTGAAGCCAATACCAGGACACCTCCGAGAGGACCAGGAGCGACAGGCATTCGACCAGGAACAACGAGCGTGGCCATGCACCCTCAGGAATCCCGGTCGTGTACCACCAGGTCAAAACGCAGATCGCGCCGACGAGCTCCGCGCCGAAGTAGAACAGGAACCCCGCGAGACAGTCGCGCAATGAAGACGGCCGGTTCCAGGCCCACTCAACCGCGATGCCAAAGACCATCAGCATGAATACCTCGATCACATCGAATCCCCCCTACGTCGACCGCCAATGTTGATCGGCATGGGACGCGTCACCGCCCGCCGACACTCCGCTTCCGTGAGATCCAGCGCACGGCCCGAACCGTCAAAGCACATGCACCGACTCGCGTTCGATATACAGCCCTGGACCGCCGGCAGCACCCCGGAACGGGCCCAACGGTATGGCCCCCTTCCCTTCGGCTTCTCTACCTCCTGATCACCCTCGCCCGACGCGAACCCCAGAGACTGAGATTCTGCGGCGGCGGGCGCGGCCGGCTCGGCCGCTTGCCCCGCCGCCGCCTGCGCCGCTTGCGGCTCGTGAAGAAAATCATTCGTGGACAGCGAGTAGACGGCCCAGGCGAGGAGCACACCAGCGACCAGGAACGCCCCCACGACCTTGCGCGGCAGACGCACGCGAGCGGTATGCATCACGGCGCTTGAGTACGTCCCGTAGAGCTTTCGCGGAAAGCTCCAGGTGGACTGGTCCGCCGTCTCCCGATCCGCCTTGTCGTTCTCGTTGAATGCCCGCGCATGGCGGAAGACCGACGCCGCAGGCGTGCCGAACACGCGCTGAAGGTGGATATGCTCCGAGGCGAGCTTGCGGATATCGTGATGTAGCCGGGTGCTCGCCTGGGTGATGAAGACCAGGTCCAACCCGCGGTGACGATGCTCGTCTAAATCCCGAACGCGTGGATCGTTGGATAGCCCCGCCTTGCCCGTCGCCGGAAACGACTGGTGCGCCTCGTCATAGACCAGCAACGCCCCGTCCGGGGCGTCCCGCCAGTCCTCCGGCGCCTCAGCGCAGCCCAGCTTGCAGCCCTCGATATCCGTAAAGCACTCGCGGCCCTCGCCCATGGCTTTCTGCAGCATCTGGACCGCGTAGAGGGTTTTCCCGGACCCGGGAACCCCCGTCAGGATCGTGATCATGATTTCACCCCCAAGGCAATTGAGGCGGACTTCAGCGCCGCCGCCGTAAGCAATGCACTGCCGATGGCCGACAGCGCGTCACCGACCCCGGCCATGGCCATGACCTCATAGGCACCGGACGGAATCTGCCCCATGGCATTGGCCACTTCCGCCAAGAAGGATTCCGCCAGCGTCTTCAACCCGGCGTACGTCAAAATCGCCAGACCGGCACCCGCTAGAAGACGTGCCACGGCACCGGCGAGAATCCAGACCAACAATCCTTTAAGCGCAACGATGATCGCCGCCATGGCCTACCTCCTCACACCACCGATCAAAATGAGCGCCGCCGAGAGATAACCGCCCGCCAGGACCAGAGGCCGGACCAGGACCGCCAGCTCACAGAAGGCGTCATAGGGAATGGCGTAGGTCTGCCCCAACCAGGAGAACGTTACCGGTGCCGGGCAGCTGCCCCCGGAGGCCATGCCGGAGCCCCAGGACTCGCCCCCACCGCTGAGCACATCTTCGGTCGGCAGATCCGGGTGATCGCCGTAGTTGTTGGGACTCCCCGGCCCGCAATCCTCCACCGTCTGGTCACACTCGCCGTCACCGTTCTCATCGCCGGGGAAGGTCGAATCACCGCCCTGATCCTCCTCACCGCCATCGGGTGTCCCCTCACCTTCGCCGGGATCCAATGGTGGATAGCCCCCTATCGGGTGCGGGTTATTGTTCTCGTCCGGGTGTTCCCATTCGTCTTCCGGCGGGTCGGGATTGTCGTCCAGGTCCGGCCCGTCCGGCGCGTCGGGGGGCGGGTCCGAGTTCTCATCCTCATGGCACAGCGTCGTGCCGTTGCTGGCGTCCTCACAGCCGGGCTCATCATCGTCCGAGACGCAGTAGCGGACCCCGTTGTAGGTCCCACACTCCGGCTCCTCATAATCCAGACAGACCACCCGGCCGCTCTGGCCCGTCACGCACGGTTCGTCGGGTTTCGGCGTCGGCTCTGGCGCGTCCGGGTCAGGACATGGGTCCCCCGTATAAATCCACTTCGCGCGACCCCGTTCCGCCCCGGCGCCGGTTATGCGCAACCCTGGAGGCGTCTTATCAACCAAGCATCCAGCCGAGCAGGTAGAACCGCTGTCAGGCAAATCCGTAGCCCAGAACTCCTGACCCTCGTAATCCGCGCACGAATTCTCCGACTCCGGAGGCGGTTGATTCCCGTCACACGAAACAGACGGAGGCGTGGACTGGTAACCATTCGCCTGCCACGTCCCGTCGTCGAATTGGCAATACCACTTGTGGTGCACCGTGGTCCCACCCACGCGTGCATCGTTGGTGTTCTTTTTCAGGTCGCAATCTGCGTTCGTCGTCGTAAGGTTATTGATCTCGTAATATTTGTTGTCATCGATAGGCTCCAAATACCGCTTGCACGCCAGATCCGCGGAGTCATACCAAGGCCCCGAGGCGCCATCCTCCTGAGCCTTCCAGCCGTGGGACCAGCCGTTCGTTTGCCCGAATGCGAACGCCGACCAGGACAGGAGATAGCCCACCACCGCCGCCGCCGCGAAAACCCGGATCAGACGCGGAACAAGATCCATAGCGCCCCGAGCAGCGCCCACAACACGATCCATCCTTCCATCGCTCATCCCCCACCACCTCGTACGGCAGGCAAAAAAAAGCCGTGCGCCCGAAGACGCACGGCACCCGAGGGCCGGTGGATCAACCGAAGATCATGCCCTTGATCCACTTGTAGCCCATCGCGACCACGGCCAGGCCGATGATCGCCGCGCCGACCGTTTCCAGCGGCACGGACTCGATCGTGGAAACGATCGAAGTGACGTCGAAGGTCGTACCCATACTCACTTTCTCCCGAGGATGAAGCGGGCCAGGAGATTGAAGCCAAAGGCGATGGCCCACAAAACGCCAATGGCCCCTGCGATCTCCACCGCCCCATCAACGGGAAGATGCGACCAGTTGGCGATTTCCACCCACTGCTCGCAGCTTCCGTCCTGGGCGATGGATTCACAGCCGTACATCCGTTACGCGCCAGCCGCCGTCTTCGCCGGGGCCGGACCCTGTTGGCGGGTCTGCGCCTTCTGTGCGGCGATCACGCGGGCCTTGCCGTCACCGCCCACGGTCATCTGCAGGACCATCTCGGCCGGAAACGTCATGCCCTGGCAGGCCTGGAATACGGACGCTTCCGCATCCCACTCCGCCGCCTCGTAGCCAAGCGCGGAGGCCACCGGGCCCCGCGAACTGGCCGGGACCAGGACCACCAGGCGGTGAAACTCATAGGCATTGCCGGTGCTCTTGGAATTGCCCTTGAAGTGCTTCACACCGGCCACGATCATCTGCTGTTCCATAACGACCTCACTCAGACTGCTTTACGAACGTCGTCCCAGCTCTGCACCGGCTGCGACAACACCAATGGCCGCCGACGAATCGGCACCACCTGGCCAGCGGCGATATCGCCCCAGCCAAGACCCGCTTGTTTCAGGAGCCGGACATGTCGAAACCACGTCGCCCTGGGCATAGAGTCCTTCGCCTGCTGATGGCCCACCGACTGGATCACGCACCAAGTGCGATGTGCCGCCGCCGCCTGACCCTCGGTCGGCGCGACCTCTTCTAACCGCTGCCTCACGTCCACCATTTCCGCTACCTCGCACGTACCGATCAGCTCGGCGAAATAACCCTCGTGCTCTGCCGTCCAATCCGACGCAGAGAATTGCCACCAACGCTTGCCGTCCTGGCGCTGCCGTCTCCACCACTCGCCGCCCAAACGCAGCTCCAGGCGAAGCAACCCTTCCGCAAGGTCCAGCTCCCACGGCTCGGCTTGCCCCTTGCCCTTGTCCTGGAGGTGCCGAAGGTGCGGCCCCTTCGCGTATGCCTTGCCCGCACGCATCCGTGAGCCCGGCGACCAGTAGACGGATTCCGCCTGGGCCCGGAGCTTGTAGCGCCCGCCTTCGCTCTGTCGGAGATACGCCAGCGCCTGCCGAACCTCAGGCAGACCGCCCAGGGCGTAGTTGAAGGTCACGTCAACGCGGGTGACGCGGTAACAGCTCCAATGCTGCGGGAGGGAAAACCCGAGGACCTTCTCGGCAGCCGCGACATGCGCCCTCGCCGCCTCCGTGATGTCCAGGGTTCCGAAGACGTTATGGCGTTGGCCCATCGACCGGGCCGGAGATCCCGCGATCTCGATATCCGCCCCAACGTGGACGGTCACCGCGTGGCTGTCGCTGCGGCTGGACTCGCGCATGGTCGTGGTCCATTCGACCTCCCCTGTCGCCGGGATGAAGCGGGCCAGATGCGGCCGCTGATCCACGTAGGTGCGGAGCGCGTCCTTGTCCTCGACGTAGTCCGTCGAGAGCCGGAGGGTCAGCCAATCAAGCATCCCCTACCCCGCCGGTCTCACCCATGAGACTAAGTGCGGGTGTTACTAGGCACCCGCACTTCATGACCGGGCCTCCACGTACCGCTCCGCCAACGCCTTCGCCCCACGCACGGACTGGCGAACACCAAGCCAATGGGTGCTGAAGTCCATGAGCCCCGGCCCATGCTCCACCAGGACGCAGACGTCATAACCAAGAAGGTGCCCAGCTGGGTCACGGACGGGGCCGTCCACGATGGCCCGCAGCGGACCCGCCTGGGCCTTGTGCATCCGCCCTTCCCGGTCGTAATGCCAGTTCAGACCACTCATCGCCCTACCCCCAGAAAAAGAAACGCCGCCACCGGCGAACCGGTGACGGCGGTCCTGTGCTCGCATCGGACCAACGCCGCGAGCGACAGAACTCAGGAACGGAGGAAATTGGCAGGTGCGTTGGTCCATGGCTCTGGACTATAGGTCCAGGCTTCTGGACTAGTCAAGAACCCGTGACCGTTGCGGCCCTTGGACCGTCCATGGACACTGACCATGTAGGCAGAACTCAGGAGGCACCATGAAGACCACGAACGAGTACCTAAACGACCTGGCGCAAAGGCATGGCCTCCGGTCCGACTACGCAATCCATAAATTCCTTGGCATCTCCAAACAGGCAGTAAGTCGGTACAGAAGCGGTGAAGGATTCTTCGACGACTACACCGCAACGAAGGTGGCCGAGGCCCTCGACCTGGACCCATTCGAAGTGATCGCGGCAGCCAATTGGGAGCGTGCACAACGCACACACGACGGACCCAAAAGCTCGTTTTGGCTAGATCGATGGAAGCGCGTAAGTTCCCACGCTGCGGCGATTATTCCGGGCGCGATAGCCCTCGCCTATGGAAGTGGGGAAGTCGTTAAGCACTGTATATTATGTTAAATCATGACAATTCACTGGCGCAGCCCGCCCTCGTTTGTCGGTTTACTCAAGGGCACCGGCCCGAGCGCCGCTATGACGGCAGCAGTCCACGGCGCACTGTTACCGCTCAGGTTTCAGGGCGAGGATGGCCGCAATGAGCATGACCATGCGGGACACTCGGCCACCAAACCTGGTAGGCCCCCTGCTAGGGGTTTTTCTGGCGAGGTGAGGCTCAGTCAATGTGAAGGCGGAGGACCACGGGACTGCTTGCCGGTCATCTCGCCAACCTTCGTAAGCGCCCGTGCGAGCCCCCTGTGAGGGCCCTACTCCACGACCCATAATGCGACACCCTGGCCCGCGCGAACGAGCGTGTCGCTGGTGTGGCGGTGGAAAAGGTCTTCAATCGCGTTCAGGTACCCGCGTGCGAGCGCGATCGTCCGGCATTCGTGCTTGCTCGCCATGCGCCGCAGGGCCCGGGTCAGGGGCTCGTCGGATGAAACGTCCCGGTCGATGCGGGATTCGATGCGCTGTTCCGGGACACCGGCTTCGATCAACTGATGCTGGTAACTGTGCAGCAATCGCTGGGCATGGGCTTCCACACCACGAAGCCAGGCTTCAATTTGACTGTTTTCTTCCTGCCGCAGTCTTTCTTCCCCTTCGGGATCCTCCGACCCGCCCCGCTCTCTCAGGCTGGGCGGCAGGGGTGGCAGCCGATGGTAAAGCGAGATTCGAGCGTTGAAGCCAGCCCCGACGACTCGCGCGACTAAATCCACCGTCCGTTTCGCCTCAGGACTGTCGTCAACCGCAACGAGTATCCGTTCGTCGCTCGCCATGTCAGTTGCCTCCACCGGTCAATCGCGGCGACTTCCGTCACTTCAGCACCTTCTCTGAATACCCGTGTTGACGATGGTCAACGATAAAGCGCCCCTCCCCCACTTCGACGAGGAGGCGCGATCGCAGCGGCCCGCCGCGCCGGAGCCGGCCGCCCGCGGTACTGCTCGTTCCAGCTCCCCATGAGGCATCGCGGGAATGACCTGAATCAACGGGTTTGGCAGGCAGGCGTTCTATGTTGAGTATTTCCGCGAGAAGCGCGCCAGCGCGGGGTCGAACAAGCTCATCATGACCGTGCACAACGCCGAAATCGCGCGGCAGTTCAATCTGCTGGCGGATCTGCTGGAGATCGAAGACGCCAACCCATTCCGGGTTCGAGCGTACCGGAATGCCGCCCGTATCGTGGAAGGCATGGCGCATAGCGTGGCGGAAATGGTCGAGCGGGGTGAGGATCTCTCCGAGATCTACGGCATCGGCGAGGACCTGGCCCGGAAGATCGAAGAGCTCGTGAAGACGGGCGAGCTGTCAGCGCTGCAGGACGAGGAGAAACGCGTACCGGTTCAGCTGACCGAGTTGATGCGCATCGATCAATTGGGGCCGCGGCGGGTGAAGCAGCTCTACAGGGAGCTGGGCATCAAGACCCTGGCGGATCTTTCCAGGGCGGCCAAGGCGGGCAAGGTGCAGGAGCTGGAAGGCTTCGGAGAGAAAACGGAGGCGAAGATTCTCGCGGGCCTGGAGCAGCTCACGAGCTCGGGAAGGCGGACGAAGCTGTCCGAGGCCACCGAGATTGCCGAGTCCCTGGCGGACTACCTGCGCGGGCTCGAAGGCATAAGCAAGGTGACCGTGGCCGGCAGCTACCGCCGGCGTAAGGAAACGGTGGGAGACCTGGACCTGCTGGCGGTTACCGAGGACGGCGCGCAGGTCATGAACCGCTTCGTCGACTACCCCGAGGTGGAAGAAGTCGTGTCCAAGGGAACGACCCGCTCCACCGTGCGCCTGCGCACGGGGCTGCAGGTGGACCTCCGCCTGGTGCCGGGGCGCAGCTATGGCGCCGCCCTGTGCTATTTCACTGGCTCCAAGGCCCATAACGTGGAGATCCGGACGCGCGCGGCGCAGCGCGGTCTCAAGCTCAACGAGTACGGGCTGTTCAAGGATAACGAGTACGTTGCCGGGCGTACGGAGAAGTCCGTCTACGAGCAGGTCGGACTGGCTTATATCGAGCCCGAGCTGAGAGAGAACACCGGCGAGGTGGAGGCGGCAGAAGCCGGACAGCTCCCCGAGCTGGTGACGATGGACGACATCCGCGGCGACCTGCACGCACACACCAACGCCACCGACGGCCACGCCACCCTGCGCGAAATGGCCCGGGCGGCGGCGGACAGGGGTTATGAATACCTGGCGATCACGGATCACTCCAAACGGGTGACCATGGCCCGGGGCCTGGATGAAAAACGGCTCCGGAAGCAGCTCGAATCCATCGACGCGCTCAACGACGAGCTGCGCGACATCACCCTGCTCAAGGGTTGCGAGGTGGACATCCTGGAGGATGGCCAACTGGACCTGCCGGATTCGGTGCTAGAGGAGCTCGACCTGACGGTCTGCTCGGTTCACTACCACCGCGAGCTTTCGCGGAAGAAACAGACCGAGCGCATCATCCGCGCCATGGACGACCCCTGTTTCACGATTCTCGGTCATCCTACGGGGCGTTTGATCAACGAGCGCGAGCCCTATGAGGTCGACATGGAAGCCCTCATGGAAGAGGCGGCGGAACGCGGCTGTCACATGGAGCTCAACGCCCAGCCGTCGCGCTTCGACCTGATCGACGCTCATCGGCGGATGGCGCGGGACATGGGTGTGAAGGTTGCGATCTGCACGGATGCCCATTCGACGGACAACCTCGACTATATGCGCTTTGGCGTGGAGCAAGCCCGACGTGGCTGGTTGACGGCAGACGACATCATCAACACGCGCCGGTTGCCGGCGCTGCGCAAGCTGTTGCGAAGGGCATGACCGCGGGAGTGCTCAATACCCGACGGCGCCGTCAAGATGCGTCTTCTGGCTCCCATCCTGCTGCGCGGCCCAGGCGCTGATAGGTGGGCAGTGCCCTATCAGCGCCTTGAACAGCGCCTCGTCTAGTATCGGGATACCCTGCTCCCGGGGTCGGCCGCTCAGAGCATCATTTGATATCGGTCAACCCCGCTTGCCGCGCTTGGCGCGAAACTGCTTGTCTGTTGGTTGGCAGATCGTGGTTTCAGGGAGAGACGAAGATGGACGCGAAAGATGAAGTTCAGGCAATGCTCGCCAGTGTGGTGGACCATCTCCCGGCGTCAAGCCGCACGCGGGAAGCCGTCCAGCGTAGCGCCGACCTTGCGGATATCTCGGAGATCGCGACCGAGGAAGGCCTCCATGAACTGGCCGCCGCCCTTTTCATCGCGCAACAGATGGAGTTGCCCGGCACAGCTCAGGGGGAGCACGACCCGCTTCGGGAATCAGCGGACGAACTGCTGCGCGAGTACCGGGGCTATCTATCGGATTCCAGCGGGACCGCGGCGGCAATAGACCGGGGGGCGGAGCTCGAAGAGATCGCCGCCGAGGCTGAGAAGGAAGGCGCGAAGGCACTCGCCGCCAGCCTGTTCGAGATCATACAGCTTCGTTGGCAAGGCGGGGGTAGCTAGGAAGTTGTCTGCCTCGGGGTCTCGCCGGATTTCTTCGCGTGCAAGTAGAGTATCAGTCGTTTTATAACAACGGGTTGGCATTCATACTTCAGCCTTGATCGGAAAGTACCCTAGAGTTCCACTTGTACCTGGAAGAACGCGAAGGTCTGGCTGGAAAGGCTTTCCAACCCCTTGATTTTAGAAGGCCTTGGGTTTCGAGCCCAGTCGGAACCTGCGTAGGCGCCCCATTGCGCTGATTTCGTTTCGGGCTTTCCCCGGTCCGGGGTTGCCAAAGAACGTGGGTCACCAGCGTGAGGCCGGCACGGATTGTGCCAGCCCCTCGGAGCGCGTGAGCGTTTCTATTAGACTTGAGCGCTTCCATAAACCGACTGATCAGAATCTCCTCCAAGAGAATGGTAAAAGGCCGTCATGGGTTCGGTTTGCCGTGTCGCCGCACCGGCCCCGATCCCGCCTGACTTCTATGCGCGTATTGTTTCTGTCTCTGGCCGGTTTCATCCTGCTGTCTCTGGCGATGCCCGCGACGGCGTCAGAGCTCGGCCGTGAGGCCATACCAGTACTGGAGAATGGCGCATATGCCCTGGAGCCCCCCGAGGGATGGACACCCTCGGAGGCTTCCCGGGCGTACGAACGAGGCGTGTTCACGCGAGTTCGCAGCGAGGCGGTGAATCTCGGCATCGTCGACACGTCGGCATGGCTGCGCTTTTCCGTTCCAGGGTCCTTCGCCGACGCAACCGGACGCCCCCTGCTCCACCTCGACTGGCACAAATTCCAGGTGGCCGAGCTCTATCGGCGGGCGGACGGGGGATGGGAGAAAATCCGGCGGGCGAATGTCGTCTCGTCGTTGAGCGGCGAAGTGACTGTCGGCAGACGGCCTTTGTTCGTTCTGCCCGACCCGGGCGCGGAGGGCGACCTGTACTTCCTCAGGCTGAGGTCCTACGGCCCCCTGCTTCTTGAGCCGACCGCCTATACACCCAGGGCTTTTCTCGCCGAGGAGCAGCTGCGCTCCGCGTTGATGGGACTCTACTTCGGCATCATCGGGGCGCTGGTGCTGTACAACGCCTTCCTGTGGGCCACGCTGCGTGATCGAAGCTACCTCTGGTACACGCTTTTCATTGCCCTCACGGCCTGCTTCGTGGCGTTGAACTGGGGCATCCGCATAGGCGTGACCCCGGATGCCTCCGAACGCGGCGTGTTCGTATTCGTCACCGCGGTAATCTGCCTCGTCACGAGCGCATCGTTATTGTTCAACCGCAATTTCCTGCTGACGTATCAGCGCGACCCCTTCGCGGACAGGCTCATCCGCGTGAATCTGCTGGTCGTCGCCGGTGCCCTGCCCGTCAGTACCGTGGCCAGTGAGGGCTTCAGCATCCAGTATGATTCGGTCATGGGGCTGCTCAGCGCGGGAACCGTGCTGTTTGTTGCCCTCCGGGCGTTGCTGCGCGGCTTCAAGCCCGTGTACTTCGTGCTTCCGGCCTGGTTGTTTCTGATTGCCGGACTGATCATCCACCTGGGACTGTATAACGGCCTCCTCCCATACAACGCCTTCACTGTCCATGCCTATCCGATGGCTTCGGCGGTCGAGGCGATTCTGCTGTCCATGGCCCTGGCGTACCGCGTGAAGCGCCTGGAGTCGGAACGCGCCTACCTCACGGCCCAGAGCCAGCAATATATCCGCATGAGCCTCACCGACGCCCTCACCGGCCTGCACAACCGGCGCCACTTCCAGGCTGCCCTGAGCCGGGCTGTCGACGAGAGCCGGGACAGGCGCGAGCCATTGGGTCTGATCGTCATCGATATCGATCACTTCAAGGCCTGGAACGACACGTGGGGACATCCGGCGGGCGACGTCGTGCTGCGAACGGTCGGCCGGACATTGCAGGAGCAGGTCCGGGACGGCGACATCCCGTGTCGATTCGGCGGCGAGGAGTTCGCGGTATTGCTGCCGGCGGCGGATCTGGAAACCAGCGCGGCCATTGCCGAGCGGGTCCGCATCGCGATCGCGGCGCTGTCGTTCAACCCGGCGGCGGACGTTCATACGGGCATAACGGTCAGCGCCGGCGTGGCGAGCCTTCACGCCGGCGAGACGCCCGAGGCCCTGCTCGAGCGGGCGGATCAGGCCCTTTACGAAGCCAAACGTGCCGGTCGCGACTGCTGCGTGACGTCCGCGGGACAGGATCCATTGGCGCGCCAGGGGCATTAATCCCTGCGACCAGGCCGTGTCGTCGTCCCGCGTAAGGGGCGAGTTGCTGGCCTGAATCGCCGGTCGCTACGCGCCCCTCGCGCGCGGTTGCTCGTGGGCGTCTCGCGGCGACACTCCAACCATGCGCTCCAGGCCGGTGATGTCACGAAGACGGACCTCCCGGCCTTCGCATTCGAGAAGGCCCTGTCCGGTAAGCTGACTGAAGACCCGGCTCAGCGTCTCGTGGGCCAGACCCAGCAGATTCGCCAGCTCGCCGTGGCGGATGGGCAGCTCGAAGTGGCTCTCGGATCCCCCGTTGCGAAGGTTGCGCGCAGCGATATCCAGCAACATGAACGCCAGTCGCTTCTCAGCACGCATGCCGGCGATGGCGCGCTGGTGGATCTCGGTCTGGACGATCTCCTGGCTCAGAAGCCGCAGCATCTGGTGCTGCAGCGCCGGCATCTCGGCGCTGAGAGCGACCAGGCGCCGCAGGGGTATGCGGCAGAGCAGTGTGTGGCGTTCGGTCTGATAGCCGGACTGGGTGGTACCCCCGAGGTTCTCCAGTCCGACCACCTCCCCGGCCATCCATACGCCGGTGACCTGATCCTCGCCAGCCTCATTGGTGATGTGGGTCTTGATCGAACCCGCGCGGATGGCGAAGGCGTATTCCGGAGCAGCGCCGGGCGTCTGCAGGGAAACCCGCTTCTGGATCAGCCGCGGGTGCTGAACGATGGCTCCGAAACGCTCGAGATTCGCCCCCGCCAGCCCGGCGGGCAGGCAGACCTGGCGGAAGGCGCAGTCCGCGCATTCGGAGCCGAATGTCGGCTGCGTCCCGCTCTTTCGGGGTGCGCTCGTCGCGGCATCCCGGTGCCCTCGATGCCCTGTGGATTTGCGGCTCATAGGCCGTCCTCGCGGGAAACTTGGGTGGCGCACGCCTCGAGAAGGGCGAGGAAAGGCTCCGGAGGCATCGGCTCGCCGAGCAGATAGCCCTGAACGAACTCGCAGCCGCGCTCGCGGAGAAAGGCAAGCTGTTCCTCAGTCTCGACCCCTTCGGCGACGACGTCAAACCCCAGCCCCTTGGCCATGTATATGACGGTGTCCACCAGATGCGCCGCGAAGCCGTCCGACTCGATGCCCTCGACGAAGCTGCGGTCGATCTTCACGGCGTCAAAAGGGAGCTGGCGCAGCAGGCCGAGCGCCGAATAGCCAGTGCCGAAGTCGTCCATGACCAGACGTACCCCGCTTGCCTGGAGCTCGCGCATGCAGGAGAGCGCGCCACTGGATTCCAGGGCGCAGTGCTCGGTCACTTCGACGGCGAAGCAGCCCGGCGGAAAGCCGGCTTCGCGGACTGACCGAAGGAGCTGGTCCCGGGCATTGGGCGAGGTGCATTGCCGGGGTGACAGATTGACGGAAATGAATGGCGCTGAACCGTCCTCCCGCGTCGGCCAATCCGCGAAGGCCTTCCCGGCCTCCCGGACGACCCATTCCCCCAGTGCCCGGATCTGGCCGGTCTCCTCGGCCAGCGCCAGAAAGGCGTCGGGATTGAGGAGGCCTTTCTGCGGGTGGCGCCAGCGAAGCAGCGCCTCGGCCCCCACGGGTCGACGCGTCTCGCAGTTGAAGATCGGCTGATAGAGCAGCTCGAATTCACCCCGCTGCAGCGCCATTGCAAGATCGGTGCGCGTGCGCATCCTGGACTCGACGCTCCGGCTCATGGACTCGTCGAAGAACCGGTAATGCCCCCGCCCTTCCCGCTTGGCCCGGTACATGGCCATGTCGGCGTAGCGCTGCAGCCGATCGAGCTCGCGGGTATCCGACGGGAAGACGGCGATGCCGATGCTGGCGGTGCACGGCACCTCGGCGCCGTCGATCCGGTAGGGGCTCGCCAGGGCGTGTACGAGTTTCTCCGCCACGGTGGCTATGTCTTCGGGCGCATCGATATCACCCAGCACAATGGCGAATTCGTCCCCCGCGAGCCGCCCGACGGTGTCGTGCTCACGCACGCATCCCGCCAGCCGGGACGCCAGTTCCCGCAGCAGCTCGTCCCCAGCCGCGTGTCCCAGGTCGTCGTTGACCTGCTTGAAGCTGTCGAGGTCGATCAACAGGAAGGCCATCTGGTTCTCGTGCCGCATGGCTTCCTTGGCGGCCTCCGCGAGCCGGTCGGCCAGCAGCATGCGATTGGGCAACCCGGTAATGGCGTCGAAATGGGCGCGGTAACGCATCGCCTCTTGGCTTTGCTTGAGCTCGGAGACGTCGACGAAAAACGCCGCCGCTTGGCTCAGTCCCCGGGGCCCGCTATCCACGGTCGTGATCGACGCACGGACGGGCAGCGATGTGCCGTCGGGCCGAGCCAGGCGGAGCTCGCCGCTCCAGCTCCCGCCCTCTTGCACCGAGAGCCAGGCCGAATCGAGCTCACGGGCATCGTCCATAGTCGCCACCAGCTCGCGCAGATCCTGGCCAGCCAGGGCCCCCGTCGGGCGCATGCACTGGTCGGCGAAGGCACGGTTCACCCTGGTCATGCGCCGCTCGGCGTCCAGCACCACGACGCCCTCGCCGCTGGTCTCGATGACGGAATCGGCAATCCGCCAGCGTTGCTCGAAAACCTTCTGCGGCGAGACATCGGTGAGCGCGGTGTGGAACCCCGTGGCCCGCCCTTCGGCGTTCACGACAGCGACACTATCAAGGCGCACGAAGCGTCCCTCGCCGGTTTCCGGGACGAGGCGTATTTCACAGTCCTGGTCGTTGCCGTCCTCGAGCACGGCCCTGCGGTGGTTTACGTAGGCGGCGCGGTCATCCGCGTGAACCCAGCGGAACAGGCGAGTACCGGTCAGCGCGGATCGGGGCAGGCCCAGGAGCGCCGCCGCGGTCAGGTTCGCCTCTTGAATGCGTCCGTCCGCGTCCACGGACAGGTATCCGACAGGCGCGAAATCATAGAGATCCCGGAACCGGTCGCGAGCCTCCTCCAGCGCGTGCTGGGCGCGGCGCAGTTCCTCGTTCTGGATCTCCAGCTCGGCCTGGTTGATCTGGAGCTCGTGAATGACCTCTCTGGTCTCGGCGCTGGAGAGCAATCGCACCGGCGTACCGTCCAGGAGGCTCTGCAGCCGCTGTTTGGCCTGGGTACGCAGTACGCCGTACCAGTCGTCGTCGGTATCAACGGGCATGGTCATGCCCTTCCACGTGGTGGGATCGTCATTACTATCGCAAACAGTTGCCCATATTCCGTTGACAGATGTCAACGGCGGGGCCTATCGCCGGGTCCCGAGCATTGTCCCTGATCACCGCTACGCTGGGTCCGCGACGTCGACGAACGCCAGCACGGCGCCACTGACCCGTCCGTCACTGGTGCGGTAGGGCCGGATGCGCAGTACATAGGCATTGCCATTCTGATCCTCCACCCGCCGTTCCAGCTGCGCGAGGGTGTCCATGACCTGCCGGATGTCCTGTTCCAGGCGCTGGTAGCCCAGCCCGTGGGCCAGGTGGTTGAACGGGCGGCCGATGTCGCTCTCGATGAGCGGGACGATCCGCGTGGCAGCGGGGGTGAATCGCTCGACTCGCAGGTGCGGATCCAGAAAGATGATGCCGAGGTCCGTGCTCGCCAGAAGGTTGTTCATATCGTCGCTGGCCCGGGAGAGCGCCTCGACCTCGCTTTCCAGCTCGGCGTTGACGGTGTGCAGCTCCTCGTTCACCGACTGCAGCTCCTCCCGCGAGGTTTCCAGCTCCTCGTTGCTGCTCTGCAACTCTTCGTTGGAGGACTGGAGCTCCTCGTTGGAGGATTTGAGCTCCTCGTTGGATGTTTCCAGTTCCTCGATCGTCGCCTGCAGCGCCTCCTTGGTATATGCCAGTTCCTGTTCCAGGAACGTGACGCGTTCACTGTCCCCCTCGTTGAGCTGTGCCACCTCGATGTGCTCTTGATCGGCCAGCGGGCCGAGCTCCTCCAGTAGCACCAGAATCAACCCTTCCGGACCGCCGGGCGTGGACAGCGGCCGGGCCGTCAGCCGAACCAGCTCTTCCCCTCCGGCACCGTCGATCTGTACCGCGCTACCCCGGACTGCCCGACGTTCGGCGCGCGCGCTGTGCAGAATACTGCGCATGCGCGGGCGCAGCGGCTCGCGGCACATCTGGATGACATTCACGCTCGGAGCCCCGCTGGGCGGTTCAAGAAACTTCCCGGTGCGCCCGTGGAAGTACTGGATCTGATTGTCGCCGTCCACCACGATGAATGGCGCGGCATATTCCTGCAGCACGGCGCGCTGGGCAAGCGCACCGATATCCGTCGTCTCCCGTCTGGCCGCGGCCAGGGCCGTGGGTGTAAGCATTGCCGCCGGCGGTTGCGGGAACAGCGATCCCCCGCCGGGAAAGGCCATCCGCCCGGCCGTCCCGGTCCGGCAACGGTAGAGCTTGGCGCCGCGGTTAACGGTTTCGAAGAGCTCGTCGGCGTTTCCGATGGTCTCGGAGGTGCCCAGGAAGAGGAAACCACCGGGGTTGAGGGCGTAATGGAAGAGTGACAGGACCCGCTTTTGAAGCTCTGGCCCCATGTATATCAGCACATTACGGCAGCTTATCAGGTCCAGGCGTGAGAACGGCGGGTCCTTGATCAGATCCTGCTCGGCGAAAATGAGCATCTGCCGCAGAGCCTTGACGACCTCGAAGCTCTCCCCCCGGCGCCCGAAAAACTGCCTCAGGCGCTGGGGAGAGACATCGGCCGTGATGCTCGCGGGAAACCTTCCACTCCGTCCGATGTTCAGGGCTCTCTCATCGATGTCGGTGGCGAAAATCTGAACTGGCCAGCTCTCGCCCACGCTGTCCATGTATTCCTGAAGCAGGATGGCAATGGAGTAGGCTTCCTCGCCCGAGGAGCATCCCGGTACCCAGATTCGCACGGGCTCATCCCGCTGCCGGCCCTCGAATAGCCGGGGAATGACGGAATCCTCCAGCGTCCTGAACGCCTCGGCGTCGCGGAAGAATCCCGAGACCTGGATGAGGAGCTCCCGGAAGAGCTTGTCCAGTTCCTCCGGCCGTTCCCGGACCCAGCGCAGATAATCGCCATAGCGTTCCAGGCCGTGAATGGCCATGCGGCGGCGGATTCGGCGGATCAACGTACTGTGCTTGTAAAGCGAGAAGTCGTGCCCCTTGCGGTCCCGGAGAAGGGCAAGAATGCTCATCAGCTCGCGGTTGCGCTCCGCGGGCTCGGATTTTCCCGCCGGGACGAGGGGATGCTGGAAGTAGCCCAGCAGAGCGACGGACAAATCCTCGGGGGGCAGGACGAAGTCCGCCTGTCCCGTCGCTATGGCGCTTTCCGGCATGCCGGGATACTCGGCGCTTTCCGGGCTCTGAACCGCGACGATACCGCCCTCCCCCTTGACGGCCTGCACGCCGAGGGTGCCGTCCGATCCCGTCCCGGACAGGATCACCGCTGCCGCCCGGTCCTGCCGCTCCACGGCGAGTGAGCGAAGGAAGAAATCGATGGGCAGCCGGTACCCGCTGTCCATCTCGGTAAGATGCAAAGCGCCGTCCGCGATCGCGATATAGCGTCCGGGCGGGATCACATAGGCATGGTTCGGCTCCAGCAAGCAACCCTCGGTGGCCTCGACGACGCTGATCCTGGCCTCCTGGCCCAGCAGCTCGGTGAGCCGGCTGGTCTGCGTCGGTGCCAGGTGCTGAATGACGACGTATGCCGCACCGCTATCTGTCGGTACCGCTTTCAGGAAATGCTCCAACGCGGTCAGCCCGCCCGCCGAGGCGCCTAGCGCGATGACAGGGAACTTTTCGACTTCCGCTGTATGCCGTCCATCCTTCTTCGCATCGGCCCCCGCACTTCGGGCTTTCCTGCTCTTGCCCATGCTATTCACTCTGGTTGTTCGCGATCAGGGGACAGGGTGGCAACTTACGGCTAGTTTATCGAACCCTGAGCGGCACCGCGGGAAGGTCGGGCCGGTCTGTCCCGAAAGCGGCGCCACCGTTGGGCGGTTGGCCGCGTACAGAATTTGCAAAAGCCTTCATTCGGGCTAGGGTGAACATAGGCGCGCCCATGGGTTTCGGGGATCGGGATTGTAACAGGGCCGTGCTCCCTTCAGCCCTGACCTCTGGCTGGCACCGTTCCAATCGGGTTACGGTTGCGGGACGCCGATAGCCGTCCCGGCCGGGTCGTCCACCGTATCGTGGCGCGGAGTCGGCTATACGGGCGGGCCTGTCGCGGTCGTGATACGGGCGCGCGGGGTTATACAGCGTTTCTCCGGTGGCGCCGGGCACCGCGCATCGCGCCATTGGCGTTTCGACGAGCTAGCACGCAAACAAGAAAGGGAGATACCGGATATGTACAAGAAGATAATGGTGCCGGTGGATCTCGCTCATCTGGAGCGGCTCCGGGCGGCACTGACCACGGCTGCGGATCTCGCCCGCCATTACGGGGCGGAGGTCTGTTATGTGGGCGTGACGGCGACCACGCCGGGCTCGGTGGCGCGTACACCCGAGGAGTACGCCCAGAAGCTGGATGCGTTCGCGCAGGAGCAGGCGAAGGTCCACGGCCAGAAGGCCACCGGAAAGTGCATCACCTCCCCCGACCCCGTCGCCGACCTGGACGACACCCTGCTTCAGGCCATCGAGGACACCAATTCGGATCTGGTGGTCATGGCGACCCACATGCCGAGCCACGTCGATGCGGTGATACCAGCTCACGGCGGCAAGATTGCCCAGCATACCGAGGTGTCCGTGTTCCTCGTGCGGCCCCTGGCCGGTCAGAACCTGGCGGGTTGAAAGCCAGCGACCGCCTGGTAAGCGACCCAAGGCATACAAAAAACCAAGGGAGCTACGAAAGTGAGCAACCATACAAACGACGAAGCCAACCAGGGACCCCAACCCCCCACCGAAGGCGTCCCGGCGCCGGAGGGGCCGGCAAACCTGATCGACACGGATTACGTGATTGGTCAGGACAATGTTACGACCAAACGATTCGGCGTGGATGTCGACCTGCACGGCAAGGTCTTCAGTATCTCCTCGCTGCTGATCCTGTTCTTCGTCATCATCACCCTGGCGCTGCAGAGCGAAATGGACGCGGTGTTCAATGGCGCCCGGGCGTGGCTGACGACCAACCTGGCCTGGTTCTTCCTGCTTTCGGCGAACGTTTTCGTGGTCCTCGCCGTCGTATTGATCTTCACGCCGCTGGCACGCGTCCGGCTCGGCGGCCAGCACGCCACCCCGGATTTCAGCTACCTGGGCTGGTTCGCGATGCTGTTCGCCGCGGGCATGGGCATCGGCCTGATGTTCTACGGCGTCTCGGAGCCCATCACCCACTTCGGCACGGCCCTGAGCGGCACGTCCATGGAAGGCGGCGCACGAACGGACTGGGCACCCCTGGGCGCGGCCGAGGGTAACGAACAGGCGGCCATCAGCCTGGCGATGTCGGCCACGATCTTCCACTGGGGCTTTCACCCCTGGGCCATCTACGCCACCGTGGCGTTGGCGCTGGCGCTGTTCTCCTTCAACAAGGGCCTGCCGCTGACCATGCGTTCAGTGTTCTATCCCATCCTCGGTGAGCGCGTCTGGGGCTGGTGGGGGCATATCATCGACATCCTGGCGGTGTTCGCCACCCTGTTCGGTCTGGCCACTTCGCTGGGTATCGGTGCGTCCCAGGCCTCGGCCGGCCTGGAATACCTCTTCGGCATGCCGAATAACGACACCTCCATGACGCTGCTCATCATGGGCATTACGGCGGTGGCGCTGGTTTCGGTGGTACTCGGCGTGGACAAGGGCGTACAGCGGCTCTCGCAGATCAACATGGGCCTGGCGGCGTTGTTGCTGTTGTTCGTGATCTTCGTCGGGCCGACCCTGCTGATCGCCACCGGGTTCTTCGAGAACCTGTTTGCCTACGCGGTGAACCTGCCGGCGTTGTCGAATCCCTTCGGCCGTGAGGATGCCAACTTCAGCCAGGGCTGGACGGCCTTCTACTGGGCCTGGTGGATCTCCTGGTCTCCGTTCGTGGGCATGTTCATCGCCCGTGTCAGCCGCGGCCGGACGGTGCGCGAGTTCCTGATCGCGGTGCTGCTGGTGCCGACGGTGATCTCGGTGCTGTGGATGACCGCTTTCGGTAGCGCGGCCATCGATCAGTTCGTCAACCAGGGCTTCGAGGGCGTCAAGAACGCGGCGCTGGAACTCCAGCTCTTCGAGATGCTGGGGCAGATGCCGCTGACGTCCATCACCTCCTTCGTCGGCATCGTGCTGGTGATCGTGTTCTTCGTGACCTCGTCGGACTCCGGTTCGCTGGTCATCGACTCGATCACCGCCGGCGGCAAGGTGGACGCGCCCAAGCCCCAGCGCATCTTCTGGGCAATCATCGAGGGCGCCATCGCCATCGCCCTGCTGCTGGGTGGCGGCCTGGCCGCTCTGCAGGCAGCGGCCATCACCACCGGCCTGCCGTTCACGGTGGTGCTGCTGATCGCAAGCTATGGCCTGGTAAAGGGGTTGATGGACGAACCCCGCGGGTAACGCCGCGGGTTGGTTCCGACCTTCAGGGCGGCTCTCCGGAGCCGCCTTTTTTGTGAGCGGTTTACGGGGCCGATCTTCGAGCGGTTCAGGTCCAGAGCTCGCCCAGGGGCGTTTCCGGGCTGAAGTGCCGGTTCACCTGGGCCTGCAGCAGCTCGGCCGTGGCCAGCGCGTCGTGCAGGGCGTGATGGCCGGTGTAGCTCGGCAGGCCATAGCGGGCCCGGCTGTCCCCCAGGCGTATGGATACCGGAGGCTGGCCGAGCCAGCCGCGTACCCGGGATCTCCAGGATATGCGGTGCAACCGGGCTTCCAGGGCCATGGTGTCGATCACGGGGAACAGCAACGGTTCACCCAGCCGGGCGCGGACCGCGGCGTCCAGAAACGGCCGCTCGATGTTGCGGTAATGGACGACGACGATGCGCCCCGCCATGGCGGTGAGCAGGATCGGCAGCACGGCCTGCAGGTCCGGTGCCGTCTCGATGTCGGAGTGGGTAATGTGGTGGAAGGTGATGGACCGCTCATCCAGGGGCCGGGGCGGCTTCACCACCCAGTAGAGCCGGCCGCCGAGGCGTATCCGGCGCAGGTCGAACGGTACCACCCCGATGCTGACGATGGCGTGACGGGTCTCGTCCAGCCCCGTGGTCTCCATGTCCATGGCGAGCATCGGCACGTCGCTCATGGGCGTTTCGGGGTCCAGACAGCCCGCGCCGTAATAGGCCTTGAGACTGGCCGTGCCGGTTTCCCCCGCCCGGCGGTGGAAGTACTCCGGCCAGCCGTCCTTTGACGCCTCGCGGCGCCCTCTTTCCTCGGATGCCATAAAGCTACCGATTGCGATTGGGCATGGGGTACCTGAAGGCGAGAAACTTCTGCGCATCGCTCAGGACGCGGAAGGCGTCCTTGAGATTGCGCCGCTCCTCGCTGGAGACGTTCTCCGGCTCGACGTTGTTATCCGGTTCCTGCTCGTGCTCGATGTCGAAAACCTGGTGACGCAGGCGGGACATCGTGAGGAACTCCAGCGCGTAGCCCAGGCGATCCGCCACGCCCGGGCCGAGCAGCTGGGTCTTGCCGATGTCGTCCAGGCGCCGGAACGAGTTCTGGGCACTCGATCCACAAGCCAGGGCATGAACCCGGATGAGGTCCGCAAGGGGCGCCGTACCGCGGCGCTTAACGTTGATGGAGTTATTGTGCTTGCCGTCCTTCTCCATGACGAAGTCGCGAAAGAAACCCAGCGGCGGCGTGCGGTTGAGGGCGTTGCGGGCCATGGCCGCCAGAAACAGCTCGTGCTTCGGCGCCTCCTGGGCCACCTGGTCCTGCAGGGCCTCCACCAGCGCGTTGTCACCGTGGACCGCGTCCAGGTCGAAGAAAATGTTGCTGTGGAGCAGGCGCTGGGGCGTGGGTTCGGCCATCCAGCTGCGGAAGTAGCGCCGCCAGACCGCCAGCGGCTGGCGCCAGTCCGGGTTCGTGGCCATCACCTTGCCCTTGCAGTAGGTGTAGCCGCAGGCGGCCAGGCCGTCGCTGACCCGGCGGGCCATGGCCTTGAAATAGGCGTCGTGGCGCTTGGGGTCGAAATCGTCGGATAGCACCAGGGCGTTGTCCTGGTCGCTGACCAGCGTCTGCTCGTTGCGGGCCATGGAGCCCAGTGCCATGAAGCAGTAGGGCACGGGGGGCGGCCCCAGCTCCTGCTCGGCGAGCTCCAGCAGCCGCCGGGCGAAGCTGCGGCCGATGGTGGACAGGGCGCTCCCGATCATCTGCGAGTCGGCGCCGTCGCGGACCATTCGCACGCACGCGGCACGGACCTCGGGCACCAGCGCCGACAGGCCTTCGGCACTGGTCTGGTTGAAGATGTTGTCCACCAGGAAGAGGCTGGTGTTGGTCTCGTAGCGGATGATGTCCGACAGCACCACGACGCCAATGGGCCGGCGCCGGTGCATGACCGGCAGGCGGTGGACGTTGTTGCGCAGCATGCAGAGCATCGCCTCGTGGACCGACTCGTCGGACTGAACGGCGATCAGGTTCGTGCTCATGACTTCCGTGACCGGCGTCTCGGGCCCGCGGCCTTCGCCGACGACCCGGGCCCGGAAATCGCTGTCGGTCACGATGCCGCAGACCTGCCACTGGCCACCCTCGGCATCGGTGTAGGTAAAGCGTGGGTTGTCGCCGGGGGCGTCGACGACCAGCACCGTAGAGGCCTGGTGCTCGCTGATCAGCCGCGCGGCCTGCTGAACGGTGGTGGCGCCCTCGACGATCAGCGGCGGCCGGGTCACCAGCTTGCGGACCCGCGTGATCATCATGTCGTTGTTCTTGCGCTGGTCCTCGATGGCCGCTTTCAGCCGCGGCCGGCCCAGCTCCACGAAGTCCGCGAAGTTCTCGTCCGTTTCGCACAACCGGGTGAAAGTCTGCTCCGGGATGAAGTAGATCAGCGTGTCTTCTATGGCCTTCGCGGGAAAGCGCACCTTGCGGTTACGCAGCAACCCGTACTGGCCGAAGACATCCCCCTCCCCCAGCCGGTCGTAGAGCGCACCGGTGCGCCGGTAGACCTCCACGGCGCCACTGCGCACGTAGCAGAGCTCGTGGATCGGCTGATCCTGTTCCAGGATGGTGGAACCCGCCTGGAAGTAACCCACCTCGATCTCCCCGGCCACCTCGTCCAGCAGTTCGTCGGAGATCTTGTCGAAGGGCGGGAATCGGCCCATGTGAGCCCGGATTTCTTGTAGTTCGGTATTCATTGACCCAGTCCCAGACAGGAGTTCTGTGCGTTTTGAAGAAGGCGCTGGAGGTACTCTGCAATTCTGGGGGTGTAGCACCCGGCTGTGAAGCACGGCATTGGCGCCATGGGAGGATGGAGACGGATTGACTCCGGTCAACAGTCGGGTCGCCAGGTAGGCGTATCAAGGGAAATGTTATAGAGCGAGGACCGTGATGCCCGATACCCGTGGTCCACAGATGCCATGGAAAGGCTCCCTGTTTTTCGCCGGCGTCATGCTGATCCTGCTGTGGTCCGTCATCGCCAACCTGCCCCAACCCGGACAGCAGGCGGAGATCGCCTACAGCGAGTTCAAGGCGCTCGTGGCGTCGGACAAAGTCGACGAAGTCCTCCTTCGGGGTGAAGAGGTTTCCGGGACGTTCCGCGAACCGCTCGCCGTGGCGCCCCAAGGCGACCCCGTGGAGCGCTTCAGCACCCGGATTCCCGCTTTCGGGGACGATGGCCTGCTGGAGGCGCTGCAGCGCCATGGCGTCACCGTTCGGGTCCGTGAAAGCGCCGAGAACAACCTGGCCTACCGCCTGCTGATTTTCGCCGTCCCCTGGCTGGTGTTGATCGCGTTCTTCATCTGGATCTCCCGCAGGACGGCCCGTTCAATGGGCGGCGGCGGACCCGGCGGCCTTGCCGACTTCCTCAAGCAGCCCGGCAAGACCCAGGCCAAGGTGCCCGGCGTGCGGTTCGACGATGTCGCGGGGCAGGCCGACGCCAAGCGGGATGTCCAGGAGCTGGTGGCATTCCTCAAGGACCCGGCTCAGTACCGGCGGCTGGGGGCGGAGGTGCCTCACGGGGTACTGCTCATGGGCCCGCCGGGCACCGGCAAGACCCTGATGGCCAAGGCGCTGGCCGGCGAAGCCGGCGTGCCTTTCTTCTCCATTTCCGGATCGGCGTTCATCGAGGTCTTCGTGGGTGTCGGGGCCTCCCGGGTTCGCAAGCTCTTCGAGGCCGCCCGGAAACAGGCCCCGGCCATCATTTTCATCGACGAGCTGGACAGCGTGGGGCGTACCCGTGGAACCGGCGTCGGCGGCGGTCACGACGAGCGGGAACAGACCCTGAACCAGATCCTCGCCGAAATGGACGGCTTCGAGCCCCACGAGGCGGTCATCGTGCTCGCGGCCACCAACCGGCCGGACGTGCTGGACCCCGCCCTGCTCCGACCCGGACGCTTCGACCGGCATGTCGCGCTGGACCTCCCCGACCGGTCCGAGCGGGAGGCCATCCTGCGGGTGCATACGCGCAAGGTGCCCCTGGACGACGCCGTGGACTTGGGCACGCTGAGCGCCGGCACGCCGGGGTTCTCGGGCGCGGATCTGCGGAACCTCGTCAACGAGGCGGCCATGATGGCCGCCCGCGAGCTCAGTGAACGAGTCCTCATGCGGCATTTCGAGGAGTGCCGCGACAAGATCCTCCTGGGCGCCACCCGGACGTTGGCCATTCAGCCCGAGGAGCGTCACAGACTGGCGGTTCACGAAGCGGGCCACACCGCGGTGGCCTACTTCCTGCCCAATGCCGATCCGCTCTACAAGGTCACGATCATTCCACGCGGGCGCACCCTCGGCGGCACCCAGCAGCTGCCCGAGGTGGAACGCCAGACCCTGCCCGAAGAATACCTGCGGGACCGCCTGGCCGTGACCCTGGGTGGTCGCGCGGCGGAACAGGTCTTCCTGGGCGGCGTCAGCTCCGGGGCCGACGACGATATACGCAAGGCGACCGCCCTGGCGCGGGCCATGGTCGGGCGCTGGGGCATGTCGCCGGAGGTCGGTCCGGTGGACTTGCGCGACAGCGAGGAACAGCCTTTCCTGGGCCGCGAGATCACGCAGCCGCGCCGCTTCTCCGAACGCTCGGCGCAGGCCGTCGACGAGGCGGTCCGCGGCCTGCTCCAGGAGGCCGAGGAGCGGGCCACGGCGCTGATGAGCTCGCACCGGGGTGCGCTGGAACGGCTGATCCGTGCGCTTGAGGATCGGGAAACCCTGGATCGGGCCGCCATCGAGGCGTGTTTGGGGGAACCTGACAGCGGCAACGCCCGCCGGCAGCCGGCCGGGAAGACAGCTACACCGCACGGGTTCAGATTGCGGGACCGCTGACCGCCGGCCCCGTCAGCCAACGCTCTCCGCCCGCGCGCCCTCCTCCGCCAGCGCCCAGTCGAGCAGTGCGGGCCACATCCGCGCGTGCGCCCCGGGTCCGACCATCATGGCGACGTGCTGGATCGAGACGCCGGTCTCCGACTCATACCAGAAGACGTCCCGGCGAGCGCTCGCCATTCGGTCCGTGGCCGGCAGTACCGCGCTCGGGGGCGCGACCTGGCATTCCGGGTGCATTACCGATGCTACCGCTTCCCCGATATCGGCCGGTGATACGAGACGGCCGGCAAGCGCGATGCGTCCTTCCACGAAGTCGTTGTCCCGGTACAGGCGCTCGATGAGATCGACGAAGAGCTGACCCGGCATGGGGCGCTCGTCGAGGGTCCAACGCTCCACCATGAAGTGCAGGCGCATTCGGTCCGGGTCGTTGCCGGCCGCCATGAGGTCGCTGGCGCGTTCCGTGACGAAGGCTTCCGGCGAGGCCATGACGCCCAGCAGGCTGAGCATGGAGCCGGGTATGACCTCCTCCGCCGGCGTGGACCCGGTGGTTCGCTCCAGCGCCTGGGCGACTTCCCCAATCTGGCTGCTGCCGGCAGTAAAGTTCAGCGGGGAGCCCAGCAGGGTCAGGGATCGTATCCGCTCGGGATGGCGCGCGCAGTGCATGGCCGCAAAGGTTCCACCAATGGAATGACCCGCGAGATGCACGGCCTTCTGGCCGCTGTCTTCCGCGATGGAATTCAGGGCGGCGCCCAGCATGGTCTCGGCGTAGTCCTCCAGCCCCAGGTGTTCCTGGCCGGGGCCGACCCTGGGCCACTCCACGAGATAGACCCTGAACCCACGTTCCAGATACCGGCGCACCACGCTTTGCTCCGGCCTCAGGTCCCAGATATCCGATCCCTTGATCGGTGCCGGTACCAAAAGCGCCGCCGGCCCCCGAGGATCGTCCGGCGTGTAAACCCGAAGCCTCAATGGCGATCCTGTCTCCAGGGTGTGGAACGGTGCCGGTTGAGGCCCCAGGCCGACGAGGTCGGAGACCATTCCCAACCACTGCCGGTACGCATCCATGTTGGTGAGAGCCGCGCTCATCAAAACCTCAATCATGTTCTTGCTGGCCGTCATCGGGCCATCCGGCAATCACGCGGCCTGGGCGCCGGCGGTTGGACCGCGGTCACGGGAGCACGCCCAATCGCAAACCGACCGCCTATCCCGCCACGTGGTGTTTGCCGACCACGTGAACGGTGCTCGCCACCGGGCCGTCCTCATTCTCGGACTCGGTGAAGCGCACCTCGTCGCCCGGCGAGAGACGGCTGATATCCGCTTCTACGACACTGTTGCGCCAGAACCGGATCTCACGGCCGTCCGGCGTCTCGATGACCCCGTAACCCTCGTCGGGAAAGACCTCCCGGACCCGGCCATGGGGCGGGACCTCGTGGTGCTTGACCTTGCCCCGCTGCTTCCGCGCGAAGTCCTCGAGCTGGCGGCGCATGGCATCGAAGGCGTCCCGGACGGCGACATGGACGTCCTCGTGGGCGTGATGCCCACCCGGCTCCCGGCCAACCACCAGCTCCCCGCCGGGCACCGTCACGTCGATGCGCGCGTGGTGCAGATTGCCCTTGTGATGATGCTGGTGATGGGTCTCCACCACCACGCGGCAGGAGGTGATGTTGTCGTAGTAGCGTTCAAGCTTCTCCGCCAGGGACCGGACCCGGTCCTCGACGGCCGGGGAGCTGTCCATGTTGCGAAACGTAACCTGTACCGGAATCTGCATCGCCTCTCTCCACGCCCCCGTGCAACCCCGAAAGGACGCAAGGGGTGACTCGTCATTTGCTGTTTTATAACAAGACCAGCGGCGGGCTCTGGTGACATGGATCAAAGCACGGTGCCGGGTGACGCAAGTTCGTTCCCGGCAACGTTGTCCGCGCTGCTTCCGTGTCTTATGTATGTATCCATACGGAAGGAATCCTGGCCGGCCTGGCGCGGTCGGGCGCGCCGCCGAAGGCCGGTGCGCCGCAAGCGTGAGGGTTTTCGGCCACGGGCGTTGCACGCCCGGGAGGTCCTGATATGGATGCGCATCGAACGCCCGATGCCACCGGGTCCGTCACGAGGCTTTTCCTATGCGGCGACGTGATGCCGGGTCGCGGCATTGACCAGATACTGCCCTATCCCTCGCGACCGCCGCTTTACGAGCCTTGTGTGCGCGACGCACGGGAATACGTGACCCTCGCCGAGGCGGTGAACGGCCCGCTGCCGCGGGACGCTGGGTTCGGCTACGTCTGGGGCGACGCCCTCGATGAGCTGCGGCAACAGTCCCCGCAGCTGCGCCTGGTGAACCTGGAGACCAGCATCACCACCGCCGAGGATTACTGGCGCGGCAAGGGCATCAATTACCGCATGCACCCGGGGAACACCCCGCTGCTGACCGCCGCCGGCATAGACGGCTGCGTTCTCGCCAACAATCACGTGCTCGACTGGGGGTACACGGGCCTGTCGGAGACCCTGGGGAGCCTGCACATGGCGGACGTGGTCGCGATTGGCGCCGGCAGGGATGCCGCCTCGGCCCGGCGTCCGGAAGTATTCGCCGTCAGCGGCGGGCGGCGGGTCATCGTCTCGGCCTGGGGCGACGAAAGCAGCGGCATACCGCCCGAGTGGGCCGCCCGCGACGAGCGGCCGGGCGTCGCCTTTCTGCCGGATCTGTCCTCGGCCTCGGTGGACCTCGTGGCGCGGGAGGTCGGCGCGGTGCGGGGGCCGGGCGACACCGTGGTGGTGTCGCTGCACTGGGGCGGCAACTGGGGCTACCGCGTCCCGGACGCCCAGATCCGCTTCGCCCGCGCGCTGATCGACCGGGCCGGTGTCGACGTGGTGCACGGCCATTCCTCGCACCATCCAAGGCCGATTGAAGTCTACAAGGGGCGGCTGATCCTCTACGGCTGCGGCGATCTGCTCAATGACTACGAGGGCATCCACGGCCACGAGGCGTTTCGCGGCGACCTGGCCCTGATGTACTTCATTGACCTGGACAGGGCGGACGGCCGCCTGCGCGGGCTGACGATGTGTCCCATGCGGATCGCCGGATTCCGCCTCAACCGCGTGGACGACGCCGACGCGCAGTGGCTGCGGCGGTTGCTACACCGGATAGGCGAGCCCTTTCACACCGATGCCGAGCTGACCCGCACCGGTCTGCTGCGGCTCATCTGGTAGGGCCGGACCGATTCGGCCGGCACCCGGTAGGCCTATTCGGCCTGCAGCGCGAGCAACGCCTCGTGAAACGGCCCGTCGCCCATGAGATCCAGTCCCGCCGCCAGGCGGCGTCGGTCGGCGCTTCGCGGGACCGATTCCAGCGCCGTCATGATCCGCGCCGCCTGGCCTTCCCGGATCGTGGCGAGCAGGGGATGACCCAGGCCCATGGCGTATTTGGCGCGCTGCAGGTCGGCGAAATGGTTCGGGTCGTCCTGCATGGCCGCGAACAGCCGGTTCACCGCGGCCTGGGCTTCCCCGACCTCGGCCCAGTCCCCCTGTTCCGCGGCGCGAATCAGGTGCAGGTACTGCTGGGGCGCCAGGGCCATGAGGCCGGAGGTGATGCCCGCGCGCTGCCGGCCGGCTGGATCGCTGGCGGGGCCGTCACCCAGCGCCCGGGCCAGGTGAGGATCCCAGCCCTGGACGATCTTCAGGCGGCTGAGCCGCCCGTCCCGGAGAAACACCCGCGTACTGGTGTCGTAGTCGCGCTCTGTCACCTTGATCGCTACCACCCGTTCGCCGCCGGGCGCGTCCAGGACGCGGGCAGCGGCCTCCGCGGTCAGGGGCAGGCCGCTGACGTCGGGCACCGAATAGAGGCCTATTGCCAGACCCCGATCGGCCGCCGCATTCACCAGCGGCGCCAGGCTGGCGGCCACGGCCTCGTCCGCGGCGCCGGCCGGCAGGTCCGTTCCCGGCCTGAAGAAGACGGCGGCGTAGCCGGCGGCGGCCACCAGGTCCAGCATCCGCTCATTGACCGCGGGACCGTCCTCCGGACGCAGCAGGGCCATCAACAGGGCGCCCCCGACATCCGCGCTGGCGGCGCACTGGAACCAGGCCTCCAGCTCCGCGACGGTTCTCAGGTGCCCCTGCCCCGTGGACGACGCGATGAGCAGGCTCTCGGCCCCGACAGCGGCCAGTCGCTGCAGGTATTCGACGGTGCGGTGCTCGTCGAGGACGCGCCGGGGCAGCTCGCCACGGGTGGGGTCGAAACAGGCAACGGTGGCCGCCGGATAGCGGCCTATCGGGTCGTCTACCAGCTCCGCGATGCTCGGTGGCGCCATGACTGCCCTCCTTCCGGTGCGCGGCATTCGCTTCTATGCTCACTGGGAACGCGCAATGCCTTTCGATGATCGCTGCGCACATCGCCCCGGACGTGGTGACGCACGATTGGAGAGGCATCGAGCAAAGAATCAACAAGGAGAAGCCCATGAACGATCTGGAGCGCGCCCTGGAGGCGCTCGGCCTCCCCGCCAGCGACAACCATGCGCTGCCCGCCTCCGGCCTGACCTTCCCTGACGGTTGCCACTACCGCATCGAGATTTCCGGGGTGGAGCGGGTCTCGGCCCTGGAGACAATGATCGCGGAAGCCCGCCGCCACGACGTGCCGGTGCATCGCATCATCGCCACCGTGGGCGGTGCGACGTACCTGACGCGTTCCGAGCTCGACGACTTTGCCCGGATGGCGGGCGAAGCGGGAATCGAGGTGGTGATGACGCTGGGACCGCGCCGCGGCTGGGATACCGGCCGCCAGATCACCACCAGCGAGGGCCTGGTCTCCGGCATGCGGTTGCGGGGCATGGACGGCGTGCGTCACTGGCTGAAGGACCTGGAGCGCTGTCTCGAGGCGGGGATTCGCGGCTTTCTGGTCGCCGACGAGGGTGTCCTCTGGCTGGTGAACCAGCTCCGGGAACGCCGGGTCATCCCGTCGGAGACCGTTTTCAAGCTCTCCGTGTTCGCCGGACACGCGAACGCCGCCGGGGCACGCGTGGCCGAGCAGCTGGGCGCCAACACCTTCAACCCGCTGGCGGACCTGAGCCTGGCCATGCTCTCGGCCATGCGGGGGACCATCTCGATTCCCATGGACGTCTACATGTGCCTGGTCAACGCCATGGGCGGTTTCGTTCGATTCTACGAAGCCGCCGAGATCGCGCGCGTGGCCTCGCCGTGCTACTTCAAGTTCGAGCCGGGCCCCTCGGAGGCGGAGATCTACGCGCCCTGGAATCCGCCCGAGTATCACGACAACATGATCCGCGAACGCATCCGCAACGCCGCCGTGACCATGGAGCTCATCGAGCGGGAGAACACCGGGCTGCGCTGTTCCCCGGCGGGTTGCGCGGACCTGAGCATCCCCGCCGTCGGCGGCTGATCGGGCGCGGGGCTGGCGCCGGAAACTCAACGCCAGCCCCGCATGTGCGCGGCCTCCTCGACGCGCCTCAGGGCATTGATCCAGGCCCCCAGCCGCGCGGACCTCAGGTCCAGCTCCGCGGCGGTGTTCAGGGCTTCCCGGTAGGCGCCCAGAAGCCGTTCCCGGCGCAGCCCGTCGATGGTCTCGGCATCCCAGTAGTTGTCGTACAGGCCCTGGCTGCGCTCCATCTGGCAGACCTGAACGCTGCCGCTGTTGGCGATAACGTCCGGCACCATCTGGACGCCGCGTTCAAGCAGTATTTCGTCGGCCTCCAGGGTGGTCGGTCCATTGGCGGCCTCGACCACCAGCCGGGCCTGAATCCGCGGGGCGTTATGCCGGGTGATGACCCCCTGCACCGCTGCCGGGATGAGGATGTCGCAATCCATCTCCAGCAGAGCCTCGTTGCTGATTTCGGCGGCCGGATATCCGTATATGCCCCCGTGTTCCCGGCCATGCTCGCGAAGCGCATGGATGTCCAGACCCGCCTTGTCATGGATACCGCCTCGGCTGCCGGATACGGCGACCACGCGGCAGCCGGCGTCGTGCAGCAGCGCCGCGGCCACTGAGCCCACCTGGCCGAAGCCCTGAACGGCCGCGGTGGCCCCCTTCAGCGGCAGATGCATGTCCTCGGCGGCCATCTTCAGGGCATCGAACACGCCGCGCCCGGTGGCCTCCTGGCCCCCGTGGGAGCCGCCCAGGATCGCGGGCTTGTCATTGACGGCCGCGGGTGCGTGATGGCCGGTAATCTGCTCGTACTCGTCCAGCATCCAGGCCATGGTCTGGGGGTTGGTGCCGATATCCGCCCCGGGGACGTCGCAGCCGGGGCCGCTGGGCCGCAGGTGGCGCATGTAGGCCCGGCACAGGCTCTCGTACTCGCGCTGGCTCAGCGAACGGGGATCGGCGGCGATACCGCCCTTGCCGCCGCCGGCGGGGATGCGCCCGGCGGCGTGCTTGATGGTCATGAGAAGCCCCAGCGCCTTGACCTCGTCGACGTCGATCTGCGGCGTCACCCGCGTGCCGTCGCGGGAGGGGCCGAGGGCGTCGTTGTATTGGACCCGGTAGGCGTTGAACAGCCGCCGGCTGCCGTCATCCATTTTCAGGGGCAGCCGAAAGGCGGTGACCCGCGCCGGCTCCGCCAGCAACTCGATGACGCCGGGATCGATGTCTCCCGCCTCGCCGGCCTGCTCGAGCAGCTGGCTGCCCTGTACGCGAAAATCATATTCGGGCATCTGTGCTCCCCCCTGTGTCTTCTTCTTGAATGAATCGGGCCTGCGCGGCGTCGCCGTGTCTCACCCCGAATCATTCAATCATCATGGCGTCCCCTACGCACCCGCCAGTTGCTTCACGTCAAGAACCCGCCGACCTGGGCGCATTAGCATGACCGGAAATCACCCGCGGGGAGAACGGCAATGGAGATCAGGGACAAGGTCATGGTGGTTACCGGGGCCGGTCGAGGGCTGGGCCGCAGCATCGCCCTGTCGCTGGCCGAACGCGGTGCCCGGCTGGCCCTGCTGGCACGATCCGAGGAGCAATTGCGTGAGGTGGCCGAGGGCTGTGCGCGCTACGGAGGCGAAGCGCGTGTATACCCCACCAACGTGGCCGACGAAAGCCAGCTGGTCGGGACCCTGGCCGCCGTGGTGGAGGATCTCGGCGGCCTGGACGGCATGGTCAATAACGCCGGCATCACCCGGGACGGCCTGCTCGTCAAGGGCAAGAACGGCGAGGTCTCGGAGGTGATGTCCCTGCAGGACTGGCAGGCCGTGCTGGACGTCAACCTCACGGGCGTGTTCCTGGGTACCCGCGAGGCGGCCCGGCACATGATCGAGCTCGGCAGCCAGGGCGTCATCGTCAACATCTCGAGCATCAACCGGGCCGGCAATCTCGGCCAGGGGAACTATTCCGCGTCCAAGGCCGGCGTCGCGGCGGCCACCGTGACCTGGGCGAAGGAGCTGGCCCGGCACGGCATCCGCGTGGCCGGCGTCGCCCCCGGCTATTGCGACACGGACATGGTTGCCTCCGTGCCGGAGGAGCTCAAGGAACGGATCATCAAGGGCATCCCGCTACGGCGCCTGGGCCGGCCGGAGGAAGTCGCCCATACCGTGGCGTACGTGCTGGAAAACGACTACGTGACCGGCCGTGTCATCGAGGTGGATGGCGGGCTACGAATCTAGGGAAACGCTGAACGGCCAGAGGCTCGCGCCAATTGTTCAGCGTTGCCTTGGGCGACTGGCGCGCGGCGACTCTACGCCGGGCGGCGCAGGTGCGCCTCGAACCATTGACCGGCCAGCTCGGCGACCCGCTCCAGCGCACCGCGCTCCTCGAAAAGGTGCGTCGCCCCGGGGACGATCTCGATTTTCACGGCCGCGTGCATTCGGGCGCCCGCCTGCTCGTTGAGCTCCAGCACTTCCATATCCCGGCCCCCGACGATGAGCAGTGTCGGGGCGCGCACGTCTGGCAGGCGCTCCTCGCCGAGATCGGGGCGTCCGCCCCGCGAG
>JACDUA010000004.1 GCA_013519935.1 Ectothiorhodospiraceae bacterium WFHF3C12 | reverse complement strand
GGCGCGTCCGCCCCGGCGCGGTCCGCCACCGGCCGGACAGCCTGAGGGACGGCGCCATGAGCGGATCGCTGCCCATCGATTTCGACCCGGCCAGCCTGGTGGTGCTCAACGCCATCCTGGCCTGCATGATGTTCGGTGTCTCCCTGACGCTGACCCCGGCGGATTTCCGTCGCGTGCTGACCATCCCCCGGGCGCCCTTCGCGGGGCTGGCGGCCCAGTTCCTGCTGCTGCCCGCGGGCACGTGCCTTTTCACGTGGTGGCTGCGGATCGAGCCGGAGCTCGCCCTGGGCATGATCCTGGTGGCGGCGTGCCCCGGCGGCGCGTTTTCCAACGTCATGACCTGGCTGGGCCGGGGCAACGCAGCGCTTTCGGTAAGCATGACGGCGGTTTCCAGCCTGGCGGCCACCGTGCTGACGCCCTTCAATTTCGCCCTCTATGGCTGGCTGAACCCCTACACCCGGGAGTACCTCACGCAGATCGCCGTCAGCTCCACCCAGATCCTGGCGCTGGTGGTGCTGGTGCTCGGCGTGCCCATCCTGCTGGGCATGTGGACCGGCCACCGCTTCCCGCGCTTCGCGGCACGCAGCGAGCGGGCCTTTCGCATCATCGCGTTGCTGGTGTTCCTGTCCTTCGTCGCCATCGCGTTCCTGAAGAACTACACGCTGTTCCTGGAACGTTTCGACGCCTTCTTCTGGCTGGTGGTCGGCCATAACCTGCTGGCCCTGTCCCTGGGCGCGGCCGTGGGCTATGCGCTGCGGCTGCCGGTGGCGGACCGCCGCGCGGTGACCCTGGAGGTGGGCATTCAGAATTCCGGCCTGGGGCTGGTCATCCTGTTCACGTTCATGCCGGAGGCCGGCGGCATGATGCTGATCACTTCCTTCTGGGGTGTGTGGCACCTGGTGGCCGGCCTCACGCTGGCCAACATCTGGGCACGGCTCAGTGCCTACCGCGTCGCCGCGGCCTCCGCGCCGGCCGGCGGCGACTGACTCACGCAACGACAGGTCCTCGGCGGTGCCGCTGCGGCGCCGCGAAGGGGACGTGGACTCGAGCAAACTGGCAGGGGGGAATATCGCGTTGTCCGAGAAGCGCATCCTGATAACGGGGGCGGCCGGTTACATCGGCAGCCTCGTTGGACGCCGGCTGGCGGCCGACCATCACGTCGTCGGCACCGATATACGCCGCGACGACGATCCAGGCTTCCCGGTGCTGGAGATGGACGTGCGCAACGGCGCCCTCAAGGCATTGCTGGAAAGCGAGCGCATTACCCACCTGGTGCACCTGGCGTCGGTGCTGGACGCCGGCGCCGACCGGGCCCGGGATTTCGATATCGACGTCAACGGCACGCGCAATGTCCTGCACTGCGCACTGGCCGCGGGTGTGGGACACATCACGGTGACCAGCTCCGGGGCCGCCTACGGCTACCACCCGGACAACCCCGAGTGGATCGACGAGAACGACGCCCTGCGCGGCAACCCCGAGTTCGCCTACGCCGACCACAAGCGCCGCATCGAGCACCTGCTGGCGGAACACCGGGACCGGCACCCCGAGCTGCGTCAGCTGGTTTTCCGCCCGGGCACCGTGCTCGGCGCCCGCACCAGCAACCTCATCACCAATCTCTTCAGGGCGCGGCGCATGATCGCGGTGAAGGGCAGCGATTCCCCGTTCGTGTTCATCTGGGACGAGGACGTGGTCCGGGCCATAGAGCAGGGAATCCGCGAGGACCGGACCGGCATCTACAACATGGCCGGCGACGGCGCCCTGACGGTGCACGAGATCGCCGCCATACTCGGCAAACCCGTCCGTGCCCTGCCGGCGTGGCTGATCGTCGCCGCGCTCTGGACGGCACGGCGGCTCGGTATCGGCCGCTATGGTCCCGAGCAGGTCAACTTCCTGCGCTATAGGCCGGTGCTGAGTAACCGGCGCCTGAAGGAGGAGTTCGGCTACCGGCCCGAGAAGACCTCCGAGGAGACCTTCCGCTACTACGTCGAGCATGCCCGCCGGCGGGGTGAGCTGTGAGCTGCGTGCTGATCACGGGGGCGGCCGGCGGCCTCGGCCGGGCTCTGGCAGCGGAGTTTCACGACCGTGGGCAACATCTCCTGTTGACCGACGTCGCCGCCGGGCCGCTGGAGGAGGTGGCCGGCGCGCTGGGCGGCCAGGTCGAGGCCCTCGCCGGTGACATCACCGATACCGGCCATCAGCGTGCTCTGCTCGATCGGGCCGAGCATCGGTTCGGCGGCGTCGCGGTGCTGGTGAACAACGCCGGCATCACGCACCGGTCCCTGGCGGCGAAGACCGATCCGGCGGTGCTGCGCAAGGTCATGGCAGTGGACTGGCAGGCGCCGCTGGAGCTGGCCCTGGCGGCGCTGCCCCAGATCCAGCGTCACCGGGGCAGCATCGTCAACGTCGGTTCCATGGCCGGCTGGATGCCGGTTCTGGGCCGCGCCGGCTATTGTGCCGCCAAGAGCGCCCTCGCCCAGTCCTTCGAGGTCATCCGCTGCGAGCAGCAGCAACACGGCGTTCACGTGCTGATGGCGTATCCGAGCTTCCTCGATACGCCCATCGAGCGGAACGCCCTGGGCTTCGACGGCCGGCCCGCCCGCCATGCCCGCTCCAAGGTCGGGCAGGCCCGGGACGCGGGCTGGATGGCCGTGCGCATCGTCAAGGCCCTGGAGGCACGCCGGCGGCGGGTGTATTCCGACCGCTTCTCGGTGTTCGCGAGCGTGCTCTGGCGGCTGCTGCCGGACGTCTACCTGCGGTTGATGCGGCGGAAGTTCGCCGTGGAGCTCGAACAGTGACCGCGGCCTGGGTTCTTTTGGGCGTGTTCGTACTGGTGGCCTACACGGTGGAGGCGGTGACCGGGTTCGGGAGCATTGTCATCGCCCTGTCCCTCGGCGCGCTGGTACTGCCCATCGCCGACATGCTGCCGGTGCTGGTGCCATTGAACATCGCGTTGAGCGGCTATCTCACGTTACGGCACTACCAGCGGATTCACTGGCCGACGCTCCTGCAGCTGATCCTGCCTTTGATGGCCGCCGGTACGCTGGTGGGCTATCTGCTCAAGCCGCAGCTCGGGAGCACGGCGATGCAGCTGCTGTTCGGGGTGCTGGTCATCTGGTTCTCGGCGCGGGAGCTGCGCCGGCTTTTCGGCACCGGTCAGGCGCGCGTGGCCCATTCCCGCGGCAAGACGCTGGGTCTGATGTTCGGTGCCGGTGCCACCCACGGCCTGTTCGCCTCCGGCGGGCCGTTGCTGGTCTATGCGCTTGCCGGCCGGGAGCTCGACAAACGCCAGATGCGCTCCACCCTGATCGCAGTCTGGCTCAGCCTGAACACGCTGCTGACGATGATCTTTCTCGCCGACGGCACGCTGGTACCCGCCTTGCCCGTAACCGCCGCCTACCTGCCGGTCGTGGGCGTGGGTATCGTCGCCGGCGAGTGGCTCCATCACCACATCGACGAGCTTCAGTTCCGCAAGCTGGTGTTCCTGTTGCTGGCCGGCACGGGGGTGGCGCTAACGGTCTCCGCCTGGTAAGCCTGGGGCACGCTGGCTGGCAGCAGGAGCGATCCATGGAGACGGTGCGGCCCACGGTGGCGGGCGTAACACACCGGTTCGTCACGGTGGGCGGCTTGACCATGCATTACGCGGAGGCCGGCGAGGGCGAGCCCCTGATTCTGCTTCATGGCTGGCCCCAGCACTGGTATCTGTGGCGGGCCCAGATTCCGGCGCTGGCCCGGCATTACCGGGTGATCTGCCCCGATCTGCGCGGGTTCGGCTGGACGGACGCGCCTCGCGGTCCCTACGACAAGGAACGACTCGCCGCCGACGTCCTGGAGCTTTGCGATGCCCTCGGCATCGAGCGCTTTCGGCTTGCCGGCCATGACTGGGGCGGCTGGGTGGGATTCCTGATGTGCCTGCGCCGACCGGAGCGGGTCACGCGTTTCCTGGCGCTGAACATAACCCATCCCTTCGGCAGCCCCGCCGGTACGCCCGTGAGGGCATTGCTGCGGTTCTGGTACCAGGCGGTGATTGCCGCGCCGCTTCTGGGGTATCTGCTGCTCCGTTTCACGCCATTCGTGCGTCGGTTGCTCGTAGCCGCCGCCCGGGACCGTGTCTGGGAGCGCGAGGCCCTGGCGGCCTACAGCGGGCGTTTGCGCCAGCATGCGCGCGCGGCGGCCAGTGTCCGGCTCTACCGGACGTTCCTGTTACGGGAGCTTCCGGCGGTGGTCCGTGGACGCTACCGGCAGAGGAGGCTGACCACCGAGACGCTGCTGCTGTTCGGTACCGGGGACATCGCCATCGATCCGGCGTTGCTGGACGGCTACCGGGACCATGCGGATCGAATGACCGTGGAGTGGATCGATGGCGCGGGGCATTTCATCGTCGAGGACCGGCCCGAGCTGGTCACGGAACGGGCCGTCGCCTTTTTTGGTCACGGTCTGACGAGCCCCGGGTTAGACTGAGAAGGCGCCTGCCCGAGGGGCTTGATTCAGGGAGAACGGAGCAATGGCAGGGATTCAGGCTTCGGTGGGCCGGGGCGGCGAGAACCGGCCCGAAGACGTGCGCACCGTGCAGCGCATGCTCAACAGCCAGACCTTTCCGGGCGAACCGGCGCCGCTGGCGGAAGATGGCATTGCCGGCCCCAACACCATTCAGCGCATTGAACGCTTTCAGGCGGTCGTGCTCGGCTTCGAGACGCCCGACGGCCGCGTGGACCCCGGTGCGGCGACCCTGCAGGCATTGCAGCCCGGTACCGGCGGTGATGCGGGCGAGGAGCCGGCGTCGCTGACACCCAGTGACGAGGCCGTCGATCTGCTCAAATCCATCGAGGGGCTACGGCTGGAGCCCTATGACGACCAGACCGGCGATCCCGTGGACGAGTGGGTGCCGGGCGCGACCGTCGGGTATGGCCATCTCATCGGGCGTGACGAGTGGGACCGCTATCGCGACGGTGTCAGCGAGCAGCAGGCCGAATCGCTGCTGGAATCCGACCTGGCGCCTTTCGTCCAGGCCGTGCAGACCCAGGTCCGGCGGCGGCTGAAACAGCATGAGTTCGACGCGCTGGTGATCCTGGTCTTCAACATCGGCACCGGCGCGTTTGCCGCCTCCTCCGTGCTGAAGATGCTCAACGACCCGAGTGCCGAAACCGCCTACGACAGCCTTGAAGCGGCCTGGAAGGCCTGGAACAAGTCCCAGGGCCGGGTCATGGAAGGGCTGGTCAAGCGCCGGGAGGCCGAGTGGAAGATATTCTCGGCAGGGGTCTACGAGCGATGGTGATCCGAATCCGTCCTGCGCGCGTGCTCGCATGGCTGATCCTTGCGCTGATCAGCGGTTGCGCCTTTGCCCTCGACAATCCCGACGCGCCGGACCGGATTGCCGCCTTCGAGGCGCGGGAGGAACCCTACCTGGAGTCAATCCGCAGCCGCGCGGATACGACCGAGGCCTACCGGAACGCCTATGCCGAGTATGCGGCCTTTCTGGACGCGGAGCTCAACCGGGCCTACGGGTCGCTGATGGAGCAGCTGGAAGAAGCGGACCGCGCGCGGCTGCGGGCGGCCCAGAGGGCCTGGATCCGGTTCCGCGACGCGGAGTTCGAGTTGATCGACCGGCATTGGCGCCGCGCGCGTTATGGCAGCTCGGCGGTGATTTCACGGGGCGATTACCGCTCCGCCATCCTGCGCGACCGGGTCATTACGCTGCTGCGTTATCTACGGAACTACTGAACCTCCGCGCCCTAATGTGTCTACCTCTTTCGTTGTAGTCCGCGACCCGCTGGGTTAGTTTCAGAAACGTGCGGGGTGCGCAATGCGCCCGCGGCACAGGCGCCAGCGGCATCGGCGCCATAACTATTAGAACGAGAATCTGGAGGAGACGATCCGTCATGAGTTATCGCAAGTTGCTGAGAAAACTCCTGGGTGTGGCGTCGGTATTCGGTTTCGCCGGCCTGCTTGCCAGCAGCGCCTTCGCCGCCGATACCATCCGCATTGCCTACATCGATCCGTTGTCGGGGCCATTCGCCAACACCGGTAACGCGGGCGCCAAGCAGTTCCTGTACGTCGCCGAGCTCATCAACGAGAACGGGGGTATCCTCGGCAAGCAGATCGAGATCATTCCCTACGACAACAAGACCAGCCCGCAGGAGTCCCTGCAGATCCTGCGCCAGGTGGCCGACGAGGGGATCCAGTACATCACCCAGGGCAACGGCTCCCACGTGGCCGGTGCGTTGATCGAGGGCGTGAACAAGCACAACGCCCGGAACCCGGACAGCCCGATCCTCTACCTCAACTACGCCGCCGTTAACCCGGACTTCACCAACGAGGGCTGCAGCTTCTGGCATTTCCGCTTCGACGCCCATAGCGGCATGAAGCTCCAGGCCATCACCGACTACATGGCCGAGCAGGAGAGCATCAAAAAGGTGTTCCTGCTCAACCAGGACTATTCCCACGGCCAGGCCGTCTCGCGGATCGCCAAGGAGATGCTGGCGATGAAGCGTCCGGATATCGAGATCGTCGGTGACGTGCTGCACCCCATCGGCAAGGTGAAGGATTTCTCCCCCTATGTCTCCCAGATCAGGGCGTCGGGCGCCGACACGATCATTACGGGTAACTGGGGCAACGACCTCGCCCTTCTGGTGAAAGCCAGCAACGATGCCGGGCTTGATGTGAATTACCAGACCTTTTACGGCGCGCTCACCGGTACGCCGACGGCCATCGGCGAGGCCGGGGCGGGCAAGGTCAAGGTCGTGACCGAGTACCAGGAGAACCTGCCGGTCCGCTACGACGCACGGGAGCTGGAGCAGTTCTACACGGCGTTCAAGGAGCGGTTCCCCGAGATCGAGCCGTTGGGCCGGATCAACACCGAGATGTACATGTTGGCCAAGGCAATGGAGAAGGCCGGCAGCACCGATCCGCAGCAGGTCGCGATGGCGCTCGAAGGGCTGGAGATGGATGCACCCCTGGGCCCCGTGAGGATGCGCACGCTGGACCACCAGCTGATCCAGCCGCTGTTCATCTCGACCTTCACCAAGGATTACCTCAAGTACGACACGGAGGGTACGGGTCTTGGCTGGAAGATGGACGTGAAGATCGATGCCGGGGATACAGAAGTGCCGACCGTCTGCGAGATGAAGCGTCCCACCTAACCGCGCTGCCGGAGTCGGCGCAGCTGTTGCGCCGGCTCCGGCTTTCCGGTGGCCGGGCCCGAACCGCCCCCGAAGAGCCACCATTCCATCCGTTCTCGGTTGACGTTCAGCGCGTTGCGCGGGCGAATCCCGGGACCTATCTCCGCGGGCCCGTCAGCGTGCTGGGGTCCGATACACCATCCAGGCTTTCGGTGGTTCGGTAGGCCGGCTCACCCCGGTCATCCTCGGGTATCGACCGGGTTCCCGGAAGAGTTTTCCGTGGAAGGGAGCGCGTCCACGCCGGCGTCCTCGGCCAGCTGCCGGATCTGATCGAGCTGTTCCTGGTAACGGGGGGAATCTTCCGCGGCGTAGTTCCAGTTCTTGAACGCCGCGGTCAGGCGGTTGAAGAATTGCCGGATCTCATCCTTGGTTTCGTAACGCGGCTCGCCGCGAACCAGGGCGTCGAGCAGGTCCAGGGCGAAGCGCTGGCGGGCGAGCTCCGTCTGTGCGTCCACCGGGTCGAAGGCGTCCTGCTGCAGGTAGACCGTGTCCAGGAGCTGTGCCTTCTGCTGGACGATGAAGTCCTCGCGGGTGATGCCCTCTTCGCCGGTGACCTGCATCATCTGCTGGACCTGGTCGCCGTCGGCCAGCAGATCGAGAAGCCGCTGGATTCGTGTCGTCCAGTCCTCGCCCAGGTTTTCGGCATACCAACGGTCGAACTGCTGCCGGTACCGCGACCAGGACAGCAGGGGATCGACGGCGGGATAGAATCGCTTGTACGCGCGGTCGGCGCTGAGCCCCAGGAACGCTTTCACGGTACCGAGGGTGGACTGGGTGACCGGCTCTTCGAAGTTGCCGCCGGCCGGCGAGACCGTGCCGATCAACGTCAGCGAGCCGATTCGGCCGTCCGCGTTGCGCAGCAGCCCCGCCCGCTCGTAGACGCCCCGGATGGCCGAGTCCAGGTAGGCGGGAAACGCCTCCTCGCCGGGGATTTCCTCCATCCGGCCGGAGGTTTCGCGCATCGCCTGGGCCCACCGCGACGTGGAATCCGCGATCAGTAGCACGCTGTAGCCCATCTGACGGTAATACTCGCCGACGGTGATGCCGGTGTAGATGGATGCCTCCCGGGCCGCCACCGGCATGGACGAGGTGTTGCAGATGATCACCGTGCGGTCCATGAGCGAGCCGCCGGTGACCGGGTCCTTGAGGCGGGGAAACTCCGTTATCGTCTCCACGACCTCGCCGGCGCGCTCGCCGCAGGCGACGATGATCACCACGTCCACCTCGGCGTAGCGGGCGATGAGGTTCTGCAGCACGGTCTTGCCGGCGCCGAACGGGCCGGGAATGCAGGCCGTACCGCCGCGGGCGACGGGGAAGAAGCTGTCGATGGTCCGGATTTTGGTGATCAGCGGCTGTTCGGGATAGAGGCGCTCGCTGTTGCCGCGCCGGATCAGCTCGCGGGGAATGGCGCGGCGCACTGGCCATGTCCGCGTCATGGTCAGGGTCTGTTCCCGGCCGCCGGCGTCGGCGATGCGGGCGACGGGCGCGTCCACGGTAAAGCTGCCTTCCTGGATCCAGGTGATCCGCTGTTCGCCGCGGGCGTCGAAGGGCACCATGATCTGGTGCTGGAATCGCCCTTCCTGAACGCTGCCCAGGCTCTGGCCCGGCATTAACCGGTCGCCGATGCGAACGGCTGGCGTGAACGCCCACTTTTTGCCGGTATCCAGGGCCGGCAGGCTGACGCCCCGGGGCAGGAAATAGCCATGGTCCACCGCAATCTTTTCCAGCGGGTTCTGCAACCCGTCGTAGACCTGGCCGAGAAGGCCCGGCCCGAGCGCCACGGAGAGCAGTGTCCCGGTTTGTTCGACCCGGTCGCCCACCGCGACGCCGCCGGTGTCCTCGAATACCTGCACGTCCGCCACGCGGCCCCGGACCCGCAGCACTTCGCCCTGCAGGCGTTCGTTCCCGCCGCGGGGATGGATGTAAACCACCTCGTTCTTGGTCAGGGCGTTGCCTTCCGGCGCCTCCATCGTGATGAGGTCGTCCTGCACGCCCACCACGGTGGCCGATGCGGGGCCGGCGCCGTCGTCCGCCACGCTCATGCCGATGTCTCCCAGGGCAGCCGAATGTCGGCCGTCGCATCGTCGCACAGCAGCGTGAAGCGCTCCGACGCGGCGGCAGCGTCGTAGCTCACCCAGCGGTCCAGTATGTTCCAGCGCAGGACGTAGATGACCACGGCGCGGAAATCGAAGTAATGGCCCTCGCCGGCGCGGGAGAGGCGGCCCCAGACATGCCGGAGCAGCGCCTGCTCCAGGGCGGAGCTGTCCCCGCCTGCCAGCAGGCGCTGGAATTGCGTAACCGCTGGCATGACGTGCTCGAGCCCCAGGGCGGGGCGGTCCCAGTGGCGGCGGATCAGGTCCGTGTAGCGGCCGAACCCCCACGGCTCGTGGCGCCCCGGAGCCGGCCTGCCCTGCGCCCGCCGCCGCAGCGCGGCCATCGCGGTGCGCAGCTCAAGCCGCTCGCGAACCAGGTCGTCCAGCCTTCGTCGGGCCAGCCGCGGCATGGCGGTCCGGGCGGACTCGATCAGCGGGGCATCGGGGGCGGAGAGCGCCATGCGCTCCCAGTGCAGCAGCCCTTCCACGGTCGCCAGGTCGTCGCGGTCCGTTTCGTCAAGATCCGACAGCCGTGCTCGCAGCCTGAGCTGGCTGATGGGCGGCTGCTCCGCCCGGTCCAGGGCGGGCAGGGCGGGGAGGCTGGACAGCAGGGCATAGTAGCCCGAATCCGCCAGTGCGCTCACCGCAGGACGCCCTCGAGCAGGGCCCGAAAACGGGGCTGCAGGTGGCGAAGCAGCGCCTCGGCGACGGTATCGGCGGTCAGCTCCACCTCCATGCCCGCGTCGGTCAGGCGCAGTGTGAGGCCCTCCTGCTGATCCGCGGCGACGGTGACGGACACGCCGTCGCGCAGCATCCGCTCGGCCACTGCCACGACGAAGTAGCTGAGCGTGCCTTCCTCGAGGCTCTCCGGATCGCTTCGCAGTGCTTCGAGACCCACGGCGGTCTCCGGCAGCACCACTTCCATGCTTCCGGCTTCGTCCAGGTTCTGCTGTTCCCGCACCCGGCTGGCCAGTGCGAGGATGAGCTGCTGCAGAAAGGCCTCCCGGTTCAGCTCCGTGGCGACCAGCCACCGCACCTGGGACCTGAAGCGGGCGACCAGGGCGCCGTGCAGCTCCAGTACCGTGTCACGGGCGGCGGTCTCCAGGGCTTCCGTGGCCGAGTTGCGCATCTTCTCGGCGTCGCGCCGGGCCTGCTCGCGAATGGCGTCGGCCTCTTCGCGGGCCTGCTGCAACAGCCAGTCGGCGCGGTTCTGGGCATCGGCAACGAGCTCCTCCGCCTCTTTGCGGCCACGGTCGACGCCCTCGTCCCGCAGCCGCGCGATCAGTGTCTCGACGCCCGAGGAGGCGGTGGACCGGTCGCCGTTGCCGTTGCGTTCGGTCATGACGCTGTCAGCTCCCGTTCAGCCGGCGGGGATGCCGGCGCTGATGACCAGGGCGAATATGAAGGCGAACACGCCGAAGCCTTCGACGATGGCGGCCGGCGCGATGGACAGACCGAAGATTTCCGGCTTGGCCTTCGTGGCGTTGATGGCGGACGCGCAGCACTGGCCCTGGCGCACGGCGCTGAAAAGCAGCGCCACGCCGGCGAGGATGCCGATGCCGAACAGCCCCGGCGCCGTTTCCACTGTCACCGCCCGTTGCAGCGAGAACATAACCACGATGCCGTAGATGGTCTGGGACGAGGGCATCGCCGAGATGCCGATGTAGCGGCCGTAGCCGGTCTCGGTCTCCAGCAGAGCCCCGCAGGCGGCCTGGCCGGCGATGGCGCAGCCGATGATGCTGCCCACCGTGCCCAGGGCCATGGGGCTGTAGAGACCGATCCATCCGAGTGTGAGTATCAGCTCTTCCAACTGCCGTTCCCCCGTCTGGCGAAAGCCTTGAAGGGGTATCCCTCGTCGGCGACACCCCAATGATAGAACTCGATGACGTTCAGCCTCAGGCCGTGAACGAGGCCGCTGACCACGCAGAGCGTGAAATTCAGCGCGTGACCGAGCAGCACGATGAGCACGAAAAGCAGCGTGCCGATGCCGGGCGTGTTCGCGGCCGCGTCGCTGGCGAGCTGGTTGAAGGTGACGGCCAGCGACGCGCTGGCCAGCCCCAGGGCGAACAGGCGCAGGTAGCTGAGCACGTCGCCGAAGGCCTTGGTTACGTTGGACAGCCCCAGCAGGCCACTCCAAAGCCGCCATAACAGACCGCGGTGCGTTGGCCCGGCGGTGTCTCCGGAGAACAGCAGCACAAGGCCCAGACCGCCGGCGAGGACGACGGTGCTGCCGGGCACGCCCTGCCAGAGGCCGAGGCCGCCCAGAATCGCAACGAACCACCCCGCCGGTGCGAGGGCCGACCGCCGCAGCCCCCGCTGCCAGGCGGTCACGCCGTTGGCGACCAGCAGATGGGCGGCGCCGACGCCTATCGACAGGTTCATCATGACGTCGAAGTCGTTCAGGTCCAGCACGTGGAACCGGCCCGGCAGGGACGCGGGCGGCGGTGTCGTGCCGAAGTAACTGCCGACGGCCGTCCCGTAGGCGAATGCCGTAGCGGCGATGGTCCACGCCAGCGTCCGCAGCCGGCGCAGCCTGGGTGTCCTGGATAGCCGTCCGCCGAACAGCGCCAGCAGCGCGGCGATCACCAGCGCGTATCCGGCGTCGGCCATGATCATGGCGAAGAAGCCCGCGAACGACAGGAACAGCACCGGCGACGGGTCCCAGTTCCGGTAGCCGGGCATCTGGTAGAAGTCGACGATTTCCTCCCCGGCCGCCAGTGGACCGCGGTTGGCGAGCAGGGTGGGCGGGCGGTCGTCCGCCGTGGCGGGTGAGACGCTCACGGCGAGCCCGCGCTGTTCGGCGAGCGCGCGCAGTGCCGGCTCCCGGTCGGCGGGCAGCCACCCCTGCAGCGCGAACAGGCCGTCGGTGTCCCGGGTCATGCCCAGGGCGTGGCGCAGATCCGCGGCGTCGGCGGCGTGGTCCAGGTGCCTGGTCATCAACCCGATCCACTGGGTCAGGGACTCCCGCTCCAGGGCCAGTTGGTCCAGCTCGCTCTCCACCCGATCCAGGCGCTGACGCAGTTCCCCCAGGGACAACGCGCCGGTGTGGGTGCGCGGCACGGGCAGGGCATCCGCTGGCGGTTCGTCCGGGGCGATGACCACCACGAAGCTGTTGCGGGAGTCCCGGTGCACCAGCTGCCAGGGCAGCTCGAGTTCCTCCAGCCAGCGCATCTTGTAGTGGGGCACCACGTAGAACCATAGCCGCTGGCCGGCGAGGTCCTCCAGGGCCGGGAAGCGGAAATCGCCCCAGGGTTCCACCTGCTTGATCCGCTGGCGCAGGAAGTCTGCCCAGTCCTCGGCCTGGCGCGAGCGCTGCTGGTTCTCCAGAGCGTCGTTGACCACGCTCTTGAGGTTGAAGGCCGCGTCGTCGCTTCGCTGGCGGCGCCGGGCCGGACAGGCGAGCAGGTACTTCAGGGCCGCCACCGTGCGTTCCGGCTCGGCGGGGCGCTCGGGCGGCGTCTCCTCACCGACCGGGATCAGATGGAGTGCCCCAAGGGCCTGGAGGGCCTGAAGCACGGCCGCCTTCTCGCTCTCCAGGCCCAGCACGGTGGCGCGCTTGAGGGTTACGATACTCAAGGCACCATCCCCTCCGCCCGCTTGCGCTTGGCGATCTTCGCCCGGACCACCGCCGCACGCTCGGCGTCGGCGAGATGGATGCGGATGCGGCGGATGCGTTCACGCGTGCGCGGGATCAGCACCTTCTCGAACAGATTGACGCGCTGGGTCACCTTGGTGGCCGCGGCCTCCAGCCGCCGGGTCACCTCGGCCTGGACCCGGGCCTCCAGGCGCAATCGCACCATGGTTTCTATGGCCACGGCGGCGGCGTCAACCCAGTGGGGCCGGGTCAGATAGCCGTAGTCCGCGCGACGTGTATCAACGGCCTCCAGGACGGGGATCGCCACGCCCAGCAGCTGACCCTCACCGATGCGCACGTCCACGGTACGGACGAGGCCCTGCAGGTCCACGCGCCGGTTCGACAGCATGGGAAGGTTCCGGCTCACTTGTTCCTGGTGTGCGCGGATCGAGCCTCGCATACGCTCCAGCTCGTCGCGGGCGGAGCGGTGCTCGGCAATGAGCTGGCGCTTCTTCATGTCGAGCACCGGAAGCAGGCGCTGGTAGACCTTCAGCCGCCGGCTCTCGCGCTGGAGCGCCCCCTTGTTAAGCGCCAGTCTCGGCAACGCCGGCCTCCCCGCTGTCGCGCGTGCGTTCCGGGAAGTACTTCTCCACCAGCTCCTGCTTCATGACCAGCTCGTCCGACGAGAAACATTCGGCCAGCGTCTGCCAGCAGCGGTCCAGCGCGGTCTCCAGCGGCATGGACACGTCGACGTCCATGAACCGCTCCTCGAAGAGCTCGCCGAAGCGCAGCAGCCGCTGGTCGTGAGCGGACAGCTCGAAGGCCATGGCCTGCTTCTGCTGGGCGTCTTTCGCGCCGGCGTAAAGCCGGATCATGGCGTTCATGATCTCCGGGTGATCCTCCCGGGTGACCTTGCCCGCGACGTGCTGGCGCAGCCGGGACAGGGAGCCGAACGGGTCGATGGCGCCGTCGCGCAGGTAGAACTGGCCCTCGGTAATGTAGCCGGTGTTGTCCGGCACCGGATGGGTCACGTCGTCACCCGGCATGGTGGTCACCGAGAGTATGGTCACCGAGCCCGCGCCCCGGTAGTCGCAGGCCTTCTCGTAACGCCGGGCCAGCTGGGAGTAGAGGTCGCCGATGTAACCGCGATTGGACGGTACATGCTCCATGGCGATCCCCACTTCCTTGAGGGCGTCGGCGAAGGAGGTCATGTCCGTGAGCAGCACCAGGACCCGCCTGCCTTCCTCCACGGCGAAACGCTCGGCCACGGCGAGGGCCATGTCCGGCACCAGCAGTCGCTCGACGACGGGGTCGGAGGCCTGATTCACGAACATCACCGTGTGGGAGAAGATTCCGGCGTCCTGGAAGCTTCGGCGGAAGAAATAGTAGTCGTCGAAGATCAGGCCGATACCGCCGAAGACCAGCACATCGGCGTCGGTGTGAACGCCGATGCGTGCCAGCAGGCTGTTATAGGGTTCGCCGGCCACCGAAAAGATCGGGATCTTCTGGCTCTCCACCAGGCAGTTGAAGACGTCGATCATGGGCACGTCGGTGCGGATCATCCGGCCCGGCATGACCCGCCGCATGGGGTTCGCCGAAGGACCGCCGATGTTCACCGCGCGCTCGTCGGCCAGGCTCGGGCCGTCGTCGATGGGCTCGCCATCGCCCCCGAATATGCGCCCCAGCACGCTCTGGGAGCACTCCACCTCCATGGGGTGACCGAGAAAGATCACGGCTGCATCCGTGGCCAGCCCCTTCGTGCCGGGGAATACCTGCAGCGAGACGATATCCCGCTCGATGCGTATGACCTGGGCGAGGGCGCGCCGGCCGTCGGCGGATTCGACGATGGCGACATCACGGAAGCGCGGGCGGTCCGCGCCCTGCGCGCGATCCGTGGGCACGCGCACCTCCAGGATGTCCCCGACGATGTTGATGATGTTTCGGTGGCGGCTCAGCATTCACGCGCTCCACGTGGCGAGTCCCGCCAGCGTAGCGCGGCTGTATGAGCGCAATTTGACGGCGATCAAGCCCGGTGGGGGATGGCGGCGCTCAGCGCAGCTGGCTGTCCTTGCTGGCACGCCGGTTGTAGCCGGCCGAATTCCGGGATTGCGCGTCCGCCGCCTCCTGGCAGGCAACGCACAGCCTCACGCCCGGTACCGCACGCCGTCGCCCCTCGGGGATGGGCGCGTCGCAGTCCTCGCAGTGGGTGAGGCCCTCGCCCTGAGGAAGCCTGCTTCGGGCGAGGTCCACGGCGTCGGAAACCGTGCTGTCGATCTGGTCCTGCACCGCGCCGTCCGGCGCCCAGCCGTTAGCCATGCCAGCCTCCCGGGAATCGCGCCCCACAGGGTGAGTATGAGTGCGGTTGCGCCACCTTCAAGCCTTGCGCTATGCCGCGGCTGCAACGATTACACGGTTCCGGCCCCCGTGCTTGGCAGCGTACAGCGCGTTGTCGCCGCGCTTGAGCACCGAGTCGACGCTCTCTTCCCCCTCGCACAGCGCGGCCACGCCGGCGCTGATCGTCACGTCGACGCGCTGCTCCAACTTGTATTGCACCTCCTCGGCAATCGAGGTCCGCAGCCGCTCAGCGACCTTTTCGCCGGTGGCGAGATCCGTGTTGCTCAACAGCACCGCGAACTCCTCGCCGCCGATACGGGCCAGCACGTCGGAGTCCCGCAGCTGCCTCGAACAGATGGCCGCGATGTCGCACAGTACCCGGTCGCCGATACCGTGGCCGAAGGTGTCGTTGACGCGCTTGAAATGGTCCACGTCGAACAGGATCAGCGTAGTGGGCTGCCCGTAGCGCCGGAACTCGGCGATGCGGTGCCGCAGCGCCTCCATGAGCTTGCGCCGGTTGAAGACCCCGGTCAGGGCATCGGTTTCCGACATGCGCCGCAGCTCCGCCTCCAGCTCGCTGCGCGCCGTGATGTTGCGTGCTACCCAGACCACCGCGCGCTCGCCCTCGAAAAGCGTGCTCATGGGCTGGATACGGCCCTCGAACCAGATATCCCCCGCCGGCCCGCGGTCCTTGTCGAGGCCGGCGACGTCGTCGCCGGCCAGCGCGTACTCCACCGTCCGCATCCGGCCCGAATCCAGCGTCCCGCGTACCTGGTCCATGAACCAGTCCGCCTTCGTTCGAGGCAGTACGTCGTGGAGGTAGCACCCGGCAAGATGCGAGCCGTCGTGGTAGTGGCCGTCATCGTTCCCGCCCACGGCCAGGCCATAGCGGCCGCTCTCCGTGATGACGAAGAGCGGATCGGGAAGCGCCGAAAGCAGTTCCCGGGCGGTTGCGGCATCGAGACCCATGGTTCGTTTCCTGGCGATAGGCTGCGTGGCAGCGAAGGGCTACAAGTTACCCGCTGCAGGACCAGGCTCAATGGGAATGGGTCACAGTATCGTCAGTCAAGGCGGCGTCATGGACGGCGGGGAATCGAATCGACAGCGGCGCGCTCCGCGCGGCAATCGCCCAACGGTCAGGCTTCGCCGTCGGAAGGGCTGTCCGGCGCCACCTCGATCCGGTCGCGGCCCTGGTGTTTCGCGGCGTAGAGGCAGCCGTCCGCCCGGGCCAGCAGGTCCTCGAAGCGCCGGTCGCCGGGGCTGTCCTGCGCTATCCCCACGCTCAGCGTCACCGGGTGCGGCTGGCCCGTGTCGGCGGTACGGACCGCGACCTGCAGCCGCCGGGCAACGCGGCGCGCGGTGCGAGTATTCGTGCCCGGCATGAGGGCCGCGAATTCGTCCCCGCCGATCCGGCACGCCAGGTCGCTGTCGCGCAGGCACCGGTGCATGGCCTCCCCGAGTTTGCGCAGGGCATCATCCCCCACCGGATGGCCCCCGGTGTCGTTGAGTTGCTTGAACAGGTCGATGTCGATGAGCATCAGCGACAGCGGATGGTCCTCCGCGCGGTCGGAGCGGAAATAACGCTCGGCCTCCTCCATGAACCGGCGCCGGTTACCGAGCCCGGTGAGCGGGTCGGTGGTGGCGTGCCACAGCAACTGGCGTTCCAGCGCTTTCTGTTCCGTGATGTCCACGAGGGTGAGCTGTATTGCCGGCGCGCCGGCCCAGACCGCCGGGGTGGCGAACACGTCCACCCACTCCACGCCGCTGGTGGCATGGCGGGTCGGCATGGTGCAGCGTATCCCCGGCCTGGCGCCGGAGAGCAGGTCATTGATCTGGGCCGGCGCCGCTTCGCTTACCGCGCCGACATCCACGGGCAGCGCCTTCGAGGCCGGCGGCCAGTGGTCCAGTGCGGCGGGTTCCACCATGCTTCTGGCTGCCGCGTTCATGTAGACCACCTCACCGCGGGTGTCCGGGCGCTGAACAATGATGCCCTGTAACGAGCCGTCCGCGAGCTGTCGGAACCGCTGCTCGCTCTCGCTGAGCGCGTTGGCGGTCAGCTTCGCCCGCGTCACGTCACGCGTGTACCAGATCCGGCCCCAGTACGTACCCCCGGCGTCGGTGAGAGGGTCGGTGTCGATCGTGAAGAGCCGTCCGTCGCGCAGCGCGAGTTCCCAGCCATGACGGCAGATCGTCGACGATTCGCGCAGCGCTCGAACCTCACGCTTGAATGCGTCCCCGTCCCGCATCTTCCGGGCGGCGTGATCCAGGATATCCTCGGGGCCGCTGCGACGGACGGATTCCATGGGCAGACCCCAGACCTCGCAGAATTTGGAGTTGCAGACCAGAGTGGAACGGACGAAGTCCGACACCAGGAGAGCGTCCGGGAGGGTGCGCCAGATCGCATCCAGCAAGTCGTCCCGATAGGCCGAGGCCGGGGTGATCTCCGTGGCCAGATCCAGCACGGCGGCGGCGTCGCCGTCTTCTCCAACGCGCGTCAGTGTATGGCGTAGCCACGGCCGCCGGCTGTCATCGCCGCGACGTGCCGCGGCAATCGCTTCGGCACCGGCGGCCCCGTCCACTGCACGGTGGATCGCGCTCTCCAGCTCCGGCTCCACTGCCTTCGGCAGTGACCCGGTCGCCGCCGGCGGCAACCCCTGTAGTTGCCGGAAGGGGCCGTTCGCCGCGACCAGCGTGATCGCCCCGTTGTCGCGTCGAGCCACGAACACCGCCGCGGGTGCCCTGATCGCTGCGACCCAGGCCTGGTACCGGGATTGCGTCTGCATATTGCGGGCACTGGGGACTCTAGTTGGATGAGCCTTTTCGGACTCCGGGATGGGCCGCTTCCGCGACAACGCCCGTCAGGCCCAGCTGCTCGGCACGCGCCACCGCGTCGCGCAGGTCATCCGGGTCGAGATCGGGGTAGAGCGCGAACAGGCGCCGGGCGTCGCGATCCGCCGCCAGTATCCATGCGGCGGTGACCAGCGGCAGCGGCGTTCCATGAACGGTCTCGGTCGTGGCAGTGCCGGCTGCCTTCCCTGATATGCGGCGGCGTTGGTCTGCCATTGCTGCGCTCCCATGGACGAACGACGGCGCGTCCGCGCCGTTCAGGATCGGGCGGCTATGGTCGTTTTCGGGGGGCGATGCGGCAATCGGAACCCGCGCCGGATTTGATGCAGGACAATTCTCGGTCCGTCCGTGTGATCCAGTCCCCATATGCCCCGCGTTGCTATACTTCAACGGTAAGGCTCCAGGGAAGGCGTTCCCGCAGTACAGCGCTTGCGCGTTGGCCGGCGGGCGGGTGCGGATTACCCATGCCGGCAGTTCATCGGCAGCGACCAGCGCGCCACTGGCGCGGGGGAAGGGCAGCCATGCCGCATCCCACCGAGCACCAGGTTCTGGACCTGAAAACGCTGCGCGTCGCGTGCAGCGACTGCCGGATCATCGAGCTTTGTCTGCCCCACGGCATCGACGGGCAGAGTCTCGAGCGGTTCGAAAGGCTGGTTGGCCGCTACAAGCTGCTTGCCCGGGGCAGCCTGCTGTACGCCCCGGGCCGTCCGCTGCGGGACATCTATATGGTGCGCAGCGGGGCCGTCGAGGTCTTCCGTCGGGATGCGGACGGGCGTAACCAGGTACTCGGGTTTCACCTGCCCGGCGAGATGACCGGGCTCGAGGCGATCGGGCCGGGCACGCATGTCTGCACGGCCATTGCACTGGAGACGACCTCGGTATGCCCCATCAGGTACGACCGTATCGCGGATCTCGCCGCGGAGGTGCCCGCCCTGCAGCGCCAGCTCATGCGCATCCTCAGTGGACAGCACTATGCCGGCGCCAGGGTTCTGGACGGCGTCACCCAACGCCCCGCCGATGAACGCGTCGCGGCGCTGCTGGTGAACTTCGCGGATCGCTATGCCAGGTTACAGCTGTCCACGGTGCGGTTGCCGTTGCCGATGAGCCGGGGGGACCTTGCAAACTATCTGGGTATGACGCCCGCAACGCTCAGCCGAGTCTTTGCGCGATTTCGCGATAAGGGACTGATTCGCGATCATCGGCGAGAGGTCGTCCTGCTTCAGCCGGCCAATGTGCGTGCCATGGTCCCAGGGCCTTTCAGGTCTTCCGGGCGTTGTGGTTAGGCGTGTGCAGCCGCGCTTTCCCCGGTCCCGGGTCACGCAAGCTCACAACGCCCATTCAATGAGCCAGAGACTGCCCATACCGGCCGCCAGGATCAAAAGGACGCTTCGGCTGGTCCAGGCGACGGCGGCCGCGATCAGGCCGGCGAAGAGCCGGACGTTGTCGGTGTCGAAGCCCGGGTCGGGTCCTCCATGGACGATGGCCGGCGCGACGATCGCCGCGATCACCGCGGCCGGCACATAACGCAATGCCCTGAGCAGCGGCTCGGGCATGGAACGGGCGCCGAAAAAACGGATGCCCGAGAAACGGAACGCGAAGGTTCCGGCACCGATCACGGCGATGACCAGCCAGGCCGTCGACTCGCTCACCGGTTTTCTCCTCGACGCTTCAGAGCCATCTCCGCGATGACGCCGCTCGCAACGCCCGACAGTCCCCCGATGGTCAGGCCGAGGTGGTATGGGGCCTCGTGGGCGAGTATCGCGACACCGCCGCCGACCAGGGCGGCGATGATGCTGGGCCGGTCGCGCAGCACGGGCACCAGCAGTACCAGGAAGACCAGCGGCAGCGCGAAACCCACCTGCCAGGAGGCGGGGATGGCCGCGCCCAGCCAGACGCCGAAGGCGGTCGCGATCAGCCAGACCGCCCATATCGGGAACGCGGCGCCGATGTAGAAGAACTGCTTGGGCCCGTGGGTCCGGCCATAGGTGAAGCGGGTGATGCTTATGGCGTAGGCCTGATCGGTCAGCAGGTACGACAGCGGGGCAGTCCAGCGCAGGGGCAGATGGCCGAGGTGCGGGGCCAATGAGGCGCTGTACATGACCATCCGCAGGTTGATGAGCAATGCGGTCAGGACGACGATCAGCGGCAGGGCACCTTCGCCGATGAGCTGGGCCACCACCAGCTGCGAAGCGCCGGCGAAGATGATCACGGACATGGCCAGGCCCAGCGCCGGCTCCAGCCCGGCCTCCACCGCCGCGATGCCGGCGGTCATGCCGAACGGCACCACGCCCGGCAGCATGGGCGCCGCCTCGCGACCGCCGTCGATCAATGCCTGCAGTGGCGCCGCGCGTTCTCCCGTACGCCTCGGTTCCATGGTCACGCTGTCTCACAGGTGGGACGAGGCGGCGAGTATATCAGCGCCGGCCGTGCTCGCGACGGGCTGTCCACGGGTTGAACGCCACCACCGGCACCACGCCGGAGCACTTTCGCAATGCAACCTGAGCCCGGGATACGGTCCGGGGCCGCTGTCTCTCCCGATCGAATTCGTTTTACACTCTCGCTGCCCTGACGCAGTAGACCCGGATGACCCGTGCCAGGGACGAGGTGGAAACGCTTATCGAACGCCTGATGTGTGCATGGCCATGGATTCCGGCCGCGATCTACCCGGGGCCCAGCCTGGCGCTTTTGGCGCTTGGCACGGGGCTGCTGAAAGATTCACACGCGACGACTGAGCATGCGCCCGGAGCGTAATTCCGGTGGCCGTGGGCGCGGTGCCGGTTTAGTCTGAAGCGGCGGGCACAGCGACCGGGAGGAGCCCATGGACGAGCGGATCGGCTGGCTGGAAACCGCCGAGACAGGCCTGCGGAGCCTGCTCGATAGCGCGGTCGCTTTCCTGCCGCAGCTTGCCGGCGCCGCCGCGCTGCTGCTTACGGGCTGGCTGCTGGCGATCGTCCTGCGCGCGGTTACCCGCCGCGGAGTGCGCGCGTTGGGCTGGATGTTGCCGCGGCTGCTGCCCGGAGCGGTGGGCGGCCCCACACGGCGCGCCATTCATCCCGACCTGCTCGCCGGGCTGGTTTTCTGGCTGGTGATCCTGGCCTTCGCCGCCGCGGCCGCGCAGGTGCTGGGCCTGACGGTCTTCGCCGCGTGGCTGGACGCGTTCTTCTCCCATCTCCCGTTGATTCTGCTGGCCGGGTTCATTCTCCTGGCCGGCGTGCTGATCAGCCAGCTGGTCCGCGACGGCGTTCTGGGCGCGGCCGGGAAGAGCGGTCTGGAATACCGGGCGTTGCTTGGTTATTCCGCCCAGACCACCGTGCTCGCGGCGGCGGCGGTGATCGCCCTGGACGTCGTGGGCCTGGACATCACGGTGCTGGTGGTGCTCGCCGCCATTCTGCTGGGCGCGGTCTCCGGAGGGGCGGCTCTGGCGTTCGGCATAGGCGCGCAGACCATGGTCGGCAACCTGCTCGGCGTCCGGGCGGTGGAAGGGCGGATCCGGCCCGATGACGCCATCCGCGTCGGCGACCTGGAAGGACGCGTCGTGGAGCTCGCCCGCCATGCCGTGATCATCGAGACCGCCGAGGGCCGCGTGGCGGTTCCGGGGCGGTTATTCAACGAGCAACCCTTCACGCTGCTGATGCGCGAGGGCGATGATGGCTGAGGCCGCCGACCTGACGCTGCGCTTTCTGCGCCTGCACCCAGGCCCCGCGGCGGGCGTGCTGGAGTCGCTGCAGCCCGAGGAGGCCGCCGCGTTCCTGCAGGACGTGCCGACGCGGCTTGCGGCGCCGGTATGGTCGGCCATGTTGCCCTTCCACGCCGGCCGTTGCCTGATGCGGTGCCCGGAGGATTACGCGGTGGCATTGATCGCGGCAATGGCCGCAACGCCGGCGGCAGGTCTGCTGCGCGCCCTGCCGGAGCATCGGACGCAGTCGTTGCTTCAGCGTCTGCCGGGGCGCGTGACATTCGCGCTCAAGCTGCTGCTGCGCTATCCGGTGGGCACGGTGGGCGCCTGGATGGAGCCGGCGGTGGCGAGCCTGCCCTCGGGCCTGACCGTGCTGGAGGCCTGGACGCGGCTGCGCCGCGATGCCGAGGCCCTGGACCGTTTTCTCTACATCGTCGACCGGGACCAGCGGTTGATGGGGCGTGTCTCCACCGCCGAGCTGCTGCGCGCCGAGGGCGAAATGCCGGTGGACCGGTTTCTCGCCGCCGTACCCGCGACGCTGGCCGCGCGCGCCGACCTCAGCGCGGCGGCCGTGGAGCCGGCCTGGCGGGAATGCGATCCGCTGCCGGTGGTCGCCCGGGACGGGCGTTTTCTCGGCGTAGCCCACTATGCCGTGATCCACCACGCTGAACGGGCGGCCCGTGACGGCGAGGCGGCGCCGATGCCCGGCAGTACCCTGCTGGAGCTCGTGGAGGCCTACTGGGGCGGACTGGCCCGGCTGATCGAGGCCCCGTTCCAACTCCTCTCGGCCGGGGCGCCGTCGCGCAACCGGGGAGAGAAGAGGCCATGACCACGCACTCCGCCGTCCGGGCGCTCAACTACTCCTTTCTGCGGGATTTTCCCGGTGAGGCGGCTCGGGAGATCGAGGCCCTTGATCCGGAGGAGGTAACGCCAGCGCTTCAGGAGCAGCCCGTCGAGCTGCTTGTCGGGCTCTGGGAACGCCTGCTGCCCGAGGTCGCCGAGACCCTGCTAATGGAGATGCCGGAGACAACCGCCACCGCGATCCTGGGTGGACTGGATCCTGCCAGATCCGCCCGGTTGCTGGACCGGCTGGAGGACGCCGAGCGGGAACCCTATCTGCAACGGCTGCCGGAGGCGTTGGCGCGTGAGCTGCGTCAGCTGCTCGCCTACCCGGAGGACAGCGCCGGCCGGCTGATGGATGCCCGGGTGACCGCGCTGCACGGCGACCTCACCGCCGGTGAGGCGCTGAATCACCTGCGCCGGGCGCGGCGGCCGGGGCGGATCCGGTTCGTGTTCCTCGTGGATGAAGCCGGCCGCCTGGAATCCGCGGTGGACCTGCAGGCCCTTGCGCTGGCGCAGCCGGGGGAGGCCCTGCGCTCGCTGGCCCGGCCGGTCCCGGCGGCGGTGTCGGCGCTGGAGCCCCGTGAGGAGGTGGCGGACCGCCTGGAGCAGGCCCGGCTCGAGGAGCTCCCGGTTCTCGACGTCAACGGGGTGCTGCTGGGTGTCATCCGCTCGGAGGTGCTCGTCGAGACCATGCAGTCGGAGACCACCGCCGATCTGCAGACCATGGTCGGCGCCAGCCGGGAAGAGCGGGCCCTGTCGCCGGTGGCTTTCGCGGTGCGCAAGCGCCTGCTCTGGATGCAGATCAACCTGCTGACGGCTTTCCTGGCCGCGTCGGTGGTCGGCCTGTTCGAGAACACCATCGCGCAATTCACGGCCCTGGCCGTATTGCTGCCGGTGGTGGCGGGCCAGTCCGGCAACGCCGGGGCCCAGGCCCTTGCGGTGACCATGCGCGGACTCGCCTTGCGCGAGGTGCGGATCGGCCACTGGCTTCGGCTGGTTTTCAAGGAAATGCGGGTGGGGCTCATCAACGGCGTGTTGATTGCCCTGACCACCGCGCTGGGGGTCATGGTCTGGAGCGGCAGCTGGGGCCTGTCCCTGGTGATCGCGCTGGCGATGGTGGCTTCCATGGCCATTGCCTGCACGGCCGGCGCGCTGGTGCCCATCGTCCTGACCCGCCTCGGACAGGATCCGGCCCAGTCCTCCTCCATCATCCTGACCACGGTCACGGATATAGCGGGTTTTTTCTCCTTCCTGGGCATCGCGACGCTTCTGGCGAGCATGCTGGTCGCCGGCTGAACCGCTCCCGCAGAAAACCTCATATGTGAGCTGAATCAAGCCGGCGGAAAGCCGTTCGGCTATCGTGAAAGCTGTTTCCAGTTCCTGATCCGGAGGAGTTTTTGCATCGTGTGGGCCAGCGCCTCTGTCGACCAGCTCAGGGCGCTCACGGAGGAGCTCGGTAGTCCCGTATTCGTACTGCAAGTCCATCCCGACCACAGCCTGCGAATGCTGTGCGTCAACAGCCGCTTCGAGATTCTCGCAGGCTCCAGTCTGACGAGCCTCGCGGGCCGTTCCCCGCAACACGCGTTGCCCGCGCCGGCGGGCCAGACGCTGGCCGAGCGCGGCCGGCTGTGCGTTATCACGGGCCAGCGCGTCGAGTATGAGCAGCGCCTGGAGCTCCAGGGCGGCACCCGGTGGTGGCACATGACGCTCTCGCCGATACGCGATCCGGCAGGGCGCATCGGCCGGTTGCTGGGTACCGCCACCGATATGACGGAGCAGCGCCGGGCGGACGCCCGGGTGCGCGAGAGCGAGGCCCGCTACCGCAGGCTGGTCAATGGCCTGCGCGACGCCATTTTCGAGGCCGACATCCAGGGCGGTCTGCTTTTCGTGAACCCGGCCTGGACCGAGGTCACGGGTGTCACCGCCGAGGACAGCCTGCAGCGTGCCCTGAGCGATTTCGTCTGGCGTGAGGACCGCGAACGTTTCCGGGCCATGCTGCAACCGCTGCTGCGCGACGAGCGGAACCGGGTGCGGGGCGAGTACCGCCTGGTGCAGCGCGACGGTGGCACGCGTTGGGTGGACTTCCTGGCTCAGGTGGACCGTGATCCGGAAGGGCGCCCAACGGGCATAACCGGGACGTTGAGAGACGTGACGGAGCAGCGTGAGACGCGTGCCGCGCTGGAGGAGAACGCGGCGCTGATGGAGCTGTTCTTTACACAGTCCCTGGACGGCCTTTTCTTCATGATGCTGGACCAGCCCGTTCGCTGGGACGACGGCGTGGACAAGGAGCGCGTGCTGGACTACGTGTTCGCGCACCAGCGTATGACCCGCGTAAACGACGCCCTTTTGCGCCAGTACGGGCTGCCCGAGGAGGCGCTGCTCGGCATGACGCCGGCGGATTTTTTCGTTCACGACCCCGGAGAGGGGCGCCGCGTATGGCGCGAGTTCTTCGACAAGGGCCGCCTGCACGTGAGCACCGAGGAGCGCCGCGCCGACGGCGAGCCGATATGGATCGAGGGTGATTACATCTGCATCCGCGAAAGCGAGGGGCGCATCGCGGGTCATTTCGGCGTCCAGCGCGAGGTGACGGACCAGGTCCTCGCCGAGCGCCAGCTGCGTGCCAGCGAGCGCCGGCTCCGGCTGGTCGCCGACAACCTGCCCGCGCTGATCAGCCACGTCGGCGCGGACCTGCGCTTTCAATACAACAACCGCATGTATCGCGACTGGCTGGGCCTGGAGCCGGAGCAGTTGGTGGGACAGCCGGTGAGCACCGTATCACGGTACGTGGACAGGCCGTTGGAACCCTGTTACCAGCGCGCGCTGAACGGGGAGCGGCTGACGTTCGAGGTAACAGGGCACTTCGGCGGGGCGGATCGCTACCTGCAGGTAACGTACGTGCCGGATCTGGGTGAGACCGGGGAGGTCGAGGGCTTCTATTCCCTGTCGGTGGACATTACGGATCGCCGCAACCGGGAGGTGTACCTGGAGCGACAGGCCGTCGAGGACGGCCTGACCGGTCTGCTCAATCGCCGGGGTTTCATGGACCGGCTGGAGCATGCGCTCGCCCGCTCGAAACGCCTGGGGCAGGCACTGGCGCTGCTGTTCCTGGACCTGGACGATTTCAAGCGGGTGAACGATGAGCTGGGCCACGATGCCGGCGACCAGCTCATCCGCACTCTGGCGCAGCGCCTACAGGCGCTGGTCCGCGAGACGGATTCCGTGGCGCGCCTCGCCGGTGACGAGTTCGTGATCCTGCTTGAAGGGCTGCAGGGCGGCGAGGCGGATGCCGTGGTGGTGGCCCGCAAGGTGCTGGCCGAGCTCTCCAGACCGGTGAGCCTCGGCGACGCCACCGTGGAGGTGTCCGGCAGCGTCGGAATCTCACTGGCGGAGGGCGGCGAGCCGGACCCGCAGGCCCTGTTGCGGGAGGCGGATGCGGCCATGTACCGGGCGAAGCGCGATGGCAAGGGCCGCTGGTTCAGTTCGGCGCGGTGAACCGAATTCGGCTATAACACAACGGCGGGGCCGGCGGTTTGCGGTGCGGGCACCGGATCGGTGAGTAATCTGCAACGCGTGCGGCCGTGGGCCGGAGGTAGGGATGAATGCTTCGACGAGGGTGTCGTTCCAGGGCAGCCATGTTCTGGTGGTTCATCCCGACGGCTACGAAATCACGCCCGACGCGCTTGGCGTAAGCTGGATGCGGATGGGGGAAGCCTGCCGCCAGCATGGCTGCTACAAGGTCCTGGTCGATTCCCCCGCGACCGTCCGCAAGGAGATGCGGCAGGCTGAAGCCTACCAATCGGCGATCCAGGCCATGGAGGCGCTCCATGGCGCAACGGTAGCCCTGTGTTTCCCCGACTACGTGCCCGATGAGCTCTCGGGGTTTTTCAAGCTCGCGGCCGCCAATCGGGGGGTGCAGGTCGAGTTCTTCCAGAGCCGGGAAACGGCTCTGCGCTGGCTCGGGGTTGGTCCCGAAGACGACCAGGGCGCGGCCTGAAGGCCGCGGCTGCCGTAGGCGTCGGAGGAATATCTTCGGCCCGGGAGCGCCCCTTCGGCCACGGAACGCGGATCGCGGCGACATTCGTCGCGGCGTCGATGTCGGCGCGCAGGCGCTCGCCGCCCTATTGCGCCGTCTGGCGGGCGCCGAGGACGACGCCGTGCGCCAATAGCTCGTCGTAGTGAAGGCAGCGGTCAACGCGCGCAAGCGTTCTTCGCAGTGCCTCACCCAGGCGCAGGTGCGGATCGTGCGGATGGATGGCGATCCGCAATGGCCGGCCCAGGGTGAGCCGCCGTGCCAGGGCATTGCTGGCACGGAGTGCGACGGCGCGCCACGGCGTGTCGGCCTCGAAGCCGATTACCGGCAGGGTGGTGAAGGCCCCGGACGCCGTATCGTAGACGCCCGTGAGGGTCTCGATCTGCCGGAACGGCTGGCGTGTCAGGTCCCCGCGGGCCAGGGCGCCCAGGGCCCAGGCCGGCGGGACGTAGAGCCCCGGTCTCGGCAGATCGTGGCTCGCGAACCACTGGTAGTTGCGGTGCATCAGATGCAGCACGCCCGGCGCATCCAGTGCCAGGTGCTCGGCCGCCTGCCGGGAGAACAGCCGGCCATGGAGCCGGCCGTGGACGCTCCGGTGGCGGTCCACGTGATGGCTCCAGCCGTGGCCGGCGAGGCGGTGTCCCAGCCGTGACCAGTAGCGCAGGGTGTCGAGATCCGCGACGGACCAGCGCCGTCCCGGCACCACCAGCAACGTCGCCCGCGGAATGCCGGCATGGCCGAGTAGCCGGAGGATGGCCGCGGTCTGCGGGAGCGTCTCCGGCATGACGTCGTGGATGCTTATCAGTGCGTTCGCCATCAGGCCACCGTCGTTCTCTGGAGTGAGGCATCCGCTGCAAGAACCTGGAGCCAGTCGTCGAGCGCCTCGCGGACCATCCGGTGGACCGCCATCCGGGCGGCCTCCGCATTGGCCTGCCGCCGGGCGGGGGGTTCCGCGGCGATTCGCCGGACGGCCTCGTCGACGTGACCGGCCTGACCGAGCCGGTGAATGCCGGGGCTCAGCGCTGCCCATTCGCCGATGCCGCAGCCTTCCGAGACCACCGTCGTTTTGCCCCGGGCGAGCGCTTCCAGCGCCACGGTACCGAATGCCTCGACGTGGGAGGGCAGCGCCAATACGTCGCAGGCATCCAGTGCCTCCAGCACGCCGCCCCGGTCAAGCCAGCCCAGGTAGTCCAGGTTCGGTAACGTGGCGGCCGCCGACTCCACCGCGGCCCGCTCCGGGCCGTCGCCGGCGATCGTGAAACGCAGTTCCGGCATGCGGCCGGCGGCGTCGATAAAGGTGTGCACTTTCTTCTCCGCGGCCAGGCGGCCGAGAAAGAGCACGGATTCCACGCGATCCCGCGGGCGTGGGACCGGCTGGGAGAGGAACGCCTCGGGCAGTAGCGTGCCCACCATGCTCACGGATCGCGCCCCCAGTGACCGGCCCAGGTTGCACATGGCCGGCGCGTTGGCCACGACGTGGTCCGCCAGTCGCGCGAGGCGCCGGTTGATGGTGGACAGATACCATCGGTTCACGCCGGCCAGCACCGTGCCCCAGTACAGACCGCTCAGGGCTTCGTAGTGCGTATGCAGGCCGAAGATCAGGCGCTGCGCGCGGCGCCTGGCGAACTGGGCGCCGAGCAGGCCATAGGGGCCCGGTGTCGCGATGATCACGGCGTGGGGCTGCAGCGAGCGCAGCCGGCGGTAGAGCTGCAGCGGCGAGGGCACGCCGACGCGCTGGGTGGCGTCGCCGGGCAACGGAAAGCCCAGCCAGTGCTTCATCGACGCCTCGCCCTGTTGCGGGCAAATCATGGAAACCGCTTCCACGCGCGGCGCGAGATGCTCGGTCAGGTCCCGGTAGTAGGTACCGACGCCGTTTCGCTCCGGCGCGGAATCGGAAACGATGGCCACCCGAATCGGCAGCCTTTCGGGCATTGCGGTCATGCGCTGCTCCTCAGCCGTTCCGGCGCATGGCCCGCCGGGGCGGGCTGTTTCGAGTTGAAGTCGAAGCGTTGATGGACGTGCGCGAGGCGGTTCCGCAGCCAGGCCTCGTCCAGGGTCGAGTCGGCGAGGGCGTGGCGATGGGCCGACTGGCCGGCGCGGGCCCGGGCGTCGAGCTCGACCAACCGCGTCGAGAACGCCGTGTCCAGGGGCATTGCGAGTGCCTCATAGGTAGCTATCACCGTGCCGCGCAGCTGCCCCCGCAGGGCCGGCGCCGGGATGAACACGGCGCGCTGTTGGGGCAGCCGGTTCAGGACCGCCAGCAGGTGCTCGTAGTAATGGGCCAGCTGCTCGGCCAGCCGTTTCTGGAACGCGGCGACGCGGTAACTGCCGTGGATGGCCGTCATGGGCCCGTGCAGCACGCTGAGCTGGGAGGACACCGCCTCCCGGGGCTCGCGCAGGCAGCACAGGAACCGCGCGTCCGGAAACGAGCGGGCCAGCGCCGCGACTAGCGGCGAGAACGTCGGGTTCTTGGACAGGAACCGCCGATCGGTGGCGTGGGCATAGAGGTGGCGTTGCACGCAGCCGCGGTAGAACGCCAGCAGCCGGCGTCGCTCGGCCGGCGCCACGGCCTCGTCCAGTCGGCCGAAGCGCCACAGCCAGGGCGCGTCGGGGAAGGCCGCCACCAGGATGAAGCAGTACAGCAGCGGCATGAAGACGAAGTGGTCTTCCTCCGGCGATTGGAGCGTCATGGGATGCGTCGCGTCGAAGGCGCCGAAGGCCCGGCGCTCCGCCGCGGCGAGCAGCCTTGCCCCGGGGCGCCCCAGTCTCCGGTCCAGCGCGGCGGCGGCCCACCAGAAGCGCCGCCAGGTGACGGAGACGGCGAACAGGCATTCCCACGTGCGGAAGGTGGTGAAGCGCCCGTCTTCGGCCAGGGTGGCGTGCAGCGCGCTGGTCCCGCTGCGCGGCACCCCGACTATGAATACCGGCTCGACGATCCGGACCCGGCGATAGCCGCGAAAGAACACCTCGTCCAGCAGCAGTCCGAGCCAGTGGTAGGCGAGATACAACGGCAGCAGGGCCAGGAGGAGTACCGAGACCACATAATGGCGGACGGAACGGCCCGCCAGCCGGCCGCGACGCGGCGACAGGGCGATGGGTACGAGACGGGCGTAGCGTCCGAGGGTTTGCCAGAAAAGCGTCAGCGGCACGTTGGTGCGGTTTCCGGACTGTGGCCTGGCTGGTCAGCGTTATCGACGCCCGAAACACTATCGCGGTCAGGTGACAGCGTTATGACGCGGCGCCTGGGTGGAGGGAGCGGATTGGCGCGTCGCGGGTGGAGACGCCGCTGGCGGACGTTCCTGGGGCGGGACGACAACGACGGTGTCCGGGATTCCCAGGGATTGGGTGGGGAGGGCGCGAAGGGCGAAGCCCGCCCGGCTTCGGGCGGTGATGGTGTGGGTGGGTTACGGCTGGCGCCTAACCCACCCTACGCTGGCCGGGGAGCAACTCGGGTCACGGCCCGCGCCCCGCACCCGCCGCCGGCACGCGGCTTGAAGAGGCGGGGCCGGCCAGGCCGGCCCCGAGGACGGTTACTGCTGCCTGACGGCGTCCACCGTGCCCTGAATGAAGGCGATGATCCGGGTCAATTCGGCTTCGGTGAGCTCGCCCTTGAAGTTGGGCATGCCCTGGTCAGCCATGGCATCGGTGAACACGATGTCCTCGGCGTTCTTGAGGGTATCGGCGTCCGAATAGCCAAGGTTGGAGACGTTGCCGCCGTTGTTGACGCCGGGCACGCCGTGGCACATCAGGCAGTTGGCGACATAGAGGGCGCCGCCGGCCTCGACGTGCTCCGCTTCGTAGGGCACGCCCTTGACCAGCTCCGAGGGGTCGTGGATGACCATTTCCGGCATCTCGGCCTCGCCGCCCATCTTGAACGTGTACACCCGGCCGGGCCCCACCCGGTCCGTGGCGCGCTGGGTGATGCCGTAGACGCCGCCCCAGCCGACGGCCACGGTGACGTACTGCTCGCCCTCGTGTTCCCACGTCGCCGGCGCGGCCACCACGCCCGAGCCCACCGGGGTCTGCCAGAGCATCTTGCCGGTCGATGCGTTATAGGCGATGAAACGTCCGTCGGCGGTGCCCTGGAAAACGAGGTTGCCGGCCGTGGTCAGGGTGCCGCCATTCCAGGGCGAGACGTACTCCGAACGCCAGACTTCCTCCTGCTTGACCGGGTCCCAGGCCAGAAGATGGCCGAAGGGCGTCGCCTTCGCGCCGCTCGCGAAGAAATAGCCCAGGTTCCAGCCCACGCCGGAGGCTGGAGCGCCGGCCTGCTCCTTGTTCAGCTCCCACGCCGGGTTGTGCTGGAGCACCAGCGGCACGCCCTGGGCCGGAATGTAGACCAGGCCCGTCCGGGGGTTGTAGGACATGGGGTGCCAGTTGTGCGCGCCGTAGGGTGAGGGAACGGTCTCCCACGGATCGGTGCGCGAGCGGGCGCCTTCCACCTCGATGGGGCGGCCGTCCTCGTCGTAGCCCTTGGCCCAGGTGACCTTGACGAATGGCTCGGCGGAGATGAACTCGCCGTCGGTCCGGTCGATCACATAAAAGAAACCGTTCTTCGGCGCCTGCAGCAGGACCTTGCGGGTCTCTCCGTCGATGTCCAGATCCGCCAGGATGATGTGTTGGGTGGAGGTGTAGTCCCAGGTATCGCCGGGCGTGTGTTGGTAATGCCACTGATACTCACCGGTGTCCGGGTCCAGTGCCACCACCGACGCGAGATAGAGATTGTCGCCGCCCGAGGGGCTCCGCAGTTTGCGGTTCCACGGGCTGCCGTTGCCGGTGCCGACGTAGAGCAGGTCGAGCTCCGGGTCGTAGGCCATGGCGTCCCAGATGGTGCCGCCGCCGCCGGCCTCCCAGTACTTGCCCGACGGATCCCAGGTCTTGGCGGCCGCTTCCATGCTCGCGTCCTCGAAGGGCTCATCCGGGTTGCCGGGCACCGAGAACCAGCGCCAGGCCTGCTCGCCGGTCTCGGCGTCGTAGGCGGTGACGTAACCGCGCACGCCCAGTTCCGCGCCGCCGTTGCCGATGAGCACGTTGCCTTTCACCACCCGCGGCGCGCCGGTGATGGTGTACGGCCGGTCACGGTCGATGAGCGTGTTCACCTTCCAGATCCGCTCGCCGGTGGCCGCGTCGATGGCGTGCAGGTAGCCGTCGAAGGCACCGACGTACACCTTGCCCTCGTGGACCGCCACGCCGCGGTTGACCACGTCGCAGCAGCCCTTCACACCCCAGGATTTCGGCACCTGCGGATCATAGACCCAGAGCTGCTCGCCGGTGACCGCGTCCAGGGCGTGGACCACCGACCAGGAGGCGGTGACGTACATGACGCCGTCAACGACGATGGGCGTGGCCTCCACGCCGCGTGTCGAGTTCAGGTTGTAGGACCAGGCCAACCCGAGGTCGTCGACGTTGCCCTCGTCAATTGATTCCAGGCGGGAGAAACGGGTCTCGGCATAGTCGAGGCCGTAGTTCAGCCAGTTCTCGGTGGTCCGGGCGTTGGCGATGATGGCCTCGCCGTCGATGTCGGCGGTGGCCTGGCGCACCGCGTCCTCGGATATGGGTCCGGCCTGAGCCAGTGATGCGAAAAGCACGGCGGACAGTCCGCCGGCTGCGAGACGGGTCATTTTGAACATTGTTTCCTCCTCCGCTCCGTTGCAGCGGTAAGGGCCTGCCTTGTTGGTCTGTTCCGGCCGGGGCCATGTCGCGCCCGGTGGCCGGTGTTTTGCCTGGGGGCAGGCCCTGGCCTGTTGGATCTTCTCGTGTGTTGGCCGCCACGAAACCGGGTGTCGGGACCCGGCTTCGCATTCATGAACTATTGTCGAGGGTCGGCGGGGTTTCCAGTCGCCGGCGCAGGCGGAGGGTGAGTCGGCGCGTTGAGCGATTCAGTGGCGGGGCCCTCCACCGAGTGGCGTCGGCCCGGCAGGCGCGAGATGACCGGGACATTGAACAGGGCCGGGCCGAAGATGGCCGCCAAGCGCGGCGTGAGCCTGCGTGTGCGCGCCTGCACGTCCGGCACCTGCTGCGCCAGTAGGACGGCTACGCTGGGAATCAGGATTTGTGGCAACGTGTACTGTATTGCGGGCGTGTGCTCACTTGGCCCTGCTGCCCGAAGCCGGATGGCAGCGTCAGTCAGGGACGGTAACCGGAGTCACCGATGACAACCAGTCTGTGGATTCGCGATCCCCTGGCCATTCTGGCCGAGGACGCCGAGGGCGGCGTGGTTGTCCAGGGCGGCCGGATTGTCGAGCTGGTGCGCGCGGGCCGCCAGCCGATCCGGCCCGTGGACGGGGTTTTCGACGCCAGCGGCCATGTAGTCCTGCCGGGGCTGGTGAATGCGCATCACCATTTCTTCCAGACGTTGACGCGCGCCTTTCCCCCGGCGCTGAACAAGGCCCTGTTCCCGTGGCTGCGGACGATGCTGCCGGTCTGGCAGCATCTGGAGCCCGGCATGGTCAGCGCCGCCGCGCGGCTGGCCATGGCCGAGCTGCTGCTGTCCGGGTGCACGACGGCAGCCGATCACCATTACCTGTTCACCCCGGCCCTGCAGGACGCCGTGGACCTGGAGGTGGAGGCAGCGCGGTCGCTGGGGCTCCGGGTCACGCTGTGCCGCGGCTCCATCGACCACTCGGAGGCCGACGGCGGGTTGGCACCGGTCGCGGTCACCGAGCGCCGGGGACACATTCTCGAACACACGCAAGCGCTGCTGGAGCGCTACAACGAACCCGGTGACGGCGCCATGGTCCGGATCGCTGTCGCGCCGTGCACGCCGTTCGAGGCGTCCACGGCCCTGATGCGCGACAGCGCCGCGCTTGCCAGGCGGTACGAAGCGCCGCTGCACACCCACCTGGCGGAGACGGAGCAGGAAACGCAGTATTGCCTGGAATGCTTCGGCCAGCGGCCCGTCGAGTACCTGGAGGAATTGGGCTGGCTTGGCCCGGATCTGTGGCTGGCCCACGGCGTGCACCTGGACGACACCGAGGTACGGCGGCTGGGCGCCCGGGGCGTGGGCGTATGCCACTGTCCCAGCTCCAACGCCGTGCTCGGGTCCGGCCTCTGCCGCGTGCCGGAACTGGAGCGCGCCGGCTGCCCGGTGGGCCTGGGCGTTGACGGCTCCTCCTCCAACGATGCCTCCAATCTCGCCCAGGAGGCGCGTCAGGCGTTTCTCACCCAGCGCCTCGCCTACGGCGCGGAGGGCGTCGATCACCTGGATGCGCTACGCTGGGCCACCGAAGGCGGTGCCCGCTGCCTTGGCCGGCGGGATATCGGGCGCATCGCCGAAGGGCTTTGCGCCGATCTCGCCCTGTTCCGGCTGGACACCGAGCCGCGCTTTTCCGGCCACGCGGATCCCATCGCCGCCCTGGTTCTGTGCGGGGCGCACCGGGCCGACCGGGTGATGGTCAACGGGCAGTGGGCCGTGGCCGATGGCCAGCTGGTGAACGCCGATCTGGGTGAGATCATGTCGGCGCACGCCCGGGCCGCGCGCAGGCTACAGGCACTGGCGCTGTAGCCACCGGCACGCACGCCTGGCCGGCTTTGCCGTATTCCGAGAAGAAAGGAGAACGGGGATGAGGATCCTGGTCACCGGGGCTGGCGGGTTCATCGGTTCGAATCTGGTTGGGGCGCTGCTGGAGGCGGGTGGTCTGGAGCAGCCGGACGGTCGTTGGGAGCCCCTGACGGAACTGGTGCTCGTGGACTGGACGGCATTCGCGGAACCGGACGCGCCGGCGGGCGTGACGCTCGTAACGAGGCAGGGGGATATCTGCGATCCGGCGGTGCGCCAGGCGGTATTCGAGCGGCCGGTGGACGTCATATTCCATCTCGCCGCAACGCTCACCGCCGAGGCCCAGGCCGATCCGGTCAAGGCCACCCGGGTCAACGTGCGCGGCTTCCTGGATCTGCTCGACGCCTGCCGGTCGCTGCACGCGCCGCCCCGGTTCGTCTTCGCCAGCTCCATCGCCACCTACGGCGGTGACCTGCCCGAGACCGTGGACGACGGCGTCGTCCAGACGCCGCAGACCTCCTACGGCGCGCACAAGGTCATCGCCGAGCAGCTCATCAACGACTACACCCGCCACGGCGTCATCGACGGCCGTGCCCTGCGCCTGCCCATCGTCCTGGTGCGCGAGCCGGGACGCGCGCCGTCGGTCTCCGACCAGGTGGCGGCCATCGTGCGCGAGCCGCTGGCCGGCCGGGACACCATCTGCCCGTTCCGCGCGGATACCTGCCTCACGGTTGCATCGGTTCAGCACGTGGCGCATTCGCTGCTGAAGGTGGCGGCGCTGCCCGCCGGGGCCTTCGGCGCCACGCGGGCCATGAACCTGCCCGCCCTGACCACCACGCCGGCGAAGATGATCGCCGCGGTCAATGCGATCGGCAAGGACAGAGGGCTCGGTACCGTCAGCTATGAGCTCGACGAGGCGGCCCAGGCGGTGGTGGACGGCTGGCCAAGGCGGTTCGTCTCGGAGCGGGCGACGCGGGCGGGCCTGCGGTCGGAGGACGCCTTCGAGTCCATCGTCGAGGCGTATATCGCCGCCGGGGCGTAGCCCGAAACACGATAACGATCAGAAAAGGGGAGGGAAGAAATGGCGGATACGGTCTGCATCATCGGGGCGGGCTCATCGGGGGTCGCCGCCGCCAAGGCGCTGAAGGAGCGCGGCGTGCCTTTCGAGGCCTTCGAGATCGGCTCGGATATCGGCGGCAACTGGCGCTTCGACAACGACAACGGGCTGTCCTCGTCCTACCGCAGCCTGCACATCGACACCAGCCGCCGGAACCTGCAGTACCCCGATTTCCCGATCCCCGAGCACCTGCCGGAGTTCATGTCCCACTGGCAGGTGATGGAGTACCTGGAGCAGTATGCCGATCACTTCGGCGTGCGCCCGCACATCCGTTTCCGCACCCGGGTGGAGTCCGCCCGGCCCAACGCGGATGGCACCTGGACGGTGGAGACCGACCAGGGCGGGGCCGGCCGCTACCGGGCCGTGATCGTCGCCAACGGCCACCTGTCCGAGCCGCGCTATCCGGACTTCCCCGGCGAGTTCGCCGGTGAGACCCTGCATTCCCACTACTACAAGGACGCCGCGCCGTTCGAGGACAAGGATGTGCTCATCGTCGGCATCGGCAACTCCGCCGTGGACATCGCGGTGGATCTCTGCCGCCGCGCCCGCAGCGTGACGCTTTCCACCCGGCGCAGCGCCTGGATCATGCCCAAGTACATCATGGGGATTCCCACGGACCGTTGGGGCGCGTTCTTCTCGAAGAAGCTCAAGCTGCCCACGGCCGCCTCCCGCGCCATCATCAGCAAGCTCATGTTCCTCACCGTGGGGGATCAGGAGCGCTACGGCGTGCCCAAACCCGACCACCCCATGTGGCGGGAGCACGCCACGCTCAGCCAGGAGCTGCTGCCCTACATCGGCCACGGCTGGATCGGCATCAAGCCAAACGTCGCGGAGCTCAAGGGCAACGATGTCGCCTTCGTCGACGGCAGCGAGGGGCATTCCGACACCATCATCTACGCCACCGGCTACGACACCACCTTCCCGTTCCTGGCGCCGGAGGTGTTCGACGCGGAGCGGGACATCCAGCACCTCTACCGCCGCATCGCCTCGCCGGTGCACCCGGGGCTGCACTTCGCCGGGCTGGTCCAGCCGGTCGGGCCGACCATCCCGCTGGTGGAGATCCAGTCCCGCTGGATGGCCGGCGTCCTGGCCGGCGACATCCAGTTGCCGGGCCGGCGGACGATGGAGCGCGAGATCGACCGGCACCGGCGCACCGTCGCGAAGAGATTCGTCAATGCCCCGCGCTATACGCTGGAAGTGGACTTCAAGACCTACGCCAGGCAGCTGAAGAAGGACATGACCAAGGGGATGGCCGCCGCCTGAGCCGCCGTTCGGTGGGTTCACGGCTCGCGTCTCCACCCACCCTGCGTGTGCCTCAGAGATCCGCGCAGGCGCACCGCGAGGCGGCATTCGGTCTCCGGGCAGCGCAGGGCCACCATCGCCCCGCGGTGCTCCCCGCAGCCGGCATGACCGTCGATGTCACCGCGCCGCTGCGAAGAGCCCGTGTATATTCGCAGTATCCGTAGGGTGCAATAGCGAAGCGTATTCCACCTTACCGTTCGTCGATAAATCCCTCAGCTGCTCGCCACCACGGCCGCCCACGCAATGAGCGCCACTCCGGTGAAGCGCCCCAACCATTGCGGCGCCGGCCCCACCTTTTCCAGAACGAAGAACACCGTCAGGGCGAACATCCACCAGATGTTCATCGTGCCGAGCACGAACATCAGCAACATCAACGACCAGCAGCATGCCGCGCAGGTGTAGCCGTGCTTGACGCCCATGTTGAACGCGCCGGCGGTGCCGGGGCGCCACTCGGTCAAGAGAAAAGCCACCGGCGATCGACACTTGTGCAGGCACGCGTGCTTCAGCGGCGTGAACTGGAAGAGGCCCGCGCCCAGCAGCAACGCGGCGGCCAGGTAGGGGGTCGTGCTCACTCCCATCGCCGAGAGCACCGCGGCCTGGTGCAGCTGCCACTGCAGCAGGGTCACGCCCGCGCTGAAGGCCGTCCAGACCACGAAGTAGCCGCAGACGAACGTCCACGTATGGGCCATAGGACGGTCGGAGGCGTGCCGTCGGGCGATGGACGAGTACGCGAAGATCATGGGGGAGGCGGCCGGAAGCATCATCGCCACCATCATGACGGCCCACATGACGAACACGAGGAAGAACTCCCCCAGGGTCCAGCTCGACATGCGGTGCCCCGCGCCCTCGGCAGAAGCCATCGTGCCCATGTCCAGAGCCATGTCCACCATGTACCACCACGACAGCGCCGCGAGCAGGACCAGGCTGGAGATGAGGATCATACGGTCGCGCCAGAGCACGGCGCGTGGAGAGAGACGGGTCATTTTGCTCACCTCTCGCGCAAGGCAGACCCCGCGGCGCCGAGCCGCGCGTTGGCGGCTCATGGCACCGCGGTCAGTCTTCAGCTCGAGTACGAAAAGGGCGAAACCAGCGCGAAGCGGTCCGAGACGTCGAACTGGATGCCGGAGTCGTCGAGGCGGGTCCGCTTCGACTCATTGATGTAACCGGCGTATCCCGGCGCCACCGCAAACGGGTGGTTTTCGAGGGTCGGGATCCCGCCGTCCTGGCCCTCCACCGGCTCGGTGTCCGCTTCACCGACGTCGCCGATCCGGATGTGGACCTTCCTGCCGTTGGACTCCCACTGGATCGGGGCGGCCTTCACGCCGGCCACGTCGCTGACCAGCTGGCCCATGGTGGCGGGATGACCACCGGCCTGGCCTCCGAAGATCTTGGCCAGCGCGTCCTGTTGCTGTGCGTCCGCCCGGTCGTCGATGTAGAGGGCGGCTTTCCAATCCCCGTGGCTCATGTTCCCGGGCGTGAAAACCCCCATGGCGACGGTGAGCCCCTCGAGGGGGACGCTGCCGAACACCCCCTCATCGATGTGCCAGCCCACGATCGCCGTGCAGGTTCCCATCGTCGGCTCCTTGAGCATGGTGCACGGACACACCCCGTCACAGGTGCACGCCTCCAGATAGGTGCCAGTCGCGCTCCACGATTCCATGATTCTCTCCTCCTTCATGCATGAGAGCTTTCACTCGGGTTGAATGCCCTCGCGAACTGTCCTATGACATGCTCTGGGCACTCACCCCGAAGGCGTGACAAACCTTGTGACATCCGCGACACGCGAGGAGTCCACGGTGACGAACGCAAGCACGTCGGCGATCCAGGCCGCGGTCGACGCCGGGGAGTTCGCCCGGGCGCGCGCCTTGCTGGCGGAACTGCCGGGTCCGCCGTCGGCCGAGGTGCTGGATCTGGAGGCGAGGGCGGCCTACGGCGCCGGCGACCTTGAAGGCACCCTGAGCGCGTACACCGAGCTCTACCGGCTTCACCGGGATGCCGGCCGCACCCGCGACGCTGCGCTCGCCGCGGTGATGGTGGGCATGTACCTCATGATGGACACGGGCCTGATGGCCACCGTCCGCGCGTGGCTATCGCGGGCGGAACGCCTGGTGAGCGACGCCACGGACAGCCCGGTGTGGGCGTGGCTCGCCGCGGTTCGAACGTACGAGCGCTTCATGTGCGGCGACATGCCCGAAGCGGGGCGCTGGGCGCGGCAGGCCATCGAGAGGGGACAGCGACACGCTCTTGCCGCGCCCGCGATCATCGGGCGCGTAGGACTGGCACGGGTCCGCATCCATGACGGGCACATCGATGAAGGGTTGCGCACGCTGGACGACGTCGCCGTCGAGCTGAGCGCGGGGGAGCTCGATCCGCTCACCACGGGCCAGATGTGGTGTGAGCTCATCTGCGCCATGCAGTGGGTTGGACAGCACGACCGCGCCGAGGCGTGGACGGAAGCGATGGAGCACTGGCGCCGGCGCGCCGCATTCGGGGGGTTGGGTGGGCGTTGCCGAGTCCATCGAGCGGAGATTGCCCGCCTGCGGGGTCCATGCGAAACCGCCGAGCAGGAGGCCTTGCAGGCCTGCGAGGAACTGCGCCCGTGGCTGCGACGCGAGTTCGGCTGGCCGCTCACGGAGTTGGGCAACGCGCGATTACGCAAGGGTGACTTCGCCGGCGCCGAAGAAGCGTATCTGGCCGCGCAACAGAATGCCTGGCTCCCCCAGCCAGGACTGGCGATGTTACGGCTGGCGCAGGGGCGGTGGTACGAAGCGTTCGCGCTCATCGAGAACGCGCTGGAGCACCCCTTCGATATCCCGTCGAAGGAGCGCCCGCCGTCGGGAAGCCTGCGACGGGCGCCCTTGCTCGATGCCCAGGTGGTCATCGCGTTGGCGACAGAACATATCGAGGTCGCGCGTGCGGCCGCGAACGAGCTCGCGGAGATCGCGGAGCGCTATCAGAGTCAGACTCTGCGCAATTCGGCCCTCGCCGCGATGGGACGCGTTGCGTTGGAGGAGCGACGGACGGACGATGCCATCCGGGACCTCACCAGGGCGGTCATGGAATGGGCCGAGCTGGGCATGCCCTTCGAGGCGGCCAACCTGCGCATCGAGCTTGCCCGGGCCTATCGGGCCGAGGGTCACGACACGATGGCGGAGCTGGAGCTCGATGCCGCATGCCGCGCCCTGGACGAGCTGGGTGCGACGACCTGGGCGGACCGGGCCCGGGAGGGAGCTCCGGTGAAGGCCGATCCCCCCGAGGTGCAAGGCGAGCGTTGCGTGTTTCGTCGTGAAGGCGACACCCGCACGATCACCTATGGGGGCAGGACGGTTCTCCTCAGGGACCTCAAGGGCATGCGCTACTTACAGCGACTCCTGTCCGAGCCGGGCCGAGAGTTTCACGTTCTGGACCTGGTGACCGTCGAGCGCGGCGCGCTCCCCACCGGCAGTGCGTCGGAGTCGCTGCACCTCGGGGCGGAACGCGGGTTGGAGGTGTTCGATTCCAGGGCGCGCGAGGCCTACCGCGAGCGGCTGGCCGAGGTCGAGGAGGACATCGCGGAGGCCGAGGCGAACAACGATTTCGAACGTGCCTCGTTGGCCCGGACAGATCGCGAGTTCCTGGTGGAGGAGCTGCGCCGCGGGGTCGGCTTGAACGGTCGGGCCCGCACCATCGGCGGCGGCGTCGAGCGGGCGCGCACCAGCGCAACCCGCTCCCTGCGCTATGCCCTCGACCGGATCGCCCAACATCATCCGCAGCTCGCCGAGCACCTCGGCCGGACGGTTCGCACCGGCGCCTACTTCGCCTATGAGCCCGACCCGCGTGTTCCCATCGAGTGGGAAACGTGACGGATATAGCTGGATAGCCCGCTCCTCGTCGCCGCGTCCGAAGCATCCACGGGGCGTACCATGAGCAGCGCATCGCCGTCGCTGTAGTGCAGCGCCGGATGCGGCGTAACCGGACGCCGGTCCAACACGTCGAATCCCCTGCGGGCGTAGAAGGCACGCGCGTAGGCGTTTCGCTCGAAGCAGATGAGTGAGAGGCGCGGCAGCCCGCGCTGGATCGCGAGGGCCTCGGCGCAGTCAAGAAGGGCCCCGCCGACCCCCGTGCGGCGGTGTCGCTGATACACGGCCAGACCCGAGATATACAGCGAGCCGGCATCCTCGAGCTCGGCATAGGGACGCAGGACGGGGTCAGGCTCGATCTCCTCCGGATTGCGCGTCGGCATCCGAAAGGCATGGAGCATGCCCAGAACCTCCTGTTCACGGCTGGCGAGCAGGCAGTTCTGATAGGAGAAGGCCACGCCTTCGCGGGCATAGCGCGCCGCGCCGAGCTCTTCAAGCGACTGCCCGCCCTGGGCGTGCGCGCCCCAGATGTAGGCGGCGAGCCCGTCGGACGACATCAGGAACAACCGCGCGATATCAATCGCATCCGCGTGCCGCGCCCAGCGGATGTTGAAATGTGAGCCAGCCGGCCCGTAAACGCACAACATTGCTGCACCTCCAGTGCTGATGGTGGCCCCTCCTGCCGCGCTTGCGACGGCGCCGACCGGGCGACCGACGTGCCAGGTATGGCCGCGGATCAACGGGTCGGGGAGGGCGACGGCCCGCCGCCCTCCGACCCGAACACGCTGCCGCCGGGACTCCAATGGCCGGGACCCGCCCGGCGATAGCGTCATTACGCGGCGCTCTTGCAGGCCACGCAGATTTCGTGGATATGCCGGTGATCGGTGCCGCAGCATCCGCCAACCACGTTGATCCGCGGGAAGCGCTGCCGCAGGGCCGCGTAATCGGCACCGAGCTCCACCGGGTTCCCGGCATCCAGCTCGTCGGCTTCGTCCAGTTCGGCGTGACTCTTCTTCGAGGCGTTACAGCGCAGCCCGCGCAGGCGCTCCATCCACGGCTCGCCATTGAGCACGTTCTCGAAGTGGCTCGGATGGGCGCAGTTGACCATGTAGTAGGCCGGCCCGTTGCCGGTGGCTTCGTCCACGAGCCCGATTGCCTCGGCCAGCGTCTGGCCGGTCGGCAGGCGGCCGTCGGTCTCGACGGTGAAGGAGATGACCACGGGCATGCCCTCGGCTTGCGCCGCCCGGGCGATGCCGATCGCCTCGGGGACGTTGGTCGTGGTGATCGAGGTGATCATGTCAGCGCCCGCCTCGGCGAAGCTCCGCGCCTGAGCCGCGTGATAGGCCTGCGCGTCATCGACGGTCATCACCTGGCCGGGGTCGTAGCCGTCGCCCCTTGGACCAATGCAGCCGCTGACGACGCAGGGCATGTCGGCTGACTCGAATTCAGCGCGAAGGTCCAGGAGCATGGCGATCGCCTTGCGGTTCGCCGCGTCCAGCTCCTCGGCCGAATAGCCGAGCCTCGCGCCCCAGTCCGGACTCGACCGCCACGTGGCGCTCTCAAAGATGAAGCCGGTGCCATTTGCCCGGGCAACCCGCGCGTGGCGGCGGAAGTAGTCGCGCAGCAGTTCCGTGCCGGTCTCGTCCTTCAGCAGATGGAAGGCCGCGAAGTGGGGCAGGTCCTGGCCATCATGAAAGATAAGGGTGGTCTCGATGCCCCCGTCGGTCACGAACAGGCCGCCGTCGAGCTGGGGCAGGTGGTGCCGGTACTTCGCCATTTCATCGTCCTCCTTGGGCTTGAGATACCGGCTGGAGGCGCCAGACGCCGTGGACTATGCTTGAGTGTGGTGCCTTCAGCCGCCGTTCACCCAGGAAGGCGTGAGGTGAACACTCACGATGTGAGGCACGGGACAGTGAGCGCGAGCCATGGAGCCTCCCGGGCGGCGCCGGTCGTGGCCATCCTGCCTTTCCGCGGCGACGTGGCGCTGCGCGACAATGCGGCGCTTTCAATCCTGGTTGGCGAGGCCCTGATCGGCGAACTGACCCGCTTTGGAGGGATCGAGGTGATCGCCGCGCAGTCAGCGGCGGCGGTGGGTGACCTACCCGAAAACGAGGCGGCGGCCCGGCTTGGTGCGGACTACGTTCTCACGGGGCGGCTGGCGGCGCTGGGCACGGTATTGAGAGCCGCGGTGACCCTCGTGGCCGCGTCGGATGCGACCCCGGTCTGGCACGAGAACCTGGAGATCGACTCGGACGATCCCCTCGGCGTAATCGACGAGGTCACCGCCCGCCTCGCCGCCACGTTCTCGGCACAGGTCTTTGGCGACGTGCTGCGGCGAAGCCGCATCCGCACGCCTGAGACGCTGGCGGATTTCGAGATCGTCGCGCGGGGAATCGCCCTGCTGAAGTACGGCACGCGCCAGTCCGACGAGCAGGCACGCGAACTGTTCGAGCAGATCCTGGATCGCGACCCCCAATCCTCCGCCGCCCTGGGCGGCATCGCATTGTCCTGGTTCAACGAGTGGAGCTGCGACTTCTGGGGGGAGTTCGAGGAGATAGGCCGGCGGGCTTACGACTACGCGCACAGGGCACTGGCGATCGACGACCGCAACCCCTGGCTGCATCTTGTTGTCGGCCGCATCCTGCTCTATCGCCGGGAATTCGCCCGTGCGTCGTGGTATATCGACCGGGCCGTCGCGCTCGCCCCGAATGACGCCGAGTTGCTGATCCAGCTCGTCCCGGCGGAAGTCTATCTCGGTCGCCCCGAGGCCGCGCTGGCCCACGCGGAGAAGGCCACGCGGCTCAATCCCTACCATCCCAACTACTACTATGCTTACGCGGCCTTCCCGCCGTTCGTCATGGGCGACTTCGAGCAAGCGCTGAAGACCGCCGAGCGCGCCGCGGGCGTGATGATCATCGACATACCCGCCTTCTCCGCCATGGCCTGCGCTCATCTCGGCCAATGGGACAAGGCACGGCGTTTCCTCACGTTGTTCGATACCGAGTTCCGCCGGCGTATTACGCACGGCCGCGAGCCCGAGCCGGGCGAGGCATTCGAATGGCTTGTCGCCTACAACCCGTTTCGCCGCGAGGAGGATATTGCCCTCGTTGCCGAGGGGTGTCGGCTGCTAGGAGGAAGCGTACTGCACAGGCCGGCGGCTCCGCGAGCAGGCGCGGGTGCAGCTTCCGAGGCGGCCCTGTCCCGCGAGGGGGCCGGCTGGTGGGTCGATTTCGAAGGCGTACGCTCAGCCCTGCCGGACCTGAAAGGCCTGCACGACCTGGTCCGGTTGCTGGCGAGGCCGGGCGAGGAGTTCCATTGCCTCGACCTGGCAGGGCGTGAAGACGACGATGCCGGAGAAGCCGTGCTCGACGAGCGGGGCCGCCAGGCGCTCAAGCTCCGGATTCGGGAGCTTCAGGAAGAACTGGCCGAGGCGGAGGACATGAACGACGTCGGTCATGCGGAAACGCTGCGCACCGAGCTCGACCGGCTGGTTGAAGGGCTTTCCAGGGCGCTCGGCATCGGTGGCCGGCGGCGTCGCATGGGGGACCTCGCCGAGCGCGCACGATCGTCGGTGACATGGCGCATCCGTCATGCGATCCGCCGTGTTGGAAAGGTACACCCGGCCCTGGGCAGGCACCTGTCCAATTCGGTGAGGACGGGCCTGTTCTGCAGCTACGTGCCGGAGCGGGAGATCAAGTGGCGAATCACCCATCGTGCAGGGCAATGATTCGGCGGTGTCGTGCATCGCCAGCTGGAACGGCCGCGGACCTGGAGGTCAGGCGTGAGCGACACCAACAAGGAGCTGGTCCGAGCCTTCGTCGAGGCCATCAATGCCTCGGCGTGGACCGACCTTCGCACCATCGTCTCGCCGGGCTTTGTCCGTCACAGCTACGCGGCCGGGGAGCCGGGTGTCAGAAGCCTGGATGACCTGATCGGGTTCCTCGAGTCCGAGACAACGGCCTTTCCCGACGGTAAAGAGGACTTGCTTGACCTCATCGCCGAGGACGACAAGGTCGCGGCGCGCCACCGCTTCATTGGTACGCAGTCCGGCCCGCTGGGCCCTTTCCCGCCGAGCAACAGGAAGATGGTCGCGGACTACATCGCCATCTACCGCATTGAGGAAGGACGGATTGTTGAAGCATGGGTGGAGTGGGACAACAAGGCAGGCCTCGCTCAACTGGGGCATGAATGATTGTCCTCCAGTCGCGTCCCGCGGCGGTGATTCCGGCCCCGGGTGATACGACTCTGCGCCGACTCCGGTTCGTGGCCTCGGCTTATGAAAGGAAGGCGAAGGTACGGTGCGCGAAGCCCATCGTGGATTGGGGGCAAATGTCGAACCGAAGCGGTCAGTCGCGTAGATCATCTTGGACCGTTTGAACCGACCGTGTGGCACCAGGTACGGCGTCGAACAGTGCTGCCTTGGAACCGAAGTAGCGGTGGATAAGCCCAGTGGAGACTTCCGCGTCCGCCGCCACGGCGGGTATGTCCGCCGGCGACCTACCCACCCCGGGGCGACGAGGGCCAGTGCAGTCCCGAGAATGGGCCCGCGCGTCTGCGCCCGCATCCCGGGTGTGCGTCAATAGGTCATGAATATAATGAAACCGTTTTCATTGCTTATTGAAAGCCATGGCCTGGTCGACTAGCGTGTCGTGAGGCCCGCTTGCCTACGGACGGTTGCCCTGGCGGGGCAGTTGCGATATCGACGCGACGGCGGAGGAGCGATCTTCATGGATAACACAGCCCAATACCGAAACCTGATCGAGGAATGTAGGTCGGAGACGCGACGCTACGTCGACGTCCACCGCGACGGCGCAGTGGCCACCGTTACCCTCAATAACCCGGCGCGCTACAACTCCCTGACGCCGGTACTCTGTTATCAGCTACACGAGACACTGCGCGAGCTGATTGCTGATCTCGATGTCCGTGTGATTATCCTCACCGGCACCGACCCGGCCTTCTGCGCCGGCGGCGACATGGAGCTCATCGCCCGGGCAGACGAGTTCGCGCGGAGCGATGAGGACGGTGCGGCCACCATCTGGCGCTGGATCCGCTACCAGTTCGGGGGCATTGCACGGTCGCTCAGCCAGTCCGACACCCATGTCATCGCCGCCATCAACGGGCCTGCGGCCGGCGTGGGCCTGTCCTTCGCCTTCGCCTGCGACTACCTGCTGGCCTCGGAGCGCGCCGAGCTGGTCATGGCCTTCGGAAAGATCGGCCTGGCGCCGGAGGTTGGCTGCAACTGGCACCTGACCCGGACGCTGGGCTACCACAAGGCCATGGAGCTGTTCATCTCCGGCGAGCGGGTGTCGGCGGCTGAGGCTCTCCGGCTGGGTCTGGTTAACCGAACCGTGCGCCACGATCAGCTGCTGGACGAAGCCGCCGCCTGGGCGGATAAGGTCTGCCAGCTGCCGGAGAACGTCACCGCCATGGCCAAGACGCAGATGCGCAAGGTGGCCGACATGAGCTGGGAGCAGGCCATCGTCATGGAAGAGTTCGCCGAGCCCATTTGCTTCACTACCGGAGCGCATCGTGCCGCGGTCCAGCGGATGTTGCACGAGACCTGAGGACAGGACGGAGATGAACAGGAAACCATTTCGCTACTCTTACGGTTGGTGAGTACGTCGACTACGGTCCAGTAAGGACGTCCGACGAACCGGGAGCAGGAGACCAGGTGGAAGGGGAGTGTGGAAGGGTTGCGTCTTCACGTTTGACATCGGCTTTGCCGGCAATTTGGAGCATTACAGACGCCCGCATCCCCTCGTTCGGCAGGCCTGAGTCAACGGCTGCCTCGCAGGCCAGGGGTCAAGGATGAGCCATTGCGGCCAGTCGTGCCGCTGCCGCTGAAGCGTTAGAACTGACGCCATGACTCTTAATCCGCATAACACTCATGGGTTTCCGGATATGACGCAGTTCCATTGGCCTCCGGGGTAGCAGATCGCCGAGGTCGTGCTATGGAACTATCCGGCGAGCGCTTGACCCGTTAAGGCAACCGCGGTGATAAGCATTATGCGGAAGGTTTCCGTGTTATGACACGGAATATTTCCGTCTAATACCTGTTGGGTGGAAGCATGACTGAGCATGAAGAGGAACCCGGCCGATCTGGTTACGTGCTATTCGCCGTTGTCGGTTTCATCCTATTCGGGTTCTCGGGTTTTGAACTGCTGCAAATGGTGTTCGGGGCCAGCGCCGAGTATAGCTCGTCAAAATACGGCGTGGAGGCGAGCGGATTGCCCGCGGTAGTAATGAACGGCGCCGCTTTTTTCGCAGGGCTGTGTCTGTGCGTCGTAGGGGTCCGCGGCCTTCTGCGCTCGTAACACCCCGACCCAACAATGCGCTTCATCTGACCGCCCAACTGCTGCGCGGTCCGGCGGCAGTTGAGCTTCACCGTTAGGCCGCACACTCGCTCCACGAGCGACATCAATCGCTGAAGGGAATAACTCTATGGCTAAGTATCTGATCTCCTTCCCCAGTGCTGCGATGGTCGTGCCGGAAGGCGAGTGGGAGGCGGTGGATCGCGACGCGCACGCCGTAATCGAGGAGGCGAAAGCCGCCGGCGTCTACGTCTTCGGCGGTGGCATCGACGAAGACGTGCCGCCCGTGCTCGTCTCGGCCGACGGGTCGGTCGCCGAGGGCGGCTACCCATGGGCGCCCCCGCTTAACGGCGGCTTCACTGTGCTTGAAATACCCTCACGCGAGGAGGCCGTCGCGTGGGCGGTGCGCATCGCGAAGGCCTGTCGTTGTCACCAAGAGCTGCGCGTCTTCGGGTTCGACCCGCAGTCCTGAGGGCAGCATAGAAATGGTGCAGAACGCGCGCCCCAAATAATTCATTCAAGCCGACGCCACTTGGCGGCGCGGCATTCGAGCGTTATGCGGGCTGATGTATGCCTTTGGATGAAAGGCTGATCTTACTACCGTGGTTGGTTCTTCTCCCGTACGGCGTATACAGGGTATTGCGCTGGAATTACCGGTATCACTCTGGCAGGTGCACACGCTGTGGAGAGGTTCGGGCAAAAGACGAACTTCGGACCGTAGTGGCGGACCCTGTTGTGCGCGTGAACAACAGACTATGTACGACTTGCCTGCGAGATCTCGACATGAAGTCTAGTGTCTTAAAGACCTTGCTAGCCCTCATATTCTCCATATGGGCCATAGCGAGCATGGGTGTACTGAGGCACATCGCTCTCGTGGGAACCTGATGTGCGGATGCCGCTGGGCCTTCGCCTGCATGGAGCGTTGGGGAGGGATTGGATCATGGAGACACGTACGGCGCATGACCATGTGCTCCAGCTGCCAACCGCTGCGCGGTCGGGCGGCAGCTGGGCTTCATCGTTGGGCAGCGTTGTCGGGGCGCGGGTAGTCCCGGGTCGCACCTGCTCAACTAGCCGAGTGGAAAGAGCAAGGTGTCGTCTGGAAGGTGCTGAGGCGGCTTGGAAGGCCGATTCCAAGCGTCAAAATCACGCTCTAAGGATGGAACGGTGTCCCGGGACCAACTCCGTCTTTCAGGTGGGGTCTTTCTGGCACATTACCCGCCGCTGCCATCGGCAGCAGTTCCTGCTGAAGTTCGCGCGCAAGCTCGCCGTTGGAGGTTCGAAGCTCAGAGGGGATTCGGACCGGGTGTGCTGAATGACTTTCCGAGCTGCAACCACGTAGCGGGTTGGCTGGACCACGTTGCAGTCTTAAGCGCGGAACCAGTTGAACGTGACCAGAAGAGACGGGCCAGACGGGGCCTGCCACCGCGAGCAGGGGCGAGAACGGGGGATGCATACGGACTGCGGAGACCGTGTGGCTCTTGCGGCGGCGGTTCCGCCCCCGAAATGGCGGTTTTAAGGCCGGATATCGGGGTGGGAATCCTGGGCAACGCGTTATCCTTCAGTCTGTTGCGTTGGTCCGACCCCGCATTTTGGTAGCCGGCACCCTGGAGCATCACAGACGCCCGCATCCCTTCGTTCGGCAGGCCTAGTCAACGGCTGCCTCGCAGGCCAGGGGTCAAGGACGACCCGAAGCGGAAAGATGGACCGTCAATCCGTGGCCCTTTTCCCCGAACATCCTTAGAACGTCGTTTTCCCGTCCCAACGCGCCGTCCAAGAGGTCCTAACAGCATAATTAGAGCCAGTTTATGCTGTCACATCAGAGAGTTGCGTTGGTCCGACCCGCATTTTCCGCATTGGTCCGACCCCGCATTTTGGCGCAGCGGCCATTTGGCGCACGTGACGCCAGTGGGGGGAGTTGACCGGCAGCCAGCGGCGGCATAAGTCGTTGTGCATGCCCGGCGTTCTTCTCCATTGCGGAGTTGGAGGACTCGACTACACTCCCGCGTATGCCGACAGGGACACACTACGACCTAATAATCGTTGGCGGCGGAATCGGAGGCGTAATCAGCCTCAAATACGCCAGGGACGCCGGACTGCGTGCGCTCCTTCTGGAGGGCGGGGATTCCATCGGCGGTCTCTGGCGCGATCTTCCCGAGTGGCAGGACATCCAGTTCCGCAAGGAAGACTGGACGCTCGGCGATATACCCATCCAGGGCGAGGATCAGCGCAGCATCCTCCAGAATATCCGCGCCTGGGTGGATCGCTACGGGCTCGCGCCCGACATTCGCCTGAATGCCCGGGTGACGGCCGCGAGGCCGGCGAGCGACGGCTGGTGGGTGAGCACCGGCTCGGAGGAGTACACGTCCACCTACCTCATTGCCGCGACCGGCGGGCACAACCGCCCCGTGATCCCGGACGTGGAGCGCGACGGCTCGCGCATCGCGGAATACCATTCCTCGCAGCTGCGCGATCCCGCCGAGATTGCCGGCCGACGCGTCGTGGTAGTGGGCGGCGGTGCGTCCGCCTATGACCTCCTGGACCTTTGCTTCGCGCATGGCGCCGAAGAGGTTACATGGGTGCACCGTTCCCTCAAGTGGATGCGCCCGACCCGCAAGTTGAAGTATTTCGGTACCGACATGCGCCTGCTGGCGAAATTCCAGATGCTGGGGCTGCCGACGCGCACGTTGAATCGCATCCTGAACCGGGACCTGCATGCAAGATACGAGAAGGCGGGCCTCACGGATATCCTGCCCGGGCACGACTTCGACGTTCAGCACGACCAGCTCATTCCCGGGCGCCCGGGCATGATCCGGAATTTCTCCGGGATAACGCGTTACCGGGACGAAGTCCAAAGCCTGAGCGGCAATACGGTCCAACTGGCGAGCGGCGAACGCCTCGAGGCCGATCTGCTGCTCTGGGGCACGGGTTACAGATACGATCTCGACTATCTGGGGCTCGAGCCCGTGAACAACGCGGGCAGCCTGGCGGCACTCAACGGCCGCTGCTACTCGGTATTCCGGTCCGTGGACGCTCCCAACCTGTTCCTGCTCGCGCCGGGGGTTCTGGAAGGCATCACGTCGGCACCCTGGGCCTACGCGCACGCCGCCAAATCGATCATGTCGCACATCCTCGGGCCGCCCGTTTTCAACGCTCCGCCTAAAAATGCCTTCACCAACCACTTCGACCTGGCCAAGCACCTGGCCCGCCGGGACAGACGCAGCTACCCATTCGGGCTCTGGTACCTGAAATACCTGCGACTCGCGCTGTTCTATCCGAAGGACCGGCCCATGCCGTTGCCCTGAGGCCGTTGCGCCTCGTGGGCATTACCGTGTTCGCTTACTTCGCCAATACCGCCGGCCGCGACCTGCGCTATCGTCTGTTGCGTTGGTCCGACCCTAGCGACGCCAAGGTAGGCCGCGCTACTGGAACGCTTCGAGACGATTTTATCCGAGCCCTGAGCCCATGATGCGAAGCCTGATTTACGACAGCCTGCTACTCCGGCTCACGTCCAGGTGGTACGCCGAAGTACTTGACCGCGTGCCCGAGGGGGCTGCGCTGCTGGATGTTGGTATTGGCACCGCCGGCGCATTGCTGGCGAATGCGCCATTGGTGGCGCAAAAGCGCTTGCAGATAGTCGGCATCGACATTGATGCCGACTACGTCGAGCGCGCCCGGCGCAGGCTTCGCGACTCCCCTCTGGCCGAGCGCGCGGACGTGCGCCTGGAGTCGGTCTACGATCACCAGGGCGGACCCTATGACGCGGTGTATTTCTCCGGAAGCTTCATGCTGCTGCCCGAGCCCGAACGGGCGCTCCGGCATTGCGCCGCGCTCCTGACACCGAGCGGCCGCATGTTCTTCACGCAGACCATCCAGAGACGCCCCAGCCGCTGGCTGGAGGCCGTCAAGCCCATGCTGAAGCGGGCGACGAGCATCGATTTCGGACGCGTCACCTATGAGGACGAGTTCAAAGCGCAGATCCAGGCCGCCGGCCTGGATCTGGAGGAATTGACCGCTCTGGACGACCACGGGAACCGGGCCTCGTGTCTGGCCGTGGCGAGCAGCTCAAATGGTCCGGGGTGAGCGGGCGCACGGCCTGACCTGCAACCGACTGGTTCGAACCTTGAGCTCTGGCGCTTTTCCGTCGAGTCGATGCTGGGCGAGCGCTGCGATATTGTGCGCCGGAGCACAGGTATTGGTAGTTCTGGTTTCGACCCAGAGTGGACGGTCGGACCTGATGTTGAAATATCAGGATAGGCCCCGGTAGCGTCTGCTGTATCCTTAAACGCTTCTGGTTGGGATGTTTCGCTGCAGGGCGAACGTTTGGACGCCTGCAATTACGTCGCGCGCCTCTCGAGCATAGAACCAGCAAATCTCCGCGAGATCGCCGGTGGAGAACGAAACTTTCTCTCCAATGCCAAAGGCGCGTTCTCGCTCAACCATCCTGATACCTAGCATGCTTTCCTGTTCAACATGGAATGGCAGGTTCTCGCCGCGCAGAGACACTTCGCCGCCATCAGATTGTGTGAGGATTAGGTCGGGCCCTAACCACCTGACGGTCAGGTGGGACGCTTCGCGAAGGTCGCGTTCGCCGACGATGCCGCGACGATGAACCAAGCAGTTTCGGGCCTGTCCGAGGCTTACGAAGCTCTCGGTATGGCGCAGTCGAATACCAAATTGCTGCGCTAGATTGTTAGCTTTGTTCGGTAATCCCTCTTTTGAGAACCGTGCCTGGGCCTTTTCGATGTCTCTCATTGCTCGCTTTTGGCCAGCCGAATCGACCAACAGGCAGGTACGGTACACTTCATCCAAGTAGACAGCGAATGTCTCAGCTAATTCCCTTAGGCCCCCGGCCTCGACCCAGAGGCGAAACTCCTCCTTGTAGTGGTCCACCTTCTCCTCAGGAAGGTCGCCCGGCACCACTTGCACGCCTGGAATACTGGACAACTGGTAGGACTTGAACGCCGGGTCCAGCGCCGCGTTAACACCAAGACCCATGAACACGGATGCGCGCCGGACACCGCGCAATGCGACATCCAGTAGCCTATTCAGATCAATGTGAATCGCCATGACATGAGGTCCAGTCGCAGTGAAATTATTCTGCCATCACTCTTACACTAGGGCTCAATATTCTCTCCGTACTGCCACCAGTCCGTAATAGCAACAAATCCCCGGTAAGGTAGTGGCCGTCCTAGTAGAAACTATTGTCAACTGGTGCCTAAGCAGGCGCACCGTACCTTCGAGCTTCGCATGGACGGGCAGTTCCTGAACACCCTGCCACGCGCCCGTGCGCATTTCACACAACCGTCCGTGGAGAGCCCCCAGAAGCGGTGGCGCCGCGCGTCTGTCGTGGCTAGGCATAACCCAAAGCTAACCCTGGCTGCAAAATCCGTGGCTTACCCCCGAACCTCGCGTTACGCGCCGCTAGGCGCGCCTCACTTGAAGTTTCAGGCAGACGGGCTAACTTTCGCGGCACAACTTCGCGGTATACTGTGGCTGCTTGCCGTCTACTAAAGGGCGCCAATGACTTATTCAGAAGAGAAGCTCGCCTACTTTGAGGAGGAGTTTCGCAGGGTAACGCAGGGTCTTCAGGACTTGATGCAGAGGACCGTTGTGGCAGAACAAGAATTCGAAGACGCTAAGTTGAAGGAGCACCTGTTGCACGGTGCAGCTCGCAGGCTGAGTATTTTGAAGAAATGTGTAGAAAATATTTTTGATCACTTTCCTCCGACCGTAGATGCTCCTCTTCAAATGGATGTACTCTATGATGTTCAAATTAATCTTCATGCCTACTTCATTAATTTATATGGGATATTCGACAACTGGGCTTGGTCTTTTGTTCTTCGGCATGATTTACTGAAGGCAGTAGGCGGAAAACATGGAGTTGGTCTTTTTCGAGAAAGCACAAGAAAACACCTCGCTAAGCCGCTTCAGGAATATCTAGTTTCTAACGCAATAGCCAGCTGGCATGAAGATTACCTGAAGTCTTACCGTGACGCCTTGGCTCACCGAATACCTTTGTATATACCTCCGGCCGAAGTTACTAAGGAAGAAGGCGAGAGGTACAAGCAGCTGGAGAGAGATAAGATTGGACTAATAAGGGCGATGGACTGGGACGCTTTAGAAGCGGTGCATGAGGAGCAGCGTGACATCGGGAGGCCGTCGTTTGTATTTCTTCACTCGTATGAAGAAGAGCCACCGAAGCCGGTGTTATTCCACCCACAGGTGCTGTCCGATGGTTTAGCAATCGTGGAGTTCGGGAACCTATTTTTGGAGAACTGGGGGGAACTGGCGGAACACGGCGTTTAGTATGCCGCAAGCTTGGCGGCGCTTTGTCTGGGGCGCATAGCCGTTGCGGTAATGGTCCGCTCTTGGCCGTCTCAAGACATCAACCGTCTTGGTGTGACGTCCAGTCACGCGCCGGAGTCGAGTCACGTACTGACTAGCTTGCCTTTGACCCGGGAAGGGCTTCATTCGGGAGAGCCGCGCGATCCTTAAGAGCCGCTGACGACGCAGTCTCTGCCGCGCCGCTTTGCCTCGTAGAGCCGGGCGTCGACCCGGTTGAGGAAGTCCGTCAGCGTATGCGCCCGGTCCGGAACCTCGGCGCCGGTACCGGCGCTGACGGTGAGGAATGAACCGGCCTTTGCGCCGTCGTGGGGGATTTCAAGTTCGGCGACCAGTGCACGGCAGCGCTCGGCGATGGCGTGGGCGGCGGCCTCCCCGGTGTTGGGTAACACCAGTACAAACTCTTCGCCGCCGAAGCGGCCGACCAGATCTCGTGTGCGGCCGATGGCCCCTCGCAGCGCCTGCGCGACGCGCTTCAGGCACTCGTCTCCCTGGAGGTGACCGTAGCGGTCGTTGTACTGCTTGAAGTAGTCGATATCCGCGAGGATGACGGCCAACGGCTCCTGCGTCACCAGGGCTTTGGCCCACTCGGCGGCGAGGAAGGAATCCACCATGCGCCGGTTCGCAACGCCGGTCAGGCCATCCTGGAAGGACAGTTCTTCCAGTTTCTTCTGTAGCCGCGCGACCTCTTCTTCATTGCGCTTGCGCTCGCTGATGTCGAGCATGAAGCCGATCAGGGCGTTGACCTCGCCGTCGTCGTCGCGCACCACATGGACCACGTCGCGAATCCAGACATAAGTCCCGTCGCGGGTCAGCGCGCGGTAGTCCGCCTCGTGATCCGCGCCGGACCTGGACTGGGATACGCAGTACTCGACAACCCGGTCCCGGTCGTCGGGGTGCATGCGTTCGGCCCAGTCGTCGATGGTCTGCCAGCTTTCCGGCGCCCACCCCAGCAGGTGTTCGATCTGAGGGCCGATATACGCGAATCGCAAGGTCGCCCAGTCGATCTTCCAGGGGATGGCCTTGGTCGATTCCAGCAATGTCTTGTAAACGGCGTCGTCGGATTCCGCCTTGCTCGGCGAGATCGGGGACCCACGTTCGTTGGAGTGCTTGTGCAAATGCGCCCCTCTTGTTCCTGCCGTGACCAACAGCGATCGAAGGACCGCCCCCTGGTGCAAGGCGCAAGACGAAGTTTGCTCCACTCGCCCGGGCGCCGTCGTGACCACTGTCACGTTCCACACGCCGCGGTGGCCCGCCGGCGGGCGAGCCAATCCCGCAAAGGCTGGGTCACGCTCAGACGACAATGGCGTGATGTCTAACATACCAACAATGTGTTGTCCGGAATCACCGCGCCTGGCCGATTGCCGTCGAACTGGACACCTACCTGCAGTATCCAGCTAGAGCCCCGCGTTCAGTATCCGGCTGGCCGCGGGCAACGCTGTGTTCAGCGCGGCAACCACGAGGCCGGTGCAGAGAACGATCGTCGTCCACTCCAGCCAGTCCAGGGCGCGGTAGCGGCGGCCCCGCGTCTCGGGGTCGAGGCGCGAAGCCTTTCTTGCGCCGCGCCGGAGCGCGGCATTGAGGGTGGCGACGGCCAGGGCGCCGAGCATGGGCCCGGTGCCGAGGCCGATGGTGCTGAACGCTGACGGGTGGCCTTCCAGCCAGGCCATCGCGAGCAGGACCAGGAAGACCAGAACGCCGCCGGTGGTGAGCAGTACCAAAAGGATCGCCACCTCGTTGGTGATGGGGCACGGTTCGGCGTCGTGCTGGACATATCGGCTGTTCCTGCCCGAGGCGCGCGGGCCGTCGCTCTGCTGCTCGCCGAGGCCCGACGGAGTGGCACTTTCTGGTCGCGAACCGAGCATAATCAGATTCTCGTGTTGCCAATGACGTGTGCGGTTGTCCTGTCTCTCTGGCGGTAAGCGACAAAATGGGTGGCCGCCGATCATTCGGCTCACGCGCGATTTGGCATAGACTCGGGCCGTTGCCTGATCAGGGTTCGTGATGCCTTTACCGGTCGTCGTTATCGTTATCGCGCAGCTTCTGGGGACGTCGCTGTGGTTCAGCGCCAACAGCGCCGCCCTGGACCTGGCAAGGGACTGGGGCCTGACGGCCTCGGAGCTCGGGGTGCTGACCAGCGCGGTGCAGCTCGGGTTTATCCTGGGCACGCTCACGTTCGCCGTGACCAGCCTGGCCGACCGTTTTCCGCCGAGCCGGATTTTCGCCGTCTGCGCCGTGATGGGGGCGATTGCCAACGCGGCGTTCGCCTGGGTGAGCGACGGTCTGGCCGTGGCGCTGCTATTCCGCTTCCTGACCGGTTTCGCGCTGGCGGGGATTTATCCCCTGGGCATGAAGATGGTGGTGGGCTGGGCGCCGGATCGTGCCGGGCAGGCCCTGGGCTGGCTGGTGGGCATGCTCACCCTGGGCACCGCGTTGCCGCACCTGCTTCGGGCGCTGGGCCAGGACTGGTCCTGGCAATGGGTGGTCTCGGCTTCCTCCGTGCTGGCCCTGGTTGCCGGGGCGGCCATCTACCGGCTCGGCGACGGGCCCAACGTGCGCCGTGCCCCCGGCGGGTTCGGCGGCGTGTTCCGGGCGTTTCGGGTGCCCGAGTTTCGGGCCGCCGTGAGCGGTTACTTCGGGCATATGTGGGAGCTCTACGCGTTCTGGACCGTGGTGCCGCTGCTGCTGACCCAGGTGCTGGGGGCGGGGCGCGACACGGCCGTGTCGGGCTGGTCTTTTGCCGTCATTGGCATCGGCGCGGTCGGCTGCGTGGTGGGCGGCCAGCTCAGCCGGCGCTACGGCAGCGCCCGGGTGGCGGCGGTCGCGCTGACCGTCTCTGGCGCCATGTGCCTGGCCTATCCTTTCCTGGACGATCTCGGCGCCGGGCTGGTGTTCGCCCTGTTGCTGGTATGGGGCACCGCCGTTGTCGCCGATTCGCCCCAGTTCTCGGCGCTGGCCGCCCGAACCTGCCCGCCGGAGCTGGTGGGCAGCGCCCTGGCCATTCAGAACAGCATCGGGTTCTTCCTGACCGTGATCTCGATTCAGGTGGCCACGCTGAACTGGGCAGGCATGGGCAGCCAGGTGGCCTGGCTGTTGTTGCCCGGGCCGATACTCGGGCTGTGGGCGATGCGCCGGTTGCTGGCGCGTGAGGCAGCGCCCGCGGTTTAGATGTGGGCGGGGTGCCCGCGGCCAGCGATGGGTTATCGCGCCTTGCGGCGCTCCTACAGGTGGCGTGGGGGCGGGGCGGCCTGCGCGAGGAGGGCGAGGTCGCCGCTGCCTTGACGCCTGGGCCTGGTGTGGGAGCGGCCCATGGCCGCGAACCGCGCGCTATTCCTCGAATTTGCCGTGGCGCCCGGCGCCGCCGGCGAATCGCTCGGCGCCCTGGATGGCTTCCTCGAACACGATGGGGTAGCCGCCGGCGCCCTCGGCCCGCAGGGCCTCGGCCAGGTCCAGGTCCCATTGGCGGATGGCGGAGGCGCGATCGGCGCGCATGCATTGCTGGGGGAAGCCGGCGATCTGGCGGGCAAGCTCTTCCGCGGCGGCCCGCGCGTGGCCGTCCTCGACCACCCGGTTGGCCAGGCCCATCCGCTGCGCCTCTTCGGCGGCCACGGGCCGGCCGGTGAGGATCATATCCATGGCGTGGCCGTGGCCGACAATGCGGGGCAGGCGCACGGTGCCGCCGTCGATCAGGGGCACGCCCCAGCGCCGGCAGAATACGCCGAATACCGCCGAGCTCTCGGCGACCCGCATGTCGCACATCAGGGCCAGCTCCAGGCCGCCAGCCACGGCGTAGCCGGAGACGGCCGCGATTACCGGCTTGGACAGGGCCATGCGTGACGGGCCCATGGGGCCGGGGCCGGTGCCTTCGGGCTCGACCTCGTTGCGCAGCGCCGGGTCCCCCATGGCCTGGAGGTCCGCCCCGGAGCAGAAGTTGCCCCCGGCGCCGCAGAGCACGGCGACACGGAGTTCTTCGTCCCGCTCGAAGTGCTCGAAGGCCTCACGAAGCCTCTCGGCCGTCGGCCGATCCACGGCGTTGCGGCGGTCCGGGCGGTTGAGGGTGATGGTGAAGACCGGGCCGCTGGTTTCGGTGAGGATGGGGTTTTCGGCCATGAGCGTTCCTCCCGGTTTGGTCGGTTCGCGGCCAGGGGCCGCTCCTACGGGTGCGGTTATGGTCGCCGTGGGAGCGGCCCATGGCCGCGAACGATTTAGCCGCTCTTGGTGGAATACGCTTCGCTATTCCACGCTCCATGCCCGCAAGCCGGTCCGCGGTATCCGCAGGCGCGTTGCCATGGACATGGGCCGGGTGCCGGCGGGCGAGCGGATCGCGGCTCGCGCCGCTCCTGCGGGTGCGATTGTGCTCGCCGTGGGAGCGGCCCCTGGCCGCGAACATTCTGGCCCGTTCAGCCCAGCATGCCTTCCAGGCGCTGGCGGATGATCTTCTCCGCGTCGCCCATGATGCGGTCGACCAGCTCCTGGCAGGTGGGCACGTCGTGGATCAGGCCGGCGACCATGCCGCAGCTCCAGGCGGCGGCGTCCATCTGGCCTTCCTGCAGCACCTTGCGGTTCTCGCTGCCGGACACCAGATGGCGGATGTCGTCGATGCCGACATCGGCGCCCTTCTCGCGCTCGATCTCCAGGATTTTCTCCACGGCGGCGTTGTCCAGCACGCGCTCGGTGTTGCGCAGCGGGCGCATGACCAGCCGGGTGTCGAGCTCGGTGGCCTCGACCAGCGCCTGCTTGACGTTCTCGTGCACCGGCGCCTCCCGGGTGGCTATGAAGCGGGTGCCCATGTTCATGCCGTCGGCGCCCATGGACAGGGCCGCCACCAGGCTGCGGGCATCGGCCATGCCGCCGGAGGCGACGAAGGGGATGTCCAGCTCCTCGGCGGCCCGGGGCAGGAGGATGAAGTTGGGGATGTCGTCCTCGCCCGGATGCCCGCCGCACTCGAAGCCGTCCACGCTGACCGCGTCGCAGCCGATCTTCTGGGCCTTCAGCGAGTGCCGGACCGAGGTGCACTTGTGGATGACCTTGATGCCGGCCTCGTGGAGCGCGGGCATGTACTTCTCCGGGCTGCGCCCGGCGGTCTCCACGATCTTCACGCCGCCCTCGACGATGGCCTGTATGTACTCGGGGTAGGGCGGCTCGACGAAGGAGGGCAGGAAGGTCAGGTTCACGCCGAAGGGCTTGTCGGTCATCTCGTGACAGCGGGCGATTTCCTTCGCGAGGTCTTCCGGGGTCGGCTGGGTGAGACCCGTGATGATGCCGAGGCCGCCGGCGTTGGAGACGGCGGAGGCCAGCTCGGCATAACCCACGTAGTGCATGCCGCCCTGGATGATGGGGTGTTCGATGCCGAAAAGCTCGGTGATGCGCGTCTTCATGTGGGATCCTTCGTTCTGCAGTACATTGTCCGAAAGCAATGGCGCCACCCGGCGTGGCCATTGTCGATGCGCCGCGGCCCGGGCCGCCGGCCGCAAGCGCTACAGTGTAAACGATAGATCCCGGGACGCGCCGCCCGGACGTGGAGATCGCCTTGAACGAGCCCGTGCGCGCCGCCTTCGGGGTCCGCCTGGCGCGTCCCGGCGATGCCGGGGCGGTGACCGCGCTGCTGCGGGCCTCTTATCCCGTGAGCATGGCGGAGGCCTATCCCGCGGAGGTCCTGAAGCTCGCCCTGCCGGCCATGACCCGGGCCAACGAGCGCCTGCTCCGTTCGGGTTCGTTCTACCTGGCCGAGGGCGGCGGCGAGGTCATCGGCTGCGGGGGCTGGACGGCGGAACGCCCGGATGACGGTGCCGTCGAGCCGGGGCTTGCCCATATCCGGCATTTCTCCACCCGTCCGGACTGGGGCCGGCGCGGCGTGGGCAGGCGCATCTTCGAGGCCTGCATGGCCCAGGCCCGTGGCGAAGGTATTCGGGTGTTCGAGTGCTATGCCAGTCTCAACGCCGTTGCGTTCTATGCCGCTCTGGGCTTCCGGGCGCTGGGGGAACGGCACATCGCCCTGACGCCAAAGCAGCACATCACCAGCATGCAAATGGTCCGTGAGCTCTAGCGCCGGGCCGGCCCGAGAGCCGGCCCGGCGGGGCGTTCACCGGCGCTGCCTTGCAGCGTCGAACCGGTCCGGCTCCGTCGCCTCCTTGCCGCTGACCGGCACGCCGGGTAGCAGCCGGGGTGTCCGGGCGCGATAGCGGCGATAGGCCTCGCCCAGCTCCCGCTCCAGGTCCCGTTCCTCCCAGCGGGTCGCGACGAGGATGTAGCCGGTGAGGACCCCGGCGAACAGCAGCCGGCCCAGGGTCATGGTGGGCGTGGTCCAGAACACCACGATCAGTCCGGTCATCATCGGGTGGCGCACCAGCCGGTACAGCCAGGGGCTGTGGAAGCCGTCGGTGGCCGCCGGCAATGCCCGCCAGTAGCGGTAGACCTGCTCCAGGCCGAAGAGCTGCCAGTGGCTGATCTGGAACGTGCTGGCGAAAACGATGACCCAGCCCAGGCCGTGGAGACCGTAGACGATGCCGGCCGCCCAGGCGGAGTCCAGTGACCACAGCGGTTGCGGCAGCGGTCGCCACTGCCAGATGACGACCAGCATCAGAACGCTGGCGATGAGCACGTAGGTGCTGCGCTCGGCGGCCGACGGCAGATGCCGTGCCAGCCACGCCTTGAAACCGCTGCGGGCGGCGAGGCTGTGGTGGCCGGCGAAGACCAGCAGCAGGCCCAGATCGATCAGGACGGCCGCGGTGGCCGGCGTCGCCGGTCCGGCGTCCACGGTCTTGCCGTAGAGGCCGCTGAGAAACCCGATGGCCAGCACGACCCACGCGGCGAAGACCCCGTAGGCCAGCAGGCCGTAGGCGAAGACAACTTGGCGTTTCATGGTTGATTGCTCCTTCGTGCTCAATCGTCCAGCAGCCGGTCGCTGAGGGTCAGGTCGAAGCTCATGTCCACCAGACCCCGGCTGCTGCGTGCGCGGTGCGGTATTCCGGCGCCGCGGAAAGCGGCGATGGCGGCGGCGTTGTCCACGGAGACCTGGAGCTGCAGCACGGCGAGCTCGTCTTCGCGGGCGGCCAGGGCCAGCTCCCGGAACAGGGCCCGGCCGACCCCCATGCCCTGGAAGCGGTCGGCGACCACCATGCCCAGCTCGGCGCGGCCGCAGCGGCCCGGTTCCGTGACGACGTAGTAGCCGAACGCCACGGGCTTCGGCCAGCGACTTCCCACGGCGACCAGGCGGTTGTCGCCGCGGGCCCGCGGCATGGCCAGTGCGGCGGCCACCTCCGCGTTGGGGCGCTTCGCGGCCAGGTAGCGGTGGCGAATACTGGTCGGGGACAGGTTGTCGTGCAGTGTCTCCAGATCGGCGAGATCCGCCGGCGTGGCGCGGCGGATCAGCGCCGCGACCCCGGTGGTCAGGATCACCGCCTCCCGCGGCGGTCCGGTGTCGGCGGTGTCTTCGCGCCGCGGTGGAGAAATGGATTCACGGTTCAGCTGGTTCATGCCGGTTGCTCCCTGAGTCGTTGGCTTCATGGCCACGTTTTGGTGGACCGGCTGCTAATCTATTCACGGAGCGTCCCCTGACCGTCCCTCGGGGCCGGTGCCCAATGCCCGGGCCCGTTTAAAGGAGATTGCGATGCAAGTGGAATTGCGGCTGTTCGGACCGCCTGAGCTGTCATGGGACGGTGAGCCGCGGGCACTGGGGCTGAAGAAGGGCTGGGCGCTGCTAGCCTATCTGGCGCTGTGCGGGGGCAGTCACGGTCGTGACACCCTGGTGGCGCTGCTGTGGCCCGACGCGCCGGGCGAGGCCGGCCGGACGCGGCTGCGCCGGCTCATTCACCGTCTGCCCCGGGTCGGGGCAATCCCCCTGGTCGCCGCGGACCGCGACCGCGTTTCGCTGAACCCATCGCTGACCTTCCGGATTGACGTGACGGCTTATCGCGAGACGCTCGAGGCCGCGCTGACGGCCCCGGCAGGTCCGGGGCAGCGCCGGGCCCTGGCCCGGGCGGTGGAACTGTACGGCGGGGATTTGCTGGCCGGGTTCGGTCTGCCCGACAGCGAGGTTTTCGACGACTGGCATTACCAGCAGACCGAGGATCTGCGCCAGTCCCATCGCCGCGCCCTGATGCGGCTCGCGGACCTGGAAGCGGACGACGGCGACCTGGACGCGGCCCTGGCGACGGCCCGGCGGCTGGTCCATACCGATCCCCTGGACGAGGCGAGTCACCGCCGGCTGATGCGGCTCCAGGCGGCGGCCGGCGCGCCGGCGCAGGCCCTGGCCCAGTTCCGGGAATGCGCCGGGCTGCTGGAGCGGGAGCTGGGCGTCCAGCCGGAACAGGCCACGGTGGCGCTGGAGCGCGCCATCCGCACGGGGGGCGTACCGGCGCAGACGCGCCGGCCGGCAGTGCCCGAGACGCGTTACGTGCGCAACGGCGATCTGCACATCGCCTACCAGGTCTTCGGCGAGGGGCCATTGACGGTCCTGGTGGTGCCGGGGTTCATATCCCATGTCGAGCAGATTTGGGAGGAGCCGGGCCTGGCGGGCTTTCTCGGCACGCTGGCCGCGCGATACAGGGTCGTTCTGTTCGACCGCCGCAGCGTGGGCCTGTCGGACCGGGTGGGCTATGCCCCCACGCTGGAGAACACGGCCGCCGACGTGCTGGCGGTGATGGACGCCGCCGGCGTGGACCGTGCGGTGCTCTTCGCCATGTCCGAGGGCGGTCCCAGCGGCGTTCTGCTGGCGGCCGAGCATCCCAGGCGGGTCGATGCCCTGGTGTTATGGGGCACCACGCCGAAGATGGTGCGCGAGAGCCACGACACCACGGCGCCCTGGGCCATGCCGCAGCCGGTGTTCCTCGCCTGGGTGGAGCAGCTGGTGGCCGGATGGGGCGGGCCGTCACAGCTCGAGCAGTTCGCGCCCAGCGTCGCCGGCGATCCGCGCTTCAGGCAGTGGTGGACGGCGGTTCTGCGCCAGGGCGGAAGCCCCGGCACCGTGCAGCGGGTCATGGAGGCGTTCATGGACACCGACGTGCGCGAGCTGCTGCCGCGGGTGGAGCGCCCGACTCTGGTGCTGCACCGTAGCGGCGACCGGATGATGCGCATCGATGCCGGGCGTTACATGGCCGAGCGGATACCGGGGGCGAGACTGGTGGAGCTCGAGGGCGACGACCACTGGTTCTGGTGCGGCGATACCGGCGCGGTGCTCGACGAGCTCGGCGCCTTCCTCGACAGCCGGGCGCACCCGGCGGCGCGACTTCAGCCCTGAGCCGCCAGCATGGCCCGCAGGCCGCCGAAACGGCGGCGGTACTGGGCCGGAGTCAGCCCCACCCGGCGGCGGAACAGCCGGCCGAAGAAGCTGGCGTCCTCGTAGCCCACCTCCATGGCGATCTGCTCCACGGGCGTGTCGCCGGCCTCCAGCATCTGCTTCGATTCCTCCAGGCGCAGGGTGTGCACGTACTCCATGGGGCTCATGCCGGTGGCCTGTTTGAAACGGCGGTGGAAGCTGCGCTCGGTCAGTCCCGAGAGCTCCAGCATGGCGCTTACCGGCGACTGGGTCTCGTAGTGGCTGGCGATCCACGTCTGGCAGCGGGCGATGATGGCGTCCTCGCTCTGGCGGTTGCGGGCCAGGGCGGCGAAGGGCTGCTGGCCGGCGTCGTGCCAGTCGATGAGATGCAGCCGCGCGAGATGCATGGCCTCCTCGACGCTGCTCAGCCGGGCGACCAGATAGAGCGCGAGATCCTGCCAGGAGCTACCGCCGCCAGCCATGACGATGCGGCCGCCGTCGGTGTTCACCAGCGCCTGACGCGGGCGCACGCGCACACCGGGATAGCTCGACAGCGCGTCGCAGAACAGCCAGTGCGTGGTGGCGTCGTGTCCCTCCAGCAGCCCCGCCTCCGCCAGCAGCATCGCGCCGGAGCAGGCGGTGGCCAGGATCGCGCCCCGGGCGTGGCATCGCCGCAGCCAGTCGACTTCTTCGCGGAAGCGCCCCCGCAGCGGGGTGTCCGGTGAAATGGCCACCTCCGGCACGCAGACCAGCGCGGGATCCCCGTCCAGGCCGCCGTCCGGGAACAGCTGGATGTTGTTGGTGACCTGCATGGGACGCGGGTTCGCCGCCACGACGTGGACGTCGAACAACGGCGCGGCCGGCCGGCCTTCCATGAGCATGGGCCAGTCCCGGCCCGCGGACGAGAAGATGTCGTGCAGTCCGTAAAGCACCGAGGCGCTGACCTCGGGTACCGCCAGCAGATCGACGCGTAACCTTTCCCTGGACATGGCAGAAATGCCCCTCTTGTGTCCGTAACGACTTTAACGCCCTACGGCGCAAAGGCCCAACATTGCCGTCGCGGTTGAGGAAACCGTGGCGCCCGCGACAGATTCCTGTTCGAGGCGCCGGCGCGACCACAGCAATGGAGCAACGGAAATGACTGGAGCAACACAGGAAAAAACGGCGATCGAGGCGGCGGACCCCAGCGCCGTGGAGGGCTTCGAGGGGCGTATCGTCAATGCGCTCAACGAGGCGGGCATGCTGCTGATGATGTCCCTGGGCCACCGTCTGGGGCTGTTCAACATCCTCGCCGATGGGCATGCCGTCAACAGCGCGAGCCTGGCCGCCGAGAGCGGCTGCAACGAGCGTTACGTCCGGGAGTGGCTCGGCGCCATGTCGGTGGCCGGTGTGCTGGAGATCGACCCCGAAAGCGGGACCTACCGCTTGCCGCCGGAGCATGCCGCGCTCATTACCGCCCATGGCGAGGCCAACCTGGCCGTCTACGCCCAGTTCATCGGGCTTCTGGGCGGTGTGGAGGACGACGTGCTGGGGTGCTTCCGCCGCGGCGGCGGCGTGCCGTACGAGCGCTTTGCGCGGTTCCACGAGGTGATGGCCGAGGACAGTGGCCAGACCGTCCTGCCGGTGCTCTTCGATGCCATCCTGCCGCTGGTGGACGGGCTCCCCAAGCGGCTGGAGCAGGGCATCGACGTGCTGGACGCCGGTTGTGGCCGGGGCAAGGCGCTGATGGCCATGGCCGCGCGCTACCCGAGAAGCCGGTTCCTGGGCTACGACCTCTCCCGTGAGGCCATCGACTGGGCCTCGGAGCAGGCGCGCCTGGCGGGGCTGGACAACGTGCGCTTCGAAGTGCGCGACCTGGGCGATTTCGACCGGACCGCGGACCCGGGTCGCTTCGACCTGGTCACGACGTTCGACGCCATCCACGACCAGGCCAATCCCCTGGGGCTGCTCAAGGGCATACGGCGCAGTCTCAAGCCCGGCGGCGTCTACCTGGCCCAGGACATCCATGGCAGCAGCCACCATCACGAGGATCGGGAACATCCCATGGGCGCGTTCCTCTACGCGGTGTCCACCATGCACTGCATGACGGTGTCGCTGGCCCAGGGCGGGGAAGGACTGGGCACCATGTGGGGCCGCGAGCGGGCGCATGCCTACTTCGCCCGTGCCGGATTCGGCCGTGTGGAAGTCCGCCAGCTCGAGCACGACGTGCAGAACGACTACTGGATCCTGCGTCCCTGACAACCCGGGCCCGCGGCATCCCGCCGCGGGCCCGGTTCCGAGTGCCGTCCGTCCGGGGGGCTGGCGGTGCGGCCCGGCCTCGTGTTGCAATGCCACATAGAGGCTGCGGGACGCCGCTTAAGCGTCTACTATTACGGGCGCACAACCACCCGGCATGTCCTAGCGGATTTTCGATGGCACTCACGCAGGAGTGAGCTATGTTTCAGGAAATGTTTCGTCAGTGGTGGCGGCTGATGTTCTGGTGGCTGCCGCATAACGACGCGGGCACCGACAGTGTCGTGTCCGATCGGGTGCGCCCGGAGCCGGGGTCACAGCCCTCGCCCGAAGACAGCAGCGTGCCGAAGCCGCCGCCCGCGGCCGAGGCGACCAGCGCGCAGGACGATCTCACCAGCATCAAGGGAATCGGCGAGGCCATGGAGAAGAAGCTCAACGCTGCGGGGGTCTCTTCCTTCAGCGAGCTCGCCGCGGCCGATGCCGATGACCTGACCGCGACGCTGAAGAAGAGCCAGCCAGTGCTGTCCGCCGCCAAGGTGCAGGGCTGGATCGACGAAGCCCGTCAGCGCAGCGCGCACTAAGCCGGCGTTGCCAATGGCGTAGCACCGGCGTCTTCACGCGGTCGTGGGCGCACCGCCCCGGCGGGAGCCACGCACCGCGCCTGTCTGAGTCGTTCGCGGCGATGTCGCCGCTCCCGCGCCGATAATCTCTGGCGTAGGCGCGGCTCGTGGCCGCGAACCGAATATCGCCGTTCGCATTGCATACGCGCGGCGCGGTGGTTCGCGCGTGGTCTTTATCTGTGGCAGTCTCGATGCGTGCTCCGTGAGGGCGTATCCAGCGGGTATTCGGTTATCCGCAAGGCAAAGGGACTGCACGAATGCGCCGATGGCTTGCCATCCCGCTCCTGCTGCTGGCCGGCCTCATTGCCGTGCTGGCGGTCAATTTGCTGCGCTACGGCCAGGCGCAGCCCCAACCGGCCCCTGTCGATGCCGTGACGGCGGCGGATCGGGCGGCCGCCGATCTGCTGGCCCGGGCCATCCGTTTCCGCACCGTCTCTCACGCGGACCGCTCGCGCATGGACCGCGAGGCGTTTCTGGCGTTCCAGGGCTTTCTCGGCGACGCGTTTCCCCGGGTGCACGAGGCGCTGCGGCTGGAGCGCGTGAATGAGCTGAGCCTGCTCTACACCTGGCCCGGCGCCGAGCCCGGCCGTTCTCCCCTTCTGTTGACCGCCCACTACGACGTCGTGCCGGTGGAACCGGGAACCGCCGCGCAGTGGCGGCACCCGCCGTTCGCGGGCCGCGTCGTGGACGGGACGGTCTGGGGCCGGGGTGCCCTCGACGACAAGGTGGGCGTGATCGCGCTGCTCCAGGCGGTCGAGACCCTGCTTGCGCAGGGCTTTCAGCCGGCGCGGCCGGTCATGATCGCCATCGGCCACGACGAGGAGGTGGGCGGCCAGGAAGGCGCCCGGCGCATCGCGGCACTGCTGGAGGATCGGGGTGTCCGCATCCCCTGGATGATCGACGAGGGCGGGATTATCGCCGAGGGCATGATGCCCGGTGTCGAGGCGCCCGTGGCGCTGGTGCAGATTGCCGAGAAGGGGTACGTCACGTTCTCGCTGACCGCCGAGGCCCAGGGCGGGCATTCCTCGATGCCGCCGCGAAACACGGCCGTGGGCATTCTGGGTTCGGCGCTGCACCGCCTGGAGCGCAACCCCATGCCGACGCGGGTAACGCCGCCGGTGGATGCGCTGTTCGCCTATACGGCCCCGCATATGCCGCTCGTCCAGCGCACGGCGGTCGCCAACCGCTGGCTGCTGTCCGGCCTTTTGATCCCGCAGCTCACCAGCTCGCCCCAGGGCAACGCCATGGTGCGCACCACCCTGGCCCCCACCGTCATGCGCGCCGGGGTCAAGGACAACGTTCTCCCGGCGCGGGCCCGCGCCCTGGTCAACGCCAGGTTGTTGCCGGGCGCGACGCCGGATGCGGTGCTCGACCATGTCCGGTCCGTCATCGACGACGACCGGGTGAAGGTCGAGCTGCGGGAAGGCTATGAGGCGCCGCCGGTGGCGCGCGTCGACGCCCCGGGATTCCGCGACATCGCCGGCGTCGTCCGCGGACAGTTCCCGGAAGCGGTGGTCGCGCCCTCGCTGCTGGTGGCAACCACGGATTCCCGGCATTACCGGGACGTTGTCCGGGACATTTACCGCTTCCGACCCACGCGCCTCGATGCCGAGCGTCTGGAGACCATCCACGGCCGCGACGAGCGGATCAGCGTGGAGAGCGTGGCGCAGACCACGGCCTTCTACAGGCACCTGCTTCGAGAGGCCGCTTCCGACGGCTGACGGCGGTCCCTGGTTGCAGGCTTTCCGGACCGCGTCCATGCTCAGAGGAACGCGCATTGCAGAGGAGGCGTGTCATGGCCGACCTGGGACGCGGTGTTATTGCCGGGCTGATCGCCACAGTCGTCATTTCCCTTCTGATGCTCATGCGCCTCTCGGCGGGCATCATGACGGAGTACCATCCCGTCGAGATCATGAATCTCACCGCCCACGGCCTCTTCGGCACGGCCGACAGCCTCCTCGTCGGCTGGCCCCTGCATTTCCTGGTCGGCACCGTCATATGGGGTAGCCTCTTCGCGCTGGTGGAGCGGCGCATCCCCGTTGGCGGCTGGGTGGGCCGGGGGATCATTTTCGGTGCCGTCGCCTGGCTCATAATCATGATCACCATTTTCCCCGCCGCCGGGTCCGGCTTCTTCGCTGTGGGCTTTGGTATCGCCGTTCCCCTCATGACGCTGTTGGGCCACCTGGCTTACGGCGCCGTGCTGGGTGGCGTCTACGGCTGGCTCAAGCAGCTCTAGAAACCGATTCCCTCTCGTTTCGGGCGCTGGGGACCGCCCGGGTTTTTCATGGCGGCCCGGCAAGCCGGGGACAAAAGGCGAACGCGCCCATTACAATGGCGCCGTCTCTATCGCGACGCGCGGGAATCTGGGAATGGTCACGTCAATCGTATTGCTGAACGTCGAACGGCACCGGGTCAACGCGGCTGCCGAAGCCCTCGCCGCCATGCCCGAGATCTCCGAGGTCTTCTCGGTGAGCGGGAATTACGATCTGGTAGCCATTGCGCGGGTGCGGTCCAACGAAGATCTCTCCCGGCTGGTGACGGACAAGTTCCTCCAGGTGGACGGCATCGAGCACACGGAGACGATGCTCGCCTTCAAGGCGTATTCACGGCATGACCTTGAATCGATGTTTTCCATCTAGGGACGTGCCGGAACGACACCGTGTGCCGGGGCGGCCGGCCGGCGCGTGGAAGGGTGCGATGAAATGGGCGCTGCGCGGGCAGCTTCTGGCTCTCCTGGCGCTGAGCCTGTCCGGTTGCGACTGCGAGGGCGAAGGTTATGCGTCCGACTGCCTGCTGAGCTATGCCGCCCAGCCGGACGTGGCCCGGATACAGTTCCTCAATCAGCTGGCCGACCCGGGCGGGGATGACGCCGGGGCCGTGGAAATCGATCTCTTCGCCGGCACGCGGAGCGATGCGCTGTTCACCGGCCGCGGCTACACCACGACTTCCGCCGGGGCGCTGGCCGATCTGGAGCTGGATGGCAATACCCAGCGCGTGGCCTTCGAAACCCGGGCCTCGGCGGACGGGCTTACCCTCGTCTCCAACCGCAGCTTCGAGCTGGCCCAGGACACCCGCTACGTGGCGCTCGCCACGGGCACGCTCGGGCGCACCGAGAGCTACGGCTTCCTGGTCTATCCCCACGAGGATCAGGATCCGCCTGAGGACCGGGTGAGCATTCGCTTCGTGAACACGCTTTCGGAGACCATACAGCCCCTGTCGCTGGTGCTACGGGGCGTGACGGACCTGGCCCAGCTCGGGTTCGGGGACGATAGCGGCTATGTGCGGGTTGATCCGGACCGTGCCGAGATCGAGCTCGAGCTGCGCGACGGCGCGGCGAACACGATTGCCACGGTGAGCTGCCCGGTCGACGAGGAGCGAACGTACCTCGGCGTGCTGGCATATGCCGCCTTCGATACCGTGGACGACGACGACATCCGCCTTTTCTGCCACCGCCGCTGATTTGCGGCTGCCATGCGTGACGCTGATAGGTCACCGCGACCCGGCTGACCACGGCCTCGTCCAGAAGCGCTGATACGCCAGTTCATTCCGGCAGTGAAGCGGATCAGTGCCGCGTCACGGGCTGTTCCGGGTGTGCGGGTTCTCCCCTGCAGGGCGATGGGATCACCGTATGAGCTGGTCGGCCAGGCCGCCCAGGTCCTGAACCACGTAATCCGGCGCCGGGAACAGGGTGTCGGGAACCTGCCCCGGCCGGGCGATAAACGCACCCCGGCAGCCGGCGTTCATGGCCCCGGCGATGTCCCAGCCGTGAGCGGCCACCATGAGCGTATCGCCAATGGGAACGTCCAGGGCCCGGGCGGCGCTGGTATAGACGCTTTGATGGGGCTTGAGGCGCCCCGCGATTTCCACCGTGAGGATCGCCTCCAGGGAGTCGGCAAGCCCCGCGTGCCGCAATTGGGCGTCGGCGACCGCGGGGGGCGAGTTGGTCAGCGCCGCCATGCGGAAACCGGCGTCGGCGAGGCGCCGTAACGCAGCGGGAACGTCCGGATGACAGGGCAGCCGCTTCATGCCCTCGGCCACGCGGGCGCGGTCGTCCGCCCCGAGCTCGATACCGCGGCGCTGCGCGAGCTGCGTCAGCGCATGGCCGGCCACGGTGCTGAAGTCCTCGTAGCGCTCCAGGACGGTGAGCACCAGCGCGCTCTGCAGCACCTGGCCGAACCAGGCCTGCCGTGCCCCGGCGTCCCCGAAAACCGCCTCGAACACCGGGTCCAGGGCGGCGAGGTCGAGCAGCGTCTCGTTGACGTCGAACAGGATCACCGGTTTCATCGGCGGCACCCCCAGCGGTTGCGTTTGCAGGCTTTTGGCGGCATAAAAGAAGTGTGGACCAGCTGCCCGCCGATTTGCACCACATTCGGGGGCGGGAGAACGCCAAGCCGCCATGTTCAACGCACCCATCACCATCCCGCCGAATCGCAGGCTGACGCCGCGGGAGGACGTGGCGCAGACGGCGCCCGTGGCCCCGACGTCCCGCGTGCGACCGGATCGCGCCCTCGAAGGGCGGGAAGGGCAGCGTGAATCGGCGCAACGGTCAGCCGGCGCCACGACCTCGCTTGCTCCGACCAGCCGTGCCAGTGGCGGCCGTCAGCGAATCGGCACCATCATCGACGACTACGCCTGACCCCACCTGTCCGTCGGGGGCTTGCGGAACCCACCATGATCGCGGCCAGTCGCCCTAGGGGCTGCCGAAGGCGATCTGCGAGCGGTGCGGCGTCGGTCCGCGCCAGATGAAGCCTTCCATGTAGTAGTGGAGGAAAGAGATCGCCACCACCGCGATATTCACCGCCATCAGATCCCGATTGGTCGTCATGGCATAGGCAATGCCGACGGACAACAACGGCAGCACGACCACCGGCGGCAGCCTGGTGAACCGGGTCAGCCGGTAGAGCAGGTTGCGGGGGCGGTCGCGGTTGCGGTTGGCGTCGTGGGTGATATAGACGGCGAACGCCGTCAGGTCGTGGATGACCCGCGGCATGAGGATCACGAACACCGTGTAGCCAAGCTCCAGCACCAGGAATGCCGACAGGATCAGTGCGACGTTGCCCCACAGGTACCACACCCCGATGGCGTGGCGCGCCTCGGTGCTGACCCGGTAGGCGGCAACAAGGAGCGCGGCGGAGAGCATGGCCGCCATGAAGCCGAGCGCCTCGTAAAGGGTTAGGCCTCCGGCGCTGAAATTGCCGAGTTCCTCCCGGCCGTAAACGATGGTGTAGAGCACGAAGCCCGTGAAGATCGACAGCCACTTCCAGGCCTTGAAGGCTTGGGACGGCGGGATGCCCATCATTACCAGGGTCAGGCCGAGCTGCTGCGAGAGCACGTGGTAGATCGTGTAGAAGGCGATGAAGATGAACAGCAGCTGCCGGCCCAGGGGTTGTGGGCCCATCAACCCGGCGGCGGCGATGCCGGCGAAGATCAGCAGCGGCCAGAGCAGACGCCCCCGGTAGTGCGCGAGGTACTCCCGGTCCGCCATCGTCACCATGCTGGCGATGATATGAGGCAGGCCGAAAATGACCGTCCAGAAGGGCCAGTGAGCCGGTTCGCGGGGCAGGTAGCGCGTGTTCAGGTGACCGCCGAGGGCCACGTGATCCACCAGCGCCAGGCCGACGGCCAGGGGTACGACCGCGTACAACCCCAGCAGAAACCGGCAGTCGATTGAACGTTTCCGCTCCTCCATGGCACCCATTATCCCTGGTTTTATGGACACATGTGTACGTAGGATGGTACGGGTCGTCCCGGCCGGTGCCAAGCGGGTACCGGCAGCGCCGCCGTGCCGCGTTCGCGGCCGGCGCGGCGAATGGGGAATGGCTGGGCGGAGAGCGCCATGTACGGCGCGCTTCAGGGGGGTCGAGGCCGGTCCGGGTTCGCCGCGGGGCTGGTTCCGACGGGTCCGTCTACGCGCAGGTCAGGACGCAGCGGCCGACGACCGCCCGCGTCTCCAGGGTCCGAAGGGCGCCTGCCGCTTCCGCGAGCGGGAAACTGTGACTGATGTGAGGGCGCAGGTGTCCCTGGGCTGCCAGCTCCAGAAGGCGCTGCGTGCCGGCCCGCGCGCGCTCCGGAAAACGCCTGGCGGACTCGCCGGCGCGCACGCCCATGATGCTGTAGCCCTTGATGAGCGCATGGTTGGCCGCGAAGGAGGGGATTTCGCCGCTGGCGAAGCCGATGATCAGCAATCGCCCCTCCCAGGCGAGGAGCCGTGCCGATTCCTTCGACAGCGTGCCGCCCACCGGGTCATAGACCACGTCCACGCCGTGCGGGTCGGTGAGCGCCTTGACGGTATCCCGGAAGGCCTCGGTGCGGTAATTGACCACGGCCTCGGCACCCTTGGCGGCGGCCACGGCCAGTTTCTCGTCATCCGAGCCGACCGCGATGACATGGGCCCCCAGCACGGCGCCGAGCTCAACGGCCGCGAGGCCCACGCCGCCCGAAGCGCCCAGCACCAGCAGGGTCTCCCCGGACCGGAGCCCGGCCCGGTCCACCAGCGAGTGATAGGCCGTGCGGGCGGCCACGGGAAAGGCCGCGCCCTCCTCGAAGGAAAACCCCGGTGGCAGTGCCAGCAGTGACTCGGCGGGGACCACGACCTCCTCGGCATAGCCGCCCGATCGCATGGTGGCGATAACGGCATCCCCCGGCTGCCAGCCGCCGGCCCGGGAGTGGACCTCGGTCACGGTGCCGCTGACCTCCATGCCCGGGGTGAAGGGCGGCTCCAGGCGCAGCTGGTAGCCGCCCCGCGTCATCAGCAGATCCGGGAAATTCACGCCGGCCGCTTTCACCGCAACGCGCACCTCGCCGTCCGCCAGTGCCCGGGATTCGGTACGGCGCAGGGCCAGCGCCCCGGGACCGTCCAGTAACTCGCAGAGTATCGCCTGGTAGCTCATGCCATTGACGCCGTGCGGAGGTTAAGGCCGCGTAGCATAGCGGAAAGCGCCTGCGCGTCGAACCCACCCGCCGTGGCGCGCGTGCCGGGCGACCGCGAGAAAGGCCCGCGCGATCCGTGGATACGCCCTCAGCTCGACGCCACTAGGGCGCCTGGGGGTCGACAAGCACCCCCGGGTTGAGCAACCCCCGCGGATCCAGGCTCCGCTTCACCGCCGCCAGGGAATGCCGGAAGAGCTCGGGTGCCTGGATGTCGTAGCCGCTGCGGTGGTCCCGCCCGACGGCGTGGTGATGGGTGATCGTGCCGCCTTCCCGGACCACGAGGTCATTGCTGACCTGTTTGATCGCCCGCCACTGGTCCAGGGCGCTGGCTATATCGCCGCGGTCGCTGCCCAGGACGACATAGCTGAAGTAGGGCGCCGGGCCGTCCGGGTAGACATGGGTGAAACGGCAAGACACCAGGGCATGGCGCCCGGTAATCCGCTGTATCGCCTCGGCCATCTCCCGTTTGACGGTCGCGTAGAAGCTGGGGAAACGGTCCCAGGTCACGGCGGTCTCGAAGGTGTCCATGATGACGCCGGCGGCGATCATGCGGTCCCGCCAGTAAGGCATGCGGATGAAGGCATTCCGCCAGGCGCCGGCGGCGCCCTTGCGCTGCGAGCCCTCCGCCTCGCCGGACAGGGAGCGCTGCACCGCCTCGGCGTCGTATGCGCCGCCGTGGTCGCCGGCGAGCTCCAGGGCGCGGTGCATCCAGGCGTCCACGGGATGGTCGGCGGACTCGAAGCCGAGGATCACCTGGGGGCTGCGGCCGTCGCCCACGCGGTTGAGGCGAACCTCGTCGGCGTCCAGGAGACGGCAGTTGGTCGGGAACAGCCCGGACTGGGACAGGGCCCGCACGGCCTCGGCGGCGCTGTCGACGTCATTGAATCGCACCGAGGCCGTGCCCCGCCAGCGCGGCCGGTGCTGGAGACGCATCCACGCTTCCGTGATCACGCCCAGGATGCCCTCGGAACCGATCATCAGCCGGTCGGGGGAAGGGCCGGCGCCGGAGCCGGGAAGCCGGCGGGTTTCGATCGGGCCGCGGGGCGTGAGGGTGCGCGTGGACTCCACGAAATCGTCGATATGGGTGTAGAGCGAGGCGTAATGCCCGCCCGAGCGGGTGGCGATCCAGCCGCCCAGCGTCGAGAACTCGAAGCTCTGGGGGAAATGCCGCAGTGTCAGGCCGTGGGGCCGTAAGGCCGATTCCAGCTCCGGCCCGAGGATGCCGGCCTGGATTCGCGCCGCGCGGCTGGTCTCGTCCAGCTCCAGGACCTGATTGAGGTACTGCAGGTCCAGGGAAATGGTGCCGGCGTAGCCACTGCCCACGGCCGGCTCCACCCCGCCGCAGACACTGCTGCCGGCGCCGAAGGGGATGACGGCGGCATTGGCTTCCTCCGCGAAGGCCAGGATGTCGGCCACGTCCCGTTCCTGTCGCGGAAAGGCGACCAGGTCCGGTGCCGCCGGTACCTGGCGAAGCAGCATGCGCGCGATGTCCGCGTACGACTTGCCGTAGGTGTGGGTGAGCCGGTCATACGTGGAGCTGGAACAGAACCCCGCCAGTGCGGACGGCGGCGTCAGGCGCGGCCGGGGGAGGTCAAAGTCCGACTCCGAAGGCGGCGGCGTCTCGACCAGGCCCCCAGGCGCCAGCATGCCCAGGGTTTGGTCGATCAGCGCGTTCTCGTCGTCCGTCAGCGCGTCTGTCTCCCGCCCCCAGCCCCAGAATTTCAGGCGCGGGCGGTGGGACCCCGTCGGTTGATCCGCCATGGTCTTTCCTCCCCCTTTTGTTGTAGCCCCGGCGTACGCGTGCGACGCCGGATTCAAGGTCCGATTCAGTCTTCCCCGCGTACGGCGTCCATGGTTTTCACGGCGGCGAACGGCACCGCCAGCGCGGCCATGAACGCGGCGTGCACGGAGGCGGCCGGCACCGTCTCGCCATTGAAGGCGAGATCCCGGGTGGCGCAGGCGTCGGAGACCACCGTGGGACGGAACCCCAGGTCGAAGGCGGCGCGGGTCGTGGAGTCGACGCACATATGGCTCATGGCGCCGCAGAGGATCAGCTCGTCGGCGCCCGATGCCTTGAGGTCCTCCAGCAGCGTCGTCTCCCGAAACGCGTTGGGAAAATGCTTGCGGACCACCGGCTCTCCGTCCCGGGGTTTGACCACGGCGTTGATCTCGACGCCTTCCGTATCCGGAAGGAAGAAACCGGCCCCCGGGCGTACGGAAAAGTGCTGAATATGGAACAGCGGCTCGCCCGAGGCACGAAAATCATTGAGCAGCGTCGCTGCCCGTTCCGCGGCCTGTTCCATGCCCACCAGTTCCATGGCGCCGCCGGTGAAGTAGTCGTTCTGAATGTCGATCAGTACAAGAGCGCGGGTCATTGACGGACCTCCTGGAAGGGGTTGCTGGGCGGTCAGTGTAGCCCATGGCATGAGGCCGTGACCGGCATACGTAGTTTCCCCACTCCACACCCATCGGCCCCTGGCGTAAATTGATGGCACGACATGGCGCAGTCGGAGCCAGGCATGCACGTCCGTATACCGCGTCCCTGGGCGATCAGGGAGTCGGAGGTCACCGAGGAGCGTATTTATCGCGCCCGGCGGCACTTCATGAAAACCAGTGCGGTCGCCGCCCTCGGCGCCGGTCTGTTCCCCGGCCTGGTCGCCGCCCGCGCCGAGCAGCAGCTCGATGCGCTGCGGCCGCTGGAGAAGAGCCGGTTCAGCACCGACGAGGATCCGAATACCTACGAGGAGATCACCTCCTACAACAATTTCTACGAGTACGGCACGGGCAAGGAGGACCCGGCCCGGCTGGCGCCGAAATACCTCAAGCCGGAACCCTGGTCCGTGGAAATAACCGGCGAAGCGGAAGTGACCGGCAGCTTCGCTCTGGAAGACCTGCTCAAGCCCCACGCGCTCGAAGAGCGTATCTACCGGCTGCGCTGCGTGGAGGCCTGGTCCATGGTTATACCCTGGGTGGGCATTCCGCTCGCCGACGTCATCAAGCGGTTCAAGCCGACGTCCCGGGCGAAGTACGTCAAGCTCACCACGCTGCTGGACCCGGAGCAGATGCCCAAACAGGACAGCGGCGGCATTTTTGGCTTCCTGTCCACCATCGACTGGCCCTACACCGAAGGGCTGCGCATGGACGAGGCCATGAACGAGCTCTCGCTCCTGGCGGTGGGGCTTTACGGCAAGGAGATGCCGGCCCAGAACGGTGCGCCGATTCGCCTGGTCGTGCCCTGGAAGTACGGCTTCAAGAGCGTCAAGTCCATTGTCTCCATTCACTTCCAGGAGACGCAGCCCAACACCACCTGGAACGACCTGGCGCCCAACGAGTACGGCTTCTACGCCAACGTCAATCCCGAAGTGGACCATCCCCGCTGGAGCCAGGCCCGCGAGCGGCGCATTGGCGAGCTGTTCAAGCGGGACACGCTGATGTTCAACGGCTACGGCGAGCAGGTGGCGTCACTGTACCGGGGCATGGACCTGAGCAAGCACTACTGATGGCGGTTCTCCCGGCGCAGCTCCCGCCCCGTGCGCTGGCGGGCGTCAAGGTGGCCGTGTTCCTGCTTTGTCTCCTACCCGCCGGGCTCATCGTGGCGGGCCTGCTCGCCGGCTCGCTGGGCATCAATCCCATCGAGTCCATGATCCGCCAGTTCGGCGAATGGGCGCTGCGGTTGCTGCTGATCACGCTGGCCGTGACCCCGCTGCGCCAGCTCACGGGCGCCGCCTGGCTGGTGCGGTTGCGACGGATGCTGGGACTGTTCGCATTCACCTACGTGCTGCTGCACTTCACGGCGTATTTCGTCTTCGAGCAGAGCGCCCGTCTGGGCCTGGTGCTGGAGGATGTCGCCAAGCGCCCCTACATACTCGTGGGCGCGGCGGCGCTGTTACTGCTCATCCCCTTGGCAGTGACTTCCACCAACGGCTGGATGCGGCGGCTGGGCCGACGCTGGAAGCGGCTCCACTGGCTCGTCTATCCCATAGCCGTTCTGGCCGTCTTCCACTTCTTCATGCTCATCAAGGCCGAAGACTATTCCCGGCCGTTGCTCTACGCTGGCATCCTGATGGTGTTGCTGGGTTACCGGCTGCAGCGCGGTGCCCGGGGCCGGATGCGCCGGCAGCGTGTCCACGCCTGAACGCCGAAGTCCGGGATCAGCCGGGCGCGCATGGCGCGGAGGGCGTCCCTGTAGTAGTTTCGTGCCCAGTGAATCAGACGCCGGCCGACCGGCGCGTGAGATACGGAGGAGCGTATGGGCGCTACCGAGCCGACCCGGGTGCTGGTGGTGGGTGCCGGCGCCATCGGCAGTTTCTACGGGGCCATCCTGCACAGGGCCGGCGCGGAGGTGTCCGTGGTCTGCCGGTCCGACGTGGGTGTCGTGCGGGAGGGTGGCTTCCGGATCAAGAGCCGCCCGCTCGGCGACCTGTCCTTCCGTCCGGCCCAGGTGCATGCCAGCGTCGACGAGGTCGAGCGGTCCCCGGACTACCTGTTGCTCTGCGTGAAGGTGCTGGACGGTGTCGATCGCGCCGCGCTGATTGCGCCGGCGGTCGGGCCGCGGACGGCCATCGTGCTGATCGAGAACGGCATCGGCATCGAGCGGGAGGTGGCGGAGGCCTTCCCCGGCAATCCGCTCATCAGCGCGCTGGGCATGGTCGGCGTTAGCCGGACGGGTCCCGGCGAGATCCTGCACAACCACTACGGCCGGCTCGTGCTTGGCGACTACCCGAGCGGCGCCGGGGAACGGGCCCGGCACCTGGGTGCGTTGCTGGACGCCGGTGGCGTGACCGGCGAGGTCTCCGAGGACGTGGTCACGGCGCGCTGGGCGAAATGCCTGTGGAATACCGCCTTCAATCCGCTGTCCGTGCTCGGCGGCGGCGCGGATACCGCCACCATGACCGGCAGCGAGAGTACCGACCAGCTCCTGCGGGCGCTGATGATCGAGATCTGCGCTGTCGCCGCCGCCGACGGGCACCCGCTCGACGAGGGGCTCATCGACGGCTATCTCGAGCGCACCCGGACCTTCCCCGGCTACCGCAACAGCATGGCGCTGGACTACCTCAACGGCCGCCCGCTGGAACTGGACGCGATACTCGGCAACGTCCTGCGCATCGCCGCGGAACGGGGTGTCGAAGTGCCGCGGCTGGACACGATCTATCGCAGCATCCGTTTGCTGCAGGACATGCAGGCACGGGATGCGGAGGACGCCGATACCGGCATTGCCGAGCAGGTCCAGTAGCAACAAGCGGGGGAGACGCATGGCCGAGAAGGCGGACGCGATAGTCGTGGGTGCCGGCCTGGCGGGGTTGGTGGCCGCCTGCGAGCTGGCGGATGCCGGCCGCCGGGTCATCCTGATCGACCAGGAGGGTGAGCAGAGCCTGGGGGGGCAGGCGTTCTGGTCGTTCGGCGGGCTTTTCTTCGTGGATTCGCCGGAGCAACGGCGGATGCGCATCCGCGATTCCCATGAGCTCGCCTGGCAGGACTGGCTGGGCACGGCCGGTTTCGACCGGGACGAGGATTACTGGCCCATGCGCTGGGCGGAGGCCTACGTCGATTTCGCCGCCACCGAGAAGCGGGACTGGCTGCGGAAGAAGGGCGTCAAGTTCTTCCCCATCGTCGGTTGGGCGGAACGGGGCGGCTACGGCGCCAACGGGCCCGGGAACTCCGTGCCGCGCTTTCACATCACCTGGGGCACGGGCCCCGGCCTGGTGGAGCCCTTCGCGGAACGGGTTCGCCAGGCGGCGGGCCAGGGCCGCGTGGAGCTGTGTTGTCGTCATCGGGTCGACGAGCTGATCCTCGCCAACGGCGCGGTTAGCGGGGTGCGCGGCCAGATCCTGGAGGCCACCGATGCCGAGCGGGGCGCGCCCAGCTCGCGCAACGAGGTCGAGCCCTTCGAGTGCGAGGCCGGCGCCGTGATCGTCACCAGCGGCGGCATCGGCGGCAACTTCGACCTGGTTCGGCGGAACTGGCCAAGGGATCGGCTCGGGGAGCCGCCGAAGCGGCTGCTCTCGGGTGTGCCGGACCACGTGGACGGACGCATGCTGGGCATCACCGAGGCGGCCGGCGGCAGCATCATCAACCGTGACCGGATGTGGCATTACGTGGAAGGTATCCAGAACTGGGATCCCATCTGGAGCCACCACGGCATACGCATCCTCCCGGGGCCGTCGTCGTTGTGGCTCGACGCCCGCGGCAATCGTCTGCCGGTGCCGCTGTTCCCCGGCTTCGACACCCTGGGGACCCTCAGTCACATCATGACCACGGGCTACGACTACACCTGGTTCGTGCTCACGCAGAAGATCATCGAGAAGGAGTTCGCGCTGTCCGGCTCGGAGCAGAACCCGGATCTCACGGGCCGGGACATCCGCCTGCTGCTCAAACGCCTGGGCAAGGGCGCGCCTGGTCCGGTGGAGGCGTTCAAGGAACACGGCGTGGACTTCATCGTGCGCGATTCCCTGGATGCGCTGATCAGCGACATGCAGGCCCTGGCGGGCGACGGGGCCCTGGACGCCCAGCGCGTGGAAGCCGAAGTGCGGGGACGCGACCGGGAGCTGGACAACAAGTTCACCAAGGACATCCAGCTCTCCGCCATGCGTGACGCCAGGAACTTCCTGGGCGACAAGCTCATGCGCGTGGTGCCGCCCCACAAGCTGCTGGATCCCAAGGCGGGGCCGCTCATCGCGGTACGCCTGAACATTCTCACCCGCAAGACCCTGGGTGGACTCCAGACCGACCTTCAGGGGCGTGTGCTGCGTGCCGACGGCGAGCCCCTGCCGGGCCTGTACGCCGCGGGCGAGGTCTCGGGTTTCGGCGGTGGCGGCATGCACGGCTATCGTTCGCTGGAAGGGACGTTCCTGGGCGGCTGCCTGTTCTCGGGGCGCGTCGCGGGCAGGGCCGTGGCTGGACAGGCCCGATGATGTATTCTGGATCTCCCCGGCGTCTTGAACGATCAAGAACCTTCAAGCGCCGCCGATAAAGGTTCATATGGAGTCGCTTACGGAAACCAGCGGATATAGCCTGTCCCTGTCCGAGGATGGCCGGTTGGTCATCTGCCGGGTTCTTCAGCCCGTGACGGTGGAGCTCGCCGTGGCGTTCGCGCAGGACATGGACCGCCTCGCCGCGGAGAGTGGCGCGGACCGTTTCCTGACCGACGCCCGGGGCGCGCCGAATGTCTCCCGTCCGGCCCAGAACTACAACTACGCCCACGTCGACATGGCGGCCATGGGCCTGCGGCGCTGCGTCAGGGCGGCCATCCTGGCGGACCCGTGGGACCGCAGCCACGAGTTCGTGGAGACGACCTGCCAGAACGCCGGCTATAACATGCGGGTCTTCTACAACGAGGACGAGGCCATGGATTGGCTGCGCGACGATGCCCGGCGCTAGCGGCACTCGGGCAGCCGCTCCTCAGACCCGCCCACCGAGCTTCAGAAGCAGTATCGCCGAGCAGACCGTCCAGACCACGTAGCTCAGCAGCGGAATCCAGCGCATCAACCTCGCGGTCGCCGACTGACCGGCGATGCGATCGTCCGCCGTGTCCACGATACCGCCCAGCAGGGGATTGAGCAGTCGCAGCTTCGCCTCGTACTCGCGCAGGCGACTCTTGTGCGAATCCATGTAGGCGAGCCCGCTGCGGATCCTGGTGGCGAAGACGTAGTTGATGACAAGCCCGAAGACGATGGCCATGGCGCTGATGGCAAGGTTGGCCGGGGAGGGCTGACGTTGCCGGAGGAAGGAGAACACCGCGAACAGGGCCATCATGAACGTGATCACATGCCGAGCTTCGTCCAGTTCAGGTTGTCCTCGTGGATGGCTTTCGTGCAGCGGTTTCCCCGGCTGAATGCGCGTTTGACGACGGGGCTGGTAATGCAACGCCCCGTCGGCCACCTTCCCAGGGGCGGCATGTTAGCGGGAATCGCCGCCGTCGGCAGGTCGGCCCGGCCGGAGCGCCGGACAGAAGAAGCCCCGCCAGGGGCGGGGCTTCTGCGCAGGGATCGCTGCCTTGCGGCAGTTTCAGCTCAGGAGCACGGGGTGCTTACCGGCGCCACCAGCTGAAGCGCTTCTTCTTGCCGTCCTTCTCACCCTCGTCCTGGCCGCTGTCACCAGAGTCGCCGTCCGAATCGTTCCCGGAGCCGGACTGCCCGGTGAGCGTGAGATCGATGGTGTTGCCCGGACCGGCCAGGAACTGGTTCAGCAGACCGGTGAGCGGACCGCAGTTCTCCAGTGCCGGTACGCTGTAGGTACCGGTGACCGGACCGCCGGAGCGCGGGGCGAAGGACTCACCCTCGGGCGTCGCCAGGCTGAGGTTCACCGGGTCCATCGTGCGGCAGTCGGGTCCGCCGCCGATCGGCACGCGGAAGAAGAACAGCTTGGCCGTGACCTTGGGTACCTTCACGTACAGCTGGGACTCGGCGCTCAGGTTGCCGTTGTTGAGCGTGCCCGTGGTCTCACCGACCGGCTCGAAGGCGACCTTAGCCTTGGCGTTCACGAAGCCGAAGGCCTTGAAGGACCCGCTGGTGGGATCGAGGTCCAGGTCGGCGGTGAACGTGCCGCTGGCAAGCTCCAGCACCGCGTCGATGGTGCCGCTCAGCGGCAGGCTGCTGTCGGCGGCCTTGATGAAGGTCTCGCCGCTCAGATCGAAGGCGGTCTCGATGGTGCCGCCACCGCCGGTTTCACCGCCGGTTCCGGTGAGCTCGATCGTCTCCGAGGCGTTCTCGCCAAGATCGGTCTCGACGGTCAGGCTGGCGCTGCGGGCACCCTCGGTACTCGGCGTGAACTGAACGGAGACCGTGCAGCTGCCGCTGCCCGCCACGGTGCCGCAGTCGTTGCCGATGATGGTGAAGTCGCCGACGTTGGCGCCGCCGAGGTTGACGGCCGTGACGTTGAAGCCGGCGTCGCCGGTATTGGATACGGTCACGTCCTGGGTGGCGTTCTCACCCACGGTGACGCTGCCGAACTCCACGGTGTCGGGGGAGACGTGGAGCTCGCCGGTCGGCGCCATTTCACCGGAACCGCTCAGCGCCACGTCCACGGTCGGCTCGTCCTCGTCCGTGGAAGCGATGCTCAGCGTGGCGTTCTGATCGCCTTGTGCCGTCGGCATGTAGGTGACCGTGACCGTGCAACTGGCGCCGGCGGCCACGCTGCTGCCGCAGTCGCTGGTCTGGGTGAAGGCGTCGGTTGCGCCGCTCAGCGAGACGCCGTTGATGCCCAGGCCGATGTTGCCCTCGTTGGTGACCGTCACGGTCTGCTCGGCACTGTTGCCCATCTGCACGCCGCCGAAATCCACGCTCTCGGGCGTGACGGTGATCTCGGCGAACTGCTCGATGGTGCCGGTGCCCGTCAGGCTGACCGTCTTGGTCGCCTCGTCGGGGTCGTTGGAGGCAATCTGCAGCTCGGCGCTGTAGTCCTGGGCCATCGGCGGGCTGAACGTCAGGTCGATGGCGCAGCTATTGCCAACGGCCACTTCGCCGCAGCCGTTGTTGACGATGCTGAAGGCGCCGGGGTTCGAGCCGGCCAGGCTGGCCCCGCTGACCGTCAACGCACCATCGCCCTCGTTGGATACGGTGACCGTCCGGGTACTCGAAGTATCGCCGGTGGTTACGTCCGGAAAGCTGATGCTGGCCGGGTCGACGGCAATGTCGGGATCCTGCGGCTCGGCGGATACGGTGAACGACTGCAGGACGTTGTCCTGGCCGGCCACCTGGGTGCATTCCGCCGTGAATTCGCCGACGGGGGCGGGCGCAATGCTGCCGTCGGGAAGCCGGGCGGTCATGTCCAGGGTCAGCCCGCCGACGGTAACCTGGCCGTCGCCGACGTCCTGGGCTTCAATGCTGACCACCGAAGTCGAGCCGGAGGCCGGCACCGTGAACGCCTGCGGCTCGTCGGGAAAGCCGCTCTGCGGAATGGTCAGGTTGACCGTCTGCGGGATCTCGCGGGCCGGCGTCACAACGGTCGATTCGTTGGTGGCCGTGCCCTCGATGGTGGTCGCGCCCACCAGCGAAAGACCTTCCACCGCCGCGGCCGGCACCGTGGTGGTCGCCTCGATATCGAAGGGTCCGAGCTCCGACGGTGCCGTGACCTCGGCCGCGATGTCAGTGTTGATCTCGGCGGTGATCGTCTGTTCGCCGATCAACGGAAAGGGGCAGGTGTAGTCGAGCGTCAGCGATACCGGTTCGGCCGAGGCCGTGCCGGCAACGCCGAACAGAGCCGCCGCCGCGATCGCGGAACGCAGGCGGCCCGGGTTCCGGGTTGAGTCCTTGGAACTCATGGTCATCTCCTCCATTACATCCGACTTGTCTTCAGGGTGTCACAGACTGAAGTGATCGAGTCGTGCTCCGACGCCCAGGGGCGGTTTGAACAGTCCCAATCAGGGACTGGCCTGCCGGCATTCTTGGTACCTTCTGCCGCCTCTGGGGTATGGGGCATTGCGGAAAGGAGTCTTTCCGAAAAGCCACATTGTCGAAAACTAGTCAGGGGGGTTGGTGCTTGTCAAGCCGACAGCTGTGTCCAGGGGATATGCTTGAACGGGTCTGCTAAAAAACCCCGAAAATCGGTTCCTTGCGGAAACTCGTGCCGCAAGAAACAGGCACGGCCCCGGCGGTCGAGGTTGCCCTTTCGGGAGCGTCGCCGGTCCAGACAGTCGTGTTCAGCGATCGCCGCGTTCCGGGGCGTCGGCTCCGGCCTGGCAAGGCGGGGCTGCCGGAGTCCCCCGGGATTCCGTCGCCCGGTTTCGGCGCCGGCCCGGGCCACGGCGCCCGCCTGGTAACCTACCCCCACCCTTCTGGTAAGTGGCCTCAGGTCCTACACTGGCAGCACGGCCGTACGGGCGCGGCGGCGCTGCCGCGCCCGTCGCTTTTCGGATCCGGTGATGGATTCCTTGACGGAGGGGCACGAGCGAATGAATTTGGAGAAGGTGGTTTTCGGGTTCTTCATCCTGCTTGCGCTGACGCTCAATTTCGGTTTCTTCCTCGGCGACTTCGACAACCCGGACCACCACAACGTCTACGAGCTCTACGCGGCCCTGGTGGTGAGCCTCATCGCCACCGTTCTCAAATTCGGGGAGAGAACCCAGATCGGCGCCGTGCTGCTGGCCGCCAGCCTGGTGGCCGACCTGCAGCTCATCGCCGCCGCCCTGGTGTGGGGCATAGCCACCCAGATGACTGACGTCGGGCTGAACTCCGCGGTTATGGCCAGCATCGTCTCGCTCTCCGGCGGCGCATTGCTGGCGAATCTCGCTTCGGTGACGATTCTCATCGTGGAGACCGTGGGTATGCATCGCTGATGGAAGAGCTGCTGCAGCTACCCCGGCACAGCGTCATACCGATGGTCCTGCGGCGTATGCGGCCGCCGCTGATCACCCTGATCGTCGCCTATTCCATCTCCGTGCTGGGTTTCGTGCTGATTCCCGGGGAAACGGCGAGCGGTGAACCTCACCGCATGGATTTCCTCCACGCCTTCTACTTCGCCAGCTACACGGCGACGACCATCGGTTTCGGCGAGATACCCAACGCCTTCACCGAGGCGCAGCGGCTCTGGGCGACCTTCAGCCTGTACGTGCTGGTCATTGCCTGGTTCACCGCGATCGGTTCGATAATCGGCCTCATCCGCGACCCGGTATTCCAGCGGGTCGTGACCTGGAACCGTTTCCGCCGCCAGGTCCGCAAACTTGCCGAGCCCTTCCACCTGGTCTGCGGATACGGCGACACCGGGGCGCAGCTGGTGCAGGAGGTCACCGCGCTTGGCGCCCGGGCGGTGGTGATCGATCAGGTGGAGGGGCATACGTACGAGCTCGGCATGGAGGATCTGCGCTCATACGTGCCCGCCTTCTGCGGCGACGCCAGCCTGGCGGACAACCTGCTCGCCGCGGGCCTGACACACCCGCGGTGCGCCTCCGTGCTGGCGGTAACGGACGACGATCACGCCAATCTGCAGATCGCCATCACGGCCAAGCTGCTCAATCCCCGCCTGCCGGTGATCGCACGGGCGGGTTCCGGGGAAGTCCAGGCCAACATGGCCTCCTTCGGCACCGACCATATCGTCAACGCCTTCGATACGTTCGCGGGCGGTTTCGTCATGGCCATTCAGTCGCCGTACGTGCACCGGCTCTACGAGTGGATGAGCCCCCGCCCGGAGATCCCCCTGACCAGCGATCGTCTGCCGCCGCCCGGGCGATGGATCATCTGCGCGCCGGGCCGGCTCGGCAAGATGCTGCATCGCCGCCTCAGGGAGATGGGCACGGACATGGTGCTGGTCGCCGAGGAGCTGCCGCCATGGATGAGCGCCGACCAGCCCCAGGTCGAGGGCAAAGGGACCGAGGCGGAGACGCTGCGCCGGGCCGGCATCGACTTGGAGGAGACCGTGGGCGTCATCGCCGGCACCGACGACGACGTGGACAACCTGTCCATAATCATCACCGCGCGGCAGCTGCGGCCGGAGCTGTTCATGGTGGCCCGGCAGAGCGACCGCTCGAATCGCTACATCTTCGAGGCCGCCGACCTGGACATGATCATGGAGCCCAGCGGCATCATCGCGCTGCGCATGATGCGCCAGCTCACCACGCCCATGCTGCCCCAGTTTCTGCGCGGTATACGTGACTATGACGATGACTATGTCGGGGAGCTGCTCGCGAACTGGCAGGCGCGTATGGGGCGCGATACGCCGCGGGTGCGGGCCCTGACCCTCGGCTGGCGGGACGCGCCCGCTGTGGCGGACGCCCTGCTTACTGGGCACAGCGTGACTGTTGGCGACCTGCTGCTGGATCCGGCCAACCGCCGCGAGAGCCTGGCCGCCGAAGTGCTGATGATCGAGCGCGAGGGCGAGCAGATGTTTCTGCCGCCTCCGGACACACCCCTGGCCCCCGGTGACACCTTGCTCCTGTGCAGCAGTGCCGGCGCCCTGCGGCCCATTGCCTGGACGGTCAACAACATGGACGCCTTCCGGTACGTCATGACCGGCGAGCAGCGACCCGACGGCTGGCTCTGGCGCTGGCTGGCACGGCGCCGGGAGACTGCCGGTTCAGGTTAGTGCCGGCGACGGTTCGCCGGCAACAACGCCCGCATCGCGTAGCGAGGGACCCGCCCGGGTGCGGGTATCTCGATATACAGTGGCGGGGCAGAGCGGGCCCGTGCCAGCATGTACCCCTGCCCGAAAGTCACCCTCCAGAGCGCCGGGAGCCGCCTGCGTGAGAGCCCTGTTTACATGCATTGCGATATTGATCGCCACCGCCACCGCCACCGCCACCGCCCAGGAGCAGGCAACACCCGCGGCGCTGGACGTCACCGCCCGGTGGCATGACCGTTACGTGAGCGAGGGCCGCGACAACCTGGAGGACGGCGGGTTGCTTGCCGTCGAGGGCGTGCTGGCCTGGGGCCAGTGGCGGGGCGGGGGCTGGTTCGGTGCCGGGCTCGCGGAGGATTATCAGGAGCTCAATCTGTTCGTCGAGCGCGGATTCGATATGGGCCCGGTGCGCCTGTGGGGACGTTACGCGCGCCTGGATTTTCCCGCCGACCAGCGCAACGACAATGAGCTGAGCGCTGGCGCGACCCTGAGCGTGATGGACGGTCTGGCGGGTACCGTGGACTACACCTATTCCACCGCGACCGAGGGCGGTTTCGCGACGGTTGCCGTCAAGGCAACGGTGGGACTGTTCAACGATCGCCTGGCGCTTACGAGCGTCCTTCTGCAGGGCTTCGACTACGGCTATGCCAGCGAGAGCTTCGACGGCGCCAACCACCGCGAGGCGTCGCTGGAGGCTTCGGTGCGCCTGGGCGGGCGCTGGCGCCTGGTGGGCTCCGTGGCCCGAAGCTGGGCGCTGGCCGACGTGGAACGCTCCGGCGGCGGGGATCTGAGCTGGGCCACCATCGGCCTGGCGACGCGGATCTAGCGGGTGCCCGGCGGTTGCCCTGAAGCCCGGGGGCATGCCCGGTCCGGAATTCGGGTGGGCGCCCGCGGCGCCCACCCGGTAGCTCAGTTGCAGCCGCCAACCTCCACGTAGTAGCCCGGGCTGGTCTCCTCCAGGGAGGTGACGTCATCGGCGTAGCCCAGCCACTGGTAGGAACCGACGGCGTTGTAGTTTTCGTAAGGCGGCGTGCCGAGCTGGTTGGCGCGTCCGGCGGCGTAGTGGTCGGCGTTGGTCGCGGTCCAGCAATCCTCGGCGCCGCCCCCGCTGCCGTTGTCGACGGTCACCGTGGTGTCGTCGTCGACGCCCGTGTTGCCGTCCGCGTCCAGCGCCACGGCCTTGAGGGCGTGATCACCGTCGCCGATGGCGGTCGTGTCCCAGGACAGGCTGTAAGGTTCGGTGTCATCGCTGCCGAGGAGCCCGTCGTCGACGTAGAACTCGACGCCGGTGACGCCCTGGTCGTCGTTGGCGCTTGCCTCGATGGTGACCGAACCGCTCACGGTGGCACCGTCAACGGGCGCCGTTATGTCCACGCTGGGCCCGGTTCCGCCGCCGCCATCGTCACCGCCGTCCACCCGCCGGTTGTTGGCGAACAGGAAGGCGGTGAGATAGGCGGGGTAGTCGACGCTGCTGCCGGCGATGTAGTTGCCGCCGGTGCCGTCCCCGGACGGCCATTCGTGGCCCATGCCGGCGTTCTTTATCACCGAGACCCGCGGTCCCTGGGCATCGGCGATGATGCGGCCGCTGCCGCCGGTGCTGTTGCCGGGCAGGGCGGCCATGTCCACCGCCGATTCCGAGCCAGCGCCGTAGATCTCGGCCTTCACATCGGCGTTGAGCTCGTTGTAGCCCTGGGCCACCGTGTAGTCGCCGTCGCCGTAGATCATGGAGGCGATCTGGGTATCGAAGGCGTCCGCATGGCTGCCGGCGAGGTTCGTGCACGTGCTCACCGCCGCCGACTGACTGGTGGCCACGTAGCCGATGTCACCGGAGCCCGTGCCGATGGTGGGGCCGGCGTTGTTGCCGCCGCCGGCGAAGACGTCCGGGGCCAGGCAGGTCATGACCATGACCTGGCCGCCGCCGGAGGACAGCCCGGAGATATAGACCTGGTCGGGGTCGATGTTCAGCGCCTGACGGCCGAGCAGCTCGTCCACCAGTCCCAGCAGATTGTCGTTGTGGCGGTTGCCGCGCGTGTGGTTGCTGCCGTAGTAATCCCAGCAGCCGATGAGCACGCCGCCATTGGGGGCGTCCGGGGCCGCGACCACCATGCCGTATTCCTCGGCGGTATCCTCCCAGCCCCCGGCACTGGCGAGGTCGTCGGCGCTCTGGCTGCAGCCATGCAGCGTCAGCATGAGCGCCCGGCCGTCCCCGAGCGCCGGCGCCGAGTCTGGCGTGTAGACCAGAACGTTCATGCCGGCGATGGTTTCCTGGTCCCAGCCGGGATTGGCAGCCAGCAGGGCGGTCGATGTGAGCAGGGCGGCCGCCGCGGCGAGCAGGGTCCGGGCGAGGCGGGATGAGCGGGGGCGGCTATGCCGGTCGTGCTGATTGATCCCTGTGCGTTTCATGATTGCTCCTCCTGACATGCGTGGCACTGCTGCCGCATGTCGTTCGCCGGCCGTGTGACGCCGGCGGTCCGTGTACCGGCACTTTCCGGTGCCGGGATTGGAAGGAGTGAGCCCGCTGCGGAGGCTGACCCGGACGCGGCTGAATCCGTCGGTCCGGTTACATGAAAAATGAATCGTTAGTCATTATTCGCTCAAGGCTAGCAGTCACCGTGCCGGTTGCAAGATGCGCCGCAACATGACCCGCGAAGGCGCGCCGCGGGCCTGCCGCGGTCAGGCCCCGGGGTGGGTGACCATGAAGCAGCGATGGATACGCTGGTTGCGACGGAAATCCTCCGGGATGCTCCAGGCGGTCACGTCCTCGACCCGGAAGGCGTCGCTGATGGCTTCATCCAGCCGGAAACGGCGGGCGTTCGTCGAGAATATCAGCGTGCCACCGGGCGCGAGCAACGCCATCGCCTGCCGGATCAATGTCGGGTGATCGCGCTGGGTGTCCAGGGTTCCCGTCATGCCCTTGGACGTGGAGAAGGTCGGTGGGTCCAGGAATATCAGATCGAACCGGTTCGCGGGGCGGCCACGGGACTGCTCGGCCAGCCACTTCAGACAGTCCGCGCGCTCCAGGCGATGCTGTTGCAGCGGGATACGGTTGAGCCGGAGATTGCGCTCCGCCCAGTCCAGGTAGCGCTTCGACAGATCAACGGTGAGTGTGGAGCGCGCACCGCCCAGCGCGGCCTGTACCGTTGCCGCGCCCGTGTAGCCGAACAGGTTCAGCACGCTCATGCCGTCGGCGTTGTCGTGAAGCCAACGGCGGATCGGACGGTGGTCAAGGAACAAACCGGTATCCAGGTAATCGTCCAGGTTGACCCAGAGACGCGCGTCGCCCTCCCGCACGATGAAGGCGCGGCCGGTCTCGCCCTGGCGCTGGTACTGCCTCCCGCCGGTCTGGCGGTGCCGGGTCTTGAGCCGCATGGCTTCCGGGGCCACGCCCAGGGCATCCGGGATGACCAGCAGAGCGTCGTGAAGCCGGCGGGCGGCCTTCCCGGCGTCGACGCTGCGGGGGGCTTCGTACTCCTGCACGTGCAAGCCGGTCTCTTCCTCGCCCTCGTAGAGGTCGATGGCCAGGGCGTACTCGGGCAAATCGGCGTCATAGACCCGGAAGCAGCACACGTCCTCGCGGCGGGCCCAGCGGCGCAGGTGTTTGAGATTCTTGCCCAGGCGGTTCGTCAGGTCCCGGGCGGGCAAGGGCGCGCGGTCGGCGTCCGGGTTGATGGAGAACAGGCCCAGACGACAGCGCAGGGCGCCGTTGTACAGCGTATATCGGCGGTCGGCGCGCAGACCGATCTCCCCGAGTTGGTCGTCGCTGCCCGCCAGGACCACGGCCCGCCAGCCGGGAAAGTGGCGGCGCAGTCGGTGCCCGAGCTGGCCGTAGAGGATGCGCAATTGGCCGCTATCGCCGAGACGTTCGCCATAGGGAGGATTGGTGGCCACCAGCCCGCCGGTCGCGGAGGCCGGCGGTTCGGCGCGACTCAGGGGGCGGCGTTCGATGTGCACGGCCCCGGACAGACCCGCGGCTTCCACGTTGGCCTGGGCCGCGGCGACGGCGTCGCCGTCCTGATCGAAGCCGACCAGTTTCGACAGCCGCTTGGCGCCGGCGGCCCGGCGCTCGGCCGCTTCGGCCCGAAGCCCGTCCCAGATGGCCGCGTCATGCCCCCGCCAGCCGAGGAAGCCGAAGTAGTCGCGAAGCAGGCCAGGGGCGTGGTCGCCGGCCATCCAGCCGGCCTCGACGAGCAGCGTGCCGGAACCGCACATGGGGTCGACCAGGGCGCCGGGCCCTTCGAAAGCCTCCGGCCAGCCCGCCCGTGCCAGCATGGCGGCGGCCAGGGTCTCCTTCAGCGGCGCGCCGCCCTGGCGGCGGCGATAGCCCCGGCGGTGGAGGGGCTCTCCGGAGAGATCCAGGCGGATTTCGGCACCCAGGCCGGTGAGATGGCAATTGAGCCTGACGTCCGGGCGTTGCGTGGAAACGCTGGGCCGGGTGCCGAAACGCTCCCGGAACCGGTCCACCACAGCGTCCTTGACCCGCCGGGCGCCGTACTGGGTGTTGTCTATACCGGCGCCGGAACCGTTGCAGTCCACCGCCAGCGTGGCCCCCGCGCCGAAGTGGTCTTCCCAGGGCAGCCCGCGCAACCAGGCGTAGAGCTCGTCCTGGGTATCCACCGGGGCGCGGTCCAGCACCAGCAGCACGCGGCTGGCAAAACGCGACCAAAGGCATGCCCGGTAGGCCTGATCGAGTGTCGCGCGGGCATGCACGCCGCCGCGGGCTTCGGTGACCCCCGCCAGGCCCAGGGCCGTGGCCTCGGCGGCGAGCAACGGCTCCAGTCCGCCGGCGGCGGTGAGGAACAGGGTGAGGTTGCCGGTAGACATGGGCTTTTCCCGGGCGAAGACGAGTATGGCGCGCATGATACGGCGCCTGGGGACCTTCCGGGAAACTGGATAACGCGGGACGCCGTCGTCCCGGGTGTGAAGGCCTGCCGGGGCGGCTCAGGCCGTTTCGCGCCCCGACGCGGAGGCGTTGCCGCGCAGCGCGGCCTCGAAGGCCTCCGGCGGCTGGGGGCGGCCGAAGAGAAAGCCCTGAAAGGCATGGCAGCCGTGCTCGCAGAGGAATCGCTGCTGCTCGCGCGTTTCCACGCCCTCCGCGATCACGGGCAGATTCAGCATCCGGCCCAGGGCGATGACCGTTTGCGCAATGGCCGCGTCGTCCTCGTCGGTCAGCACATGGTGTACGAACGATTTGTCGATCTTGAGCTGGTCCAGCGGCAGGCGCTTGAGATAGGACAGCGAGGAATACCCGGTGCCGAAGTCGTCCAGGGCGAAGCCGACGCCGAGCTCGCGCAACCGGGCCATTTTCGTGATGGCGGCGTCGACGTCCCGGAGGATCGAGCTCTCGGTAAGCTCCAGCTTGAGCTGCCCGGGGTCGGCACCGCTGCGCTCCAGGGCCTGGCAGACCTCGTCCACGAAGCCGGGGTGTTCGAACTGCCGCGCGCTGACGTTCACCGACAGCGACAGTCCGGCCGTCGCGCTCGCCTCTGCCCAGCTCGCCAGCTGCCGACAGGCGGTCTCCAGGACCCACTGGCCCAGTGGTGCGATGAGGTTGGTCTCCTCGGCCAGGCCGATGAATTCCGCCGGCGAGACCATGCCGCGTTCCGGGTGCAGCCAGCGCAGCAAGGCCTCTGCGCCCGTGACCCGGCCTTCGCCATCCACCTGGGGCTGGTAGTAAAGGGTGAACTGGGCCAGCTGGATGGCCTCGCGCAGATCCCGCTCCAGGCGGGCCCGGGCATCCACGGCGGCCTGCATGCTGGGCTCGTAGAAACAGAACGTGCCCCGGCCGGCGACCTTCGCCTCGTACATGGCCATGTCGGCCTGTTTGAGGATGTTCTCCACGCTCTCACCGTTGCGGCCGAATATCGCCGCGCCGATGCTGGCGCTGGTGTGAACCTGGCGGCCGCTGAGCGTGTAGGGCTGACTGAGCTTGGCCAGCATTGCAGTGCCCACGCGCTCGGCATTGCGGCGGGCCGCGTCCTGGGTGGCGCCCATGTTGCCCAGGACCACCACGAACTCGTCGCCGCCCAGCCGGGCGACGGTGTCGTCATCGCGAACGGACCCGGAGAGCCGGTCCGCGACGTGTTGCAGCAGCGCGTCGCCGATGTAGTGGCCCTCGGTGTCGTTGAGGGTCTTGAAGTTGTCCAGATCCAGGAACAGCAGCACGCCGTGCTCGCCCCCGCGGAGGCATTCGTTGCGGGCCTGCCCCAGTCGTTCGAGGAGCAGCCGGCGGTTGGGCAGGCCCGTGAGGGCGTCGTAGTAGGCGAGCTGCTCGATGGTCTCCCGGGAACGCCGGCGCTCGGTAATCTCCCGGGTCACGCCCTGCATGCCGGTGAAACGCGCCGCGTCGTCGAAGAACACCCTGGCTGCGACCTCGGTCCACAGCGGCTGGGCGTCGGTTCGCAGCATCTGTGCCTCAACCGTGAAGTCCACGTGCCCCCGGGCCTCGCCGCGACTTACCTGATCGCGGGCGCGCCTTATGTGTTCGGTGAGCAGGTCCACGGAATCCGGAGTGATGGTGCCGCCCATCCGGTTACCGACGATCTCCTCGGGACGGGAGCCCGTGAGTCGTTCGATGGACGGGCTGACATAGGTGTATCGGCGATCGGGCCCCACGGCCCAGACCACGTCGGTGATGTTGTCGGTCAGCAGGGTCAGCCGTCGCTCACGCTCCGCCAGGTCGCGGGTCTGACTCAGAACCTGGTGGCGCAGTAATCGGTTATGCAGCAGCAGCCAGGCCAGCACCGTGAGGCCGGCACCGAGGCTCATTACCGGTATCAGCCAGGACGGGATGGTCTCGACGCGCTCGGTGCGCAGCCATTTCTGGGTGATCCGGCTCTTCTCCGCGGGCGTGAGCAGGGACAGCCCGCGATTGATCTCCGCCATGAGGGCGTCGTTGTCTTCGGCCACCGCGGCCCGGAGTGGCTGGGCGTAGAGCACCTCCAGCACCCGGAAACGGTCCGGCGTCGTGTGGCGGTCGAGGTAGTACATCCCCACCGGGTAGTCCGCCGCGAAGGCGCGGATTTCACCGCGCGTCGCGGCGCGGATGAGCGCTTCGTTGTTCGGGTAGGGTTTCAGGGTGATGTCGGGGTGATTCTGCCGGAGGAACGTGGCCTCGTAACCGCCGGCGGTCACGCCCACCTCGGTGCCGGTCAGGTCCGACGCCTCCAGCAGCCCGGCCGTGCCGGCCTCGGCGGCGATGAACAGGGCGGTGCGAAGGGGAACAAGCTCGTTGGCGTAATCGAGGTAGGCGTCGCGTTCCTCGGACAGGAATAGCCCGCCGTGGACCCGGTCGTCGCTGTCACGGGTCAGCTCGAGGGTCCGCTGCCAGTTGACGAGCTCGAAGCGCACCGGCCGGTCGAGCTTCTCGCCGACCGCGCGCCACAGATCAACCAGCATGCCTTGCGGATTGCCCTGGTCATCGGCGAACGCCATGGGTGCCCAGGCACGGTCCTGAACGACGACCAGCGGGTCGCGGTCGTCGGCGCCGGCGGAGGGGATGCCCGACAACAGGCCAGCCAGCAGGCCCCCAAAAACCAGGATGTGAAGACGGCGGAACGATGTCATCAAAGGGGCATGTTTCCGGCATCAGTCGGCGCATTCGTCCTTGCTGCGCCAGCGCTCGAGTCCCGCACAGTCTGGACGAAGCGTCCCGATCGATCCGGACGTGGCGCACATTTCCAGGCCGCCGGCGTCACGGGCCGTTGAAGTTCATTTTATTCGTTCATATGCATATAATGAAATAGATGTACTTCCCGCGGAGGTGACCATGAGCCAGACACCGGTCGTGCAGAGCTTCATCCACGAGCCCACGTCCACTTTCTCCTACGTCGTATGGGACCCGGACAGCCTCCAGGCGGCGGTGATCGATGCCGTGCTGGACTACGAGGAGCACGCCGGACGCACCGGCACCCAGTCCGCGGACCGGATCATCGAGTTCGTCCGCTCCCAGGGGCTGACGGTGCAGTGGGTGCTCGAAACCCATGCCCACGCGGACCATCTGGCCGGCGGCGGCTATATCCATCGGCAACTGGGCGGCACACTGGCCATCGGCCAGGGCATCCGGCAGGTCCAGGAGCACTTCAAGTCGGTCTACAACGTCGACCGTGGCTTTCTCGCCGACGGCTCCCAGTTCCAGCACCTGTTCGAGGATTTCGAGACCTTCCGGGTCGGCGGTATCGAGGCCCGTGCCATTCCGACGCCCGGGCATACCTCGGATAGCCTCAGCTATCACATCGGTGACGCCGTATTCGTCGGCGACTCGCTGTTCATGCCGGATGGCGGTACCGCCCGCTGCGACTTCCCCGGCGGTAGCGCCCGGATCCTCTACCGCTCCATCAAGCGTCTCTATGAGCTGCCGGAGGAAACACGGATGTTCGTCCTGCACGATTACCGGCCCGGCGGCCGCGAGTACCGCTGCGAGACCACCGTCGGCGAGCAGCGGCGGAACAACATCCACGTCCGCGACGAAACCACCGAGGATGAGTTCGTCGAGGTGCGTGACGGCCGTGACCGGACACTGGATCTGCCCCGGCTGATCATTCCGTCCGTGCAGGTGAACATGCGTGGCGGGGAGATGCCGCCGGCGGAAGACAACGGCGTCAGCTATATCAAGGTACCGGTCAACTACGAGCAGGGCTTCACCCGCAACGCCTGACCGGGCCGGCCCGCCCCGGGCGGGCCGGGTTCACGGCTGGGCGAAGTAGCGCCGCAGGTATTCCTCGAAGGGCAGGTCGTCGCCGGCCTCGATGCGGCGCTGCTCCTCCAGTGAGGTCCGGGCCTCGGCATCGAACCGCTGCCGCGTCTGCTCGGGCAGGGGGGCGGCCTTGAAGTACTGCTCGTGCTCCTCGGAAATGCGCATGGCGAACTGCACAAACTCTTCGCCGTGCCGGTCCATTTCTTCCAGCACCTGGGCCGAGGGCGTCAGTGCGGGGTCCTCGATGCGCTCGCGGAGCTGACGTAGCGCCTCCGTGTAGCGGCCCTCGTCGTGGATCTCGTCCAGCAGTTCCGCCGGTCCGGCCATCGCGTCGAACAGCTCCCTGGCCCAGCTCCGCAGGGTGACGCGCCGGCCGTCGCCCCGGTAGAGCTCCAGCCCCGGTTCCCGGCCCTGGCGGGCGACCAGGCCCTGGTTGCAGTTGATCCGGCCCTGTTCCCGGGCGTCGATGGGCGGGCTATCGCGCAGCAGACAGAACAGCAGCAACGTCTCCATGAACTCCAGCTGCCGCACCGAGGTGCCCAGGGGCTCGAAGGGGTTCAGGTCCAGGGCGCGGATTTCCACGTACTCCACGCCGGCGCGGCGCAGGGCGGTGGTGGGTTTCTCGCCCGAACGCGCCACGGCCTTGGGCCGCGAGAAGCTGTAGTACTCGTTCTCGATCTGCAGGACGTTGGCGTTGAGTTGCCGCCAGAAGCCGTCCACCTCCGTGCCGATGCGCGCGTACTCCGGGTCGGGCGTGGATATGGCGCGCTTGAGACTGTCGATGTAGGCGTCGACGTCGTTGTAGGAGACCGTGAGCCCGGCCTGGGCCTTGTTCTTGTAGCCGATGTCGCTCATGCGCAGCGACGTGCCATAGGGCTCATAGAAGGTGTGCCGGCCGAACTCCCTGAAATGCAGGTTCTCGCCGCCGGTGAAGGACTTGCAGATCGCCGGAGAGGCGCCGAAGAGGTAAGGCACGAGCCAGCCGAATCGCTGGAAGTTGCGGATCAGCCGGAAGTACAGATCCGAGCGGTGAGCCTTCTCGCTGCGCTCGTCGCCCTCGGCGGCCCGGGTCGCGGCCAGGAACTCGTCGCTGAAGGAGTAATTGAAATGGATGCCGGAAATCGCCTGCATCGTGCGGCCGTAGCGCCAGTCAAGCCCGCGCCGGTAGATGTGCTTCATCCGGCCGACGTTGGAATCGCCGTACTCGGCGATGGGTATGCCCTGCTCGCCGCCGACGATGCAGGGCATGCTGGTGGCCCAGAGTAGCTCGTCGCCGATGTTCGCGTAGGTGTAGCGATGCAGCTCGTCGAGGAAGCCGAGCAGCTGGTCGGTCTCCGTGTAAGGCGGCGTGACGAACTCCAGCAGCGCCTCGGAATAGTCGGTGGTGATCCAGGGATGGCACAGCGCGGAGCCCAGCGCCTCGGGATGGGGCGTCAGGGCGATCTTGCCGTCCCGGGTGACCCGCAGGCTCTCCTTCTCGAGTCCACGCCGGCTGCCCCGTAACAGGGCGCGCTCGCCATTGAGCTGTAGGTTTCTAACCCGCCTCTCGGCGCTGTCGTTCATCGCTGGTAACCATCTTCATCAGGTGCGTCAGTGCCCGGGATTCTGCCCGCCAACGCGGCCGAATGCGACCATTGCCTCGCCACTGGACACTGGCATCCAGAGCCCGGGCGAGCGTATCTTCAGGTCTTCGCAGGGAGTTTCGCAATGAAACCGCTTTTCCCGTCCGCGCGTTCACGGGCATGCCGAACGCCTTTAGCGGTTCCATAATGGAGGCGACCGGCCTGTTTTAAACCGGATGGAGGCAGCGCGATGAGCTGGATGGAAGCGACCGAACCACGCGCGGGGCAGACTGCCTGCGACGCCCTGGAGCTCGTGGTGGTGCCCAAGCCCCGCGATATCGGAGGCTTCAAGGTCAGCCGTGTGCTGCCTTCGGCGCGGCGGCGTGCCGTGGGCCCGTTCGTGTTCTTCGACCAGATGGGGCCGGCGCGCCTGCCGGCCGGCGAGGGACTGGACGTGCGGCCGCATCCGCATATCGGTCTGTCCACGATCACCTATCTGTTCGAGGGCGAGATGCTGCATCGGGACAGCCTGGGCACGGTGCAGCCCATCCGTCCGGGTGAGGTGAACTGGATGACCGCCGGGCGTGGCGTCGTGCACTCCGAACGGTCGCCCGAACCCGCCCGTGCCCGGGAGCAGTCGCTGGCGGGGATTCAGGCCTGGGTGGCGCTGCCGTTGCGCGAGGAGGAGTGCGGCCCCGCGTTCCGGCACCTGGGTGTCGAGGCGCTGCCCGAGATCGACGGCGAGGGCAACCGTCTGCGGCTCGTGGCGGGTGGCGCTTTCGGAGCCCGCTCGCCCCTGGATACCGGGCAGGATCTGCTCTATGCGGATTGCCGCATGAAGGCGGGTGCCAGCCTTCAGATCGAGCCCGACTACCCGGAGCGCGGGGCCTACCTCGTGGCGGGTACCGTGGAGATCGCCGGCGAACGGTTCGACGCCGGGCAGTTGCTGGTCTTCCGCGAGGGTGTGTCGGTGCGACTTGACGCCCTGGCGGAGACACGGTTCATGTTGCTCGGCGGAGAGCCGTTGGACGCGCCGCGTTTCATCTGGTGGAACTTCGTCTCCAGCAGTCGCGAACGCATCGAGCAGGCCAAGGCCGACTGGCGAGAAGGGCGTTTCGCCGCGGTACCCGGCGATGACGAGTGGATCCCGCTTCCGGACTGAGACAGGAACTGGCAATGCGAGAAGAAGAAAGCGAACTGGGCATCCTCACGGCCATCGACCTGAGCGCCATCGACGAGGCGGTGCTCGCGGAGTCCGTCTGGCTTGCCGGCCGGCTCGGCGGCGGCCTGACGCTCCTTCATGTCGCCGCCCCGGAACCGGACTTTGTCGGCTACGAGCACGATCCCTCCGCCCTGCGGGAACAGACCGCGAGGCATCTGCGGACCGAGCACCAGGCGCTGCAGCGGCTCGCCGAACGGCTGCGGGGGCGCGGCGTGGAGTGCAAGGCGTTGCTCGTGCAGGGTGCCACCGTCGAAACGATCCTCGCCGAGGCCGAGCGCGTCGACGCGCGCATGATCGTGGTGGGCACCCACTCCAAGGGGCTGTTGAAGCGCATCGCGCTGGGTAGTACGAGCGAGGCGCTGCTACGTCACGCGGCGATTCCGGTCCACGTGGTGCCGGCCTCGGGTCGCACCGAATCCGCGATTTAGCCATGATCCGCCCGCGCGCCGTTGCGCGCCCGGGCCGTCCGTTCCTTGTGCCCGTGTCCGGGACGGCACAGGGCCCTGGTCGTGTTCAGAGGAATCCGTCTTGACCGGCACGCATGTGATCGTTCGCTATGCGCTGCTCTGGAGCCTGGGCATCTACCTGCGCCTGACCATCCTGATCGTGCCGCCGCTGGCGCCCCGCCTGGAGAACCTGCTCGGATTCTCCACCGGGGAGGTGGCCCTGGCCACCAGCCTGCCGGCCCTGCTGATCGGGCTCGGCGCCCTGGCGGGCGGCTGGCTGGTCGGGCGCATGGGCGTCCTGGTCACCTTGCTTGCCGGGCTCACGGTCGTCGCGCTGGGTAGCGCCGCGCGGAGCGTGCCTGGCGGGTTCGCGCTGTTCCTCCTGGCAACGGTCGTCATGGGGGCGGGTGTGGCCCTGCTGCAGACGGCGATGCCGCGATTCGCGCGGGCCGCGTTGCCGCAACGGATCGGCCGCGCCACGGCGATCTACACGAACGGTCTGCTCACCGGGGAGCTGATTGCCGCCGGGGGCACCGGTTGGCTGATCAGCTGGTTTCTCGGCGAGGCCTGGCGCCTGGCCTTCACGGTGTGGGTATTGCCGGTGCCGTTGATCGCGCTCGGCGTTGCGCTGCTGGGCCGTGAAAGGCGCGGCGATACCCCGGCCCAGTCCGCGACGAGGGCGGAGGCGGTGCTCTGGCGCGAGCCCCTCGTCTGGAAGACCGCGTTGCTGCTCGGCAGCGCCGGGAGCCTGTACTTCACGGGCAATGTCTTCGTGTCGACCATTCTTCAGGACACCGGCCGGAGCGCGATGCTGGACGCCTCCCTGGCGGCGCTCAATGGGACACAGCTGCTCTCGTCGCTGGTCCTGGTCGTTTTCGCCGACCGGCTGCTCGGTCGCCGCTGGCCGCTGGTGCTGGTCCTCTGCGGGGCCAGTCTGGGGGCGCTGGGAATGACCTGGTTGCCGGGACCGTGGATCGGGGCCGCTGCCGGGCTGCTCGGGTTCTGTACCAGCGCCACCCTGACGTTGGCGCTGGCGATGCCCGCCTGGCTGGTGCCGGTCGAGCGCGTGGCGGGATTCGCCGCGGGGGCGCTTTGTATAGGGTATTGCATCGTGTTCGTGGCGCCCGTTCTGGCCGGGTGGCTGGAGGACCTGACGGGATCGGCAACAGTAGGCTTCGCGCCACTGCTGGCACTGGCGCTCGTGACCGTCGCGCTGACGGGCGGGTTCCGGCCGCGGACGCGCTGATCGGCTCCGTTCAACCGGCGGTCTGGGGCAGGCGCCGCGGCGAGTGTGAATCCCGGGCGGCGAGACGCCGCGGCCATTGCCGGATGCTGGCGGCGAGCAGCCGCAGGGACGTGACCGTGAACAGCGCGACCACTGCGCCGCCCAGGAGCAGGTCCGGCCACCTGCTGCCCGTGTAGGCGACGAGCAGCGCGGCAAAGATCATGCACACGTTCGCCACCAGGTCGTTGCGCGTGCACAGCCACACGGAGCGCATGTTGAGGTCGGTGTTCCGTCGCGAGGCCAGCAGCAGGGCGCAGGCCGCATTGATGGCAAGTGCGAACAGGGCCGTCCCGCCGATGGCCACTGCCCCGGGGGGTACGGGCTGCTGGAGACGCGTCCAGAGCAAGGCGGTGAGAAGGCCGGCGAAGCCGAGCTGCAGCGCGGCCTTGGCGATTACGGTGCAGGTGCGGGTGAGCGCAGTGGCCGTCAGCGTCGCCAGCGTCAGCAGGTAGGTGAGGGCATCGCCGAGCATGTCCGCCGAGTCGCCCAGCAGTGCCGCGGAGCCGACACGATTGCCGACGCCGAACTCCACGGCGAAACCCAGGCCGTTCAGGATCAGCGCGGTCCATAGCACCCGGCGTTGGCTGGTGTGGCCGGTCATGTGGTCCCTCCAGCGGTCGGCGTAGAGCGGGACCGTAACGCGCCGATATGTCGGAAATGTGGCGCCGGCGTTGCGGCGAAGTGACCGTGGTGGGTTGCTGCAGCGCGGAACTTTTACCGTCGCCCGTGATCCCAATAGACGATCGTCTTGTCTGCCCCCGGACAACGAGCTCGCCAAGGTTGCAAATGATACCCGTGGGGGTATCATGGTGCGGTGCCGCATCCGGCGATGGAACGCCTCAGTCCTGGCTCAACCGGAGGCAGACCATGGAACTCGATCCGTTACTGCTCTCGCGAATCCAGTTCGCGTTCGTCGTTTCCTTCCACGCCATATTCCCGGTTTTCACCATCGGTCTGGCGTCCTATATCGCCGTGCTCGAGGGGCTTTCCCTGAAAACCGGCGACCCCGTCTGGGAGAAGCTCTCCCGGTTCTGGATCAGCGTCTTTGCCGTGGTGTTCGGCATGGGCGTGGTCTCCGGCATCGTCATGTCGTTCCAGTTCGGCACGAACTGGAGCAACTTCGCCCAGGCCTCGGCGAACTTCCTCGGCCCCGTGCTGAGCTACGAGGTGGTGACGGCCTTCTTCCTGGAGGCGGCCTTCCTCGGTGTGCTGCTGTTCGGCCGTGACAAGGTGCCCCGGGGAGTCCATTTCTTCGCGGCGGTGATGGTGGCCGTCGGCACTTTCATCTCCTCGTTCTGGATACTCTCCGCCAACAGCTGGATGCAGACGCCCGCCGGCGTGGAGCTGCAGAACGGTATGTTCCGGGTCACGGACTGGGGCGAGGCCATATTCAATCCCTCGTTCATCTACCGCTTCCTGCACATGGGGCTGGCGTCGTTCCTCACCGGTGGTTTCGTGGTCGCCGGCGTAAGCGCCTACTACCTGATCCGGGGCCGGGACGTGGCGGCAAACCGGCGGGCGCTGTCGATGACGCTCTGGCTGCTGCTGTTCCTGTCGCCGGCGCAACTGTTCATCGGTGACATGCACGGCCTGAATACCCTGGAGCATCAGCCCACCAAGGTGGCCGCCATGGAGGGTAACTGGGAACGGGCATCCGGCGTGCCGCTGTTGCTGTTCGCCTGGCCGGACCAGGACGCCCAGGAGAATCACTGGGAGGTTGGCGTCCCGAAGCTGGCGAGCTTCATCCTCACCCACGAGTGGGATGGCGAGGTGCCGGGCGTGGCCGAGGTTCCCCGCGAAGAGCAGCCGCCGGTGGGCATCGTGTTCTGGTCATTCCGGGTCATGGTGGGGCTGGGACTGTTGATGATCGGCTTCGCCTTCTACGGACTGTGGCTGCGCCTGCGTGGCCGCCTCTATGACGCGCGGGGATTCCTCCAGGGGCTGCGGCTGATGACCATCGCGCCGTTCGTCGCGGTCCTGGCGGGCTGGTTCGTCACCGAGGTCGGACGCGCACCGTGGGTGGTCTACGGCGTCATGAGCCAGGCCGAAGGGCTGACGCCCTCGCTGAGCGGAGGCATGGCGCTGTTCACGCTGATTGGCTACGTACTGGTCTATGCCGTCGTTTTCACCGCCGGCATGTACTACCTGACCCGCATCATCCAGGCGGGCATGAGCGAGGAAACCGCCGCGGAGCCGTCGGGCGGACGCCCGAAGCGGCCGTTCTCCGCAGCCCATACGCCGTTTGACGAGACCGCCGAATCCGCGAGGTGACACCATGGAGCAAATCGACCTGACAGTGATCTGGGCCGTCATCATCGCCTTCGGCATCGTGATGTACGTGCTCATGGACGGTTTCGACCTGGGTGTGGGCATTCTCTTTCCCTTCGCCCCGGACGAGTCCTCCCGCGACGTCATGATGAATACGGTGGCGCCGGTATGGGACGGCAACGAGACCTGGCTCGTCCTCGGCGGCGCCGGCCTGCTCGGGGCTTTCCCCCTGGTTTACTCGGTGTTCCTGCCCGCACTCTACATCGGGGTGTTCCTGCTCCTGGCCGGGCTGATCTTCCGGGGCGTGGCCTTCGAGTTCCGCTTCAAAGCCAACCGTTCCCGCTACCTGTGGAACTGGGCATTCGCCGGCGGCTCCACGATTGCGGCCTTCGCCCAGGGCGCGGTGGTGGGGGCCTACATCGAGGGCTTCGAGACCCAGGGCATGGTGTACGTCGGCGGTCCCCTGGACTGGCTGACCCCGTTCACGGTCATCACCGGCCTGGGACTGCTGGCGGGCTACGCCCTGCTGGGCACCACGTGGCTGATCATGAAGACCGAAGGCGAGCTGCAGGCCTGGGCCTACCGCCTGACCACGCCCCTGCTGCTGGCGGTCCTGGCCGTGTTCGCGATCATCAGCATCTGGACGCCGCTGGTGGATGATTACGTACGGGAGCGCTGGTTCGGCAACATCCGCCTGCTCTGGGTGCTGCCGGCGATGGCGCTGGTCTGCGCCTGGTTGATCTGGCAGGGCGTGCGCCGCCGGCAGGAGGGCATCCCTTTCGTGGCGACCATGGGCGTGTTCGTGTTCGCCTACCTGGGCCTGCTGGTAAGCAAATGGCCCTATGTCGTGCCGCCGGATCACACCATCTGGGACGCGGCCTCGGCACCGGGCTCGCAGCTGTTCCTGCTGCTGGGGGTGTTGTTCGTCATCCCCATCGTGCTGGCCTATACCGCCTGGACCTACTGGGTCTTCCGCGGAAAGGTGAGGCCCGGTGAGGGTTATCACTGATCCGCGCGTCGACCCGGGAAGGCCGCGTCGCAGGGATGCGGCGGCCGGAAGGGGCTAGGGCGTGGCCGAGACCCCCGAGCTGACGCCCCGGCGGCTGCTGCAGCGCTGGAGCCGATACGCCCGGCGCTGGATCATCGGCGCGGCGGCCGGGGGCACGCTGCACGGCGTGCTGGTGATCGTGCAGGCGGGGCTGATTGCTGCTCTGGTACAGCGGGTCGTCATCGACGGCCTGGCGCCGACGGCATTGGCCGCCCTGGTCGCGGTGCTCGCCGCGACCGTGACGTTGCGTGCCCTGGTGCGGTGGGGACAGCTGCGGTGTGCCACCGAGGCGGGGCTGCGGGTCCGGCAGCGGGTGCGCGCCGAAGTGGTCGACCACCTCGCCCGGCTCGGGCCCCAGGCGATCCACCATCTTCACAGCGCGGGGCTTGCCAGCCGCGCGGTGGAGCAGGTGGAGGCCCTGGAAGGGTATTTCGCCCGCTACCTGCCTCAGCTCTGGCTGACCGTCGCGGTGCCGGTCGCCATCCTGGCTACGGTTGCGACGCTGGACTGGCTGGCTGCGATATTCCTGCTGCTGAGCGCGCCGCTGATTCCGTTGTTCATGGCGCTGGTGGGCATGGGCGCGGAACGGCTGCAGCAGCGCCATTTCGAGTCCATGACGCGGCTGGCCGGTCATTTCCTCGATCGTGTGCGGGGTTTGTCCACCCTGCAGCTATTCGGCTATGCGCCTCACAGTGTCGATGAGGTTGAGGCCGCTGCGGAGGGTTACCGGCAGCGTGCCATGGCGACGCTGCGCGTGGCTTTCCTCTCCTCGGCCGTTCTGGAGTTCTTCGCCTCCGTGGCCATCGCGGTGGTGGCCATCTACATCGGCTTTGGCCTGCTCGGCTACATCGCCTTCGGCCCCGCCGACGAGCTCACCCTGTTCAGTGGCCTGTTCATACTCCTGCTTGCCCCCGAATTCTTCCAGCCGCTGCGCAGCCTGGCCCAGCACTATCACGACCGCGCGGCGGCGCTGGGTGCCGCCGCACAGCTCAATGACGTGCTTGCCCTGGAATCGCCGTCACCGCTGGCTTCGGTGGCCGAGGACGGGGTGCCCGGGACGGTCGCGGTCGATGGGTTGGAGCTGGCCTATCCCGGGCGCGGCGTGATCCTGGGGCCGGTCTCTCTGGAGGTCGGCGCCGGAGAAGTCGTCGTGCTCGCGGGACCCTCAGGCAGTGGCAAGAGCTCGCTGCTGCGGGCGGTGGCCGGTTTTCAGGGGCTCGCCGGCGGGGCCGTGCAGCGCGGCCCGGGGGCCGTTGCCTGGGTCGGACAGCAACCGTTCATCACGCAGGAGAGCATCCGCGAGAACATCCGCCTCGGCCGTCCGGAGGCGGATGACGCCGCCGTGGAGGCGGCCGCCGCCGACGCCGCGGTCGCCGGTTTCGCCCGACTGTTACCGCAGGGGCTGGATACCGTCATCGGCGAGCGGGGTCATGGCCTGTCCGGCGGGCAGGCCCAGCGCGTGGCTTTGGCCCGGGTGTTTCTCAGCGACGCGCCGCTGGTGTTGCTCGACGAACCCACCACCGGACTGGACACGCAGTCGGAGGCGGTGGTGCTGCATGCGCTGCTCAACCTGGCCGGTTCCGGGCGGAGCCTGCTCATCGCCTCCCACCACGCCAGCGTGCTGGCGATGGCGGACCGGGTCGTCGATCTGGGTGGCCCCTCGCCACGGGAGATGGGGGCATGACGGCGCTGAAGCCCTATCTGCGGATCATGGGCCGCTACTGGCGGCGGTTGCTGCTGGGGGCGGCCCTGATGTTCGCCACCACCGCCGCCGCCGTGGGGCTGCTGGCGCTCTCGGGCTGGTTCATCACGGCCACGGCGGTGACCGCGGTGCTGCTGGGCGCCGGCGCGGCGGTGGCGTTCGATATCTACGTGCCGGGGGCCGGCATCCGATTCTTTGCCCTGGCGCGGACCGTCTCCCGCTACTTCGAGCGTCTTTACAATCACGACACGGTGCTGCGGCTACTTTCCCTGCTCCGCCGGAACGTCTACGCCGGGCTGACGCGGCTGGACGCCGCCACCCTGGGGCGGTTGCGTTCGGCGGAAGTGCTCAACCGGCTGACCGCCGATATCGACGCCCTGGACGAGCTCTACCTGCGGGGGCTGCTGCCGCCGCTCGTGGCGGTCGTCGCGGTGCTGACGCTGACCGGCGGACTGGCATTGTTCCATCCGGCCCTGGGGCTGCTCGCGGGCGGCATACTGCTCGGCGGCTTGCTGGTGGCCGGACTGATTTCCGCGGCCCGTGCCGCTCGATCTAGCCGGGAGGCGGTGCAAGCCATGACCGAGCTCCGCGTGCGGGTTCTGGATCTGGTTCAGGGGCTCGCGGAACACCGTGC
>JACDUA010000039.1 GCA_013519935.1 Ectothiorhodospiraceae bacterium WFHF3C12 | reverse complement strand
TGATGGTCATTGAACTTTCCCCACCCTCCACCTTGCGGAGGGAGTGCCATGAAGATGGCCAAGCACGATCCAGGGCGCATGATCCAGGCAGGTCCTTCACCTGCGGAGACGGCTATGGTGCGCCAGGAGCTTTGGGAGGAGATTCGCCGGGTGGCGGCTCTGGAGTCGGTCTCTATTTCGGCGTTGTCGCGACGGTTTAACCTGGACCGCAAGACGATCCGGCGCTGTCTGCGTGAGCCCGCTTACCGGGGTTATCAACGTCAACGACCCGCGACGACGTTGCTCGCCGAGCACGAAGCGTTCCTGTGTGAGCGCGCCCCGGAGGTCGAGTACTCGGCACAGATCCTTTACCAGGAGCTGCGCGCAGGCCACGGCTACCGGGGCAGCTATGAGACGGTCAAGCGCTTCGTCAAGCCATTGCGGGCGGTACGCGAGCAGGCCCAGCGCGCGCTGCTGCGCTTCGAGACGCCGCCAGGCGGGCAGAGCCAGATCGACTGGGGCGAGTCGCGGGTGCGCTTTCGCCGGGGTGTGGCCGTCGAGCATTTCTTCGTGATGACGCTGGGCTTCTCCCGTCGGGCCTTCTACCTGGCCTATCCGCGGGAGTCGCTGCGCCAGTTCCTCGATGCCCATGAGCAGGCCTTCGCTTACTTCGCCGGCCATACCCGCGAGCATCTCTACGACCGCCCCCGCACCGTCTGCCATCCCGGCAGCGATGGGCGGGTGCGCTGGAACGCCACGTTCAAGAGCTTCGCCGACTACTGGGGCTTCGAGCCGCGGCTGTGCCGCGCCTACCGCGCCCAGACCAAGGGCAAGGTCGAGAGCGGCGTGCGCTACCTTAAGCACAACTTCCTGCCCGGGCGGCGCTTTGTCGACGAGGTCGATCTCAACGAGCAGCTCCAGCACTGGGCCACGGAGATCGCCGACCAGCGCATCCACGGCACCACCCACGAGCCGCCCATCGTGCGCTTCCAGCGCGAGGCACCGTACCTGCTCCCCACCGCCGGCCAGCCGAGCTTCTGGCTCGGCATGCGCGCCAGCCGCGTGGTCGCCGAGGACTACCTGGTCAGCTACCAGACCAATCGCTACTCGGTCCCGTTCCGGCTGATCGGCCAACGCGTGGAGGTCGAACGCCAGGGCGAGCAGTTGGTCTTCTACCACCGCGGCGAGCCGGTGGCCGTCCACACCGCGCTCGAGGGCACCCACCAGATGCGCATCGATCCGGCCCACGGCCCCGGAGCGATCGCCCGTAACCAGCGGCGTACACGCACCACCCCCGGCTCGGGCACCCAACCGACCGATCCGGCCCTGGAGGTCGAGATCCGGGATCTGGCCGTCTACGACCATCTGGCCGCCGCCGGCGGCCGGGAGAGCCATCCATGAACCCCGCCCAACTCGAACGCCTCGGCGAGCACCTGCATCGGCTGCGGCTGTTCAAGAGCCAGGAACGGCTCGAGGCACTGCTCCAGGAGGCGGCCGGCAAGGAGCTCGGCTACGCCGACTTCCTCGAGCTGTTGCTCGGTGAGGAGGTCTCGGCGAAGACCGCCAAGAACATCACCATGCGCACCAGCCTGGCCCGCTTCCCCTTCGTCAAGGGCCTGGCCGCCTTCGACTACGCCTACCAGCCCTCGCTCGACAAGAAGCAGCTCACGGCGCTGGCCGCCTGCCACTTCATCGACCACGGCGAAAACGTGATCATCCTCCGCCCGCCGGGGGTGGGCAAAACCCACCTCGCCGTCGGCCTAGGCCTGGAGGCGACCAACCACGGCTACAGGGTGCTGTTCACCACCGCCACGGCCATGATCGCCACCCTGACCAAGGCGCTGAACGAGGGCAAGCTCGAGGAGAAGCTCCGCGCCGGTCTCGTCCGGCCCGAGGAACCCATCACCGAAACCCAGCAGGTGGGGAAAGTTCAATGACCATCAGCTGGGGATTATTGGATGACCGATGACAGGCAGCACGGTGCTCACCCTGCGCATCCGCGAGATCGTGGCCGTGCAGCCACATTACGTGGTCGACCCGGTCACAGTGCTCCTGCGCCATGAGGGCTGGCCGGCCAATCAAAAGTGTATCCATCGGCTCTGCTGCGCTGAAGGGTTTACGCTGCGCCACCGTGTACCGAGACGGCACAGAAGTGCCCGACGGCGTCAGCCCCAGCGTCAGGCCCGTAGCGTAAACCGAATCTGGAGCATGGAGTTTGCCTCCGATGCGCTATACGACGGGCGCCGATTGCGCGCGTTGACGGTGGTGGATCAGTACACGCGAGCGTGCCTCGCGATTCGGGTCAATCAGAACTTGCACGGCAAAGACGTCGCCGCGGTCACGGACATTCTAGCGGCCGAGCGGAGCGTACCCGAAGCGATCAAGGCCGACAACGGCGCGGAATTCGTCGGCAAGGTCATAGACCGCTGGGCCCATGAAAACGGTGTGGAGATCGACTTCCCCGACGCGGCACGCCGTCGCATAACGCCTCGATCGAGCGTTTCCATGGCCGAGTACGCCAGGAGCGCCTTAACGCGCATAGGTTCTTCTCCCTAGCCGATGCCAGGCGCAAGTCGAGGAGTGGCGGCGCTTCTATAATGAGATCCGCCCCACTCGGCCCTGAAGTGGGTGACAGCCACCGAATACGCCCGACAACAGGCGTTTTCGGGGGACAATCGACAAGGCAAAAGGCGCTGGGTTTTCTATCTAAAGGAGGTTCCGATGATGGAGAGTCCCCGTCATCTTGGAGCCCCGACCTTTGAGTGGAGGTGGGCCGGAAAAGTGATCATAGCGACCGCACTCTCGCCTAGTCGCGGCCAAGTCCGTAACTCTACGAACACCGAGCCTGTAGTCCCACAATAGCTTCGCTAGGAGCAACGACTAAGTTTTGACACGGACCAACAACCTTCAAGCCATACACGGTCCGGTGAGACAAACTTGAAACATCATATCAAGTAATCTCTACTCACCGGATCAAAGCAAGAAATTCGTTCCTCGTAGATGCTGTGTCGCGGAGAGATCCCAACATGACAGAGGTACTCATCTCTGAATTCTGTTTGCCGACTCCTCTCATGCGCATGCATAGATGATTAGCAGTGATCTGAACTGCCACACCTCGTGCACCGGTAACCGATTGAATCGCATCTGCGATTTCTCTTGTTAGTTTTTCTTGTATTTGAAGTCTTCGCGCAAACATATCGACGATTCGCGCTATTTTGGATAACCCAATGACGAAACCATCCGGAATATATGCGACGTTAGCCCAACCACTAAACGGCAACAGATGATGCTCGCACAGTGAGTAAAATTCGATATTTCGCACGATTATCATCTCGTCAGTATCTGCCTCAAACAGTGCACCATTCACAATCTCCGATAGATCTTGACTGTAACCCAACGTGAGAGACTGAATCGCTTTCGCAGCACGCTCCGGTGTTTCTACCAGTCCTTCACGATCCGGATCCTCTCCAATTCCTTTTATGATCTCTCGGTACAATTCATTCATCTTCATCTCCATGGTGCACAGTAGTTTTTTTATGATTCTTTACGTCACAACCAGATTACGCGGCAAACCTAAATCGTTTAGGAACTTACAAACGTCTATCACAAACTGACTCGGTCCACACACAGCAACTCGAGGATTCCCGGCGGCCATCATCTCTTCAATAACTGATTCGGTCACTCGACCCTTTCGATTTCGATGATCTGCTTCGCGCGTACATAGCGAAACAAAATTAGAGCCAAGAAGTGATCTTAGTTCGTGTCCACAAATAACGTCCGCAGGCGTCTTGCTGGAAAGGAGCAGCTTTTCGTTATCAATTAAACCTTTGGCCGAACGATGCCTCAAAATAGGAAGAAAAGGCGTGACGCCTGTCCCGGCTGCAATAAAGAAGGCAACATCATTCGTATCAATTCCATCGAATGGGTTCGATATAAGCAAGGTATCTCCCGGAACACGGCTAGCCAATAGAGCTGTTACGCTTTCTTTTTTTTCATATATTTTTATTAGGAATTCTAGAATTGGATCACTGGGATGGGACGTAATCGAGAAAGGACGCCATCGGTTATTGAGACCCACGTTCGGGACCGCCAGTCTAACGCTGCTTCCAAGCGTCGCCGTCCAGCCATCCGGCTTAGTTACCATCAAGCGAATAACGTCAGGCGTTATGTAATGCGTATTCAGGACTTGCACTGCGTGCGGCAACGGCTTGCCCCCTTCTTATCTGCATACTGGATCGCACGCAGACGGTCATACAGCTGTTCGCGACCGACGTTGCGCGGCTTAGCAGCATGATGCGCTGGGGGAGGAAAAGGTTCCCAATGTCACCGGACATTGGAAACTAACCGAGTTCGGACAATATTTCTAACCCACCTTTGCTTAACTCGGACTGTTCTCGTGGGAGCGTCCCCTTCCCGTAGATAGGGTCCAGGTGTCCTCGGCCTGGATGAGCTCAGCGCCGAGGCGATCCACAGGCGCAACACCGGGGCAAACGTTTAGGCCCACAGAGCCAACGGCGAGCGGCCCGTCGACGCTAAGACGCCTACACCTTCCCCAACGTCCATACTTTATGGTCAGAGCGGCCATGCCCTGCCGGCACCTAGCGCGCAAAAAGACTCGACGCGGCGACATACACTCCACACCGTGGTGTGCCCGTCTACAAGCCCTTCGGTCGTGCGTTGGCGCGCTCCCCAAAGATCAGCCGCGCGCTACTAGCACGACAAGCTAACATCAATAATCCCGATACCAGCTATTTGATATTTTCATTTGCTTAGGTCCCTCGCAAGGACGACACTCAAGCTACACGGTACGCCCATACTTGAGTTTCGAACATTAGAAGATCCATCCGCAGCCATGAAAGCACCACTGAAACTTGGGAACGCGCTAATCGTCGCTTGGATCGCAGGGACGGTCTTACCAGCCGTCATCTTCATCCGGGGCCCCTCGTCAAGCAACACGTCACCCCCGGATATCGCGCTACCCCTTGCAGTCTTTCTGTTCATTAATATGTGGGCTGCTCTTACAGTTTGGCGCAACTCTAAGAATCTACGTGATTCGGAATGGACGGCGTTCTTTCGTGCGATTAGCATACCATGGGTTTTTAACGTAACATTAATAAGCCTTTCACTGCTTCTAGACGCATTATAAAAACCACCATGGGACCATAATGAATACATTCGTTTAAGTGTTGAACCATCACGTTAAAACCGAAGAAGTACGACAAATTTACCATCTAATCCTTTAAGGTTTGGCGTGCTCATGATTAACGTTGGGATTATAGGCTCGAACAGCTACATAATATGGGAGCTATTAAGTCTGCTCGTTCGACATCCTCGCTGCCAGGTTCAATTCCTCCAATTAAACGAAAACCTACCCACAACTCCAATACACAATGCCACTGAACCCGAACTGGACGAAGTTCCCATACTCTTTCACCACGATTCGCTTTCACTAGCCAAATGCGACCTTTTATTCATTACCAGCTCTCTTTTGGAGACAGATTCACCATTAACCCATTCACCATCAAAAAAGACGCGCATTATCATACTATCCGATGAATCGCACCTAACAAAACAAACCCCTCTTCCAGCGCAAACCATCAGCGTGCTGAATAATGGAAATGGGTTTCGACCTATAGCATATGGTATTCCAGAAATAAATGGCACCCATATACATAATGCTATCAATGTTTTTTCGCCAGCCCCAATTGCTACGTCGATACTATTGTTGCTTGCTCCACTTCAATCTTCACGTTTAATATTTTCTGGGACCGTGATTGCCAGTATCGTTATGGGACTGGCTGCAGACCAGAGAACCCCATATCAGGCAGCGCATTTCGCAGAATTAAAAGAGAATATATCAACAACGGAACCCCTGACGCCGTTTAACAACATTGATCTTGCTACTGCGCATCATTATTTCCTTGGTGGTGACTTACACATATCGGCAATACCCCATATAGTCCCAATAAATCGTGGCATGCACACGTCAATTACAATAACTCATTCAGCGAACCCCATGAGGATTTATGACATCTTGGCCGAAAGATATGCCTCAGCGGATTTTATTGACGTTCTTCCATATCAATCTAACCCGCACACAAAACATGTACGCGGTACAAACCGTGCGCTCATCGCGGCACATCCGGGGCCATCCTTGGACACAACTACGTTATTACTTGCAATCGATGACTTAGGCAAGGGGTCCGCCAAACAGGCGATACAAAACATGAACATCATGTTTGATCACGATCCAAGCTTAGGCGTTGAGGACTTGGCTGTTCTGCCTTAGGCATACGATTCCGCGTCGCTACACGGAAGGTTGAACTCAGTTCAGTCCATCACGGAGGCCTGGCTTACACTCTTTGCCGTCAAACGAATACCTTCAAGGGCGTATTCTATTTTTTCTGAACGCCTTTCTCGCGGATAGACTACATAGGCGGTAAGAGAAAACTCTGGCGCCCCCTTCACGAGCCGCAACTCTCGACGCGCCAAGTGAGGCCGAACTAACCGCAACGGGAAATACCCGCCACCTCCCCGACGGCTGATGAGCTCGAGCGCCAGCCAACCGATACTCGCGGTGACACCTGCGCCAGCGAACTCCGGGAAGCTCACGCTATGAGCTGCCCTGAAGTCGGCGCCCCAATCGACGAAGACATAATCGTCACCGACCGCGGCATCCTCCCTTCCGTGACTGCTAACCCGAACCAGCCGCTCTTCTAGGAGAGGTTCCACTATCAGGCCGGGCCGGCTCTGGGGGGTATACATTAGCGCAATGTCGATTTGCCCTTCGGCTAGACCGTGCATCAGGTCCTCTTCGAAGCCGACCTGCGCCCGAACGGACAACCCTGGCAGCTGTGTCTGGATCCTCGCCAGCCATACCGTCAGAAGCCCGTCCCATAGACCGAATCGCCCACCAACGGTGACCGAGTCTTCGTATGCCTCCGGGACACCGAGTTCATGCCTGGCTGCCTCCACGGTCCTAACCAGGCTAGCTGCGTGCTTATGAAACCTACGGCCCGCTTGGGTCAACTCGACTCCGGACTTCTTTCGCGCAAACAGTTGAACACCAAGCCGGTCCTCTAATGATCTTATGCGTGTGCTGACGGTTGACTGACTAACATGCAGGCGCTCCGCGGCAAGATAGAAACTTCCGGCGGTCACGACCATTAGGTAGGTTCGCGCGTACTCGGTATCCATTATCGGCACCTCAGCCAAGAAAACGTATTTATCGATATCTAGTATCAATTTTTCTCGATTGTCAAACCGCACATCGGTCTGATATTAATTTCCGATGCACGTGATCGCTCTTACCAACTTAAGGCGCTTACTCACTTGTTGATCGCTTAACATTTACGGAGAACCTAATGAAGACTAAGCTTACCGAAATGTTTGACATTGCAACGCCGATACTATTGGCACCGATGGGATACGTCGCTGGCGGCCAGCTTGCTTCTGCGGTTAGCCGAGCGGGCGGGCTCGGAATTGTAGGCGCTGGGTACGGTAACGTTGACTGGTTAAGAAATGAACTGGATGATCAATTGACCGTGGACAAATTCGGTATCGGTTTTATTACATGGAGTCTAAGTAAGAATCCGAGTGTCCTAGATTTCGCGCTTTCCTATTCCCCGACCGCAATAATGTTATCGTTCGGAGATCCCGAGAGTTTCATACCCTACATCAAACAGCATGGCGCAAGAGTTATCTGCCAGGTACAGTCCGTGACCGACGCCTGCAAAGTCGCTGAACAAGGCGCAGACCTGATTGTGGCACAGGGACAGGAAGCCGGTGGACACGGTGGCGGCAGGGGCACGGCCACCCTCGTCCCCTCGATCGTGGATGCTGTGTCCCCCACACCTGTCGTAGCAGCCGGTGGTATTGGGGATCATCGCGGTCTTGTCGCAGCCATCATGCTCGGTGCCTGCGGCGCCCTCGTCGGCACACGATTCATGGCTACGCCTGAAGCATCTCTTCCGGAGTTGGCTAAGGAACTGCTCGTTCGGTCGAGTGGAGATGATACGCTTCGCACTCGGGTGTTTGATATTGTGCGGGGTTATGATTGGCCGGAACCCTTTACCGGTCGGGCATTACAGAATCAATTCACGAAGACCTGGCATGGTCGCGAGCGCGACCTGTCAGAACATTTGGAAACAGTCCGAGAACGATTCTGGAGCGCGAAGTCAGTGAACGATTACGACATCGCGGAACTCTTCTGCGGCGAAGCCTTAGACTTCATCCACTCTGAAGACTCTGCCGCGAACATTGTCGCTCAGCTAACTCGCAAGGCGGAGAGCCTTCTTCTTCATGGACCTTTGTGGGCTTACTGAGTCCCTCGAACCAAACTACTAACGACTGCACGACGTCCGTTGTTAACGAGTAACACTAAAAAAACTGACAGTGAGCGGGCTAGGTAGAGCTACTTTTAGGCATATCTTAGGCCGGATTCTATAGACTTCTTCTCGATCCATTTATGTAGACTTCTTATTCCCTCCTCGCTTCGACGTGCAGTTTTATACACAAAGCGAAATTGATCACCGGTAGATACGGCAACGCATGGCAAAATAACGATATCTTGATCCTCGTCGGAGTCGATCATGTAATGGTTGGTCAACGCGATTCCCTGGTGATATCGCATTGCCGTATGAGCCATTAGCATATGGCTAAACTGCTGTAACATCGCGCTTTCCGGAAGACCATTGCCAGCGTGTCCGAGCCAAAGACGCCAGTCGCCCCCTTCGTCGCCGGTGATACTAGAGGAAGAAAGTAATGTATATCGCGTAAGCCAATCGGCGTCGACCTGCTCCGGCATTTCGTCGCCAACAAGACCGTGGCGTTTAAGGTCCGTACACATCCACTCCCAATATTGCCGACTACAAATCGGGAACAGCCGTTCGGCATACAAGAGGGTTGAGCTGAACCCCCGCTGCCCACTTGATAGGGTGATAAAGGCATCCGCGACCCGCTCAGACAGCGCGGATGGGTCATCGATCATCTCCAGAATCAGATCTACCTCCGGATGCCGAGCCTGGAAGTCCGATAGCCGCGGCACCAACCAACGCACGCCGAAAGAGCTCTGTACTGCCAAACGCAACCTCGTGTCGCTTCTGCCCTTCACACGCTCGCTTGCGCGCCCGATCTGCAGTAGCGCGGGGACGACTGCCTCTTGGAACTGTTTGCCTTGATCGGTAAGCAAGACACGAGACCCGGACCGCGCAAACAGCTGCTCGCCCAAGTATTCCTCGAGCTGGCGGACCCTATGACTGACTGCGCCTTGGCTGACACTGAGTTCTTCGGCGGCCTTGGTAAAGCTGCTGAGTCGGGCTACAGCCTCGAAGGCTGGGAGAGCCTTAAGCGGTGGCAAGCTCATCATTACTTTTTCTCATAACGCCTGAGAAAGTTTCATTATACATATTTTTTTCTAATAGTACGATACAGCCTACCGTTCAACAGAACAGCGAAAGCTACCTGAGTGTACCTGATGGCATGTCGCAGCATTCACGGAGCCATGACACTTCTCGCATTGGGAAACCTGTGCGCCATTTTGTCAGATACCCTGATCAAGTGGCACGGGGAAGGACAACCGGTTTTCCAGTTCATATTGATACGGCTAGTTTTCGCCACTGCGCTTTTGGCCCCACTAATACCAGCCTCAAACGTGGACTGGATATTCCGCTTATCGTGGCTTCATGCTTTGCGGGCGCACATAAGTGTGGCGGGGATATTCTGTATGTTTATCGCGCTCACTCATCTACCATTGGCTACAGCTAACGCACTATTCTATGCCGCACCGGTAATGGTGATGCTTCTGGCTGTCACGAGTCTCGGTGAGCGCACCACTCGGTTTAGTGTTCTTACGGTATTATCCGGATTCACCGGTATCTTGCTTATCCTCAGGCCGCTAGATTTTTCCTGGTACGGCATTAGTGGTCTTGGAGCGGCTGCGGCACTTAGTTGCAACGCGGTTTTGGTTAAAAAGATTCCGAAAAAACAATCAACAGCCCAATCATTGTTTCTAATGCATTTTTACGCGGTACCCACGGCCCTAATATTGATGCTTATCGAGGATGCCGACTGGCACTGGGAAATTCTGTATCCAGCAATGGCCTCTTCAGTACTAATCGTTGGATATAACGCAACGGTGTTGTTTGCCTACATGGAAGTATCCGCGAATAAGATCACAAGCGCCGAGTATACAGGTCTGATCTGGGCAGCCGGGCTAGGGTGGCTGTGGTTCCAAGAAGTACCCGGCGCATGGTTCTTCTCCGGATCAGTGCTGATCATTGGCCCCATTGTCCTCCTGAGCATATCGGAGCACCGTACCGCCGCACTGGATGATCGTCTTGCCCGAAAACAGGTTCCGCAGAGCTCGAAGAACCGAGACTATTATCCGGGGTCGATAAACGACCTCGGTGCTGGAGAAGCATCACAGGACGCTTAGGGTGCAGTGCTGCCCAGACCTGTATACACTATACATGTTTGTATTCACCAACTAGACGGTATCGACTCATGGAGACACCCGCCGAACCACGCGCGCATAGCGCGGATCCCAACCTGGACTATGTGTATGCGACACTCGATGGCTTACAGCGCAGCAGCCCAGCTCAAGCCGAGTTCTACCAAGCGGCCGAGGACGTGTTGGCGTCTCTCGGGCCGGAGCTCGAGAGCGATACACACTATGCGAAACACGCGATAATTGAGCGACTCGTTGAGCCCGAGCGCCAAGTCTTCTTCCGCGTTGCCTGGATGGACGACAAAGGCCAGGTCCATGTCAACAAGGGTTACAGGGTACAGTTCAATTCAGCGCTAGGTCCTTATAAGGGTGGACTGCGATTTCATCCCAATGTCACCGCAAGCGTGATCAAGTTTCTCGGCTTCGAGCAGATCTTCAAAAACGCCCTCACTGGCCTCCCAATAGGCGGAGGCAAGGGCGGGGCAAACTTCAACCCGAAGGGGCGTTCGGACGCCGAGATCATGCGCTTTTGCCAAGCCTTCATGGCTGAGTTGCACCGCCATATTGGCGCGACCGTGGATGTCCCCGCTGGGGATATTGGCGTCGGCGCACGGGAGATCGGTTATCTGTTCGGGTACTATCGCCGGCTCACCGGGCGGTACGAAGGCGCATTGACTGGAAAGGGGCTGGCATGGGGCGGCTCACTCGGGCGCGTAGAGGCTACCGGTTACGGCTGCGTGTACTTTGCCGAGAACATGCTCAATGCGCGTCACGAAAGCCTCGAAGGCAACACCTGCCTCGTTTCGGGGGCTGGCAATGTAGCCATCCACACAATCGAAAAACTCTACCAACTCGGGGCCATTCCGGTGACCTGTTCCGATTCGACCGGCACCATCCATGATCACCGTGGCGTCGATCTTGACTTACTCAGGACGATCAAGGAACGGGATCGCTTGCCGCTGTCGCGGTATCTCGAAACGCATCCAGAGGCCGAGTACACACCCTTATCCGACTATCCGACGGACGGGCATGCCGTCTGGCGCTATCCCGCGCGCGCCGCATTCCCGTGCGCCACCCAGAACGAGCTTACGAGCGGCGATGCCGAGGCGCTCCTCGCGAACGGTGTAACCTGTATCAGCGAAGGCGCCAACATGCCGAGCACACGGGCGGCCGTAGAGGTGTTTCTGGATGCCGGGATTGCCTATGGCCCCGCAAAGGCCGCCAACGCCGGCGGGGTTGCCACCAGCCAATTGGAGATGCAGCAGAACGCGGGCCTCACCCAGTGGCCCATCGATAAAGTCGACGCACGGTTGCGTGAGATCATGACGGACATCTTTAACCGTTGCAGCGCCACTGCGGCGGAGTTCGGGGAACCCAACAACCTTTCCATGGGCGCCAATATCGCCGGCTTCCGACGCGTTGCGAACGCGATGATCGAGCAAGGATTGTATTGAAGGTCACCCGATTGTCGCGGCCTCGGCGATGCTTACCGGAAAGGCAGGCACTGCCGGTTCCGTCTGCCGGGCGCTGCAATCCGTCTTCCGGAAGTCTCTCTAAGGCCAGTTGTGCTCAAGCCGGTATCGAGTACGATTTGTGCGGACGGCAAAGGCCGACGAACCGGACGTGTCTCCGGCCTGCTACTCCACGAGGACCGTGTGCTCGTTGAGGACAGGCAATGTGGTTGGCGCATTGTTCTGCCAGAACGTGGCGGTAGCGAAAGCGGGACTTCGAAATCTGATCGGCCGCCCTCGAACGCCGAGCCTCCTACCCCCGCTGATGCCAGGCGTCGGCCGGACCCGTGGGGTTCTGCCTCCCGAACCGGATAACAAGAAAGGAGCGTCCATGAGCGACACCCGCCCGAACATCGTTCTCACCGTCCTCTGCGGAACCTTCACGGCCCTGGTGGTCATTGTGTTCGCGCGTCTCGCGTTCGGAGTTCTGCTGCCGCCCATGCGCGCCGACCTCGGTCTGAGCTACCAGCAGGCAGGGACCCTGGGCACGGTAACGGCGCTCGGGTACCTGCTCTTCGTCCTCACCGGTGGCGCCGCGGCCGCGCGCTGGGGTGCGCGCAGGACAGTGGTTTTCGGGCTGATCACCGTCACTGTGGGATTCGCGGGTCTCAGCGTGGCATCCAGCTATCCAGTGCTACTTTTCCTCATGGCGTTGTTGGGATTCGGTACGGCCTTCAGCTTCGCGCCGATGGTCGCGCTGCTGGCCGCTTGGTTCCCGGAAAAACGCGGGCTGGTGATCGGCTGCATGTCCGCGGGCATCGGTGCGGGCAGCCTTCTGATCGGGGTTCTCGTGCCCTGGCTGTACACCAAATTCGGGGAGACCGGCTGGCGCGCGAGCTGGGCGCTGTTCGGGGGCCTCGCGCTGGTCGTGGCGGTGCTCGTGACGGGCACGCTGAAGGACCCGCCCGGAAGCGGCACTGCCTCGGACGACACCCCGCCTTCGGCGGACAAGTGGCGAATTTACCGGAACCCGCGGGTGTTGCTCGTCTCCGCCACCTACGGTCTTATCGGGTTGACATACATCATCCAGGTTATCTTCATGGTCAGTTTCGTCGTCGAAGCCGGATATTCGGAGCGAACCGCCGGCCAGCTCGTGGCCATGATGGGGCTACTGTCGATTGCGGCGGGTCCGGCCTGGGGATTGCTCTCCGACCGCTGGGGCCGCGGTAACGCGCTCACCACGGCCATGGCGCTGGTCACAATCGCCACCGTTCTGCCGTTGCTGCAGCAGAGCCTGCTCTTCTTCTTTCTACACTTCCTGATCCTGGGCGCGGCGGTCAACGGCACCTTCGCGCTGGTTCAGGCAGGCAGCACCGATCAGGTGGCACCGCGCTACATTCCGATCGCCTTCAGCTTTGCCACGCTGTTCTTCGCCGGCGGTCAGTTCATCGGACCGGCTGTCGCGGGATGGCTCATCGAGACCACGGGTGATTTCCGCTCGGCCTTCCTGTTCTCCACGGTGGGGTTGATCCTCGGCACCGCGATGAGCTTTCGCATCCGGCGATTCCCGCGAGAGCCCGCCGTACGCTGACGCAGCAGTATCTGGTAACGAAGGTTTGGGCGAACCCGATACTTGCTAATCCAAGAAGCCGAGGACCATATAGGCGTAATCTGGATTGCTCCGATAGAGTCCTAACAACCCTGCATCACTTTGACGCACGTCAAATCCCTTCATTCTCTCCTGTCCGAGGATACCGTGAACGCTATAATCACGCCTGACGCAAGGCGTTTGGGCCATGAAGTCAACGGATTGTCGATCGTCAAGGCTCCGGCTCATCCGGTTCTCGGATGTATCGCCCTGCCACAGCTGTCCGCAGGCCGGGCAGTGCCCCCTGCCCCCCGTGCGCGAGCACAGCGCCGAGGCCTTCCAACCGCTGGCGCGTTTGGAGCCCGGCGAGACCCTGTTCAGCAGCGGCCAGCCCTTCCGCAACCTCTATGCCGTCCGTCGCGGGATTCTCGCCCGCTGGCAGGTGAATGATGAACATCAGCCTACCGTGGTCGGATTCTACCTGCCGGGTGAGCTGGCGGGGCTTGGGGGCTTCGCTTATGGCCGCTACTGGTTTTCCGCCGTAGCAATACAGCCGGCGATAGTCTGCCCGCTGGACTCTGAAAGGCTCGCTGCGACTGACTCACCGATTGGTATGCAGGTCCTTAAGAGCGCTATGGCTTGGCAGGCCAAGGTGGACGCACGCCAGCACCGCTACCTCATGCTGGCTGAGCCGCGTCGGAAGGTGGTGGACTGCCTTAAGGCGCTGCGGCAACGAAGTGAGGCAGTGACACCCGGTTCGGGCGAGCAGCTGCGCATATCAGTGCCGCTGATGGCCAACCATCTCCGGCTGAGTGTCGCCACGGTCCGCGATCTGGTGGCGCACGACGCGGCGGACCAGGTTGCACTGTGAGGTGACCATGCCCCTAACGTCCAACCTGGCTTACCGTCGCCGGGCGATACATAACCCCCACGCGGGCTCCCCTGGGAGACACTAGGAGGATACTAATGGAGAATACGCTATGCTTCGTCCGAGCACGCTTCTGAAACCGCTATGCCTGGCCCCACCGCCCGTGGTGAATGCCATGACCGGTTTCCTGAGCACCCTCGCACTGCGGGAGCCATTGGCCGACGGTGACCTGGACGAGCTGGAAGGGCAGACGGTTCGGGTCGAGATTCACGAGCCGCGTTTGGACCTGTCACTGACCGTCGAACGCGGACGAATCATGCCGAGCCGGAGCGCTCCCGCCGTCACCATACGGGCGCAGGCGGAGGATCTGCTGTTGGTGGCTGCCCAGCGCCTCGACCCGGACACGCTCTTCTTCCAGCGGCGGCTGTCCATGTCCGGCGATACGGCGCTGGGCCTAGTCGTGAAAAATGTGCTGGACACCGTTGCCGCTGCAGGACTGCCCGCAGCGCTGGCGCCTTGGCTGTATCGACTTGCCGATCTCGTGCCGGATCAGCCCGCCGACCCCGGTCGGATGAGTTGAGCGGCCGGCGCTTTCAGAAGCCGAAAGCCGATGTTTCCTCCAACCCCACCGACTCGGCCAACTCATTCAGCAGCGCTTCCTGGGAGAGGTCGGCCAGAGCGCGTTCCGCCTGAATCTGGGTGTCGGCTGCCACGGGCGACTTACGCACCTCGCCCGCTCCCTGCGCCGCGAAAATCAAGTAATAGACACCATACGAGGCGAACATCACCTGCACGTCCCAGCTACTGCCGTGCGCATCGACAATCTGTCTCATGGCGCGGGCGTGCGCCACATTTGCAGTGCCACGATCATTCCCGCACCACCTGCATGCCGGCCTGCCCGAACCAGTAGCCGTTGCAGTCCTCCACCTCGCCCTCGCTCATGGCCGCCACGGCGCCCTGCTCGCCGCGCATTTCCGCCGCCAGGGCCTCGATACGCTCCGCGGTGCCCTCCGGGCGCGGACTAATACGAAGTACATCCACGCCCATATCGGCCATGTTTTGCCACTCCGGTAACAGGTTGGTCACTCGGCCGGATTGGGTCTGGATACCATTGATATTCAGGAACAGCTCGCCATCGCGGGTATGGACCGGGATGCCCTCCGGGTCCTCGATGCAACGCAGGCCGCACTGGTCCTTTGGCAGGTCATGGTAACGGGCGGTGTAACAGCGGGCCGACCAGGCCAGTGGCATACGACCGTAGGCGAACACCTCGGTCTCGACATCGGCTGCACTGTAGTCGGCCAATAACGCACCCAGGCTGTCGCGCCCCATCTCCAGCGGCATCACCCACCGGAACATGCCCTGCTCTCGGTAAAGGCGCAGGCTCTCGGGATTGTAGATATTCAGAAAGGCGCCGCCGACAAACGGCAGCTGGTGCTCGCGCAACATCTGCACCGCCGCTACGTCGTTGGCCTCGACCCGAAACTCTCCGTTGTCGCACAACCGCCGGACCATTCCGAGCTCGGAGCGTGCCTCAAGCAGGGTGAGCGTCGACAGCACCACCTCCTTGCCCTGCGCTGCCAGTTCGCGGCCCAGGGCAATCCAATCCTCCGGACGCAGCTCCCGGCGCTTGGGGCAGACGGACTCGCCCAGGTAGACGATATCCGCCGACGTCTCGGCGATGCGTGCGTAAAAAGTCTCGGTCTGCTCGCGGGGCCAGAAATACTGGCATGGCCCCAATGCAATCTTCGGCATCGATGCGTCTTCCGTTTACTGCCAGGATCGGTGATAGGCACCCAGAGTCGTCTGACTGCCTTCGGAAAACCCTGCCAGGACGACATTACCGTCCGGATCGGTCCGGTACGCGCCCGGATCCCGCAGGCAGCGGTCGATGGCCTGGCGCCAGACCCGGGTCACGCCGGCCACGTAGCCCGGGCTGCGCTGGCGTCCCTCCAGCTTGATGGCCGTGATGCCTGCGGCGTGGAGCTGGGGCAGCAGGTCCAGGGTATTCAGGCTGGTGGGTTCCTCCAGGATGTGACCGGTGTGCTCACCGACGGTGAATCGACCCTTGCACAGAGTCGGGTAGCCGGCGCGCTCCTGCGGCTCGAAGCGGTCGATGAGCACACCGTTGAGCCTCGACTCCAGGTGGCCGTCGTCCAACTCGGACCAGCGCACGTGCGCCGCCGGGGAGCAGGCCCCAGCCGTATTGGGGGACTCGCCGGTCGCGTAGGACGAGAGCAGGCAGCGGCCTTCGGCCATGATGCACAGTGAGCCGAAACCGAACACTTCCAGTTCCACCGGGGCATCCTCGGCCAGCCGGGTGACCTGGGCCAGCGACAGCACCCGCGGCAGCACCGCCCGTCGAATACCGAAGAGCTCCTGGTAGAACTGCAGCGCTTCGGTGCTGGTGGCCGAGCCCTGGACGGAAAGATGCCGGGGCAGATTCGGGTGGGTGCGGGATGCGTATTCCAGAAGCCCGGCGTCAGCCAGAATGATGCCGTCTATTCCCAGATCGGCGGCGTGATCGACGGCGCTCGTCCACTGCGCCCAGCCACTCGACTGCGCATAGGTGTTGATGGCCATGAGTACGCGCCGCCGGTGCCGGTGGGCATAGTCGATCCCGCGACGCAGCTTCTCGGGAGTGAAGTTCAGACCGGGGAAATGCCGGGCGTTGGTCCCGTCCCGCAGCCCCGTGTAGACCGTGTCGGCGCCGTTGTCCACGGCTGCCTGGAGTGCGGGCAGACTACCCGCCGGGCATACCAGCTCCATTGCTCGTCCCCTCGCCTGTGCCAATGCCACCGCGTGACGTAGCCCCCAAGCATAGCGGTGCCGCGGCGGCCGAGAGATTGACCTTCATCAATACCCTGCCGCCGCCGCTAGTCCGCTGATTCGACCCACACCAGATCAGGATCCTCGGCATGTTCCAGGAGCATCCGTCTGACCCTCTCCTGCCAGGCCTGCCCGAAGGCTTCCAACTGCGCGGCATCCGCCTGGCCCTGCAGAATCGCCCTCAATCGCTGCGGCTGAGCGGAGTCCATGGGTACCACGGATGGATCGAACCAGGCCGTGACCGTACGGCCGGTATCCAGCCGCCGCAGCGTCACGCCTCCGCCCGCTTGGTCTTGCACCGGATCGAAGCCCAGCAGGCCGCGCCGGGCGTGATGCCCGCCTATCCCGGGGAAGCCACCGGAGCCCGCCGCACCGGTAAGCAGGGTAAGCACCTGAGCGATGACGCCGGTGACACCCTCATCTTCGCGGTCAGGCATGTTCACCGCGATAGCGCCGCGCTCGGGCAGCTCACGGGGATACAGCGCCGCCAGCGCCGCCCGGCCCATGAGATACGTCCCAGCCACGGTCGGGCAGGAATGCCCCGCAAGCCGCACCGCGTCGGCATAGCGGTAGGTGATCACACCATCCGCGGACACGCCGAGAAGGCGACTGAGAGGATCGGAAACGCGAACGACCGGCGCCTGCTGGAAGAAAGCAGGGAAGGTCTCACCTTCCCTGCTACCATCATCGTCCCGCAATACGGCTGCCATGGCGGTCAGTCCAGGCGCCGGAAGTCGATGACCACCGCACCCTGTTCCCGCTGGCGGTAGTCAACCCCGAGCGCTTCGCCGAATATCTCGCCCAACTGGCCAAGCAGGGGCAGCGGATCGTGATCGTTGACGAAGCGCATGACCTCGCCGGGGGTCAGCGAGTCCACAGCGGCGAAGATGGCCGGGTGCCTGAAACGGCGGTCGATGCCGCGCGCGTCGAAGACGTAAGCGGTCTCCGTCGCATCACCGGCCTGGTTGTCACGATTCATGACAAGACTCCCTATCTGCATCTGTGTGCCAGGCGTCAGGCGAGCTGGGCCTGAAGCGTGATTTCGGCGTTGAACAGCTTCGATACCGGGCACCCCGCCTTTGCGGCATTGACTGCATCCTGAAAGGCCTGCTCATCGATGCCGGGGATGCGCGCATGGACGTCCAGATGCACCGCGGTGATGGTAAAGCCGCCATCGTCCGGCTCGATGCTCACGGTGGCCGTGGTGTCGATCCGCTCCGGGGTGATGCCGGACTCGCCCAGCACCAGCGAAAGGGCCATGGAGTAGCAGCCGGCATGGGCGGCCCCGAGAAGCTCTTCCGGGTTGGTGCCGCTGCCCTGCTCGAAGCGGGCGCCAAAGGAATACTGGGCTTGGGCCAGCGTCCCGCTCTCGGTGGAAATGGTCCCGCTACCGTCCTTGAGACCACCTTGCCATACTGCTGCCGCGTTGCGTTTCATCGTGCCTCCTGTCAGATATCGATTCTTTCGAACATCGATTTGGGTTCCCCGCACTCCGGACAGAGAAAGTCCTCGGGGACGTCCTCCCAGCGGGTACCGGGCGGGATGCCCGCCTCCGGCAACCCCTGTTCCTCATCGTAGATCCAGCCGCAGATCATGCACATGTACTGGGCATAAGCTTCGCTAGGGGGTGCCTTCCGGCCCTCGATACCGGCTTGTGTCTGTGTTTCGCTCATCGATGCTTCACCTCTAATGCCAGGCGATTGCCCGTCAGCTTGCCGCGCTCGCCCCAAAATCTAGGTAGCGCTTGAGGTAGCAGTACGAACCCAGCAGCCGAAGCCGGAAGACCACCTCGGCCGCCGGCGCGGAGCGCCGCAGAACGGCGCTGCGGTAACCAGTGCGGGTACGCATGGCGAACTCCCGGGCGGCCGCGGTGCCGCGGCTACGCTCCAGGAAGCGAATGCGCCTCGACTCGCAGGCCATGCTTTCTCGAATGATATGCCTGGTATCCATTTCGCACCTTGCTCTCCGGATGCGTGAATCGTCAGAACCCCGGAACTGGCGGGGCCGATCATCCAGAGGGATTCCCGTATACTCATATAATGTATTTTAAATACTTCTTTCAAAAACGCAACACAGGTTTCCGGTGATTCTGGCCAGCGACCTCAGAGTTCGTGCGTCAAGAGACCCGGGGCGCCGGCGCTCCGAACCCGTCGGCACCTGGGGTCCGCAAGATGCCGGTCAACGTCAGCCGTATGTCACATCGGGGAAAGCAGGGGTCACTTGGGATGCGGTCAAAGAGGGAGCCTACGAAAGCTTCGCGCCTAGCGACCTTCGGAGGTGGGCTGGCTGGAGTCGCCGTGATGGTCACCGACATGAAGGTGGCCGCTGTAACCGTGAAACGGGGCCAAGGCCGCGCCACCGGCCACTACCACAGCGACCTATTGCGTCCCGCCAAGGGCGAGCCACAAAACCGATATCACCCCCGCAACTCCCACAATCACGCCACCAACCTGGATGAGCGTGATCGCGGCGAACTTGACACCTTCGTGATGAAGGTAGTCCTCGGCGATCACGGTCAATCCCAGCACCATGTGCCAGGCCATCATTACGACGAACATGACCGTGAGCACTGACACCGCCGGATTGCCCAGCCATACCATCAGGGCCCGGCGCCCTTCACCGGCTGTCGCCAATAACAGCACCAACATCCAGACGGTCAGAGGCACCAGCGCCACAGCCGTGACCCGCTGCCACCACCAGTGGCGCACACCAGACTTCGCCGAACCGAGCCCCCGGGCCCGGCGCAACACGGCCCGATCGTCGCTACCCGCCATCACGCCACCCCTGGCATCGACATGGCGATGACCCAGGTCAACACGGTCAGCACCGTGCTGGCGACAACCACCAGCCAGCCGGAGCGGTAGATGTTGGCGAGCTCGAAGCCCAGCACCGCATCCCAGAACAGATGGCGGATGCCGTTGCATAGATGGAAGAACAGCGCAAAAGTCCAGAGAAACAGCAGCAGCCGCCCGAACCAGGAGCCCAGCGCGGCGTTCAGGCCACCGAATGCGGATCCGCCCGCTGCAGCGAGCAACAGCCACACCACCAGAATCACGCCGCCGACGGACAAGGCGATGCCGCTGAGCCGGTGTGTGAAGGACAGCACCGACGTCAACTGCGGTCGATAGATCTGCACGTGGGGCGATCGCGGCCTGGTTCGCTCAGTCATGTTCGCTGCCCTTCCCCAGCCGTTGCGCACCTATTCGCCAAATTCGCATCAACCCTGCCGCTCCAGCAGCTTGCGCTTGATCTCGGCAATGGCCTTGCCGGGGTTGAGACCCTTGGGACAGGTACGTGTGCAGTTAAGAATGGTGTGACAGCGATACAGGCGGAACGGATCCTCCAGCTCGTCGAGCCGCTCGCCCGTGGCCTCGTCACGGCTATCCGCCAGCCAGCGCCAGGCCTGAAGCAGGACCGCCGGCCCCAGGAAACGGTCGCCGTTCCACCAGTGGCTGGGGCAGCCCGAGGTGCAGCAGAAACAGAGTATGCATTCGTAGTAGCCGTCCAGCTCCCGGCGCTGCTCCGGTGACTGCAGGCGCTCACGGTCCTTCGGCGGCGGGGAAGCACGCAGCCAGGGGCGTATCGCAGCATACTGGGCGAAGGCATGGGACTGGTCGCCGACCAGGTCCTTGATCACATCCAGATTGTTCAACGGATACACGGTAACGGGGTCGTCCAGCTCATCCAGTGCACGCGTGCAAGCCAGCCAGTTGGTCCCGTTGATGTTCATGGCGCAGGAGCCACAAACCCCTTCCCGGCAGGAGCGGCGGAACGTGAGGGTTGGATCGATCTGGTTCTTGATCTTGATGAGTGCGTCCAGGAGCATCGGCCCGCACTCGTCGAGGTCGACGTGAAACGTATCCACCCGCGGGCGCTCATCTCCTTCTGGATCGTAGCGGTACACCTGCATTCGTTTCACGTTGCCAGCGCCCTCGGGCGCCGGCCACTCACGCCCGGCCTGCACCCGGGACCGCGAAGCCGCGTGGAATCCCCTGGGAACAGGGAATCGCCGGAGCAGCGTCCAGCGGGGTTGCTCCTCAGATCGGCGAATTATCATTTGATGGACTCCCGTCAATGACCGCCTACAGATCGTGGCTGCTGGCGCGCGGCTACCGCCCACCATAGCAGACGGTCACCGGCGCGATGGGACCGGCAGCAATCACGCATAGACTCGCCACGCTGCCGGCGGGCACAGCATGTGGTCGAGGTATTTTTTGTATCTTGTAAATGTATATCATATACATATTCATGTGATCCCTGCTGTTTGGGAGGCACCTGTGACCTACGTCGTCACCGATAACTGCATCAAGTGCAAGTACACGGACTGCGTTGAGGTCTGCCCCGTGGACTGCTTCCACGAGGGGCCGAACTTCCTCGCCATCGACCCGCAGGAGTGCATCGACTGCACCCTCTGCGAGCCGGAGTGCCCGGCGGAGGCCATCTTCTCGGAGGACGATGTGCCGGATCACTTGGCGCATTTCCTGGAAATCAACGCCGAGCTTGCGAAAAAGTGGCCGGTGATCACCGAGATGAAGGATCCTCCGGAAGACGCTGAGGAATGGGACGGCGTGCCGAATAAGCTGCCACATCTGGAACGCTGAGCCCACGTTGTCATGGCTGCAGCCGAACCAGCCGCGGGCAGGCGTCGGTCGTCGACTGCCCGTCACCACGCCGCTGAGAAGGTCTTCTTCCCTGCCGCGACACTCTATGCCGCCGTGGTGGTGCCGGCTAGCGTGCACGGGATGCTGTCCGGTGAGCCGCTGCTGCCGGCCTTTGCCACGCCGGCAGGTCATGCCCACGAGCTGCTGTTCGGCTTCGCCCTGGCGGTGGTATCGGGCTATCTGATCAACCGTGTATCCGCCCCTCGGCTGGCGGGCCTGTTCGCGCTCTGGCTGCTTGCCCGGCTCAGCTATCTGCTGCTGCCCGGCGGCGCGCCCGCCCTGTTGGCCAACGCCGCGTTCCCCGCCATGCTCGGTTGGCTGGTGGTGCCGCAGTTCATGAAGGGCGCCAAGAAGTGGCGCAACCAGACCATCGCGCCACTGCTGATCGCCCTCTGCGCCGTCCCGGTCCTGTTCCATGCCGCGGCCGCATCCGGCGTCTCCTGGCTTTCTTTCGTGTTACTACAGGAGGCGGTGCTTCTGCTCGCGCTGCTGATGCTGTTCATGGGCGGCCGGATTATCGCGCCGGCCGCCGCTGGCGCCATACAGCGTGCGGGCGGTCACCTGGAGGCGCGGGTGCAGCCGCGCATTGAAGGCGCCCTGCTAATCATCATGGCTCTTGCAGTCACCACGGCCGCGGTCCCCGACGCTCGCGTCACCGCCGGCGGACTCGCAATACTGGCCGCCGCGCTCGGCCTGGCCCGGCTGCTGCGCTGGCGTCTCTGGGCGGCGGCTGGGCGGCCGGACCTCTGGTGCCTGGGGTTCGGCTATGCCTGGCTGGTGGCCGGCGTGGCGCTACTCGGCACGGCCTGGACGAGCGGCCTGCTCGGGGCCACCACGGCGACCCATGCGATCACGGTGGGTGCGCTGGGGACACTCACCACCGGTGTCATGGCACGCGTACGGCTGAACAGGGCGAAACGCGACCCAGCGCGATCGCTGACCATCCCGCTGATGGCCGGCACGATAGCGGCGGCTGCCCTGCTCCGCATCCTCATGCCGGAGAATATGACAGCGCTGGCGTTAGCAAGCGGCCTTTGGGCACTCTCCTATGCGCTGCTGCTGATTCTGCTCGTACGTATTCCACCGCGTTGACGTCATATCTGGCCGTCCCGGACCTTGACCCTTTCCGTGGTCACCTTCCTATCCTGGACTATTTAATGTATTTCGTATACATTTTTGGAAACTGCCAGTAAACAGAGATTACGTCATGGACAATCAGGTGCTTAAGCGACTGCGGCAGGACCACGACAATCTCAGGGCATTGCTCCAAGCGATGCAGCAGCAGCTCGAGTGCGTCGAGGCGAACAACAACCCGGACTTCGCCCTGATGGAGGATATCCTCGGCTATCTGGTTCGGAACCCGGACCACTACCACTATCCGTTTGAGGAGCTCCTCATGCAACGGCTGGTCGCGTGCCGCCCCGATGCCGTCAACGTCGTTTCTCACATCCACGGCCAACGCAAACGCCTGGCGCGCAAGAGTACAGAACTGCAGCGCCGAATTGATGAAATCGAGGTTGGCATCCCGGTACCTCGCGATCACCTGCTGCGTACCGCCCGCGCCTATGTTCGTCTCTACCGCAGCCATCTCAATGGCGAGGAACGGGATCTGTTCCCTGTTCTGGATGAGTCACTTACGGCGCAGGACTGGATGGAGATGACCACCGCCTTTCAGTGGACCCTGGATCCAGCGTTCACGCCGGAGAACGCGGCCCATTACCGCGATCTTCGCGACCGAATCGAGCATGAGTTCCAGTTCCACCTACCGCAATCAGGCACGGGCTTCTGCCCTCTGTGCGTACAGTAACCTGGAGCATCGATCATGATCGCCGAGCACGCTACCAACACAATCCGTGCAACCCGCCGCCAGCCATTGCACGCAGCGGCTACGACGGTCCACGCCCCGTTACCTCGTCCACAGGAGGTCGACCACGTGCCTCACAGGCGGCCCGACTGGGACGTCGTGGACGAGTCGTCCTGGGAGAGCTTCCCGGCGAGTGATCCCCCGGGCTGGGTTTAGGTCCCGCGGGCAAGAGCCCTGGGCCAGGGCAAGCGACATCAGGTTGGAAACGCGACTCTCCAACGCCTCGCCAGATGGGGCTGGAACCAGCCATCACCCTTTCTGCCCGTTTTCGCTTGCCGCGCCAGCGACAACCACAGAAGAGATAGGCGATGAACAGTCACCGGGGTACGAAGGGCGACGGTTTTGCGGATCGCCCGCGCGCCCACTGCGGGGTCGGTGCCGTCGCGGACCTTGAGGGCCGCGCCTCGCACGAGGTTATTCAGGATGCCCTGCACGTCCTTGAACACCTGGACCACCGAGGCGCTCGGGGGGCCGAGGAGAACACCGGTGACGGCGCGGGCATCCTCGTTCAGAAGCCGGACCATTTCTTCCGCAGCCGCTTCAATCTGCCGGATACCAACGCCTACGCCGTCGGTCAGCTGTTTCTGCCCGCCGACGCCGCCATCCGCGCCCTGGTGGAGGAACACCTGCGCGGGACCATGCGCGCGGCCGGCTTCCGCATTCTCGGCTGGCGGGGCGTCCCCACCGACAACACCGACCTGGGCGCCACTGCGCTGGCCTCGGAGCCGGCCATACAACAGGTCCTGCTGGCGCACCGTGACGGCCTGTCCGGCGTTGACCTGGACCGGGAGCTGTTCGTTCTGCGCCGGCGGCTGGAACACTCCACGGCAGCACGCTTCCCCCAGGCCGCTGATGCCACCTATATCTGCTCCCTGGACCGGTGCCGGCTGGTCTACAAGGGCCTACTGACCAACCACCAGCTGCGCGGCTACTACTCGGACCTCAGTGCGCCGGACTTCGAAAGCAGTCTGGCTCTGGTGCACTCGCGATTCTCCACCAACACCCTGGGCGCCTGGCCGTTGGCCCATCCTTACCGGGCGTTGGTACACAACGGCGAGATCAACACCTATCGCGGTAACCTCAACCGCATGCGGGCCCGCGAGGCGGATATCGCCCATCCGGCCCTGGACGCCCATGTGGACGAGCTGCGTCCCCTGGTCACGCCCGGGCTCAGCGACACGGCGCTTTTCGACGAGGTGCTGGAGCTGCTCGGCCAAGGGGGCCGGTCCTTGCCCCACGCGCTGCGCATGATGGTACCGGAGGCCTGGCAGAAGGACCCAGAGATGTCCCAGTCGCTGCGTGATTGGTACGACTACCACAGCCTAATCATGGAGCCGTGGGACGGCCCGGCGCTGATCGTCGCCACCGACGGCGAGCAGCTTGCCGCGGTGCTGGACCGCAACGGCTTCCGGCCGTGCCGCTACGAGATCACCGCTGATAGCCGCCTGGTGCTGGCCAGCGAGGCCGGCGTGCTGGATACGCCCCCTGGTCGAATCCGTGAGCGCGGCCGCCTCGGCCCGGGGCAGATGCTCATCGCCGACCCGCGCAGCGGCACGGTGCGCGAAGGGGCGTCGGTATTCGAGGACTTCCCGGCCCGGCCCTACGGTGAATGGCTGCGGGCCCATCGGGTAACCCTGGCGTCGGACGCAGATGAACGGTTCACCGCGACGGAGGAAGTCCCCGACCTGAACCGCCGCCAATGCGCGGCGGGTTTCACCGTGGAGGATCTGGAGCACACGGTCCGCCCCATGGTGGCGGACGGCGCCGACCCGGTCGGCGCCATGGGCAACGATACGCCACCCGGCACGTTGCGCCGGAACGTCGGCCGGCTGCCGGACTACTTCCGACAGCTCTTCGCCCAGGTCTCGAACCCGGCCATCGACTACCTGCGCGAAGACCGGGTCACCACCCTGGTGACTCATATCGGCCCCGCACACAATCTGCTGGCCGACGGCCCCGAGCACTGCCGCCGCATTCGCCTCGAATCGCCGCTGCTCGGTGCCGGCGACGTGCAGGCGCTTCGATCCCTCCGCTCAAGGGGGTTCCGCGCAGGCACGCTGGGTACCAGTTTTCCGCTGGAGAGGTCCCTGGCAGCGGCGCTGGACGGCCTGTGCGAGACCGCGGCGCGGCGCGTCGCCGAGGGCTGTGAGCTACTGATCCTCACCGATCGGGACGCCGGCGAGCATTGCCTGGCCGTCCCGGGGTTACTGGCCGCCTCGGCGGTTCACCAGCATCTGATCCGCGAGGGGCTGCGCGGGCGCTGCGCGCTGATCGTCGAGGCCGCCGACGTGTGCACCGTCCACCACCTGTGCACCCTGCTCGGTTACGGCGCGGACGCCGTGTATCCGTATCTCGGGCTGGCCAGTGCGGCCGCCACCACGGCCGACGGCATCGAGCCCGGCAAGGCAACAAGCCACTACGTACAGGCTCTGGAGAACGGCCTGCGCAAGGTCATGGCCAAGATGGGCATCGCCACCCTGGAAAGCTACAAGGGCGCCCAGCTATTCGAGGCCCTGGGCCTTGACGGTGACCTGGTAGACCGGCACTTCACGGGGACCGCTTCCCGCCTGGGCGGTGCAGGACTGCCGGAGCTGGATGCCGACTTGCGCGAGCTGCACCGGGAGGCCTACGGCGAGGGGCCCGCCGACGCCATCTTCCTGCCCGTCGGCGGCATGCACTACTGGCGCCGCAACGGCGAGCACCACGACTGGAATCCGGACACCCTGGGACTTCTGCAGGCAGCGGCCCGGCAGGACAACGAGGCGATCTACCGGGAATTCTCGGCGCGCCTCAACGACCCCAACCACCCGCCCAGCGCACTGCGCGGGATGCTGGAGCTGTTGCCCGCCGGGCGGCCCGTGCCGCTGTCCGAGGTGGAGTCCGTGGAGGCCATTACGCGCCGTTTCTTTTCCGGTGCCATGTCCCTGGGCGCGCTCAGCCCCGAGGCCCACGAGACCCTGGCCATCGGCATGAATCGCGTCGGGGGCATCGCCCATTCCGGCGAAGGCGGCGAGCAGCCGGAGCGCTTCGACACCGAGCGGGAATGCCGCAATAAGCAGGTAGCCAGCGGGCGCTTCGGCGTCACCCTGGAGTACCTGGCCCAGGCAGCACAGCTAGAGATCAAGATCGCCCAGGGGGCCAAGCCCGGCGAAGGCGGTCAGCTGCCCGGCGAGAAGGTGCAGGGGTTGATCGCCGAGCTGCGCCACACCACACCCGGCGTGGGCCTGATTTCGCCGCCGCCGCACCACGATATCTACTCCATCGAGGATCTCGCGCAGCTTATTCACGACCTGCGCTGCGCCAGCCCCCGGGCGGAGATCCAGGTCAAGCTCGTGGCCAGTGCCGGAGTCGGCACCATCGCCGCCGGCGTTGCCAAGGCGGGCGCGGACAGCATCCTTATCGCCGGCGAATCCGGCGGTACCGGTGCGGCGGCGCGGACGTCGATCCACTCTGCAGGCTTGCCCTGGGAAATGGGCCTGACCGACGCCCAGCGCGTGCTGGTCGCCAACCGGCTGCGCTCGCGGGTGCATCTGCGCGCCGACGGCGGGTTGAAGACCGGGCGCGACGTCATGGTGGCGGCGCTGATGGGCGCGGAGTACTACGGCTTCGGCATGGGCGCGCTGATCGCCATCGGCTGCATCATGCTGCGCAAGTGCCACTGCAACACCTGTTCGGTAGGCATCGCCACCCAGGACCCGGAGCTACGCAAGCGCTTCCCGGGCAAGCCCGAACACGTGGTCAGCTACCTGCGCTTCGTGGCCCAGGAAGTGCGCGAGTACATGGCGTCATTGGGCTTCCGGCGCCTGGACGACATGGTCGGCCGGCTGGACTGCCTGCGCCAGCGAGCCACCGGCAACGCCCGGGCGGACTTGCTGGATCTCGGCATGCTGCTCGAGAAGCCCCCGCGGGTGGACGCCCCCCGGCGCGAGGGCCGACTGCCCCGGCGGGCCGCGGAGGACGCCGATGCCGAGCTGCTGGCTCAGCTCAATGGCGCACCCGCCGAGGGCGGCAACGGCCGCCTGACTCTGTCCATCGACAATACCTGCCGCACTGCCGGTACTCGGCTCGGCTACCACTGGCTGCGGGATCGTGACGAGCAAGAAACGGCACCCGACGCGCTTCGGGTGGATGTCTCCGGAACCGCGGGGCAGAGCCTCGGCGCGTTCCTGCCGGCGGGGACCGATTTGGCCGTGTGCGGCGCGGCCAACGACTACGTGGGCAAGGGACTGTCCGGCGGCCGCATCAGCATCCGCGCGCCCGCTGACGCCGGTTACCCGGCCGAGTCGGCGGCGACCATCGGTAACGTGGCGCTGTACGGGGCCACCGCAGGCGAGCTCTACGTCCAGGGCGGCGCCGGGGAGCGCTTCGCCGTGCGCAACTCCGGCGCGGTGGCCGTCGTCGAGGGCGTTGGCCATCACGGCTGCGAGTACATGACCGGCGGCGCCGTCGTGGTTCTGGGGCCGGTGGGGCCGAACTTCGCCGCCGGCATGAGCGGCGGGGAGGCCTACCTGCTCGGGGACGACCCGGCCCTGGACAGCCGCATCAACACCGCCATGGTCGGCGTCGAGCCCGTCACCAACCCGCGCGACCTTGACCTGGTGCAGCGGCTGCTTCGCAACCACCTGGCGGCCACCGCCAGCCGGCGTGCCGAAGAGCTGCTGGTGGACTGGCCGGATTCCGCCGAGCGGTTCGTCAAGGTCATGCCCAGACGCTATGCGGCCGTACTGGAAGCCGCCGCCGAACGCGGCGACGACTTGCGCATGCCATTGCCGCCAGCCCTGGAAGAGCTGCCAGAGACAGCCGCGGCAACCACCGACGCGGACTCACCCCTTCGGATGAGCGAGTAGCGCCATGAGCAGCGAGAACCACCCCGACGGGTACCTCCGTTATCAGCGCCGGCCCATTCCCGACCGCGACCCGGCGGAACGCACCGGCGATCACCGGGAGATCTACGCGCCCGAATGGTCGGAGCAGCAGCTGCGCGAGCAAGCTACCCGCTGTATGGATTGCGGGGTGCCCACCTGCACCGCCGGTTGCCCCATTGGCAATCTGATCCCGGACTGGAACGACCTTGTCAGCCGCGGCGACTGGCACAACGCCCTGGACCGGCTGCACGGCACCAACAACTTCCCGGAGTTCACCGGCTATGCGTGCCCGGCCCCCTGCGAGGATGCCTGCACCCTCGCCTATAACGACTCGCCCGTGACCATCAAGAACATGGAACGGGCCATCGTCGACCGCGGCTGGGACGAGGGCTGGATCATGCCGCAGCCGCCGGCTCGGCGCACGGGCTGTCACGTCGCGCTGGTGGGCAGCGGCCCGGCGGGGCTGGCGGCCGCCCAGCAGCTCAACCGCGCCGGTCACCGGGTCAGCATCTTCGAGCGGGATGACGCCCCCGGCGGCCTGGTGCGCTACGGCCTGCCGGAGTTCAAGTTCGCCAAATGGCGTCTTGACCGCCGCATCGAACAGCTAGAAGCGGAAGGCATCCGCTTCCATACCGGGACGGAGCTGGGGCGCGATATGACCCTGGAGGCGCTGCGCCGCGAACACGACGCAGTGGGCCTTACCATCGGCGCACAGCACCCGCGGGACGTTTCGATTCCCGGACGGGAACTCGAAGGCGTGGTCTTCGCCATGCCCTACCTGACCCGCTCCAACCGGCTTCAGGCGGGGCGGCCGGCGCCCGCCGAACCGCATGCTGCCGGCCGGTCGGTAGTGGTGCTCGGCGGCGGCGACACCGGCGCGGACTGCGTCGCCACGGCCTTGCGCCAGGGCGCGGAGCAGGTCATCCAGATCGGCATCAACGAAAAACCGCCGATACACCGCCCGGCCACCAACCCCTGGCCGCTGCCACTGCGCATCTACCGCCAGAGCTATGCCCAGAAGGAAGGCGGTGAGGAACGCTTCAGCATCAATAGCCTGGCGTTTCTGGACGAGGACGGTGACGGCCGCGTGGACATGCTGGAGGCGGAACGGGTGCAGTGGATACGCGACCAGGCCGGCCGCCGCGTGGACCGGGAGGTACTGGAAGACGGCCTGCGCCTGCCGGCGGATCTGGTACTGATAGCCGCCGGCTTCGCCCGCCCGGAAACGGACGACCTGGGGGCACCGGAGCTGGCGATCGCCGGCGACGGCACCATAGCCACGGACGAGTCCATGGCCACTAGCATCTCCGACGTGTTCGCCGGCGGTGACGCGGCCATGGGCCACTCCCTGCTGGTCTGGGCTATCGGCGAGGGGCGGGACCTGGCCCGGTCCATCGACATCCACCTGCAAGGCGAATCCGCCCTGCCCCCGAGCCTGCGCACGCGCAACCGGCCGCTGCGCGCCGACGGCTGGCCGTCGCTCCAGGGCGCTGGGTGAGCATGGCATGGCCATGGTCGGAAGCACGGGACAACAAGGTATCTATATATATAATCAATTAATATAAATAAATTGATTTTACTCAAAAAACGTAATTAATGCGCCACTTACCATGCATGGTTCAAAGCCCGGCCACGAAGCGAGCGCACGCTGCCAATGAGTAATCCAACCCCTTCACATCACCAGATCGTTATTGTCGGAGGCGGCACCGCCGGGACCACGGTGGCCGCGTCATTGCTCCGTCGGCGGCCAAATCTCGACGTGGCGATTATCGAGCCCAGCGATACGCACTATTACCAACCGGCCTTCACACTGGTCGGCGGCGGCACCTACGCCATGGAACGCACCGTGCGCCCGCAGCGGGAAACCCTGCCCGATGCCGCGACCTGGATTCGCCAGCGGGTTGCCACCTTCGAACCCGATCAGGATCAGGTGACGCTGGAAGACGGATGCACCATCGGCTACCAGGTGCTGGTCGTCGCCCCCGGCATCCACCTGGACTGGGACCGGGTCGAGGGCCTGCGGGAGGCCCTCGGGCGCAATGGGGTGTGCAGCAATTACCACCCGGAGCTGGCACCGTATACCTGGAAATGCCTGCGCGGTTTCCGCGGCGGCAACGCGGTGTTCACTCAACCGCCGCCGCCTCTGAAATGTGCGGGAGCGCCGCAGAAGATCGCCTACCTGGCGGCGGACCACCAGCGCCGGCAGGGGCGGCTCTCGCAGAGCAATCTGGGTTTCTACAGCGGGGCCGGCGCGCTATTCAGCGTACCGGACTTCGTGCCGCATCTGGAGCGCGTCGCGCAGCGCTACAGTATCGACGTCAAGCTCGGGCACGACCTGGTTTCGGTGGATAGCGAGGCCCGGGTTGCCCGCTTCAAGACCACTGATGGCCAGGGCGAAACCCGAATCGTCGAACAGCCCTTCGAAATGCTGCATGTCACCCCTCACCAGCGGGCGCCGGATTTTCTGCGCGACAGCCCACTGGCCAACGCAGACGGCTGGGCCGACGTGGATGCCGCTACGACCCAGCACCAACGCTACCCGAACGTCTTCTCGCTGGGCGACGCCAGCTCGCTGCCCACCTCGAAGACGGCGGCGGCGGTGCGCAAGCAGGCACCGGTGAGCGTGCAGAACCTGCTCGCCTGGCTGGACAACAAACCCATGGCCGGGCGTTACGATGGCTACACCTCGTGCCCGCTGGTCACGGCCTATGGGCGTGTGATGCTGGCCGAGTTCGTCTATAACGGCGTCGTGACACCGACGCTGCCGCTTGACCCGTTCAAGGAGTCCCGCTTCTACTGGTTCGTCAAGAAACGCCTGTTGCCGCCGTTCTACTGGAAGCAGATGCTGCGCGGTCGCGAGCCGGACATACGCCACCGTCCACTGAAATCCACCAACGGGTAGCCGCTTCGACCGACGACCGGGTAGCCGCCCGCTGGCAACCAATAAACCGGAGGTTGACCCATGTCCCTGTCAAAGCCGCTCGCCGTCCTGTTGCTGGGCGCGCTCGTAATCATCCCGCTGAGAGCCGGTGCCGACAACGAGGACGATCAAGATGTCACCGCCGCGCTCACACCCAAGCTACGGGGACTCCTGCAGCAGGAGATGCGGCACATTACCGACGCAATGCAGTCGATCTACGAAGGTATCGTGACGGGTGATCACGCACGGGTCCAGGACAAGGCACAGGCCATCCACGACAGCTTCATCCTCAAGCAGGAGCTGACGCCGGCGGACCGCAAGGACCTGGCCGGGGCCGTTCCCAAGGATTTCATCAAGCGCGACAAGCGCTTCCACGCGACGGCGGCTGAACTCGCCGCGGCGGCACAGCAGAAGGACACGGCCGCCGAGTTGGCACGCTTCGAGAGCATGACGCGTCAATGCGCCGGCTGCCACGGCCGTTATGTCTCGCAGCGCTTTCCCGGCGTCACGCCGTCGGACCGATAAGCTCGCAAGGCGTGCCCCTCGCAGCGGCGCGGTTGAACGATTGACTCGCGTCAACGTGTACGTTCGGCTGTCCGGTTAGCGTCTTGTGTCGGAACCGGGCAGCGGCCCGACTGAATCAACGGCGTTGTGGAGGCCTCGATGGGCACCCCCCGGCAGGAAGACTGGAATCCGGTCTCACCGGAGATCCTGGACAACCAGCGCGCTGCCTATGACCGCATGCGCGAGCAGTGTCCGGTCGCTTACAGTGAGTACCAGGGTTGGACGCTGTTCCGGCATGAGGACATCACCCGGGTCCTCCACGACCCCGATACGTTCAGCAATGCGGTCTCCCGGCACATATCCGTACCCAATGGCATGGACCCGCCGCAGCACACGGTCTATCGGCAGCTGATCGAGCCCTATTTCAGCGAGGCTCGGGTCGCCGGTTTTGAGCCGGACTGCGAGGCGATCGCTAACGGAGTCCTGGAGGCGGCGGGGACAAACGACACGGTCGAGGTGATGGAGGCCGTGGCCCGGCCCTTCGCAGCCGCCGCACAGTGCGCTTTCCTCGGTTGGCCGAACGACCTTGGCCCAACCCTGGTGGAATGGACCCTGGAGAACCAGCAGGCCACCCTGGAGCGGGACCGGCCTCGCCTCGCCCGCCTCGCGGAGACCTTCCAGGGCTATGTGTCACACGCACTCAACGTCCGGCGCGATGCAGGACTAAACGGTGACGACGCCACCAGCCGGTTGATGCGGGAGCGGGTGGACGGCCGGCCGCTGAGCGACGTGGAAATTGTCTCCATTCTGCGCAACTGGACAGTGGGCGAAATCGGCACCCTATCCGCCGCCATTGGTATCATCGTGCACGCCCTCGCCCATGATCGCGCGCTACAGCGTCAGCTGCGGGACGAGCCAGCGCTGTGCGCCGATGCCATCGAAGAGATCCTGCGCTGGCACGGCCCGTTGGTAGACAACCGGCGGGTCGCCACACAGCCCGCAACCCTCGGTGAACGGCATATCGAGGCCGGTGACCGACTTACTCTTAACTGGGTTGCTGCCAATCGAGATCCAGAAGCCTTCGCCGAGCCGGACACCATCGACCTGTCCCGGGATCAGTCCGGGAACCTGCTCTGGGGCGCCGGCATGCATGTTTGCCCCGGAGCGCCGCTCGCACGCATGGAGCTGCGGGTATTCCTGGAGGCGTTATTGGCGAGAACATCACGTCTCTCGCCCATCAGCAACGACCATCCGGAGCCTGCCGGCTATCCGGGCAGCGGCTACCACCGGCTGCCGGCGAGACTGGACGACGCGCCGAACGGCAATTAAAACCGGCAACCACTTGCGCCACAAGCGAAATCGCACGGGGGATTCGCAGGTGCGTTGCGATCACCCAGGGTGCATGTCCCTAGGGCCTGGCGTTCAGCTTCAACAGACGATCCACGGTGTCACCCTCGCTGACAAGGTCCGCCAGCGTGACCTTGTCCAGTTCCTCCATGAAGGCATGGCGGGCCTGCTGCAGGGCGCGCTTCAACGCACACGCCCCCCGCAATGGGCAAGGCTGGCGCTCGCAGTCGACGATCTCCAGTGAACCCTCCAGCAACCGCACCACATCGCCGACACGTATTTCCCCCGCCGGCTGACTAACCATGAAGCCGCCAGAACGGCCCTTGGCGGTGACCAGCAGGCCGTGGCGGGCCAGGCGATGAACGACCTTACGAAGATGCTCCATGGAAATGGAGTAAGCGGCCGCGACCTCTTTGAGCGTCACGCGGCGTCCAGGGTTGCTGGCGGCGTACATGAGGACTCTCAGCCCGTAGTCGGTATGCTGTGTCAGTTCCATAGGTATCGTCAGTCCCGCCCTAGCCTCGTGGCCTACAGCGACTCGGCCGACCGCGGAAGCAGGGTACGAATCATCTGCGCCATCATCCCGATAAAGGTGAGACCCCAAGCGATCAGCGCAACGTAGAAGAAGACGTCAGGCACAACCTCGAGAAATCCCAGGTCCATCGCCCGGATCATCTGGGAGGTGGATGCGGTGTACATGCCGAGCGGGAAGACCAACCCCCAGTACAGCGGGTCGTAGCTTAGCGGGAACCGCTTGATTGCGTGCCGCCAGATGCCTAGAAGCAGCAGCATCGGAATCCACCAGCTACCGGTGGCCCAATAAAAAACCGTAAACCCCTTGAGGAATGGTAGCAGGGATTCAAGATAGGGCGCGTCCGGACTATTGACGATGAGCAGAGAGCCGGCGAGCGTCGAAATGGCCATCGCCCCCATGTTGATCCAGTATGGCGGCGCGAGATCACCAGGCGAGAAGGAAAAGAAATAATAACGATAGAAGATGAGCGCGATCATCCAGATGTAGAGCATCCCACCCCACAGCCACATCGACAGCGCAACAAAGTTCAGCTCCAGGCGGTATGGCTGGATCCAGTGTGGGGCGATCAACGCGCTTAGCACCGCGATGGACTGGGTTGCGACCACCGCCAACAGCCACCCGCCATTGATGCCCTCGCCGAGACCCGGCTTGTGCTCCTTTACGACGAATACCGTGAACAGCGTGTACGTCACAGCCAGCCACAGCAGGCAGGCAATGCCCCAAAGCACGACCGCAACACGATATCCGTCCGTTAGCACAATGAACTGGCCGCCCAGCACGGCCGTGCTGGCCACCCATGTAAAGTAGCCTGGTCCCCTGGCGTGGTCCGTCAGATCCGCCAGGAAACGCGCCGGAAACCAGGCAAGTCGCAGACCATGCATCACACCAAGCGCGGCGTAAGCGACGATATTGACCAGAAACAGCCCCAGGGCGACGGTACCCAGCTCCTGCATGTCCGCCGCAATGGAGAGGATGCCGGTAGCCATGACCATGGCAAAGTAGGCCGGCGACAGGGTCTCAGTCGCATTCTTCAGCGTTTCAATCACGCGCATGTAAGGCAATCCTCCGCCCTTGAACGACCGGTGGCCCTTCTTGGCGTGACTACGTCGTGTTGCGACTGCGTCTCGGCTTCACTCAGCCTTACGACCGTCTCGCCAATTCGTGCCGACTGGCACGCCGAACTTAAACTACTATACTAAATACATATTTAATTGTGCCGGTATGCACGCCGGCGACCATAGAGGGGCTTTGTCATGGTAGGCGTTCTTCGTCGGTGTTTTCCCGAATCCGCGTCGCTCGCACGTGTCTTCTGGCTCTATGGCGTCATACCAAGCAATGTCCTCTGGATATTGCTGCTCTGGTCATACGCCCCACCGACCGCCACACCACTGGTCGCCGTGCTGGCCGTCGCGCTGATCGTGTACACGGGCTGGATCGTGGCTGCGATCTGGGCCACCGCGGATAATGTCCACAAGCCCCTTTACGGCGTCCTGGCCCGGTGGATAACGGTGGCCTGGGCGCTTAACACACTTCTGTCTCTGGCCTTTCTCATGTTGGATCTGACGGCTCGTACCGCAGGCTGACCGCCCACTGGGAGTTTCTTCAAGGCTGCCAAGGGGACGAAAGGCGAACTCCCGCATCCCGCCACCATGAGTCGCTACCGGCCATGGCGTAGACGGCGCGTACTGGATTTTTTAATGTATTCTATATACATTATATAGAAGTTAACACTCAGACGCCGTAACTGTGGCTGGAGCGGCAGATGGGCCGCCAACCACTGGGAACAACCGGCGGGAGAGCCCACGGGAGGTGAACCATGGCTACCAGCGGATATGCGGACGCCTACAACCTCGCGATTCAGTTCGAGGACTTGCGCAAGCACACGGAGCGCGTTGCCTGCTTCTGCGAAGGACACGCATACGACCTACGCCATTACTGCGCGACGAGGCTCGTTGACCGCCACGTATGCGTGTGCGCGCTTGCGGCGCCGGTGGTTCTAGAGGCATTGGAAACAGAGGTGATGGCGCAAACCGGCACGCCCCATAACCTTGCGCGGACCGAACCGGATTATCGGCGTACAGGAAAGCCGACGAGGGCCGTTGCCGGTCTGCCGGCGTCCTGACGGGCTGTAGCCACGCCTCGTGGCGGCAACACCCGGCAATGTGGGATACGTCCGGCACCTAGGCGCCCACGGCTGGCAACGGCGCAGTCATGCCGCGCAGCTGACTGTATGGCTTTCGCTACCAGGTTGCACCGAGAGGGGCGAAGCGCTCGTCGTCAATCGGTAGCCGACCTGCAACCACCGCTATCGATCACGCTTTCACCGGGGGATTGAGGTGACTCCAACCATTGCGTTTCTGCTGGCACTGACCTTTCTGATCTCCGTAGGCGCGTTGCTGGCTCTGGTCTGGTCCATCGCTACCGACCAGTTCAGCCACGGCGCCAGCGCCGCACGAACCATCTTTGCCGCCGGCGAGGTGGGACGGGCCGAGGATCCGGCCGCCGGCCGGCACGGATTGGCCGACGCCCCCAGAGACGCAACGGACGAAGAAGCCGTAACGGCCCGCCGTGAGGCCGACCTCTCCTCAAGGGTGCCGGTACTCACCCTACTGGCTTCCGCCGTCGTCTGGCTCGTGGTGGGTTCGCTCTATGGACTGCTCAGCTCTCTCAAGATGCATATGCCGGAGCTGCTGGCCGACATAGAGGCGGTGACCTTCGGTCGCATTCGTCCCATGCATCTGAACGCCGTGGCCTACGGCTGGGCCTCCATGGCCGGCCTGGGGGCGGCCGTCTGGCTGGTGCCCCGCCTGTTCAAGACGCCGTTAATGGGCGCCGGATACGCAACCGCCGGCGCCTGGGTCTGGAACCTGGGCATGGTCCTCGGGCTGGTGTCCATCGGCGCCGGACTTTCCGATGGCGAGGAATGGCTGGAATTCCCCTGGCAGGTGGACGCCCTGTTCGTGCTGGCCGGGGGTTTGTGCGCCGTGCCGCTGCTGCTGACAGTGCGAAACCGTCAGGTCCGTCACCTGTACGTAACCAGCTGGTACCTGATGGGGGCCCTGATCTGGTTCCCGTTGCTGTTCCTGCTAGCCAACCTGCCCTACCTGTTCCCGGGGGCGGCCGGGGCAACAGTGAACTGGTGGTTCGCCCACAACGTGCTGGGGCTGTGGGTCACGCCCATCGGCGTGGGCATCGCCTACTACATGATCCCGAAGATCCTGGGCAAACCGGTGATCTCCTACCGCCTGTCCCTGCTGGGATTCTGGTCACTCGCCCTGTTCTACAGCCAGGTGGGCATCCACCATCTGATCGGCGGGCCCGTGCCTACCTGGCTGGTGACGCTGTCCATCGTCCACAGCGTGATGATGGTCATCCCGGTCGTTACCGTGGCTATCAACCACCACGGCACGATGATCGGCCACTTCGGCCGATTGCGGGACTCGCCCACCCTGCGTTTCGTCTGGATCGGATCGCTGATGTACACGGCCTCCTCCCTGCAGGGATCCATGGAGGCGCTGCGCTCCGTGAACGTGGTAACGCATTTCACCCATTACACGGTAGGACACGCTCACCTGGGCATGTATGCCTTTCTCAGCTTCATACTCTTCGGCGCCGTCTATTTCATCATGCCGCGGATCACCGGCTGGGAATGGCCTTCCCGGCGGTTGATCGTGCTGCACTTCTGGCTGGCGTTCAGCGGCATCATCATTTACGTGGTGGCGCTGTCCATCGGCGGCTGGTTCCAGGGGCTGGCACTGCTCGATGGTGATACGGCGTTCATGGAGACGGTCCGGCTCACGCTGCCCTACCTGAAGGCACGCTCCGTCGGCGGCGCACTGATGACCGCCAGCCACCTGCTGTTCGCCGGGCATTTCCTGACGCTGTTATGGCTCGGCGGCCGGCCTGCCGACCGACCGACCCTGTTTCGTTCCACCATCCCGGAGGGCCGCACATGACCCGCACTATCGCCATCATGGCGGGGGCCGCCCTGATACTGCTCTTCGCCACCCTGATGCTGGTGGTGATGCCCTATACCCAAATGGCCGGCGCGCCCGTCCCCGACGAGCTGGAGGCGTATTCCGAGGCCGAGCTACGCGGCAGGGAGATCTACATCAGCCAGGGCTGCGTCTACTGCCATAGCCAGCAGCCGCGGGATCCGGGCTTCTCCAACGCCGATCAACAGCGCGGCTGGGGCCGGGCTTCGGTGCCCGGCGACTACGCCTACGACCAACCCCACTTGATGGGCACCATGCGTACCGGCCCGGACCTGTTCAACATCGGCGCCCGCCAGCCCAGCGAGACCTGGCACTACATCCATCTTTACAACCCGCGGGCTGTGGTCGAGGACAGCATTATGCCCGCCTATCGGTACCTGTTCCGTGTGGTACGCGAGCCGCTACCGAGCGACACCGTGGTGAATATCCCCGATCCATACGGGCCGGAGCACGGCACCGTGGTAACCACCCGGGAAGCCAAGGATCTGGTCGCCTATCTCAAGGCTCTGGACCACACCTATCCAGTTGAGACCCTGCCCCATAAGCAGAAGGGTGACGCCAATGGCCGGTGATCGCGACAACCCTCAGCGCCGCGAACAGGCGGAACCTACCGAGGGCGATCGACCGGTCCCCCGCTTGGTCCTGATGCTGGTAGCCGCTCTGGTAATTTGGGGTACCGGCTACATCATTGCCCAGACTGGCTATCCCCTGGCTGGCGGCGACAGCCGTACACCGGTGCATGTAGCGGACTCTGCTTCGATCAGCGGCAAGGCCGTCTACAGTGCGAACTGTGCGGCCTGCCACCAGGCCAGCGGCCAGGGCGTGCCAGGTAGCTTCCCGCCGCTGGCCGAAAGCCGCTGGGTCAGGAACGAACCGGCGCTCCCCGTGGCCATCGTCAACTTTGGCCTGCAAGGGCCGATTCAGGTGGCCGGCGAACGCTACAACGGGTCCATGCCCGCCTTCGGCAGCCAACTCTCCGACGCCGAGATCGCCGCGGTGACCAGCTACATCCGCGCCCAATGGGGCAACCACGCCCCGGCCGTGGACGCCGAGACCGTCAAAATCATCCGCAAGGAACACGCCGGCCGCAGCCCCTGGACCGCCGACGCACTGCGTGAAACCTTCGACGTATCGAGGGAATAACCTTGTCGGCGACAGCCTCGACCCCTCACCAGGATACGGCGCTTCAGATCGAGGGCATGATGTGCGCCGGCTGCGCTGCAGCAGTGGCAGCCACCCTGCAGCGCCAGCCGGGGGTCATTAACGCGGGCGTCAACTTCGCGGCGGACGCCGCCACGGTTCGCTGGGACCCTGGCCTAACCTCCCTGGAGGCGCTGCAGGCCGCGGTCCGGCGTCTCGGCTACACCATCCGCCCAGCCGGAGAAGGTGGGGGGGCCGGCGACCGCCCGCAGGCCGCCTTTCGCCGCGCGCTGCAGATGCGCCTGGCGGTGGCGGTATGCTTCGGTATGTGGAGCATGATGTCCGCCATACTCACCTATCTGGCCCCACTGGGCGTCGTCGAGCTCTGGGCGGAATGGCATCTGGCGCTGGCCTCGGGTGTACTGGCGCTGCCCGTGCTGCTGTATTCCGGCTACGGTTTCTATGTGGCCGGCTGGCGCACCCTGCGCGCACGGGTGCCCGGCATGGACACGCTGATCACCATCGCCGTGCTCGCCGCGGCGACGGTCTCCGTGGTCCAGCTCGCCCGCGGCAGCACCGGGGTCTATTTCGACGCCGCGGTGATGCTGATCACGTTCCAGCTGGTGGCTCGGCTCATCGACCTCGGCGTGCGGCGAAATGCTACTCGCGCGGTGCATGCCTATCTGGGAGCGTTGCCCGAGCGCGCCCGGCTTGTCGACGGCTCCGGGGTGTGGGACGTAGCCGTGGCCGACCTGACCGCCGGCGACGTCATACACGTGACGCCTGGAGACGCTATTCCGGTGGACGGGATGGTGGTCGATGGTCGCTCTACCCTGGATCAGGCCCTGATCACCGGCGAGTCCACGCCTCAGACCTGTACCGGTGGGGATGAGGTGCTCGCCGGCACACGCAACGGCGACGGCACCCTGCGGGTGCGGGTTACCGCCGGGGCGGGTGCGCGGCGGATCGACGCCCTGGCACGCTCGGTGCGGCAGCTGCTGAGCCGAAAGAGCGCCCTGCAGCGGCTCACTGACCGCAGCGCCCGGGCGCTGCTGCCCATCGTCCTCATGGCCGCCGCCGTCGCCACAGTTCTGGCCCTGGGCAACGACGCCTCCGGGACGGATGCCGCCACCCGGGCCCTGGCGGTGCTCATCGTCACGTGCCCCTGCGCGCTGAGTCTCGCGGTACCGCTGGTCGCCGTGCTGACGGTAGGCGCGGCCGGCAGGTCGGGCATCATTTTCCGGGATCCCGCCGTGCTGGAATTCGCCGCCCGAGCCCGCGTGGTGGTATTCGACAAAACGGGCACGCTGACGCGGGCCCAACCATGGGTGCACGAGGTGGAGCCCGCCGATGGGGTTGGCGAAGATCAGGTCCTGGAGGCCGCCGCCATCGCGTTGACAGGCACCCGCCACCCTCTCGCATCGGGACTGGCAGCCCGGACCGGCGTTACCAAGGCCGAGGGGGAACGGGACATTACCCCGGGAGAAGGTACTCATTGGCGAGCCCCCCCCAGTACGATCCACGCCGGCCGTGCCAGCTGGTTGCGCCGGGCCGGCATACCTGTGCCTACCGCGGCCGACCACGGCACCGAGCTCTGCGTGGCCCGCGACGGGAGGTTCATCGGGCGGATCCACTTCAGCGAGGCGTTGCGTCCGGAGGCATCCGCCACCGTGGCGGCACTCCAGCAGCTGGGCTGCGAGATCCACCTGGTCAGTGGCGATTCCGCCGCCGCCTGCCAACGTGTGGCCGATCAGCTCGGGATAGACGCGTGCAATGTCGCCCACACTTGTTCGCCCGAACAGAAGCTCGCAATAATAAGGGAGTTGCAGGCGCGGAGACCCACTGCGTTCGTCGGAGATGGCCAGAACGACGGCCCCGCCCTGGCCGCCGCCGAGTTGGGGATCGCGGTGGGTGAAGCGGATCCCACCGCCCGGGCCGCGGCAGCCGCCCT
>JACDUA010000038.1 GCA_013519935.1 Ectothiorhodospiraceae bacterium WFHF3C12 | reverse complement strand
GCCATACGCCTGGCCCGCACCGCCCGCCGCGGCATGGTGCAGAACCTGGGATGGGCCATGACCTACAATCTGGTGGCCCTGCCGGCAGCCATGGCCGGCTTTATCCACCCCGCCATTGCCGCCGTCGCCATGGGCACCAGCACCCTCTGCGTACTTGGCAACTCGGCGCGGCTGGCACTCGGCCTGGGCGGGGTGTGGCAATGGGATACGCCCTCGTCATTCGATTATCCTCGATGGGCTCAAACGCAGCGACACGGGGAGCCGACATGAGCCAATGGCATAACCTGAATCTGGGGGACGCCCTACTGGCCGGTATGGAGCTGGAGCGCATAGAGCGCGCCTTCGACGACATCTATGGCAGGAGCAGGCGCGCTGAGCAGGCGGCGGTGTTTCTGCGCCACGCCTCGGAAGGCCAGCTGCACTGCGACGTCATCGTTTACTTTTCACCGCAGGCGGAAGATCTGGCACAGCGAATGCACGCCGACCCGTGCGCGGCACCACTGGCTGCCGGCCTGGGCCTGCTCAAGGGTCCTCAAACAGCCTGGCGACTGCTGGAGACGGACGACAACGCCGGGAACTGATCCCCGCGCATGGGGCCTCAGTCTTGGTCCAGCGCCTCAAATGCCCGCCGCGAATGGGCCACGGCCCCACCGGCGCGCATCTCCGCAGCCACCCAGATGGCCTCCATGATCTGTTCCTCTGTGGCCTCCTCCCGCGCTGCGCCGCGGACATGGTTCCGAATGCAGTCCGGGCACTGGGTGACGTGGGCCACCGCTACTGCAATAAGCTGCTTGGTCCGTGCGTCCAGCGCACCGTCCTGGAAGACGGTCCGGCTGAATTCGCGCCAGGCCTGCTCAACATCCGGAGTCAGACTCTTGCGGCGCTGACCGGGGCTCTTCTCACTCATGCTCGATAACTCCCATTACCGGTTGGCCTGATCCGCCGACGCCAACTGTTGCTGGAACACGGCGCGCGATGCCTTGAAACGTTCCACCGGGAAGCCGATGGGCACGCCGGCGACAGCGGCCAGCAACATTTCCAGATGGGCATCCCAGCCGGCAGCAGTCTTGGCCGGATCCTCGTCGCCTGGGACGCGTAGGGTAACCGTGAGGTCGGTGCTGCCCTGCCCCGCCTCGAGCTGCCAGCGCAATGGTCGGGTTGGTTGTTCGTCGCTGCTCCAGGAATACTCCAGCACGGCGGGTGGCTCCCAGGCGGTTACGCGAGAGTCAATTGCCGTCCCGCTGACCCCGAAATCCAGGGATACCCGCCCACCTACCCCCGGCTCTAAGGTCCCTGGAGCCAGCCAGTTCTTAAGGTGTTCCGCATCGGTCAGCATGCTCCAGAGGGTAGCCCTATCGCATTCCACCTCGCGCCGCAGGACGATTTCGTAATGGTCTCCGATGGCTTCTATCGAGCCTGCGGCGATCCCGGCGTCAGTCATCTTTGATCTCCTTAACATGTATTCTATATAAATTATTATGCCATCGGTTGAGGAGCAAGCGTTCAGCTCAACCAGCGCAGCGTTCCGGTATCAGACAACCTTCAGTCGAGACCGATGTGCCTTCACTCATGGCGCGACGACAGCCGCCGCCACACCCGGGGTCGCTCACCTACCGCCCGCTCCGCTGCCGGGAGGTCGACCGGTACCAATGCACCAACAAGGGGGCGCTCCGGCTGTGGCGGACAGCAACGTCTTTGCCTTCCTAGTCCAGCGCCCGGCACCCAGCCGGGGCGATGGCGCGCAAACGAGGCCGCTGGAGCAGGCAAGCGGGGTACCAGGCTTAAGCCGTAGCCAAATCGCTACAGCGCGAGGTGGAGCGTTACGAGTCATGCCGGAACGAGATGGCCTCACGCAGGCATGAAGACAACTGGTGTTACTTGCCAGCCGCCACTCGCCAGCACCTACACTTCAGACCCGCTAACTAACCCGCTCCTTGACTTGAGCCATTGCCCCGCAGCGGTAAACATCTCGGCATCGGACGGACCGTTCGCGACCACAACCGTTTGAACGCCGGCGTTGCGCACGACGGCGGCGATTCGGTGATGCCCCGCTATCACCGGCGTGCGACGCAGGACGCACGCCTTCCGTGGTGTCAGGGCATCAATAAGATTCCGAAACGCTTCGGCACTTGAGATGAATACTGCATCGACACCGTTGCACAACGCCCTTCTCGCGCGCACCTGGTTGGCGTAGGCGGGCCCGCCCCGGCGATAAGCCTGCACGAACGTCACCCTGGCCCCTCGCTGACGCAGCATATTCGCCAGAAAGTTCCGCCCGTCTTGGGCACGGAATATCGCGACGCTCCATCCTCCCAGGCCGACGGAAGTGAAGGAGGCTAGGAACGCTTCGCTGTCGTACGGCGCGCCACCAACGATATCCACCTCATATCCCCACCTCTTGACCACGGCGGCGGTGGCAGGGCCAATCGCGCCGATGAGCAAACGCGCAGGAATGGGCCCCCAAGTATGCAAGTAGGCGATTCCGCATGCCGCCGCCGCCGGGCTCGCGAACACGAGGAGATGGAAATCCTCCACGGTCCGCGCGATTGCATTCAGGATCGCCTTTTCCGACGGCTGCAGAAGACGAACCATTGGTGCGAGAACCACATTGGCGCCTGCGGACTCAAGCATCGCCGCAAGCGGCGCGCAGTATGGTTGCGGCCGCGTAATCATGATCTTCGTACCCGATAACTCCTTCGACCGGGGATGCGCACCACGTTGGTACACCATATCCGCCTCCCAATATTCACTGCCTGCGCGGCCGATCAAGAGACCAGAACCGGCGCGAGGACACCGCCTCCTATGGCTACCTGGGCCCGGCACCGTCGTCAGACCGGCAGACCCCATTAATCTCTCTTGCATCAAGCGCCCGGCCCTGGCTATAGATCAAAGCGGCCTGCAGCCTCCGGCTGAAAAAGCAGCTCTTGGACTTGGACTTGCATCAGCTTCCCGTCCACACGGAATCGAACGGCATCACCTGCCCTGACCCCGAGCAGATTTGCACCCAGGGGCGTGAGCACGGACCCCTGAATTAGCGACGACTTTTCCTGGCACGGATAGACCAGAGCGCAATCAGATACCCGTCGACGCATCAGATCGTAAAGCCGCATGTGACTATTCATGGTCACGACGTCAGCCGGGACGTCTACCGGACCGGTTTCCCTGCACATGGATAACTTGGTGGAAAGTGCAGCCAAGTGCGGCTCGTAAAAGCCACCAGTAGTCTTCTCGGTGTAGGCCAGCAGTGGAACTAGCTTCTGGAGATCATTGGACGACAGGACGAAGTTGCACGTACGCATGAAGATTCTCCCCGCACTAGAACACATACAGCGCCGGTCGCCGGCACTACGGCACCGGACGCGCATTTACCCGGGATAATTGGGTGTTCGACCAAAAACGAACTAGCCGGAGAACGGACCTTTGTCCTCCGGCGTTAGTCTCGGGGGATGAGGGAGACTCTTACGCCGGGTAGGCGATAACGTGAAATGGAAGCGGCAGTACGTTTCATTTTGCAATCAAGAGGGCAGCCACTACTGCCAACAACTGGTTAGAGGATTGACGCAGGTGTCCGCGCCCTAGACGAAATCTCGGGCGCAAGGGCACAGGCGATGCGACTTCTACAGGCAGTCTCCGTGACGGCCAAGGACCGTCCAATCACACGCGCTCACAGGTCGAAACGGCCGGCAGCCTCGGGCTGGAAAAGCAACTCCGTGACACGATAGCGCCGGGAGCCCGCGGGCGTACGCACCTCGACCGTGGATCCCACTCTGGCACCCAGTAGCGCCGCCCCAAGCGGGGCAAGCACCGAAATCCGACGCCTGCCAGAATCCGCGTTCCTGGGAAAAACCAGGGTGCACGAAAACCCCTTGCCAGTGGACAATTCCTTAACCATGACTTCGCTATTCATGGTCACCACGTCGGGTGGAATGCTCGCGGGCTCCGCCTGATCCCGCGCGTACAGACGTGCGGCAAGCTCCGTGACATGCCCCTCACCGGCGTTCAGGTCGCTACGCGACAGAAGCGATTCGAGTCGCTCCACGTCGAAGGACGAAAACGGCGTCAACTGTTCAGTCATGGCATACGCTCCTGTACGCAGCTCGCGACCCGCGCCGTGCGCAAAGAGCCGGCGAACTCGTACCTTGATACCCTGGAGAGGAGCCCAGGGGTCCCGATAAACGGCCCGGAATCTAGCCGTTTCAACTCGTCCTGCCTGGGCGTGTCGACGCGTGTCCCCGCACGCAGCGGGGAACCAGGCAGCAAGCAGACGATCTCCCGAACGACCGAGCCAGCTGCCCGGGTCTATGTTCGATTATAGGCATTTCCCCAGAGTTTGCGATCCCCGGCCAGACCCCGACGGGTCGCGCCTGCTTTGGGCCCGGAGTATTACCTTTACCAGAGCACTAAAACATCCTATGATTCGATGATCCTATTACTAGGTAAAATATTCAACCAGTATGGCGATATCCCAGATTCGAAGGACTTCCCTCGTCGCGGCGGTCACAGAGCAGATGCAGACACAGATTCGGGAGGGACACTGGACACCCGGGCACCGAATTCCTACCGAGACACAACTGGCTGAGTCTTTTGGCGTTGGGCGAAACACAGTCCGCGAAGCAGTTCGTGCACTGGCACACGATGGTCTACTGGAGGTTCGACAGGGCTCGGGCACCTATGTGAAAGCCGTACGTCACGACCGAACGTTCCTGGAAAGGATCGAACGCGCCGCCTTGCGCGATCAAGTTGAGGTCCGACAGGCCCTTGAGGTGGAGGCCGCCAGACTGGCCGCACGACGGCGAACTGCAGATGATCTCGCTTCGATGCGCGAGGCCCTAAGCGTGCGGGGAACGTGGTCCGATGAAGCGACGCTGAAGGACTTCGTCGAACGTGATGCTCGATTTCATCTCAAGGTTGTGGAAGCGAGCCACAACAGTGCGTTGGTCCAGCTCTATTCCTATTTCCGGGCAAACATTCAGAAAACAATTGAGGCCTCGGAATCGAAGCCGGAACTCCCGCAACCGGCGCACGCTGCGCACGAGGCTGTCGTCGATGCAATCGAACTCCGCGACCCCGATGCGGCCGCCAAGGCTGCGCAGGAACTGCTGGCGTCGCTCCTCGAAGCGCTCGCGGATGGGTGACCCGTAACGGCGCGATCATCTAGGGCACCGACCAACTGCCCAACCACTCACGGAAACCGGACTGACTTATGAACACGGGGAACTACCTATGCTGGTCGATTCCGGCGCCACCTTCGCCCTTTTGATATGCGCGGCATTCATGGGGGGCGCCCTCAACGCCGTCGCAGGCGGTGGGAGCTTTTTCACATTTCCGGCGCTCGTCTATGCCGGCGTGCCCCCTGTTGCCGCGAATGCCTCAGGCACGCTTGCCCTGCTCCCAGGCTATTTCGCAAGCACCTGGGGTTTTCGAGAGGATCTACGTGCGCCCAACGGTCTGTCGATGTCCGCGTTGATTGCGACCAGTCTCTGTGGTGGCGCAATTGGCGCTGCCTTTCTCATCGTCACGCCCGATACCGTATTCGATGCTATCGTCCCCTGGTTGCTGCTCCTAGCCACGCTTCTTTTCGCCGCCGGTCCGAGCCTGCTCAATGCCCTCAAGCGCAATGGCGCAGAAGCCGCGCCGCTTGTACAGACAACTTCATTGCTACTGGTGAGCGTCTACGGCGGGTACTTCAATGGTGGTTTGGGAATTGTCCTGCTCGCCGCCTTCGGCCTACTCGGCCACCGCAACCTGAATGCCATGAATGGACTCAAGAACCTATTGTCCGCAGTTCTCACCGCAATCGCGGTCGCGGTCTACACAATCGGAGACGCGATTGTCTGGGCGGAAGCATTGTTGATGATGATTGCGGCCACGACAGGCGGGTACGCCGCGGCCCGGATCGCACGAACCCTTCCGCCGTCGGTGGTCCGCTGGATGGTCATCCTGACCGGCGGGGTGATGACGGCGCTGTTCTTCCGCTCGTAGCCAAGATGGAACCGCGCCGGCAAGATCTCTGGCTGTGTTATGGCGGCCTCAGGCGACCGGTGATCGGGAGAATCGGCGACTAAGGCTCGACAAAACAATGGACCGAAAACGATGAGACAGGAAGGCAATACCCTGATCGCCAGTTTGCTGGTAGTGTCCACGGGCACGCTCTGGGGCGTCTACTGGTTCCCCGTCCGCCGCCTCGCGGAGATCGCATTGCCCGGCGCATGGGGCACGCTGGCCGTCGTCCTGGTAGCCTCTTTGATTCTGGCCCCATTCGGGCTCCGGCATTGGCGCCGGCTCATAGCCGGGAACCCTATCGCACTTCTGTCGATCGCGTCTGGCGGGGCAGCCTTCGCTCTCTACTCGGTGGGGTTGCTTTATGGTCGCGTCTCGATCGTCATTCTGTTGTTCTACCTTACCCCCGTATGGAGCACGCTAATCGGGCGCTACTGCCTTGGATGGCCGACGCCTTTCGTGCGCACCGCCGCGATAGGGGTGGGTCTGATTGGCCTCGTACTGGTCCTTAGCGGAAATGGCGGAATGCCCATGCCGGGTACGCTTGGCGACTGGCTGGGGCTGGCCTCCGGAATTCTCTGGTCGATATCCTCTACGGGAATCCGCACCCGCGCGACAACCGACGCCGGGCAAACCGCTTTCGTATTCTCCCTGGGCGCACTCGTTGGCGCAGCCGCTCTCGCACCCGCGCTGGCACCATGGCCATCTCTCCCGCCTGAGGAGGCTTGGGTACAGAGCCTGCTGTGGATATCAGCAATGGGAGGTCTTTGGTGGGGTCTATCGATGGTCGGGCTACTCTGGGCAACCAGCCGCCTCGAACCTGCCCGCGTCGGCATTTTACTCATGAGCGAGGTGCTGATCGGCGTCTTCTCGGCTGCCCTGTTTGCAGGGGAACACTTGGGAACGATTGAGTTCCTCGGAGGGACGCTGGTTATCCTCGCTGCCATTATGGAAATCCTGCCTGCGCGCAGGTCCCAGCCAAGCAATCACTCGCTATGCAACGCTCGATCTGATTACCAAACTGAAACGAATTGCAGACGCTAACGCAGAGCGGCACGTGCACAAACTTTCAGACACCCAGGCGAGAACCAACCGTTTCGCTGCCCTGTGCATTCGACTTCGTCGTGAGGCCTCATCATGCCGGCGTTTCTACTTATGACTCGCTCAAACCCGGGAACTTGACAATCCTGCATTTGAATAAATCCTGTCAGCATCCAAATAACGCACAACCCCCTCTTTCTCTGCTAGCTTTGCCCAGAGCGCCCCCCATGTAACGCCGAATACGGGATGAATTTCATCTATGGCGAGCTCCGCCAATGGCGCGAGAACGAAACCGCGCGTGCTGGCCTCTGGGCGCGGCACCGTCAGACCTGCCTCACATATGACCGAGTCCCCGTGAAGCAAAAGATCAATGTCCAGTTTCCGTGACCTAAGTCCTTCTCCCCCATGCGGCCCATCTATCTCAGATTCCACGTACTTCAACTGCCTAACCAACCCATGCACATTCCTATTGCTCCGAATTCGTACAACTAGGTTTAAAAACGGTGGACCTTCGAATCCAAATGCGGGGGATTCGTAAACTCCTGACGCTCTCAGGTCAGGAAATAGCTGCGCTAAGCGTTGCAGTCCACGAGAAAGACTGTCTTCCCGACAAACGTTGCTGCCCAGACCGACATAACATACGACGGGGATCCTCTCATCCTCATAATTCTCCCCCGTCCAGCGAGTTCCCCCTGCACCTACATGCTCTTCAGCCATTGTCCGTCCTCAGCGACTCACGTCGTCGATCCGTGTCCGGGTTTGCGGGAACATTCATCAAATATCCTTGCCGTGCATGTCCGACATATGCTGTCCCAAACGTTGTCCGTCATGCGGCTTATCGCTTCCTCCGGTGAAGAATAGACTCTGACATTGTCTAGACCGACGAAATTTGGTTCTGCTCGGAGTGACTCCCTGGCCGGATCCTTAAGGTTACACAGCGCTAAGTAGCCACCTCGTCCCTCCAACATCGACCCGATATTTGCAATTAGCTCTTTTCCAGATATATCGATAAAGTTTACGCCACTACAGACAATTAATACATGGGATGTGTTCCCATCTATCCCAGCCTCGATCACTAACTTTATATGTTCCGTAGAACCAAAGAAAAGCGAACCGTCAATGCGATACATCTTCAGTTGCGGACATTCAGACAAAATCCATTTTTGCGCGTTTCTCAGCGGCTTCTCCTTCCTGCCCTGCACAGGAGCAACCGGGACAACCCGCGGATGTGCCGTTTTGTGCAAGTAGACGACCAATGATGTTAACGCGCCGCAGTAAACAGCTAAGTCCAATCCGAGGAAGACGCTTGCGATTACCGTGACAAACAAGATTAGAGACTCGGCCCAACTTGACCGAATAAGTTCTCCGATGCTCTTATGATCGACAAGGTTCCACGCTATTAACAGGACTACAGCGGACATTGTTGGGATTGGCAAATAAGCCGTTATCCAAGGCACGATTAAAAGTAATGCAGCCACGAATGATGAAGCGAATATTGCAGCCATCGGCGTTTTTGCACCGGAGTCGTAATTTGCACCACTGCGGGTAAAGGAACCCGCTCCCGCATAACACGAAAAGAAGCTTCCAACAATATTGGACATGCCCTGACCTAGGATCTCCTTATTTGCTCTGATCCGTTGCCCGGAGCGAATCCCAACGGCTCGAGCTATGGAAACGCTCTCAATCAGACCAATCAAAGCAACCGCTATCGCACCGGTCCATAGATTGCTAATGGCGTCAAATGTAAGTCCGGGAAACGAAAACGGAGGCAGCTGTCCTGGCATCCCACCTATAAGTCGAACTCCCTGCTCACTTCCGTTCAAGCCGTAAGATACAACGGATCCCGCTAACATGGCCACAAGAAGAGGTGGTATCTTTGGGGAAAGTCTTTTTGTAATTGCAGCGGCGACGATCGTCGTTACACCGATGACGAGACTATACGCGTTGACTTCGGATATTGACGTCGAAAGGTGTTTAATCGTTGCGACGAAAGAATGCCCTTCACTGGCCGGCAAACCGAGTAGGTTTGGAAGTTGCGTGGCTGCGATTACAATAGCTGCGCCTGTCGTGAAACCAACGATAACGGTTTTCGAGATAAAATTGAGTATTTTTCCAAACCGCAGTAGGCCTAAGAAGATTTGTACAACACCAACGAGAAATGTCAGGGTAATCGCGTATTTTATAAAATCCGTGGAAGATGGCGATGTAACTTGGCTCACGACACTGAAAGTAATGATGGATATAGCAGCGGTTGGCCCTGAGATTAGATGGTGAGATGAGCCAAGAAGCGCGGCCACGATGGGGGTAATAATTGCTGTGTAGAGCCCATACTCGGGAGGTAATCCAGCGATAAGAGCGTAGGCGACGCCTTGGGGCAGCACAATCAGAGCGCCTGTCAATCCGGCGACTAAGTCCGAGATGATAGTACGGCCGGTGACTTGGTGGACCCACGAGGGTAGACGAACATCTCCATCCGGGATCTTCGCAGATAACTTTTGGTCTGGGCGGGGCATTGTTCTCATGGACCACGACCTTCCTAGAGCATCCTCGCTACGCGCGCGGATCATAAGGGGGTTGCAGGCCCTCCTGACAATCGACGCCATCGCACTTGCCTATGTGGGTGGACCTCGATTCGCGGACCTGCAAGACGTGCCGGTTCCCGTGCACACGGCTACAGTAACGGAACGTGTTGGTGACCACAGTTCCCTGGATAGCCAAAGAAGTGTCAATTTGAGAACCTACAGCCCCGATCGGGCTAGTATGAATCCTTTGACTTCACGCAATATCCTTTACGGCTAGAGTTCGGGGCTCAGATGATTCCATGGGCCAGGAAGCCATCCTCTCTGCTTGGCCTCAGAGCTAGGTGATAGCGCTTTCCGGGGAGAATCGACCCTGAGCATTCTGGTGCTGTGCCAACGTGGCAACCACATCGAGGACGCGAGGCGTGCATTCAGTCCTCGAGGTAGAGTGGCGGAGCACTGTCTGAAGAGTGGGGGATCTCAGTCAGCACGGTGCGCCGATGGCGGAACCCGGACGATTTCAATGATCACGTGTATTAAAGTAATCCTCTGTTCGACATATTTTCCCCGGCTATGGCGGCGATCGTCATCGAGTTGCGCCGGACGCTGTTACTGTCCCTCTGCAACCTTCTGGCGATGATGCTTGACTTCATCGACTCGCAGCAGTCCGGGCTGCCCTGGTTCGCGGCCTGCGGCGCAAAGGCTTCTCGCGAATCACCGATCTTCTGCAGGTCAGGGCATTGGAAACGGTCAAGACATACAACCCGAGCGATATCCATATCGACTACAGGTAGCTACCGCAAATGGCGGATTCGTCCCGGCGTCGCAATTTATTCGTGGCCATCGAACGGGCCGTGCGCTCAGGCTCCCTTGAGCTAATGCCCGACAAGTCGGCCCGGTCCGCGGCGGCGTTTCTGAGGGATGCGCGCGCCAAACGCTATCCCGGATCGATAAGCTGCCCACCGACGACGACAAGGCTTTGCCCGACCGAGTCTGCGCCGAAGCGGCCATCGAGGACCGACTTTCTCCGGTGCGTTGTCCGCAAATCAACTGCATCTTCAAGCGCTTCAACACCCGCTTGAGCGAGGTATTGCCCAGGCAAACGCTTTGATTCAAAAGCGGACCTGTAAGACCACGCCCGTACGCGACGGTGCCCAGCACAATCACCACATGCGGCAGAGGGCACTGAATCGGCGAACCCCAGTCCAGCCACTCGACGATTGGCCACAGAGTTATCATGCTCTATTCATACTGCGGGTGCGCACTAAAACATCCAGCACTGAGTAGCCGGGACGTATGGCCGTTAGACTCCACGCCTATGTAATGGCTTGCTATTTGAAGCCACTACACGCCATACATCTATATCAATGAACACCGGTGCGCGCTTAATCAAGACCATTCCCCGTACCAGTGCCGGCGATACCCTGTTCTAGAGCCAAGCACAACACGTTAAAGGGGGGCCGTTGACGCCCACGAAAAAAGAACCGGCCCTTTAAGAGGCCGGCTCAACACCTGCCGGGGGGATTGCGTTAAATTTGTCACTTGGGAACGGGAACGAAGCTTTATGTAGACCTCATCTACCTCAGCTTCCCCAGCAACCGGCCGACGTCGCCACAGGCAAGGACCGGCCTCAAGTCATCGCTTACCCCACCATCCCACGCGTCGCCGAACTCAGAAATACCTACGGCTCTCTTTTTCGAGTACGCTCCACAAAACCAACGCGGGCGCTCTCTTCCATCAAAACCGCCCAACGCAGATGTAGTGGTTCCGGATCGCTACGCCTTCCGAAAAGAGCAAAGCCGGCAATCAATGAAAGAGGATTGTCTTATTTCCGTCTATAAATACCCGTCTATCGACGTGTAGCCGAATCGCCTTCGCCAGCGCCACTCGCTCGCTATCACGTCCAGTCACGGCTAAGTCGTGCGGACCGTCCGCGTGGGAAACCCTTCGCACGACTTGCTCGATAATGGGACCTTCATCGAGATCTTGTGTGACGTAGTGCGCTGTCGCCCCAATCAGCTTCACGCCCCTTGCGTACGCCTGCTCATACGGCCGGGCACCCTTAAAGGCTGGCAAGAAGGAATGGTGTATGTTGATTGCTCTCCCATACAAGTACTCGCACAACGATGCTGAAAGAACCTGCATATACCGGGCCAGTACCACCAGATCCGCTCGCGTTTCCTCGAATATCTCTTTCAGTTTCTCCTCGCGATACGCTTGGTTAAATTCTTGCGTTGGCATATAGTGATAAGGTATCCCACTCTTCTGGGCGACGTCTCTGCACGTTTCATGGTTTGATATTGCGGAAACTATAGAAACATTTAGCGCACCACTCTGAGAGCGGTTTATCAAGTCCCTGAAACAGTGATCGAGATGAGACACCATTAATATGATCCGGGGAGTTTCGTCCCTGCTAATCAAGCTGACTTTCATTGCATACTTGTTAGCCATATCCTTCAGATCTCGATTAACCTCCGCAACCCTTTGCATATCGCTCTGAGCAAATACAACCCTCAAGAACAACCGCCCCGACCTTTTGTCCTCATATTGAGCCAATTCTGTAATGTGACAGCTATTCGCGTTCATGAGGTTAGTTATATCGGGAACGATGCGCATGTCTGTGGCTGAAGCAACCGTCAAGATGTACTCGTTCTCCTTAGTCGCCATCCTTCGCCTCACCCTATTGCCACAACCAGATGCCCACTACAAAAACGTTGGTCAAGTCTATCTTGCAGCACTGTAGGAATTGGACTGGGCCTCCTTCTCACGAGATTGTTGAGGCTGCCGGTCCCGGCCGTTCCCTGTTACAATCGTCTGGTCTCCAAACGTCTCGACGCGCGGGACTCTATCAGTGTACTCGTTTACCCACGATGATGTACCCCTAGTCGCTGTCGGTACAGGAGGAACGTAAACGGTCTCTAAATCCTTAAGCCGACCCACGCTCTTCGCAATTCGGTATTTCCTGTTATGTATGCATTCTCGGTCCTTGAACTCGCATACGTTTTCATCAGTACCCGCGCAAGGACCATTGGCTAGCCCTTTAGGGCAAGTCTCAGGACAGGTATACGCGAGGTACTGAATTCGGCAGAATCCACACGCGTCGCACCCGAGTGTCGACTTTTTGACGGCGTGTTCTAGCTTAAACAGCCATCTCCTACCTAAAGTCGTTGAGTCGATTGCGCGCATCAAAGGTGCCAAAACCTTGGCACCGATCGATTTTTTCTTAAACGCGTGCTCGTGAATGAAATGCATTGCGTGGTACTTGCGTCTCTCTGGTGAGCTCGCGTTCGCCCCATCCAACACGGGGGGACCGTTTAAGCTGCCTGGTTGAGGCGCCTCGTCTTCACCAAAGAGGTATATCGGGTCACTTGGAGCAAAATCCACCATCCGGCCGTCGCCAAGCCGGTGTGCTTCATCCCATGCAGCGATTAGGTCATCATTCGAGATTAGTTTAGTCTCTAAATAATCGACTCTGTCGATCACACTTGTAAGCTGTTCGTACGTATCCACGCCACTCAGCTGAACGCCTGCATAGCCCATTCGTTTAACGCGCAATATAGAAAGAGCAAGCCGATTAAAGGATGCTTCCTCCCACACCCCTTGCTGAAGCTCTTCACTCATCTTTTTGTATAGGTCATCGGACATATGGACACCGGGCAGTCGACCTGCATTTATGGCCTTCGCCCAACCCGGCCTTGGAAGAAGGAGATTGGCGACAATTGGTGTATCCAGGTTTCGGGCGTTTCGATACCAAATAAGTTCCTGGAATTTTCGCATATCCCAGCCTACATTTGTGATTACGTAATCCGCGCCCGCGTTTATCTTCTTGACGAATTTAAGGTATTGGTTGAGGAGCTCCTCTTCGCGATACTTGAACGGACTGACCGCTGCAGCAATGAATGCGTCCCGGACGAGCTCTCTCGCCTGTTTTATTCCAATGATTGAATCATTATAGCGAGGCCGGCCAGGGCGGGTTTTCTCGAGAATTCGGTCACCGGAGACGATCAAGAACGTATTCAACCCATAGGAATGAGCCTGCGTGAACACCTTGGCCGCTTCCTCGGGGGTTCTATCCTTTCCTGCGAGGTGCAGAAGCGGCATTTTCCCGCTCGCCTCCGCGGCGACGCGACCACACATTACCGTTGAGCAAGAATCCATTGACTTCACGCGGTCACCTATATTGACCCCGCGTACTCGATCGTCTCTGGCGACGCCTTTGGCCTCCCGCGCCAACTCCTGCAATCCTTGCTCTTTGCGAGTCAGAAGCTCAGGAACGTGTTCAAGAGTATAGAGGAACGCACCGCTCTCTATGCTTTCGCGAATGGAGTTCTTGTAGGACGGAGTCATTGGGTCTCCCGAACTGTAGCAGTACTTGTTAAATTACTCGTCTGGCAGGGTCATTAGCGACCTCAGGTTTCACATGCCATAGGAGCATTGGCGCGCGGTAGTCGTCAGTTAGGTAGCTACCCGTCTGAGCGATGCCTGATTGACGCAGCCCAACCGACAAGAGGCTGCCGGGAGTGTTGCGCTGAGTTCACAATCGAAGTTGGGTACATGTCGAGAGAAGATTGGCGTTGCCGCGATCGTGAGCCGCTTCAACTGCTCTGGTCGCGTTAGCTCGGCGCACGGCTCACGAGATGGTGGAGAAACGGGCGCACGCAGAAGAAGCCCCGGCGCACTTTCAGCGGACCGGCCGCCCGGCCCGGCGGCGAGCATCCAAATCCCATCATGGAAGCGGTGGCACCCCCGACCATAGGCATCGCGCCGGGGGACAACCATCTTCATTTTGTCCTTGTGCGCGTCTCGGATACGCCACCGAAGTCGGCGAACATCTACCGGTGGCAGGGCACCAGGACCTCGGAGCGTGTCGAGTCGATATACTCCAGGTACAGATGCCAGCTGTAGCCGAGCACCCCGCAGAGGAATAGACGCGCTCGCCACCGAGCCGGTACTCGCCCCAGTCCATGTGCACCTGATGCCCTGGGGCCGTCACAAAGCGCACCATCGGTTCCGGCTCGGGTGGGCGGGTACAAGCCCGGCGCCGAAGCGGCGCACAGTCCGCGCCGTACCATCAAAGCCCGTCGCCGGCAGCCGGGCCGGTGCCGCCGCCTAAACCCGGCGGCGGTTCCAGTCCTCATAGGGTGCGCGATTGCGCGGACGTCCCGGACCGCGCGCGTTGGCTTGGCTATTGTCGCCGCCCTACGCAAATATCCCCTTACAGTGTTGCGCGAGACACTCAGTTCCCGGGCAATCTGACCAATCCCTGCCCCGTGGCGGAACAGAACGCCAATCTCCATGATCGCTTCCTCTGTCAGCATCGGACTGCCCTCCCACGAGAACAGTCCGAGTTAAGCAGAGGTGGGTGAGACACCTTGGCTGAACTGGGTCAGATTTCAATGTCCGCTGACGCGTGGCGCTCCGGCTCGCCATCGAACTACCACCCCGACTAGCCCGTCTCGATCCCGTGATAGATAGTCCGACGGCTCACGCCCAGTCCCCGCGCCAGACTCACCTTGCTCAGACCCCGCTCCAGTTGTGTCGCAGAAACACCCGTTGCTTTCTCCCGTAGATCGACGACTCCATCGCTCAACTGGGAAAGACGCCCCCATGCCCGACTCTGCAGTTTTGAGCGGCAGGACCTCAGCAATTGACCCTCGCCGCCTACGAAATGTCGAACACACGTCGTGACGTGACGCCCCGCCCCCAGAGGCAACAACGCACAGCTACGAAACCGTCCCCCCAACCATCCGGCTGACGGGCTTGGCGTGAAGCACGCATACCCCCGCGGCCACACAACCGACCAACCCCGGGTCCGGGTTCTCATTCATGTCGCGGGTTGACGGCTTTCTGAGCATTGACCGCACCGAGGCAAAGCAATGCGTCACTGCGGTTGACACCGCAACTCATACCGGGTGTATTTGACGAAATCGCATGCTATTGGCGGTACGCAGGAATGTGCCAATGAACCTTGTGCCTCGCGTCGAGCGCTTTTGTCCACCGTGGTCGCTGTGAAGGGTAGGTGCGTGTCGGGAGTCATCTACTGCAGTTCAACACTCCATCCCCGGATGGGTCGCCGCAAGGACACCAGAGCCGGGATCCAGACACGGCTCTACGTATCCCGGTTACCTGCAACGAGTCCGCGTAGCCTACCATTCCACGATGTGGACGACAGCAACAGTCATGACCTTATCGATCCGCTTTCTCAAGACGATGGCACTGCGCGCTCAACAACTCCCGGGACCACCACAACGGCTCACCTTGTACTTGCCTTCTGCAATGCCCTCTGTCCACACTCCACCGGCAACGTCGAGCCACTCTCCCGACAACCCACACATTCGCACAAGGAGTAATGTCGCACTTAATCGGCGGACTCGGACTATATGACTGTTGTCAACCTTGACAGCGAGCCCGCAAACTCACCGATTAGTTCTTGCACAGAGAATCTATAACGACTAGAGGGTGAAAGCATGGCACGCGAGTGGGAGGAAATATTAGCAGGACAACCACGGATATTCGACAACCTTAGTGACGAGGAGCATGAGAGCATCACCAGCAAAGCCCGAAGGCGGAGATACAGGGCTAACTCAATATTGTTCGAACAGGGAGATGAAGTCCGAGGCCTTTATGTTATCGAGCATGGGAGCATACGGACGTTTCATACATCCATTTCCGGGAAGGAAATCACTGTGGGCCTCTGGACTGAAGGTGATATTATCGGCGCTCCAGATATTTCTTTCGAACGTACCCTACTCGCCGCCCAAGCTCGGACCGAGTCGGAGGTTTTGATTATAGACAAGAACGATGTTAAGGATCATATAATTGAGCATTCGCAATTCGCTTTAAACTTCGTAGCTGCGCTGTCGTTCAAGGTACGTTGGGCCACAACGATTTTTGACATTATTGCGACCGAGTCGCTTCTGTCGAGAGTTTCACAGACAATTGTTCATCTAGCCTACCTCAGAGGTCACCACTCCGCGCGACGTGAAATCATTATCAATGAACTTACCCATCAAGACATAGCCAACATGGTCGGAGCGTCGCGCCCATCCGTTAGCATTGCGATTCGAAGACTTGAGCAAGAAGGACTAATCAGGAGCGGAAGACGCCGGATTATGGTCCGAGATTTGGACGGGCTAGCAAGTCCCGATATTGAGTCGTTGCTTGGGGAGTAGTGAAGTCGCAGCGTGGGGCACCCGAGACGATCAAGGCGGACAATGGCTCGGAGTTCGCCGGCAAGGTCATGGACCGCTGGGCCTATGAAAACGGCGTAGAGATCGACTTTTCCCGACCCGGCAAGCCGACGGACAACGCCTGGATCGAGAGCGTCAATGGCCGACTACGCCAGGAGTGCCTTAACGCGCATTGGTTCTTGTCCCTGGCCGATGCCAGGCGCAAGATCGATGAGTGGCGGCGCTTCTATAATGAGTTGCATCCCCACTCGGCCCTGGAGTGGCTGACACCGACCGAATATGCCCGCCAATAAGCGCTTTCGGCGGCCAGCGACGGGGAAAAAGAGGCCGGATTTTCTATCTGAAAGCGGTTCAGGCAATAGACAGGCCTCACACCGGGGACCTAATAGGCCCCCATTTCCCCAATGACACGCATACTCATTGGTCGCTTATCGACAAATAATCAAACCCAGAACCTTACTCGAAGCGACCTTTTCGCAATACTCTTAATGTACTCCCATCCTCTAATACTGCAAGGAACTCTGAATCCACCATCTGCATTGTCAACACCTCGCAGAGATAATTATTTTATCCCTAGATGGAAATCATCCCTCCATTAAAGGCCCTATGACGCAGTACCAATCCCAAATTCGCCATTTTTTCCTATCATTTCATGAAATTTATCCGCCTCTCGTTCGTCCATATGCTTGGTGAACTCGGGACCAGGATAGGTCTTATCCTGCACTTGGCTCTTATATGCTTCTAGGCCCTCCTTAATTATAGGCCGGACATCGACGAAGCTAGCCTCGTTTTTTGGCCTCGGAAATGCACTATATCCTACTGCGTCACCGCCAATTAGATAGATACCGTCCTTTGATGGGCCGGCGCCGACACTGATCACTGGCACGGGAAGTGTTTCAGCCAGGTACTCCGTAACCTCGACGGGCACATATTCAAGAATAAAGGAAAATGCACCTGCATCCACGAAAGCCCACGCATCGTCGACAATCTTTGCAGCCTCATCGGCCGTCTTCCCTTTGAACCCATAACCGCTTTGCTCAAGCTTTCGGGAAGCTTGCATGCCAATATGACCCATGACAGGGACTCCTGCCCTGACGATCTCCTGTACAACTTTGGCGGTATACCTGTTGCCTTCACATTTGACGGCATCTGCGCCACCTTCGGAAACCATGCGGGCGGCGCTTCGGATACCCTCCTCCACGGAAGCGTGATAGGTCATGAAGGGCAGATGGCCAACAACCATTCCGTACTTAGCTACTCGACTAACAGCTTGAGTCAAAATAAGCTGTTCTTCATAGCGGACAGTCATGGGCGTCTTATGAGCTAGCAATGACATTGGTCCAGCATTTCCATTGATGAGCATGTCGAAGCCGACTTCGTCGGCGATCGTCGCCATCGGCGCGTCATATACTCCAACGGAGATAATTTGTTCGCCGCGTTTTTTCTTGTCCAGAATATCCTTAACCGTCACTTTCTTTCGCTTCGTTTCACCAGCAGCCATCGCACTTGCTCCTCTCTCGATGCTCCGATGCCACCACGGGACCGTCCTCGCCGCTGCACCAGAGTGTTTGTTGGACCGCCACCGTAGGATCTATTAACTCACCGTGGTAGACCGACTATTCGGAACTCACCAATACAGCGGACTGCAGTGATGAGCTGTAAGTCGTATTGAGCCACGTGACACCACATCGCTCAGTTCGCCAGTGACCAGATTGAATGGTTGCTACACAACACTGGCGGCCGAGCTTGATGCTGGTGACTAATAGGGGACGGATTTTCCGCTGGACCTTAGGGCTCCGCTACCAAGGCTGTAGTTTGTGCCTTAGCTTGTTGCGATACCCTAGCTGATGGATCGGGGCTCCAGGCGAGCCTTTTCTAAGCGAGCTGGTGATGAGTTCTAATGATCGATGCAATGGGCTCTATGCCAATGCTGCCTTTTTTGTGCGGGCCGGGGGGCACAATGCCGCGCCCGTGAGATTGAGAAGCACGGCGATCTGGAAACCAATCACTGAAAATCAGCAGATTGGGCATGAAGAAGGGCTACAGCGAAGAGCAGGTCGTCGAGTTTCTGGCGGATGGTCGGCTACGTCAAGGATCACTTCTTCGCTCTCCATCGGCGCGTCGACAGCCTCTAGCGCCTCAACCGCTGCCTGGAGCACTGGCTAGCCGGGGTGGCCGATCAACGCATCCACGGCACTCACGGCGAGGGGGTCGCCGAGCGCTTCGCGCGCGATGTCAACGCCGGCTGAGTTTGTCCGGTTTTCCCCGGACCAAAATGTCCGGTGATCGACGGTCCTCGGGGGTGACGAGCCCCGCTGGCCGGCGTTTAGGCTGCGTCGGTCTCCTCCTCCCTCGGGTTGTGCTCGGTGGATCCGGTCTCGGGATCTTCCGCCCCGGCCGGTGGATTGGTCTTGAGCAGTCTCGCGCGTCGCTTTTCCTTGAGCCGGTAGCTCTCGCCCTTGATGTTGACGGTGGTGGCGTGGTGGAGCAGCCGGTCGAGGATGGCGGTGGCGATGACCTGCTCGCCGAAGACCTCGCCCCAGTCGGCGAAGGACTCGTTGGAGGTCAGGATCATCGCCGCACGCTCATAGCGGCGGTTGATCAGTCGGAAGAACAGCGAGGCCTCGTCGCGGGTCAGCGGCAGGTAGCCGATCTCATCGACGATGAGCAGCTTCGGGTATGTGAGCTGCTTCAAGGTGCGATCGAGGCGGTCCCAGGGCATCAGGTGCAGATGGACCGGGGCGAGTACCGGCTCGGTGGCAAGCGCGTCTACGCCTTCGCCGGGGTGCTCGGCTACAGCCGGCAGCTGTACCTGGAGTACGTCGACTCCACCCGCTCCGAGGTCCTGGTGGCTTGCCACCGGCGGATGTTCGCCGCCTTCGACGGCGTACCGCGGGAGGTGCTCTACGACAACATGAAGACGGTGGTCACCCAGCGCGATGCCTACGGCCGCGGGCGCCGCCGCTTCCACGACACGATCTGGATGCTCGCCGCCGAACTCGGCTATCGGCCGCGGCTGTGCCGGCCCTATCGTCCGCAGACCAAGGGCAAGGTCGAGCGGGTGATCCACTACATCGCGCACAACTTCTTCCATCCGCTGGTGACCGGGCTGGCGCTGGAGGATCGTGTCCCCGGGCTGGATGAGCTCAACGCCGAGGCGACCCACTGGTGCAACGCCGTGGCCAACGTCCGGATCCACGGCACCACCGGCGAGCGGCCTGTCGACCGGCTCGGCGCCGAGCTCTCGCTCACTGCCGTGGCCAACCACTACGCCACGCTCGCCGATGAGGCGGCCAAGGAGAAGCGCTCCTACATCGACTTCCTCGAACAGGTCCTTGGCGAAGAGGCCGCGCTGCCTGCCGAGCGCGGCTACAAGGTGCGCTTCATCACCACCGCCGACCTGGTCCTGCAACTGGAAAAGGCCCGGCGCGAAGCCCGCTTCGATCAGTACCTCAGGCGTGCGATCCTCGCCCGCGGCTGCTCATCCTCGACGAGATCGGCTACCTGCCGCTGAAGAAGAAACAGGCCAATCTGTTCTTCTGTCCACTTCCCCGACATTAGATCGGAGTGCTACTGAAAACGGGGGCATGGGTTCCACACTTGGTGGCTGACCCACGCCCTCGGCTCAAGATACCCACCTCTGATTACACGAGGTGTTTCGACCCAACCGTAGCCAGCAGAACACCAGCTAACCAGCTTGATCCAACTGCTTGACCAGCGCGTCGACATATCCGCTCAAGGCCTTCTCTCTACGTTTCCCCCGCCTCCCTTTCGGCGTGCTTTCCTCGAGCAACTCTTCGTCCACGCCCTTCGTCTCCAACAGTCTCCGCAAAGTATCCTCATTCATCTGAGTGGAATGCTCCGTTTGCGGGAATGCCCCACCCTCAACGTCCCTACGAAATTCAGTCAGGCTATCAACTGCCAAGGCACTGATCTCTGCGTATCGACGCACGAAACGGGGGCAGAACTTGTCGAACATGCCCAGCATATCCTGGGTCACAAGCGCCTGACCGTCGCAATACTTACCGGATCCAATTCCTATGGTCGGCACGCTAACGATCTTAGTCACCGTCTCAGCAATCCGATCCGTCACACATTCCATCGCCACCGCGAATGCACCCGCTCGCTCCACCGCACGAGCCTCCTCAATAACGTGCATCGCGTCCCCCGGCGCCCTCCCCTTTATGCGATATTCGCCCTTCGCCAAGGCATCCTTCTTTGATAACCCTATATGCGCTAAAACAGGAATGCCCTGCGCCGTCAGCGCCTCGATAACAGGAACGTTCTCCTTCCCGCCCTCTATTTCTACAGCGTGAGCTCCACCCTCTTGAATCAGGCGCCCAGCATTCAAAAGCGCTTGCTCGGGATCTCGATACGACAACAATGGCATTGCCGTCAAAACCAGGCTCTTGCCAGAACCGGAGCAAACGGCCTTGGTGTGATACACCATCTCGTCCACGGATACTGAGAAAACATTGTCCCGCCCAAGCCCCACCATCGCGAGTGCGTCACTGACAAAAATGATATCAATGCCAGCCTCGTCAGCCCATTTAGCGACCGGGTAGTCGTACGCTGACACAACGGTAATTGGTACACCCTTCCACTTTCTGCGCTGTATAGCGCTCGGAGTGACCTTCTTACGCCTTACAGTTTGCTCGATCATTGGTACCTCCTACTATTACCACAACGTAGTCAGTGCTGGAATCGTCGCCGTAACTATCCACATGACAATCAGCCCCGCTAGGTACGGCATTATAGCCTTCGATATTTTCATGATCGGCGCACCCGTAACACCACTTACTACGAACAGGTTTAACCCATAGGGTGGAGTAATAAACCCAAGTGTACTACCCATTACAAAGACTATTGCGAAATGAATTGGGTCAACACCAGCTTCCACAGCCAAAGGGCCAAAAATGGGCGCTAAGATTATAATGCAGGGAATCGACTCAAGCAGACAACCCGCGACAAGGACTGACACCATCGCTAACACGAGAATGCCAGACTGACCAGCCGCCACGCTTCTAATCGCCTCCCAAATCGTCTCTTGAAGCCCAAGCATTACCAAACTCTCTTGCACTACCACCGCAAACGCAATGATCGGGGCTATAAGCCCCGCCACAGACCCGCTTGCGACCAATATACTCCCTAGCCGCGAAGGCCGGAGTTCTCGAGTAAACAGGAGCCCTGCAACGAGGCAGTAAGCAGCTGCCGCTCCAGCGGCCTCGGTGGGTGAGAAAATTCCACCGTAAATGCCCCCAAGGCCAATCAGGATCGCGCCAAACCCATTTTTGGCCTTCCAAGCTGCGGATAGCGTACTAACGTTCGTATCCTCTTTCTCATCCTGATTTAATCTAAGCCGTTTACCAATAATTACGGTGATTATTATCATCGTAGTCAACATGAGCAAACCGGGGATGAGAGCCGCCAGAAACAAGGTGCTAGGAGATACATTCATCAATACACCGTACACGATCAGCATGACACTTGGCGGGATCATGATTCCTAACGTCCCCCCAGCTGCGGTCACCGCTCCAGCGTATTCTCTTGTCGCGTTCTCCTTAAGCATCGCTGGAACCATCATTCGGCCGATGGTCGCCGCTGTCGCGGCATTCGATCCGCTAATCGCCGAGAACATGCCCGACGCACCCAGTGCCGCGACCGGCAAGCGCCCCGGCACGCGACGTAGGGCCGCTCTCGCCAAGTCGATCAACTGCTGAGCGATTCCGCCTTCTCTTACAAGGTCACCAGTGAGTATAAACAAAGGCATTGCGAGGAGAGCGAAAGATTGGAGCCCAAAATAGGCTCCATTGCCGACGGATATCGCAGGAACTGAACTCCCAAAGAAAGCGACAATCGCAGCCCAAAATCCTAGGCAGAGAATTATCGGCATTCCGAGAATGAAAAATGCGAGCAATACCGCGGTTGCGATTGGAACGATCGATGCTGTATCCATGATGTCACCTCGGCTAAGGCTCTTTCTGTGGTCTAGTCGACCATCGCATGGCTAGGTTCCAGCTTGTTACCGCGACGGTAATCGATGAGCACCAAAACAATATCTTGAATGGAGCGCAGCACGATGAGGCCCCAGCCCACCGGTATAGCGAATGTAGCGAAGACGCTAGGAATGCTTGTTCCTTGGATAACACTTTCCAGCATCAACTGTTGTTCAATCAGACTCCATGCTGTGTAAATTATAAAGGTTGACAGTATCATCCAGAGAATATCGTCCATTACGTAGAGACCGGCTTGAACGATCCTCGGCATTGCGTTCCGGATGGCACCGAACCGCAGATGCGTCCGCAACCTGACATGATAGGCACACCCGACCCAAGAGAGCCACACAAAACAGTAGATGCTTACAGTCGACCCCCAGTGCGTTTGGTTACCCGTCAGTGTCCGCAAGAGGATGTCACCGACTATGACAAGGGCGAGCGCACCGTAAAAGCCAATGAGCAAATAACGCTCCAAATTAACGTCTATCCAACGATAGACAGAAAAAAAGCGAGGCACTTCGTCGCGATCTCTTACTTGTGTTATCCGGGTTGCCGTAACACTCATTTTGAGCTCCTCCTAATGGGCGCTGCCCCCATGGTGATCCCTGGGGGCCAGCGCCTCCTCATTTAGGTCCACCAGCGCTGGGGAGGCACCTCATCAGCTGGGGTATCCGCTGGAATTTCTCGGGCTATGTCGTAGACTTTGTCGTATACGTCGACGCCATCCGCAATTTCCATCATTTTTTCCCTCAAATCTGAGTAGGCATCGGGATGGTTTTGGGGGGAAGCCGCCTCGACCCACTGCTTCTTTTCTTCTTGCGTTAGGATGTTTACGCGAATCCCAGCCTCGTTGAAGATTGTGCCCTTCGGGGGATTCTCCGTAAGCCCGGTTACTCGAATTAGTGCCTTTTCGTGCTGTTGCTGTGTCCACTGTTGAGTGTGGTATGCGGATTCCATCACCGCACTGCGCAAGTCGTCGGGAAGCTCGTCCAAAAAGCTTCGACGGATTGCTGCATGCTCAAAGCCGGCGAACAGCTCAACGTGAACGAGCTGACTAATCGCGGGCGTCATCCCGTAGGCCGGTGCGGCGGACGGGAAATTCTCCATGCCATCAACGACGCCTGACTTAAGGCCTTCAAACGTCTCGGCCCAATCCAACGGCACCGGATTCGCCCCGGCAAGGTCCAATGCAATTCGGCCCATGGGACTACCGGTCACACGGATCTTTGCATTGCGGATGTCTTCCGGCGTTCGAGCGCGGGATTCGTCTTCCCATCCAAGACCGAGGAAGACCCCCCTCCCTTCAGCCAGCGCCCAAAGGTATTCGTAGTCGAACTTGTCTCGAAGGACCTGGCGAAAGACCTTGTCGCCTTCCTTGCTATACAGGAAGTGGTACATACTCGCCCGACTCGGGAACAGGAACGGGAAGTCGACGGCTCCTAGGAACGGGTATGTCTGCGCAGCGTTTTGCGAGGACGACCCAAACGCGGGGATCGCACCCACGGAAAAGCGCCGAGCGCAAGTCAATTCGGTACACAGCGCATTGCTTCCTATGAGCTGGACTTGGATACGCCCATCGGTGCGCTCCTCAAGGTCTCTGGCGAACTCCCAGTAGCCAGTGGGGAATCCGCGCTTCTGGACCTGTTGGCTATCACCGGAAACGCCCATGCGAATCTTTACTTCTGGACGCTGCTTAGAGCGCTTTTCGCTAATGTCCTTAGCGTTCTTCTCCATGGCGTCCTTGGTCTCGCTGGCGCCCGCCTCTTTCAACAATGCGCGCGCCCCGATGACAGCGGTGAGGCCATACGTAGCCGACAACTTCATGAAATCACGCCGGCTGAGCGGCTGATCAGATTGCTTGCCTTTAGTCATGATTGGACTCCTCCATCCATCAGATTATGTTTTCTCTCCGCGCGTTACCTAACATGGTGCTTTGTCACGGCCACTGTCAGTTCGTCATTGCGTTTGGATACTGTTCTAGGTGGTATGTGAGTTATGTTCGCGATCCGACACGTCAGCGGTAAGCTACTGAGTTGCAGGAGTGCGGGAGCGGTTGCGGGTCTGTCGTTGCGTCGTTAGCGAATAGCCAGTCGTCAGGGCGCAGACCCCCGATTCAGCATTAGAGCTCAATTCCACGGCTTCCTGCATCCTATCCACAGTGACTACCTTCTCGGAATTCACCTATCACGGAACTCCTGCTTGGATGGCTGCAGGGATGACCGTCTACGCCGACTCAACCATGGTGAGGCTCACCGCCCATGGCCTGCACGTGCGAATCGCGCGCGGTAGCCACTGTAACGGGCAACTTGAGCGGACCGCGCCGGCAGAGTGCAACACACCACGGCGAGACACTCTCGCAGTAAAAGTCCTATAGCACCGAAAAGCCCCGGTGGGCTCCATAAGTTGAACGTTCTCGACACACATCGACTTCGACCTCACCGCTACTCGGCATCATTGTTACTGCTCTTTTGGGGCCTGAACCATTGGCAGTCGACTGAGCCATCTATCGCTGCTGACCCCTCGGCCTACGGGGGCCGGGAAAACCGCGAACATGACGAGCACCCTCAGCCGGAGTTGACAGGATCGTCCAGTTACGGCACATGCCCCCCATTTTTAAGTATAATTCTCCAATGCCGTATGGGCGCTACCCAGGGGGCCGAGGTGGGCACGAGGGTGAACTTCCAACACGATACCCTCAAGCTGAACCGCTCCGACTTTTCCGGAGACCGTTTGTTGTGAGTCAGGCCGCCTGGGCCGACTCGGTGAGTTGCTCGTGGTATTCGGCCTCAACCTCCGCCGGTGGCCGGTTACCGATGGACTCGTTGATGCGCCGGTTGTTGTACCACTCCACCCATCCCAGCGTGGCGAGCTCCACGGCCTCCAGGTTCGGCCAAGGACCGCAGTTTCGGATTACTTTGGTCTTGTAGAGGCCGTTGATGCTCTCGGCGAGGGCGTTGTCATAGGAGTCTTCAACGCTGCCCACGGACGGTTCGACATCAGCCTCGGCGAGACGCTCCGTGTAGCTAGTGAAGACATATTGCTTAGGTTCTAGGGGTCGTCGCAACACTGGCTTATTGTGCCAAGGATAGTAGTTCGTCGAGCGCCTCAGCTGGCGTCTTCCAACTGAGGGTTTTGCGAAGCCTGCTGTTGAGCGTTGCTTCAACGGCGGCGAATTCGTGCTCAGAATATCTGCTGATGTCGGTCCCCTTGGGGAAGTATTGGCGCAGCAGCCCGTTCGTGTTCTCTTTGCTGCCCCGCTGCCAAGGACTTCTCGGGTCGCAGAAGTAGATTGCCAGACCGGCGCCGATCCGTAGCTGTACGTGTTGGACCAGCTCCGTGCCCTGATCCCAGGTAAGCGATTGGCGGAGTCGTTCGGGCAACGCTACGATCTTCGTGGCAATGGCATCGCGCACGGCCTCGGCCCCGTGACGGTCCAATGCCAGCCCGTTCTTTACCATTGCGCCGAAGAGATGACCAGGCATAGGTGGCAGATGGAGCAACATCGTGAACCGGGTTGTGCGTTCGACCAAGGTGGCGATTGCAGCGCTGTTTGGCCCGACGATGAAATCGCCCTCCCAGTTGCCGAGTACAGCACGGTCGGCAACTTCGGCGGGGCGCTGGCTGATCATTACCTTCGGGGAAATGAAGTGCTTACCTTGTTGCCGTGTCCGGCGCGTGGCACGTGCAGTGCTCGACCGGTCCGCAGACACGCGGCAAGTTCGCTTCGCAGCGCACCTCGGCCCTGGAACGTAGAGCGCTTGGTAGATGGCTTCGTGTGAGACCCGCATGGTCTCATCAGACAGGAAATCTATGCGCCGTCGCTGGCTGATCTGCGCCCGGGTCCAGCAGATTCCCCATCGTCGATCCGCTCGACGACCTTGACGTCGTCCCTTCCATGGCACGTTGGGTCCGGGGAGCGGCTTACCGTCCGTATCAGTGACTGCACCAGCGTGCCGCGTTTGCACGTAAGCGCGCAGTCGTTCGTTCCCAGCGAGCTTGGCAGGCTTGGGCCGCTTTGCGGCCAACTCCGCCTTTCACTGTGCGACCGTGGCCCGGTGTGTCAACCTGCCCCTCGGGTCGCCGCATTTCGCCGCAGCGCGCAAGATCGCCGATGGTGATCGGCCCAGCCGCCGCAGAATCTCGCGAACGCGAAGCGCCTCGGCCTTCGATAGCGGCAGCTCCTCGCGCTCAGCGAACGACAGGTATCGCCCCACGTGCGGCACCAAACCGATCAGTGCCATCCCGCCCGCCTCAAGAAACCAACGTGGACCGCGGCTGCGATACGCCGCACGCCAACGCCGCGGCCTTAATCGGCAGCCCGTCGGCAATGTACTTCCAGAACGCCTGCCTGGTCTCCCGCTGATTGACGCCCAGGCGGCCCGGCGAGCACATCGGCGCCCGCCCTGTCTGCTCGGCTATCCAATCCTGTGGTCGTCCCATCCAACACCTCCAATCGAGATATGTTGCGACGACCAGTAGAATCCGCCCGGCACGCCCCTGTCGCTATGATGGGCCAGCCCCGGCGCCTTTCCCACGGCAGGCTTGTGCGGCGTCTGCTCCAAAGCGTCCAGAGCCAAGTCGGTGCACAGCGTGCTTGATACCCGCCAGCCAACGACGCGCCGGCGTATTGCGGGCAGCCGGTCGGGATCGGCCTCGCGGGCCCTGTGCTCGTAGTACGTCGACGAGGCGATCGGTAGCTACGCACAAATCGGCTCGACCCCGGAGACCTCGCGATGGCGGTCAAGTTCCGCCTAGGCAAAGAAACCGAGGCCTTGCGCAGAATCTCGTTGGCGCGCTTGAGCCCGCGGTTCTCGCGTTTCAGCGCGTTGAGCCGCTCTCGCTCATCCGTGGCAAGCTCTTCGCGCTCACTCTGGCGCACCCAGCGCCGTAGCGTCTACGTGGTGCAACCGATCTTCAACTCTATCGAATTGGTCGCCGCCCACTGCGAGCTGTAGCTGTCTTGGTGCTCGCGCACCATCGGAACCGCCCGCTTGCGAACCTCCGGGGAATACCTCGTTGATGTTCTCATGACCCGATCCTCTCAAAGTCTCGAGTCCCGGGGAAGGCCGGGGCGATTCATACCTTGGAATGCCTCGACCGGTATGCCCACTGAATCATCATCGAGCCGATCAGCCACTACCCCCTTCGGAAGGTGAGGCCGAAAACTATGAGCAACCCGCTCGACGCCCAGCCAGTCGTCTCTGTACATACGGTTGGGGCTCCAAGGCCCCATGTCGTTCTGCGAGGCGAGATTGTCCCGCCTTCATACGCTTAACCTCATCAGTACATTCGCTTCGACAACCCACAGAGCCTTTCAAGGCTTACGGCGCACCAAGTTATAACTCAGCATAAGACTTACGCATGCCAAAATGGTGGCTGCCACGAAAGCATAGACGTAGTCATCTAGCTGGTCCCTAATAGCTCCACCCAACCAGCTACCACACGCAGCCGCAATAAACGCAAACAGAAACATAGCTGAAATCCAGGTCCCAGCGACTGAGACCGGAAATACCCTCCGAACAAGACTAGCGAAGGCGGGGAATATCGCCCCATACCCTAAGCCGAAAATTATTGCCCCTAGCCCCATATACACGAACTTCTTATCCGTCACGACAATACTCAACACCCCAAAAATTATCGCTAACACGAAAAACCAGATGACATTATGAGGATTTATTCTATCTACAATGACGCCTCCGGCGATTCGGGATATGAGAGTGGACCCAAGCAGCGCTGTCAGTAGAGATGCACTTGCGACCGGCGAAAGGCCCGCCTCTTCACCATATGCCACTATGTGGGTAATGACAATAAAACTACCAGTATTCAAAAAGAAAAGCGCAGAGGAAGCATTCGCCCAAATTCGCAGCGCGGTTCTACCGGGAACGGAACAGCATGAAAGGGGGACTCTAGAAAACTCATTGAGCGCAGCTGGAGCACACAGAAATATGACAGAAAGTCCTACAATGAGGAACGAACAGACCAAACCGTAAAATGCCATTGCGTCGCGCCAGCCCAAGTTCTCGGCTAGCATCCGCAGGACTATGGGTGCCACCAATCCCCCTAGACCTTGACCACATAGTACTATCGCCATGGCAAGCGCGCGATTACGATCAAACCATCTACTCGCATTCACCGTTATCGGGCCAAAGAATGTGCCTTGACCGATAGCTCCGACTAGCAGTGGGTAGAAAGTGTATAGCTGCCACGGTGAACTTACCCGGCTGGATGCCCAAAGCCCCAGGCCGATTGCAATTCCTCCAATAAGTGAGAACGGTGCAAAGCTATAACGGTCCGCCAATCGACCGATCACCAACCCCATGAAGCCGGCTCCCGCCATCGCAAGTGCATGCGCGAGGCTCAAAGAGGATCTGGTCCACTGAAGGCTCTCCTCCATCGGCTTCATTAGTATTGGAAGCGCCATCACCGCGCCAAAGCTCAATGACGCGATCAGTAGACTGAAAGCGGCAACCAACCAACTGTAGGAAGACTCGATGGAGAGTTCGTTTGGCAGTGAGCGCACGAGGTTTCTCCGCACTATGCCCTACACACCGCCCGTGCTCCTCGGCAGTATCGACGGGCAAGCGTTACTACTCCGTGGGCAAAGGCGAGTACTTCATAGGCCGCTAGCCAAGGCCGGAGAGTTATTGGCGCGCCAGCAGTAGCGACTACGTAGCTTCCTGTTCGCCGCGGGGTGGAGGCCCTTGAGATTGCAGGGCTTCCCATTCAGCGTCATCGTAAAGACGGGACCGAGTCAGAAAACGAACACCACTTGGCGCTTCTAGCGAGAACCCACTGCCCCGACCTTCCACCACGTCGATAATAAGATGTGTATGCTCCCAATACTCAAACTGAGGACCGCTAATGTAAAACGGCACACCAGCGATACAACCCAAGAAAACGTCCTGTTGACCAACACGGAATTCGCCGCGTGGAAAACACATGGGCGAACTCCCATCGCAACAGCCGCCTGACTGGTGAAAGACCAGAGGGCCATGCTGGCCCTTTAGTTCGGAAATAAGGCGCTCGGCCGCTGACGTAACCGACACTCGACTCACGTTCATCGCGCCACCTCACTCCTGCCGAGGCAACCCCCGAGCCCGCAAAGGGCCGAGGGTTGTTACTAGAAATGGACTCAGAATAGCCCCAACGCTTGGGGGGCGTAACTGACGAGCAGGTTCTTCGTTTGCTGATAGTGGTCCAACATCATCTGGTGATTCTCACGTCCGATGCCAGACTGTTTGTAACCGCCGAAGGCAGCATGGGCAGGGTACTGATGATAGCAATTCGTCCAAACGCGGCCCGCCTGAATACCGCGACCCATCCGGTACGCTGTGTTCATGTCACGGGTCCAGACTCCGGCCCCCAAACCGTAAAGAGTGTCGTTTGAAATGCTCAACGCGTCGTCCAGATCCTTGAAGCTAGTTACCGAAACCACTGGCCCAAAGATCTCCTCTTGGAAAACCCGCATGCTGTTCCGCCCCTCGAAGATGGTCGGCTGAACGTAGAAGCCACCAGCAAGCTCGCCTTCAGCTTCAAATTGCTCGCCGCCGGCAAGGACCCGCGCACCTTCCTGCTTGCCAATGTCCATATAGGAGAGGATCTTTTCGAGTTGGTCCCGAGAGGCTTGCGCACCCACCTGAGTTTCGGTATCCAAGGGATTCCCCTGTTTGAGGTTGCGCGTCCGTGCCACGGCGCGCTCCATGAAATCATCGTATAGACACTTCTGTACAAGCGCGCGAGAAGGACATGTGCATACCTCGCCCTGATTTAGGGCGAACATGGCGAACCCTTCTAAGGATTTGTCGGCGAACTCGTCGTCTTCGGCGAAGCAATCATCGAAGAAGACATTGGGGGACTTACCGCCCAGTTCCAGCGTGACAGGAATCAGGTTCTCTGACGCATACTGCATGATCAGCCGCCCCGTGGTTGTCTCACCGGTGAAGGCCACCTTTGCTACGCGGGGGTTGCTGGCCAACGGCTTGCCAGCTTCGCTTCCGAAACCGTTCACGATGTTTAGCACACCGGGAGGAAGCAGATCCGCCACTAATTCCGCCCACAGAAGGATACTCGCAGGCGTCTGTTCCGCCGGCTTCAGCACCACACAGTTACCAGTAGCGAGCGCGGGGGCCAGTTTCCAAGTCGCCATCAACAACGGGAAGTTCCAAGGAATAATCTGCCCCACGACGCCAAGCGGCTCTTTAAAGTGGTATGCGACAGTGTCGTCGTCAAGTTGGCCGATCGAACCTTCCTGCGCACGGATCGCAGCGGCGAAGTAGCGGAAGTGATCGATCGCTAGCGGGATATCGGCAGCAAGACATTCGCGTACCGGTTTGCCATTCTCCCAGGTTTCCGCGACCGCCAACTTCTCCAGATTTTCTTCCATCCGGTCAGCAATGCGGTTTAGCACAACTGCGCGCTCGGCCGGGGGGGTTGCCGCCCAACCTGCCTTGGCAGCGTGTGCCGCGTTGAGCGCACGCTCAACATCATCTGCCGTGGAACGCGCCACCTCGCAGAAGATTTGGCCCGTAACCGGCGTGGGGTTTTCGAAATAGCCGCCCTTGACGGGAGCGACCCAGTCGCCATCGATGAAATTGTCATAACGACTCTTGAAAGCTGCAGGACTATCCGCGAAACCGGGCGGTGCGTAACGCATGGCTCTTCCTCCTTTGCGATTACTCTAGTTGTATGACTCGCTAGAGTAGGCTTCGGTAAGGATGCACCTCAGTCACTTGAATTACGGGACAGGCGTTAGCGATACACCTTTGTAGGTGTGGGATCATGCACACGACGCGCATAACAGTCGGAACCAGCGCGCCATGCCATAGCCTCTCGCTGCTCCTTGGTGACCCCTCCCGAGGTTTCCGGACCACCGAAGGCTAGAAAGTCGGCATGATTGACCCCTCCCCAATATCCGGACCGCTTTCAGGTAGAAAATCCGGCCTCTTGACCCCTCCCCAATATCCGGACCGCCTTCAGGTAGAAGATCCGGCCTCTTTTGGAGCCCCGGGTTTCGCCGAAAGCGCCTGTTGGCGGGCATATTCGGTCGGTTTCAGCCACTCCAGGGCCGAGTTGAGGCAGCTCAAGTCACCCGCTGTCTGTAGCACGCGCGTGTGATGTCCGGATTAGCTGGTAGGGGAAGCGGTCTCAACGCGATTCCTGCCCGACGCTTTCGCATCATAGAGCGCATTGTCCGCGTGGCTCATTGAAGTGGTCGGTTCCGTATCCGCGGTCAATGCCGCGATGCCGATTGATACGGTCAGACGTAAGCCGTCGACCAGCGGCTCGCCTGCAACATTCGCGCGAATCTTCTCCCCCAGCCGTACAGCACCCTCCCGGTCGACCCCATGCGCGATCAGCACGAACTCCTCGCCGCCATAGCGGTAAAGGCGATCAGACTTCCTGCAACTCGCCTTGATCCTGCTACTCAATGCCTTAAGAGCTCGGTCGCCAGTTGAGTGTCCGTGCAGGTCGTTGACACGCTTGAAGTGGTCGGCATCGATTAGAAGAATCGCTGTCCCGTTATCCCGGCGCTTTTCGCCCCCGATCCGATCCAGTTCCAGGAACAGACCGCGGCGGTTGCCTGCACCCGTTAATGCATCCTCTGTGGCCAGTCGGAACAGCAGGTGGCCACGTCGCGTGAATAGATCCGCGAGAGACGCGCTCAACGCTACAGTCATTAGGCCCGTGACCATGGCGCGCGTCAGTTCAATAGGTGCCATCACACCGAAGAAGCTCGGAAAGCAGGCCAGAAACAGAAGGACCCCGGCGACAGTGGCACCCGGTGCCGGGAGGATGAAGAAAAATGAGACGCATAGTGGGTAGAGCCACGGCTGGATCACCATTGGCGCAAGGCGCGCGGCGACGGCCGAGAGTGCCACGAGTAGCAGGGTAAGTGTCCAGGTGAGAACCTGCGTGGCGCCCCACCTCAGGGAAATCCCCAGCACAATGCCGGTTACGCCGATGATGGCGCCTGAGAGCGAGGCTAGTCGGGCGTCTTCTACGGCCATGTGAAGGACGAAGAACGGCAAAGTGACAAGGATCACGAGGATGCAGAGCCGTTTAAGCAACGCGGCTCGCATTTCCTGCGCCACCATTGATCCGCGGTTCTCTACCATATGGAGTACGATGCACCTCGCGGCAGACGGCCACGGAGGCGCCGCGCCGCGTCTAATGCGCTTCTAATATCCGGACCGAACGTGGTGGTTCCGGCCGATCGTCGCGGCTCCACGCAGACGGTGACACTCACGACGGCGGTGCCGACTGGATGCGAGTCAAAGTTGTACCTGCAGGCCGATGTCCGGCACGGATGCGCTGCCATGCATGGCGTGAAAGCCAGGAAGGTAGGCCCATCTGCTGCGAGGTGACTTACCGGTTACCACCGAGTCACCTTGCAAAGGGCCGCGACGTTAACAGACTGGATACGGGGGTATCCACCGCCGATGTCGCAATGCAGCATCCTGATGTCGGCGATCGTGTTCAAAATCCCGGAGCACGCTGAGCGCCGTCGCTGTCATTTGTCTGGCTGGGCGAGAGCCAGCGTTTCGGAATTGGGAGTGAACGGAGCGACCTGGCGGAACCGTAGAAACCTCCGATCGAAGTCCACAGGACGCGCTTTTACCTGGTATGCGCTCTAGCGCCCACCTCTCGATGACTGGTCCCGCCCTTGTGTTGGTACAGGAGCTGGGCGGGCGTTACGGGTTTGCTGTAGTAGAACCCCTGGCCGTATCGGCAACCGAGTGCTTTGAGCATGTCCTCGGTGGCCTGGTCTTCTATGCCCTCGGCAACACAGGGCAGATCCAGTTCGTCGGCCAGGCTCAATATGGCGGCCACGATCTTGCGCCTTCTCGGCTCATCGTGGGCGCCGCGGATGATGGACTGGTCGATCTTGAGACGGTCAAGGGGCAGGCTGCTGAGTTGGCTGAGCGAGGTGTAGCCGTCACCAAAATCATCCATTGATATCATCACGCCCAGGGACTTGAGTTTCGCCAATGTCCGCAGGGCCGCCTTGGGGTCCTTCGTTACGGCGGATTCCGTAATCTCGAGCTCAACCGCCGCCGGATCGACATTCGTCTCGGCGAGGCATTGCCGGAGGTGCTCGACAAGGCCCTCGTCGGAGAGATCCCGTGCTGAGATATTGATGGCGACTCCGATTGGATGGCCGGCCTCATGCCAGCGCCCGGCATGCCGTAGCGCTTCGTCCACCACCCAATTGGTCAGGCTCTGCATGAGGGCCGTCTCCTCGACCCACGGCACGAAAGCGCCTGGCGAGAGGAATCCCCGGCGTGGGTGCTGCCAACGAACCAGGGCCTCCGCGCCGGCTATCTGCCCGGATTGGAGATCGATCTTGGGCTGGAAGTACAACCGCAGCTCGTTCTTGCGAACCGCTCTGGGGAACTCAGACAGCAGGTGCAGCTTGTCCGAGTCGGTATCGTCGCTGGTCCGGGCGTACTGGACGTGCCGGCGCCCCTGGGCACGGGCCTTCTCGAGGGCGATGTTCGCCTTGCGGATCAACTCTTCGGGCGAGCTCTCCCCCAGGGCGACGGACACCGACCCGAACACCGTATCGACGAAAACGGGGACGCCCTCGACGTCGACCGGCTCGGATAACAGCTCCATGACTCGACGCACCGTCACGTGAATCGGCTGGCGGTTCTCCGATACCAATACCGCCAGTTTGTTCGTGTGCAATTGGTATACGCTGCCGCTTCCTCCTGCTCGACCGGTTATGGCCTGTGCCACCGCCGCCGGCAGCGAATCGGCCTTCCGAGAACCGAGGATGTTCGAGACTGTCTCGATGTTGTTGACGGCGATCATTACCAGGGCTTGTTTCCTCTGGCCCGCGTCGTGGTGCAGCCCTCTGCTCAAGCGCTTCTCCAAAGAAAGGCGCGTTGGCAGCCGGGTAACCGGATGGTGGTAGAGATTCCACCGCATGCGTCTGAGGCGCTTGCGCAGACGCCCGACCAGTAGCCCCGTGAATCCGCCGACTAGCGTCATCAACACGACCCTGAACACCCAGCTGGTCGTAGGCTGGGGCTCGCCGGTTGCCACGTTCAGCGGCATCAGCGGGCCCAGCACTACCAGACCCGCGAACAGCGCGGCGATGATGCCGCCCTCCAGGCCGAAGCTCACCGCCGCGAGCACGATGGGTATGTAAATGAGGTGGAGATAGGAATGAGAAGTACCACCGGTCAGGAATACGAGCATCCAGACCGCGCCGAGTAGAACAATGACACAACCAACCGTCAGCCATCGGACACGAGGCCCGCTGAAGAATTCCTCGAAAAGCCGACGTTCGCTTTGGCCTGGCTGCATATACCCCCCAAAGGGCGTTGCCGCTCATCACTCAGAAAAAGACGACGCTTGTTGAAGCGCGGGCCAATGAAGGGAAGTCCTGTACAAGTCCCCCACTATGACGTTGGTCCCCAAGCGACACTGATGCAAGCCATTAGTGTGACCGACTGCTCAGTTCTTGGAGGTGCCCGCCCATGTTGGGAAAGTGGGCAAATTTCTCTAGAGTCAGGCCCGAGCATATTGCGGGGGAATAGCGTACCAACCTAGCTGATCAATCCACAGCCGGAACCAATCGTGGTCTGCCGCAAAATGTGGTGCAAGGTCACCCGGTCGGCGAGGAATAAATCAGTGTTTCCCTATCGTATCCATGTGCAGCGGGGGATGTAGAACTGAATGGAACCGGCGATCTGCAGAGTATGCGGTAGGTCAGGCTCACCAGCCATGCCGACCGGATGGCCGCATGGAGGAATGCGCTCTTCACCACTCCGCTGCGGCGCCCTCACAGGCACCGGTTGCTGTCGAACCGGGAATCTCGTTCAGGTCATCCCCCACCCAGATTTCGGTGGCACGCGTTTCGTTACCATAGATCTCGAGCCGCAGGTGATGCCTGAGTTTGCCCTCCTCCGCATGCTTCACCCGTGGAACGCGAGCGGCATTCAGGTGCAGCGTCTCCCCCTCAAACCGACACCAAGGCCGATACCCACCCGAAACACGATGATGCATATGTCCGGCCAGCACGGCACGAACGCGACGTCCGGTACGCCACGCATAATCGATTGCTTGGCGCAGGTCGTGGTCACCAAAATCCCCACGAGCGGGGTCGAAGTCACAGCCCCAGATCGAGTCCGGTTCATCTCCCAAGCCACTGGGACCGTTATGGGCGAGAAATAGGACCTGCTCTGCGGCTCGGTCAACCAGATTGCGAAGACGCTCCGCAGACGCCGCCAAAGAGTCAATGCCGAATTGACGGTCCAGGTAGTCAGCGAAATACAGCCTATCGCCGCCCATGGAATGCGGACGCGCGGCGATGATCGAGAACTCCCCGCAGTCGTGCAGACTGTACCCGGCTAACAGAACCGGCCCGAGGGCTACTTCCAGGGCTCGTACGCGCTCCTCCTGGCCGCGGCTCAGCCGTCTCGCAGCTCTCTCGCGATGGCACATCTCGGCATATAGCTGCAGAACGGTGGATCCATCATGGTTTCCGGGGATCAAAAGCGCCGGCCGCCTAAGCTGGCTTATCTCCCGCGCGACTTCCTCGCCACCGGCTAACCGAGGTAGATCGCCCAGAAAGAGGATTTGTTCATAGTCCGCGTCGTTGAAGTAATCGGTATCCCGCTCATCCCAAAAGCCGTGAAGATCACCGATTACCGCTATCCTAGTCATACCTAGCTCCTCCATTCAGCGCGGACGAATGATGTTGTACCAATGCCAACTCAAGCGCGACTGACGCCTCCCCTTCCCAACTTCTTCGGAGACCTTTTCGGTGAGCCCGGCCCGTCGGGCCGTCTATTACCGGTATAGCGGATTAACGTATGCCGCTTTGGTTCAAGAGTCGTCTCATCACCAAGTGAAGCCGTCAATTTCAAGAGCCACGTAAACAAGGTCCTGTCAGGTACGCGCGCTGTAAGCATCCACTGCCGACAGCGCATTGGGCCAATTAGCCTAGAAGGCACTCTGTACATTCTCCGCCGGCGAAGACGCCATGACATGCCGTGCTGCGCAGAATTACTCAGCCACCGACATTACCTACGGCCTGTGTCAGCCGCTAGGCACCAACCATTCCTCCAAACATGCCCCGGTTACGATTCCCGGTACGCCTTACACTCCAGCCGCCCAATCTGATTGCGGTGAACCTCGTCCGGGCCGTCAGCGATACGCAGCATCCGCGCATTGGCATAGGCTTTGGCAAGACCGAAGTCCGTCGTGACACCGCCGCCGCCGTGGGCCTGGATAGCCCAGTCGATCACGCGGGCAGCCATATTGGGTGCCGCCACCTTGATCATGGCGATCTCCTTGCGGGCCACCTTGTTCCCAACCGTATCCATCTTCCAGGCTGCGTTGAGGGTAAGCAGCCGTGCCTGGTCGATCAGGATGCGAGACTCTGCAATCCGTTCCTGGGTTACGGTCTGTTCGGATACCGGTTTGCCGAAGGCCACGCGGGACATGGCGCGCTTGCACATCTGCTCAAGGGCACGCTCCGCCTGGCCGATGAGCCGCATGCAGTGATGAATGCGCCCCGGACCCAGGCGCCCCTGCGCGATCTCGAAGCCGCGCCCCTCGCCGAGAAGCATGTTGGACGCCGGCACCCGGACGTTGTCGAATACCACCTCGCCAGTGAGATCCGGTGTGCCCATATAGCCGAAAACCGGCAACTTGCGTACCACGGTGATCCCGGGGGTATCACTGGGCACGAGGATCATGGACTGCTGCTTGTGGCGGTCCGGATTGTCCGGATCGTTCTTGCCCATGAAGATGAAGATTCGGCAACGCGGATCCGGCGATCCGGAAGACCACCATTTGCGGCCGTTGATCACGTACTCGTCACCGTCGCGATCGATGGAGCTCTCGATGTTGGTGGCATCCGAGGAGGCCACCGCCGGCTCGGTCATGGCGAAGCAGGAGCGAATCTCGCCGTCTAGCAGGGGCTGCAACCACTGGGCCTGCTGTTCCGGCGTCCCGTAGCGCGCCAGTACCTCCATGTTGCCGGTATCCGGCGCGGAGCAGTTAAAGACCTCCGGCGCCCACATGACACGCCCCATCTCCTCGCACAACGGAGCGTACTCCAGGTTCGACAGGCCGGCGCCGAATTCCGAATCGGGCAGGAACAGGTTCCACAGCCCGGCAGCGCGGGCCTTGGGCTTGAGCTCTTCGATGATCTCGGGCCAGTGCTCTCCGGCCTCCCGTTCATGCTCGTAGCGGGCTTCATTCGGGTAGATATGCTCGTCCATGAACGATCGGAGGCGCGCCAGCAGTTCCTGCGTGCGGGCTGAGTACTCAAAATCCATACTTGGACTCCTAGGTACAATGGGCAACGCCGGGGGCGGTCAGCCCCCGTCGGCCAACATCACGCGCAGATCGCGCTTGATCACTTTGCCATTCGCGTTGCGCGGCAACGGCGCGCTCTGCAACGTGACCCGGTCGGGCACCTTGTAGTCCGCTAGACGGCTCGCGCAGAACTCGCGGATCCGTGCTTCATCCAACGACGGGTCGGTCACCGAGACGAAGGCGTGGATCTTCTCGCCCAGCACCGGGTCGGGCTCGCCCACCACCGCGCACTCGGCGACGCCCTCGTGGTAGGCAATGGCGTTCTCCACCTCGATGCTGTAGACGTTGTACCCACCGCGAATGACCAGGTCCTTCTTGCGGTCATGCAGGCGCACGAACCCGGCGGCATCCTTGGAGCCGATATCCCCCGAGCGCCAATATCCGCCCACAAAGGCCTCCGCAGTACGGTCCGGATCACCCCAGTAGCCCGGGATAACCACCGGCCCGGCGATCCATAGCTCCCCGGTCTCCCCGGGCGGCATCTCCCGTCCATGCTCATCCATAACCAGGATATCCACGCAGTCGACGACCTTGCCGATGCTGTCCAAGTATTCGAGCTGCCGAGCGGGCGGAATGGCCGTGACCACGGTGCAGGTCTCCGTGGCCCCGTAAGCATTCATCAGCTCCAGGTGAGGCAAGCGCTCCCGAAACTCCAGGATGGTGGCCTCGGGCATGGGAGCACCACCGAAACAACCCGTGCGCCAGGCGCTGAGATCCACTTCGTCGAAATTGGCCCGCATCAGGCAGAGCTTGTACATCGCGGGCACCATGACGGTGCTGTTGACCCGCTCCTCGGCGGCGAGGCGGTTGAACTCGCCTGCGTCGAACTCGCGCATTAGAACGGTGCAACCAGCCATGCGGATCATGCTGAACACGATCGCCATGAGCCCCGTGACGTGACTCGCCGGCACCGCCAGCAAGGAGCGCTCGCCCCGGCGCAGACCCATGCACCGCTCCCAGAAGATCACCGAGTGCGTGATGTTGAGATGCGTCTGCATGGCCCCTTTGGGCGTGCCCGTGGTGCCCGAGGTGTAGAGGATGACGGCCGTGTCCGCCTCCGCCGGCCTCGCCACGGGCACTGGGCTCGCGCTTTCCCCCAGCAGGGCGGCGAAAGGCTCGGCCGCGCCCACGCCGTCACCGTCCACGAACACGCGGCCAATCGAACGCCCCGCCTCGGTGGCCTCCAGCCGCTCCAGCAGGTCCGGCTCGATGATCACCGCGCTGGCCGTGCAGTCCGCGACGATATGGCCAATCCCGGCGCCTTGCTCCCGGGCGTTGACGGGCACGGCGATACCACCCAGCCAGAGCGTGCCCAGCAGGGCATACATGAAAGCCGGACCGTTGCGCAGCACCAGAGTCACGCGGTCGCCGGGCGAAACACCGCGATCGGCAAGGTTGGCCGCCACGCGGGCCGCGATCTCACCCAGTGCGCGGTAGGAGATCCGCTCGCCCTCGTAGACGAAGGCATCGCCCTGCGGGTTAGTCTCGACGGCCGCGGCCAGCATCGCCTGCACCGACTCCGGGCGATTGACGAAACACCGCATCACGCGGTCACCGAAATGACACTCGCGGCGGGTGGCGAATCGTTGCTCTACCGCAGCGCCGGTCATGATTTCGTCCTCCAGCATTCGATCGCGTACCGCTCCACCATCAGGCAACCTCCAGCCAGTCACGGCGGATGTCCTCCCGCGCCTGCATCTCCTCGGTGGTACCGGTGAACACGATCTCGCCGTGGCCCATAACCATCACGCGGCTCGCGACCCGCAGGGCCATGGTCATCTTCTGCTCCACCAGGAGCACGGACACGCCCTTGGCGTGAATGTCGCGGATGACGTCCATCACCACCTGGATGATCATCGGCGCCAACCCTTCGGTGGGCTCATCCACCAGCAGCACCAGGGGATTGCCCAGCAGCGTGCGGCAGATAGTCAACATTTGCTGCTCGCCGCCGGAGAGGTTACCGGCTCGCTGACCCCGTCTTTCCCGCAGGCGCGGGAAGTACTGGTACATATCCTCCATGCTCCAGCGCGGCGCACCCTCGGCGCCCGGCTGCATGCCCATCAGCAGGTTTTCCTCGACGGTCAGATTGGGGAAGACCAGCCGCTCTTCGGGGACGTAACCCAACCCCCGACGGGCAATGACGTGAGCGCCCTTGCCGGCCAGCTCCTGGCCGCGGAGGCGGATGCTGCCCGGATTGGGCGGCACCAGCCCCATCATCGCCTTCAGGGTGGTGGAGCGGCCCGAGCCGTTGCGCCCGAGCAGCGCGACAATATCCGCCGACTCAAGGCTGAAGTTAACGCCGTGGAGGATATGACTCTTGCCGTAGTAGGCGTGCAGATTGCTGACTTCCAACAGCATCAGGCAGCCTCCTCCTCTCCCAGGTACGCCTTCTGCACCTCCGGGTTGTTGCGAATCTCATCGGGGGTCCCCGTCGCCAGGATCTGGCCATAGACCAGCACCGATATCCGGTCGCACAGGCCGAATACCACGCTCATGTCATGTTCCACGACCAGCAGCGTCTTGCCCTCGGTCACCTCCCGGATCAGTTCCACGATGTAGGCCGTCTCCTCCCGGGACATACCGGCGGTGGGCTCATCCAGCAGGATTACTTCCGCACCCGTCGCCAGGGTCATGCCGATCTCGAGCGAGCGCTGCTCGGAATAGGTGAGGTCCGAGGCAGGGGCGTCGGCCCGATGGCCGAGACGGACTTGCTCCAGCATCGCCCGGGCCTCGTCATTGACGGTCTTCATGGGTGCGATCCGCCGGTACAGGTTGAAACGGATGCCGTGACGGGCCATGACCCCGATCCGCACGTTCTCCAGCGCCGACAGGCGTCCAAAGATGTTGGTTATCTGAAACGAGCGGGCCAGACCGAGACGGCTGATGCGCTCTGGCGAAAGGCCTCCGATGCGGCGTCCATACAGCGCGATGTCCCCGGCGGTGGGACGCTGATCGCCGGAGATCAGGTTGAACAGCGTGGACTTGCCCGCGCCATTGGGGCCTACCAGGCCATGACGCTCGCCGTCCGTCAGCTCTACGTTCAC
>JACDUA010000037.1 GCA_013519935.1 Ectothiorhodospiraceae bacterium WFHF3C12 | reverse complement strand
CCCTTCGTCAAGGGCCTGGCCGCCTTCGACTACGCCTACCAGCCCTCGCTCGACAAGAAGCAGCTCACGGCGCTGGCCGCCTGCCACTTCATCGAGCACGGCGAGAACGTGATCATCCTCGGCCCGCCCGGGGTGGGCAAAACCCACCTCGCCGTCGGCCTGGGCCTGGAGGCGATCGGCCACGGCTACCGCGTGCTGTTCACCACCGCCGCGGCCATGATCGCCACGCTGACCAAGGCGCTGCACGAGGGCAAGCTCGAGGAGAAGCTCAAGACCTACACCGTCCCGCGGCTGCTGATCATCGACGAGATCGGCTACCTGCCCATCGATCGCCAGGGGGTGAACCTGTTCTTCCAGCTCATCTCCCGGCGCTACGAGAAGGGCCCGATGATCCTCACCTCCAACCAGAGCTTCGGTGCCTGGGGCGAGGTCTTTGGCGACCGGGTCATCGCCACCGCCATCCTCGACCGCGTCCTCCACCACGCCGTCACCCTCAACATCCGAGGTAACTCATACCGACTCAAGGACAAGCTCCGCGCCGGTCTCGTCCGGCCCGAGGAACCCATCACCGAAACCCAGCAGGTGGGGAATTTTCAATGACCAAAACTGGGGAAATTTGGATGACCGTTGACATTCTATGCGGACCTCGTCCGCTGGCCTGGACGAGGCCGCATCGAACTCAGCCCCGTTTCGATCCTAGATGCGCTCGATCGGGGCCCAGCATGGGACCGGTTCCTTCATCACCTGTCTGAGCATCTGATCAGCGTGCGCGGCGGTGCGGTCGGTGAAGGACCCTTGGTGTTTGGTCGCAGCCTCCACTCCTTCGATGGCCTCGACATACGCAGGCGCCACCATCTCAGTGTCAAGCTGAAGGCGGATGAGATCATTGACGAGTTCGATCAGGCGGATGAGTGGATCTCTGATTCACAGGCTCGAGAGAGCGCGTACGCTGAAGGTGTCGAGCAGCCGTCGGCCTATGACCTCGTTCTTCTGTCGAACTTCTTGACCAGCACGAGCATGACGGAGCTATTCGAAACCGAGCTGCGCCGCCTAGGACGTTCGCTAACGCCAGGCGGCGTTTTGATCGTCCTGGGCGGGACCGGTGGAGATTACCCTGAGATATACTCTCGGCTTCGAGCTGCGTGTACGTCCGAAAGACTCAAAGATATAAGTCCACCTGAACCGATGCAGGCAGGCGCAAACTATGAGTACTTGGCGCTCGTTGCCAAGCACACTCGCGGAGTAGTTGAATTGGCGTTTTTCGAGTGTCCGCCCGAGATTCAAGCCGCTGCATCGAAGCAGCTCCCTGAAGATCTGGTTAACGATAACGAGCGGTACCGCCTGCCGAGATTTCGCGTACTGGTGCACGTGAAGCAAGGGCCGCCTCGGCAAAAGAGGAGAGAGAATAAATGATATTAGCGCGGCAAACACGAGGGCAACCCAACAACCGGTTGCAGCGGACGGTGCGCTGCGTGACCCGCCGCTGAGTCGGAGCGTTGGCGAACGAGAGATGCGATTGAACGCTCCTCAAGAATATAAACTTTGGCTATTGGCGGACGGGAGATACGCTATATCCGGGCGAGACAACGTGAAGAAGTTCTCGCGCCCAGCTTCGACGCGAGGAGTAGCAAAACTGTACACTTTGTCCGCCAATAGACAGCTCCTCTATGTAGGTATTGCCCAGCAGCCTATGGCTTCTAGGCTCAACTATGGCTTTAAAGCTAATGGCAAAGGCGGCTACTATGGGTACAAATGGAAGCATCTCGCCCAGGTGCTTGGTCTAACGATCTGGACTGCCTCAAGTAATGGCGACTACGTTGCCATTCGTGAGCTTGAGACGATTGAAGCCGAAGTGGCCTTTCTGTGCCGAAAAAACTCGGGACAGTGGCCGGAGTTTCAGAACGAAATTCACTTTTTCCCTTCTTTCGAGGTCCATCGTCGAGCAGCGGAACAGATCTATTATCATGCGACTATTGGAGGTCACTAACCAGTCGGTCAAGTGGACGCCAACAGCTGCGTGCTCTTGAAATGACAGGGACAGATCACGGCTTCAGGTAGCCGGTGGCCGCTTTTGGCCGAACGTCGCCGCGCTAGGCTTCCGCGTGCAAGCGGCATGGGTCGACCCAGGGGCTGAAGCGATCGGTCGCGCACATAATGCTGGAATGTTAGAACTGGCCCCGGCTGCCGCGCGCATGTTTGGCAGCTGAGCTTCATAATTAATCGGATTGGGATGGTATGACCACGGAAACTAAGGCCACCTTTGATGTAAATGTACAGAGAGCTGCGTATTTTCTGGATCTTCATGAATCGGTACATGGCGGCGCCCAAGGCGCCCCAATCAACCCCGTTCGTGAGTTACCGAGGGCAGCGGTTGTGTTTGCGGTTGGAGCATTGGACGCTTATTTGTCCGATGTGTCTGCTGAGGTCATCGTTGCCTTGTTGCAGCGAGAACTGCCGGAGGCGGAAGTTCGAGAGATTCTGAGACGAGTGCAAGGAGAGGTGCCTACGCTCTCCTTGGAGCTGTCATTGGTGCCGGATCCGAATGATCGAGTTCGTCGCGTTCAGGATGCCGTCGCCGACCATCTCCATAATCGCGTCAGCAATCATGGCAAGAAGGCAGTCTCTAGAACCATGGAACGCCTAGGAGGCAACGCACAAGACCTTTGGAGTGCTCTGGGAGCATCCGGGTATCCTCGCGCGGCGGACAGTCTCGACGACTGGACCGAGAAACGGCATCAGATTGTGCATCAAGGCCGAACCGTCAGGGTTCATCGTGGGCAAGCACGGAACTGCGTTGAGTTGGTGGGAGCTATTGGTGAGCGGATTGACGCACAGGCCATGCGAGCGCTGGCAGGTTAGCAGAATAAATTGGTCGTCGATACGTACGCCCGACCGATGCCGAGCGCGCAAAGGCAGCACCATACCGGTCGCTCGCCCACCAGAAGGACAATGGCAGCTTTTGCGCACCGAACCGCACCTCGGCTAATACCTAGTACTACTCAGCGCGCTCATTCGATGCCTCGACTATGCTTCTTGGGGATAAGGCCAGAAGACGAGCCGATGAGGACGGCAGCGGTCTGTCCTCGTGGGCTGCGCGGCCCAGATACCCCTGAACACAAGCGTTTGGCGCTGAAGTCGGAGTAGTGATGGAACATTTCGTCAGTCCACGATACGACCACTCAAAACTAGAGAATCCCAGTTTTACTGATCTTATCGACGTGTTTGAAGATTCTTGGCGGGGATACGTATTCTGCCCGGCCAAAACACTTCTGGACCATAGCAATGACGTCGCTGCGATGACTTTATTGACTTCGTACTTCGAAGCTATCGCCATTTATTTGACCGGAGAAGATAGCGAAGGAAAATCCAGGCGATTCTTTGTGAAAGGGTTCTTGCAGTGCTTCGATGCAAACACGGAAGGTGACGAGCTTGTGTCGAAGGAGATTTACAAGCACATCCGCTGCGGCCTCGCACATACGGGCATGCTCTCGCCGCGCGTCAATTTTAGCCGAGAGGGAGCGCATGCGTTCTATGTCACGTACCCAAGGAATCCGGATGGCTCGCTTGATGTAAAGGCGCCAGCTGCCTCTATAGTCGTCAATCCGAAACGAATGTATGAGGGTGTTTTACGACACTTCGAACAGTATATTATGGATCTCCGTGGTGGAAGCCAACCAGACCTTGCAGACTCATTTGGGAAGGCTGTTTCTCTTCTCTGGGCGCTGGGAGAGGGAGAAAACGTCATAGGTATGACGGAAGATGAATTCAAAGGGCGCGCATAACAAGCGCTCGTAGTCCGACGGCGAATGCGTCAAGTGCGCTCAAGAGGAAGCCGCGACTCGGACGGAGCGCTATTTGCTACGTTCAAGGCAGACAGTCGAGGGACCGCCAGCAGCGTCCGCTCTTCGCCGTTCCTTGCCGCCGCGGAAGGCCGTGAGGCGCGCTGACGCTAGCGCCCGCGCGGCATGACCCCGCACGGGCTCCGGGCATTTGCCAATGACTTGATGAGACCTCGCAGGCTGGGTCATTGGTCGTCTGAAGCCTGTCGTTGAGCCATTCTCACGCTGTGCACTGTTCTCACGGTTAACGAATTTTCCACACATCCGTGATGGTTGGGTCAACCTCAGCGGCGTGAAGTATGTAGAGCAGTCTACCTACCAAAAATGGACGCGCCGACAGGTCCCACGTAAGGGAGACATCATTTTAACGAGAGAAGCGCCGCTTGGAGAGGTAGGGATGCTCCGGACAGATGACAATGTGTTCCTGGGCCAGCGGCTCGTTTCCTATAGAGTGGACCCTGCCAAGGCAGATAATCGATTTCTCCTCTACGCTTTTCAATCAGACTACCTTCAGTCGCAGATCAAGGCGTTCGGGTCAGGCGCAACTGTGGAGCATATGCGTGTTCCCGACGCCAAAAAGTTGCGTGTCCTGCTTCCGCCACTTGCGACGCAGCACCGTATCGCCTCGATTCTTTCGGCGTACGACGACCTCATCGAGAACAACACGCGCCGCATCGCCATTCTGGAGGAGATGGCCCGCCGGCTGTACGAGGAGTGGTTCGTGCAGTTTCGGTTTCCGGGACATGAAGGGGCAGGCTTCAAAGAGAGCGAGCTTGGGAGGATTCCTGACGGTTGGCGTTGCCGGCGATTGGAAGAAGTCGTAGCACTTAACCCTAGGACAAGGGTACCGAAGGACGGGGAGAAACTGTTTATTCCGATGGGGGCACTGTCCGAATCAAGCATGACGATAGTTGGTACTGAGCGGAAGGCCGGTAATAGCGGAGCGAAATTCCAAAATGGGGATACCTTGGTCGCGCGGATAACTCCCTGTCTTGAGAATGGCAAGACAGGCTTCGTAGATTTTCTGCCTGATGACCAGCCCACCGCGTGCGGCTCGACTGAGTTCATCGTTCTCCGATCCCAGACATTGTGTCCCGAGATGGTGTATCTATTGGCTCGGTCGGAACGGTTTCGTGACGTAGCAATAAAGAGCATGTCCGGAGCAACAGGTCGGCAGCGGATTCGTGTGGAGAGCATAAAGGAATTTCCTGTGGTTCAGCCTGACGACGAAACATTAAGGCGATTCCAAGAGTTCGCCGGTCCGTGCTTCCGGCACATACGTGTGCTCGCGGAAAAGAATACCAACCTCCGCACCCAACGCGACCTGCTGCTCCCCAAGCTGGTCTCCGGCGAAATCGACGTCTCAGACATCCCTCTGCCTAATGAAGAGGAGACGGAGGCAGCATGACGCCGCCGCCGTCTCCCGGTCAGGAGTACTCCGAAGACGCCCTGGTGGAACAGCCCGCCATCGAGCTCTTCGGATCGCTCGGCTGGGAGACCGGCAACCTCTATGGAGAGTGGACCGGCGATATATCCAGCGAGGGACGGCAGACCCAACAGGACGTAGTGCTGGTGCCCAGGCTGAAGGCAGCGCTGGCGAAGCTGAATCCCGGCTTGCCGCAGGGAGCGCTTGAGAAGGCCATCGAGGAGCTGGCCAGGGACCGCTCCAAGCTGCTCCCAGTGAATGCCAACTTGGAGGTCTACCAGCTGCTGAGGAATGGCGTGAAGGTCGAGGTGATGGACGAGCGCGGGCGCGCCGCTCCCGAGACCGTCCGTATCATCGACTGGCAGGAACCTGCCGCCAACGACTTCTTCCTCGCTTCGCAGTTCTGGGTTAAGGGCGAGCTATATACGCGGCGCACGGACCTAGTGGGCTTCGTCAACGGGATCCCGCTGCTGTTCGTTGAGCTGAAGGCCAGCCAGAAGACCCTCAAGGCAGCCTACGATGGCAACCTGACCGACTACCGCTCTGTCATCCCGCAGCTTTTCACCTACAACGGACTGCTCATGCTCTCCAACGGCTCCCAGACCGTGGTGGGCAGCACCTTCGCGCCGTGGGAGCATTTGTTCGAGTGGAAGCGGATCAACGATGAGGGCGAGGTCGGAGCCGTCTCGCTGGAGACCGCCATTCGCGGTATTGGGGCACCCGAGCGGCTGCTGGATATCGTGGAGAACTTTACGGTGTTTGAAGACGCAGCCGGCGGGCGGATCAAGAAGATCGCAAAGAACCACCAGTACCTCGGCGTGAACCGGGCCATCACGGAATTGCAGCGGATAAAGGACCGCCCCAAGGGCGAGGCGGGTCGGCTGGGCGTGTTCTGGCATACCCAGGGCTCGGGCAAATCGTCGTCGATGGTGTTCTTCACCCAAAAGATCCATCGCAAGATCCCGGGCAACTGGACCTTCGTTATCGTCACGGACCGCCAGGAATTGGACGAACAGATCTACAAGACCTTTGCTGCCACGGGCGCCGTCACCGAGGTCGAGGCCCATGCGGACAGCGGCGCTCATCTGAAACAGCTTCTCGCTGAGGATCACCGCTACGTCTTCACGCTGATCCAGAAATTCGGCACCAAGGCCGGCGAGACCTACCCCAAACTGTCCGACCGCCAGGACATCATTGTCATCACTGACGAGGCCCACCGCTCTCAGTACGACACGCTAGCGATGAACATGCGCACGGCACTTCCCAACGCCGCGTTCCTGGGCTTCACGGGAACGCCGTTGATGGCCGGGGAGGAGAAGACCAAGGAGGTGTTCGGCGACTACGTCTCGGTGTACGACTTTGGCCAGTCCATCGCCGACGGGGCGACGGTGCCGCTTTACTACGAGAACCGCATCCCCGAGCTGCAGCTGATTAACGAGAACCTCAATGACGACCTGGCGCGGCTACTGGAAGACGCCGAGCTGGATGTCGACCAGGAGCGGAAGGTCGAGCAGGTCTTCGCTCGCGAGTACCACCTGATCACTAGGGACGACCGCCTGGAGGCCATCGCCGAGGACCTGGTGCGGCACTTCGTCGGTCGCGGTTATCAGGGCAAGGCGATGATGATCTGCATCGACAAGGCCACCGCGGCGCGAATGTACGACAAGGTCCAGGCACATTGGAAGGACTACCTTGCCGATCTTAAGACCGAGCTGGCGAAGGCGCCCGAAGACCAGCGCGAGGAGCTGGAGCACAAGATCAAGGTGATGACCGAGACCGACATGGCGGTGGTGGTCTCGCAGAGTCAGAACGAGGTCAAGGAGCTGGCGGACAAGGGGCTGGACATCATCCCGCACCGCAAGCGGATGGTGGAGGAAGACCTGGACGAGAAGTTCAAGGACCCGAGCGATCCGCTGCGCCTCGTTTTTGTCTGCGCCATGTGGATCACCGGCTTCGACGTGCCGTCGTGCTCGACCATCTACCTCGACAAGCCGATGAAGAACCACACCCTTATGCAGACCATCGCCCGCGCCAACCGGAGACATCCGGGCAAGGAAGCGGGGTTGATCGTCGATTACGCCGGGGTGTTCCGCAAGCTCCAGGAGGCGTTGGCTATCTATGGTGGAGCGTCGACTCGTAATGGCGAAGATCCCCCCCCGTATGGGGGCAGCAAGCAGCCAGATGGCAGCAGCCCCATCCAGCAGAAGACCGAGCTGGTGGAATACCTCAAGCACCTGCTGGCTGAGGCGATCCGCTTTTTGACTGAACGGCAGATTGATGCCGACGCGATCAAGGCTGCGGAAGGCTTCCAGAAGGTGGCCCTGCTCGACACCGCCCGCGAGAACCTCCCCGAAGACGAGGAGACCAAGAAGGCATTCCTGAATCTTGCCCGGGCTATCGCCCGAATCTACCGCGCAATCCTCCCCGACGCGGCGGCCAACGAGCTGGCTCCCAATGCGGTGCTGATCTCTGTATTGGCACAAAAGATCAAGGCGCTGGAGCCCGAGGTGGACATCTCCCAGGTCATGCGGGATGTCGATGAGCTTCTCGATCGCTCCGTGGCTCCGGTTCCGTACGTCATCAAGGACGAGGACGACGAGCCGCTGTTCGACCTCAGCCAGATCGACTTCGAAAAACTCAAGGCGAAATTCGCTCAGGGCAAGAAGCGCACGGAAATCGAGAGGCTTCGGGCGTTACTCAACCGGAAGCTAGAGGCGATGGTGGTTGCGAACCCGACTCGGAGCGACTTCATGGAGAAGTTCCAGAAGCTGATCGAGCGTTACAACGCGGGGAGCCTGAATATCGAGAGGTTCTTCCAGGAGCTACTGGACTTCACGCATGAGCTGCAGGCCGAAGACCGGCGTTCGATCCGCGAAGGCCTCAGCGAGGAGGAGCTAGCGCTCTACGACATTGTCACCAAGCCTGCCCCGGAGATGACCGACAAGGAGGTGGCCCAGGTGAAGGCGATGTGTCGGGAGCTCTTGGAGACCCTCAAGCGCGAGAAGCTGGTGCTGGACTGGCGCAAGAAAGAGCGTGCCCGCGGCGACGTACGCCGAACGTTGGAAGTGATCTTCGACAAAGGGCTCCCGGAGAGCTTCGACGAGACCCTCTACGAAGCCAAATGCGACGCTGCGTATCAACACATCTTCAGCAGTTACTACGGCGCGGGGCGCAGCGTCTACGAGAGCGCTCGCGCGTAGGTAGCGTAGCACGGCCGGCTCAGTTCCGTCGTCAGAACGCAGTCTAACTGTCTGCTCCCGCGACATTCCCTAGGATCTGAAAAGCTGGCTATCCCTTGGGTCGAGTGGATCGCCAGACGTGGCTGGCACGCGCGTCAGGCCTAGTCAACCTCCAAGCTACCGGCGCCAACAAGACTCGCCGCTTCAGGTTCTCGTGGTGAGTTCCGCGATCAGCTCGTTCACGGAGCTGCTGACCGACTCCAGTTCTCCAAGGAGAACCCTATGCTCCGCCACGAGCTCGTCTTGGGATCTCATCGGACGCTCGACTGGCTTCACGTACCGTGGCAGGTACAGATTGAACCCGTTCGCTTCAATCTCGCCTGGAGATACGACACGCGCATAGCCCGGAACATCGTCCCACGCAGCGTAGGCATCCAGGACGCGTTGAACATCCGCGGGTGTCAGCTCGTTGTAGCTTCGGCGCCGATCGAAATCCTGACTGGCGTCTATGAAGAGAACCGACTCACGGTCGCGGCGCCGGCGAAACACCAAGAGTACCACCGAGGAGCGATTCTCGAATAGCGTCCTCTCCGGAAGCGCGATCACGGCATCCAAGAGATTCTCCTGAATGAGGCTCCTGCGGATGTCCTCCTCGCCGGCGCCGCGGAACAATACGCCGCGCGAGAACACGCCAGCCATTCGCCCGGTGTGTGGCGACATACTCTCAATCATGTGCAGGAGATAGGCGGATTCGCCATGCCCTCTCGCGGGAATCCCTCGTCTAAACCTGCCGTAGGGATCATGTTGAGCAAAGTTCTGTCCCCAGTCCCCGGCTCGCAGGCGATTCGGCAGTAGAGCGGCGACGACAACGTCGAACTGGCTGAGCTGACTCGGTCCCTCGACAAAGCGCGGGTTCTGAATGATGTCGCCGACACGCAGATCGTACTCGCGGTGGTTCGTGAGGAAGAGAAGGAGTCGGACGATGGCGCCTGCGATGGGATCGCCCGTCTCCCCGCAGAGTGCTTGCCGCTTCGCAAAGCCGAGTTGGCGCTCGAGTTCCTCGGCAGCCCCCAGCAGCAAGCCGTTCGGCCGGCAGACAGGATCATAAGCGCTCTCGCCATCGCGGGGCTGCACCAAGCCGATCACAAGATCGGTCAGTCCCACCTGAAGTCCCCAAAGTGCGCTCTCGGCGCCCTCAAGCCGAGCACAGTGGCTAATCAGCCGTCTGGCGAGCAGCCCGCGTGCGCTCGATCTCCGCAACAGATCACGCTCTTGCGCCGGTTCGACAAACCGCTCCAGGACCTCGCGCAACAACTGATCGGCCTCCCGGTGCGAACCGGGGATAGTCTCGGCGAACGAAAATCCGGTGAATAGTCCGGCGAGCCGCGCCAGGTTTGCCTCCTCAAGCGCTCGAAACACCTCGTCAAATCGTTCGCGGTTACCAGCTGCGGTCCGCCTCTCGTACAGACGTTTGATTGAGGCCTGGCCGGGAACATCGAATGCGAACGAACGGCGCTGGGCACCTCTTTCATGCGAAGAGGGCTCCTCAGTCGACACCGGCCCGATGGATTCGGACCATTCTTCGAGCGTCTTGAGAAAGTAGAGTGCGAGAATGCAGTAGCAAGCGGTCGGGGGGTCCACCACCCGAAGCAGCGGGTCCGCGATGTGCACCAACTCATCCGCGGGCGTCGTCAAAGCGGTTGCCCCCCTTTCTCCACCAATCCACGAGAGGTCTGCTGCGCAAGAGCGGCATAAAGAGACTGTCTGCGGTTCGTTATGAGTCGCCGCAGAGTCTCTTCTTCCTCGCCGATGAGCTGCTTGAGCTCGATCATCTTCTCCTGAACCTGCAAGGGCGGCAGGGAAATCGGCATCGCGCCAAGCGCGGCCTTCCGGATGTTGCCGATTCGGGAACCCTCAGCGGCACGCTGCAGATACTCGGCGCCTGGCCCCTCGTTGATGTACGCCACCACAAACTCCGGCAACGCCCGCTGTGAATCTACCCTAACCAGGAAGAAGTTGGGTGCACACACTGCGGCCTCAGGAACGTCCGTCAACGCGAGCGCGTAGTTCCGGTTACCCTTGGCCGCGAAGAGGATGTCGCCCTCCTGAAGCCAATCGGGCTCACGGCGCCCCGGCAGCTCGGTAACCACCACGCGATCCCAATCGACCTCCATGCGGCTCGTCACATCGCCCATCTGCACGACCCGCACACCGCCGTCCGGGATATCCGGGATCCGGGCACGGAACGGATAGCCCGGGGAAATGCTTACAAAATCAATGAGCTTTGAATTCACGTCCACGCTCTGACCGTCTCCGTCGAGCCTATTAATTTAACGATTATTAATCCCGCTGTCTACGATAATGCGTTTACTGCGCCTCCCAAGAGTGCAGTTATGCGTTTACGACTTGACAAATTCGCGAGCAGCCTTATACTGAGACCGCAGTTGTTCTGTTATTGCACAGGTGGATCGTAGCGTGACATCAGAACCAAACCTGAGCCGCACTACAAACTCTCATGGCACCTCGGCGACGAGAGGGGCGCGAACGTCAAACAGCGGTCGCGCTGGCTCCAGAAACGCCCAGACCCCCCAGTCTGGGGGAGATGGCGCTAGGCGGGATCTGGGCGTGCGGTACCGGACGCGGCGCATCCCGCGGTACTCGGCGGCGATAAACGTTTACCAGTTCCAATCGCTGAAGATGCAGCGGTCTATGGCTTGTGAGTCGTCGCTTGAGTTCGACCACCTCTTCTACCTGGAGCGCGACAAGACGGTGGCGCAATATCAGGTCCAGCCCGTCACCGTGTCCTATCTGCACCGTGGCCGGATGCGGTCGTACACACCGGATGTGCTGATCGTGCGCGAGGATGGCTCCTTGCTGCTGCGCGAAGTCAAACCGCACAAAAAGCTCGAGAATTGCGAGCTGAAGGAGAAGCTTCTGGCTGTACGAGCGGCGTGCCTCGATCGGGGTGTCGGCTTCGAGGTGGTCACTGACGAGCATATCCGTTGTCAGCCCCTTCTGGCGACGCTGCGGACCCTATATCGACACGCCGGCAAAAAGGACAGCAGGGCAACCGGCGGGACCTTTCTATGCGCGGTCGGCGAGAACGGCTCCGTAACGCTGGGCGAGGCGTACGAACTCTGCGACCGACTGGAGATCAGCCGGTCGACGCCCTTGGCTCTGATGTTTCACGGGCAGCTCCAGTGGCTTCATGACAAGCCGTTGAGCAAAGACCTAAAGCTGGACGTCACCCAGGAGGCTCTCCCGTCGAGTGGCAAATAGCTCGCAGGCTCACGGCGACTGCCTCAACACGGCGATAGCACGGATACAGGTAATGACGTGAATACCTGGCAGCGCCGTCCGGCGGGCGCATTGCGCACTCCCAAGACAGACGCGATACCCGCCCCGGACAACACCACGCGCGCTCCAGAAGAAGTCTCCTCCCCAGAAGCATCGACGAGGTCAGCGAGTGGCTAAGCGAGGCATGTGTGTCGCCAAACAGCCTATCGAGGTAAATGGCAAGCTGGGAAAGATCGTCCAAGTCACCCGGCAAGAGGTCGTTATCTCGGTTAATGGTCAGCAGCGGCCACCAATGAGCCGTCGGGCCTTCGATGAAGCGAGGCTGAAAGGGACCATCACCTACACGGATCAGGCCGCCAACGACGAGACCATGCCGGATCCCATGCAGCTCTTGGACGAGCGGGACCACGCTGACATCGCGCGCCGTCTGGCGTATGTCGAAGAATTGGAGCTTTGGGAGAAAAAGGGATCGATAACAACGCGCCGGGATGTAATCGCCGTCGTCTCCCTTAAGATTGACGACCCACGTCCACCCAGCCCCAACACGCTCCATAACTGGTATAGCGCATATACCAACGCCGGCGGCTCGCCGTTGGCGCTGTTGAGCCGTCACCGCTGCCGCGGCAACTCACACCCTCGACTCAGCCCGCTAGTCCTCCGGCTGATCGGAGACTCCATCGACGGGGACTTCCTGACCACTGATCGACTCACGCGCCGCGACGCGTACGAAATCCATTTCAGGCGTCGTTGCGAGGCGGCGGGGCTCTCGGAAGCCGAGATTCCCTCATACAAGACGTACTGCAACTACATAAACAAGCGCGACGAGCTCGAGTTGGTGCGATACCGCATTGGAGAAGTTGCCGCGCGCCACAAGGGCCGGCACAACCAGGGCGGCTACAAGACGACCCACGCGCTGGAGCGCGTGGAACTCGACGGCACCCAGTTAGATGTCCTGCTTCTCAGCGACGACAAGACCACGATCGTGGGGCGGCCGTACATCGTGCTGCTGCGCGATCACTACACGAAGATGATTGTTGGCTACTACGTACACCTGCACGGGAAAGAAAGCGCGCTAGCCGCCATTAAGGCCTTGGAATGTGCCATCAGACCGAAGGCGGAGTTCCACCGACAATTCCCCGATGTGCGCCACCGGTGGCTCGCCTACGGCTGCCCGGAACTGCTGGTGATGGACGCCAGTCGCGGATTTCAGAGCCACGACATGGCCGAGTTCTGCTGGTCCCTCGCGATTTCGACGGACACGACGAAGACGAAACAGCCGTGGCTCAAGGGCAGCGTTGAGAGCGTCTTCAATTTCCTCACCAACAGCCTGCAGCCGCTCCCGGGCGCGCTCAGGCCGCGGACCGGTTCCCTGCCCGCAAGCTATGACGCGGTGAAGAATTCCTGCATCACAGTCAGTAAATTTGACTCGATGCTGGCGCGCTGGGTCGTCGACATCGCCAATCAGAAACCATCGGAGAGGGACGGTTTTTGCCCTGACGATCGGTGGCGCGAGTCAGTCGAAGTCTACGTCCCAATGGAGCCAGACAACCTCGTCGACCTGCGTCGTTTTGGCGTCAAACGCGTCTCACGGGTCATCCACGAGAACAAGGGAGTTCTGTACAAATGGCTGTACTGGGACAGTCCCGAACTCCAAAAACTCGGCCGAATGCTCGACAAAGGCGAGCGTTTAGTCGTGCGTATCGATCCGGATGATCTCAGTTACATCTTCGTCGAGAACCCAATCGAGGGTCAGCTTCTCAAAGTGCCAAGCTGTTATCCGGACTATGTCGCCGGCCTCACCCTGAAGGACCACGAACATATCCGGCGCCAAGCGCGGGCGCGATTCAAGCATCACCCGAACCATCAGAGGTTGCGCCTGGCGAAGGCGGAAATCTATGACGAGGCCCGACAGGCCCACCAGGAACTGGCGGATCGGGCCCATCGCACAGGTCGCCCCCAAAGAAGGCCCCAGGGCACCGCCCTGCCACTCGATCGAGCCGCTCGCGACGGTGTCGCCAATGACGGCGAATTCGCAAACCTTCTGGCCGGTGCCGCCGGCTTCTCCGACCAACCGGGACACAGGATGCTTGAGAGTCCGGAGGAATCTAATCCGGACACTCCGCCTACTCACCCGTCCGCGGATGGCTTCAACGAGAAGTTGGACGACGAAGACGACTTCGACGCAGAGGAGACGTAGCGCATGGCAAACGAGGTTTTTATCCACCATACCCAGATCAAGCAGGCACTACGGCGCATCGAGATGTGCCATCGCAGCCCCAGCATCAGTCGGGAACCCCAGGGCTTGCTGCTCTCCGGCTTGGCCGGCGTCGGGAAATCGATGACCGCCGAGTGCTACCGGGACCGCTACCCGACAGAGCGGAATATGGAGGGGCAGATTATGCCCGTCCTGCTTTCCTCCATTCCCGCCGACGCCACGGTCAAAGGTGTGCAAACTTCCCTGCTCCGCTCTCTGAACGACCGCAAACCGGAGCAGGGCACCAAAGAAGCGCAAGCAAGCCGCCTTTTCAAGCTGTTCCTGGAGTGCCAGGTCACACTTTTAATTCTCGACGAGTTTCAGCACCTGATCAGCCGCAAGAACGCGCGCGTTCTGCAGGACATCGCCGACTGGCTCAAGAACTTGATCAACGCAACCGGACTCCCCGTCGTTCTGATGGGCATGCCGGAGTCGAGAGAGGTGCTGGATCATGACAAGCAGTTGCGGCGCCGGTTCTCAAGCATTCAGGAACTATATCCCTTTAGCATGCGCGACAAGGACGCAGTACTCGAATATCGGCGTTTCATGCGCGGTATCGAAAAGCGTTTGCTGAGCCACCCAATCGGCCTGTCCGAGCGGGACATGCTCATTCGCATGCACGCCGCAACCGAGGGATTCCCGTCTGAAATATCAAAACTCATCAACGCGGCGCGCCTTGCGGCCGAAGGCAACGGGCCACTGCGTACGGGCGACTTCGTAGAGGCGTTCGAGTTGGTTATCGGCTATAGCCACGAGCGGCCGCGGAATCCTTTCGACACCTCCATCGCGGCGATACGCAAATGGCCGGGGGTCCGGCGCGAGCTTGGGGACGTCGCCTGAGCATGCTCCCAATGACGCCGAGTCCGCTGCTACCAAGAACCCCCGGCCCTCAACCCAGGGAACATTTTCTGGGCTATGCGCTTCGACTGGCCAACACCAACGGCTACCGCGGCTATTGGCCGATCAAGGACCTGATCGGCCTGAAAGGCATGACGGCCATGTCGGCAATCCGCTCTTGGCTCGCGGGGACCCTCGATTTCGGACCTCTTGGTGCAGCCACAAATCGCCCGAAGGCCGATCTGGCGATGCTTCTGAAGGCGGGGTTCGAGCATTCTCACGAGCATTATCGGACTACACGGCCTCGGCTGTGCCCAAACTGTCTCGCGGAGGAACCCTTTATACGTGAAGGATGGGACTTCACGCCGGTGACACACTGTGCGCGCCATCGCACTGTCTTAATCGACCAATGCCCCAATTGCGATCGGCCGCTGACGTGGGCACGGCCACACGTGCACTACTGCGGTTGTGGGTTCGATCTTCGCAGCGCATCAGCCGAACCCGTGGACGCTGCGTCGGCGTCGCTGCTAAGGCGAAGTGGACTCGCGGTTTCCGGCTTCGCATCCAGGGAGCATCGCGATCACCACGGCGAAGGCCTGGCTATCCTTGAGAGCTTTGTCCGCCGCCTCTATCGCCCAAACGACGTCATGGAGGCGTCCCCCGACCTCAATAGCCTTCCAAACCGATTGCTGCATCCGCTCTATCTCACGGCGGCACAATTGAACACAGATGCGCGACTGCGCGCGGGCTGGGCGTCAGGCCGAAAGGACGCTCTGCGACAGCGCTTCCCGTCGATTGGCCCCACGCTCTCACCGGAAGCCGGCAGCGCGGCCGAAAAACATTCGGCAACACCTGGTGGCAGCGTCTCTCGCCACCTATCTGGATGCGGGCCGACCGAAGCGAGCCGCGTTGAAACGTGCCATTCCGAGCTGACTGAGCGGCAGCGCTTTGGGGTCACCAAGTTGAGGTTGAAGTGCGCAAAGCGCCAGCAGCAGAAGCGTGAAGGTGCGATCCAGGCCACGGAGCTGAACGAGGCGCTCAGCCGCCAGATCGACCTGCTGACGCTTTCCAAGGCATTGGCCGTCTCACCATCGCATCTACACAGTCTGCGCGAATGGAACCTCCTCTTCCCGGTGCACCAGGGAACGCCTAGATACGAGGAGTGGTTGTTCGACCTCTCGCACGTGGATCATTTGCTGGCAACGCTGCCAGCAAATGCCGGATCGCCGCGCACCACCACTACCGTCACGATCGCCAATATCCTGGAGCAAGACCTGCTGGACCGCCACAACTGCTCGCTGGGTCGGCTTCTGAAGGCGGTGTTCAATGAAGAGCTCGCGGTCTTCCGCACTGGCGTCGGCGCATTCGACTGCCTTGCCATTGACAAGGAGGCCATCGAAGCGTGGTTGATCGAGCAGCTGGAGACGCCAAAGGAAAGCTATACGATGAGCGAGCTCCGTGATCTGTTGAATGTCCCTGGGCCCGTGGTCTCCCACCTCTGCTACCAGGGTTTTCTGCCCATCGACGATCCCGTCCGACGGGCGAAACAGGCCTTTCGCATTGCTGCCCATCATGTCGACGCCTTTCGCGCGCGCTACGTTCTTCTGAACTCTCTCGCTCGTGCCAGCGGGCGACATTTGCGGCGGTTGCGTGAGCCTCTCACGGCGAGCGGGATTGTGCCCCGTTTCGAGGAACGCAGTTCAACGGGGCAGGCGATACTCATCTACGACCGTGCCCCGGCCCTAATTCAGGCCCTTCGCGCGATCGTGGACTCACAGACCCCGGAAATCGCCCGCCACCTTGCCCCGTATACGCGCGTCGGGACGGCGCAGCGTCTATGACGAGACGCGCCCCCATGCGTCGACGGGGTGGGCAACGCCCTCCGAATATCCCCACCAGCGGCTGCGCTCAGGGCGTTCGGGAGGTAATGAAGGGGCCGGACTTTCCGCCAGAGGGCGTTCTGAGTACAGGAAGCAAGTCACATCAAACCAAGGGCAACCTGTAGGAAATCGCATCATGTCCAAGAAGCAGGAAGAAGCACTTCGTATGCGGGATCTCGCGTGGAACCTGATGCGTTCCCAGGGAAAATTTGAGGACTTCCCGGGGGCGGGGCCGCATCTCTCTTGGGAGGGGCACGATCTGAAAATGATATTACGAACGCCGTTCGGGAAGCTTCCGACTTTGCCATGCGATCCCGCCATGGCTGCGCTCATGCCAGAGTCGAAGAAGAACCTGCCCTACGGCCTCGATATCTGGGATGCCGCGGGGAAGGTGCTCAACATCGAATGGGACCGGGACGGCACGATACAACTAATCAAGTTCAGACAGGGTGTCTGGCAGAATCAGCTTGAGGCGCTCGCGACCGAATGAACGCGAACCGCGTGGACAGTCCCGCATGCGCCGCAGGGTCGACGCGGGGTTCGTTGGGTGTCACTCCGGACTTCCGATTAGGAGGCGGCTACATCAGTCCAATCGGCGAAAGACAGCAATAGATTAACGCCGAAGGTGGCCGTCAAGCCATTCCACGGAAACAGCAGATTACCCCTTTAGAGGAAATGCGGGATCGACCATCTGGAGACTCGATTATGCCGATATGGGACACCCAACCACCGTCACATCAGCCGGAACTCACTCTCAAACAATGGCGAGTCAAGCAACTGCCTGACGGGGACCGTCACCTCATGGGGTATTGCTTGGAAAACGGTGAGGGACGTGTAAGCAGTCGTATCGTGCAACTCGACTGCGGGAGCAGAATCGTCGAGACGGGCTCAGGCCGCGTATATCAGCTTCAGGGACCACCGGGAAACCACATGGATGCGGAGTACGTCTGGAACTTCTGGTTGAGGGCGAACGGCCTTTCCAAAGCAAAGGATGTCACTGCCGAAATCCATAACGCCATCATCGCAGCTCCCGGACAGAGTGGAGCGAAGTGAGCCAGGGGACACCGATGATGCCCGACGAGGATATGCGCGGCTTCATCGGCCTGCCCGACTACCAGGCAGAGGTGACAGTCAGCCAGTGCGATCTGGTGGCGCTGCCGGCGGGCGTGGAGTCCGCAGCGACCGAAATCGCGCCCAGCGTCCTCCGGCGCGGGGACCAGTTCTTGCGCTGGACGTACGTTACGGACGAGCCGCAGCGGATTCGCGAGACCTGGGTGGGGTGAATGCACGAGGCGGAGACACAAGATACGCCGCCACAAGTCCTTGCCGTGCGTGTCTACTCGCACCGCGTCGACTGGCACACGGATGAGCCGATGATCCTGGTATATGACGCAGGGCGCGGCTGCTACCGAATCGTGGCATAGGCCCCGATCTGAATGGGCACTTACGCGACGGGCCACATCGGGGCGCTTCAAAGGGAGCCGCCTGATCACTGCACGCCCCCAAAGGGCTCAATGCTCTTCCGTGGCCGAACCGCAATATGCCGGCCGTAGGGGTGGCCAGCCCACGAACCACACCGAGGTCGAAACCACATGCCACCAAGGACATTGCGAACGGATGAGAAACTGCAATTGCTGCGAGAGTGCGTGGAGCAGCGCTCAGAGGCACAGGCACTCGACTGCATAAGACAGGCGCTAACCGAACGCAGCAATTTCCTGGTGGCGACGGCGGCGGAACTTGCCGCCGAGAGGCTGACGTACGTCCTGATCCCGGAGCTTCGCGACGCGTTCGACCGGCTTGCGGGGGACGACGCATCGCAGGTCGATAGAGCCTGCGCGGGGAAACGGGCCATTGCCCGCGCCCTGTACGAGCTGGACTACGACGATCACGCCTTCTACCGCCGGTACCTGCACTATCGGCAGTTGGAGCCGGCGCCTGGCGCCTCGGTAGATACGGCGGTGGACCTGCGCTGCACCTGCGCATTGGGGCTCGTCGCCCACGGTGATTCGGACACCGTGCTGGAGCTGTTGAGCTTGCTGCACGATCCCGAATGGCACGCACGCGTCGGCGCAGTGAGGGCGCTGGGGCTCGTTGATCCGTTCCATGCCCAGATCGTCCTCCGGCAGAAAATCTTGCAAGGTGACGAGGAGCCAGAGGTCGTCGCGCAGGCTTTCTCATCACTCCTTAAAGCGGCAGGGGAAGACGCGCTCTCATTTGCGTTGGGGTGGCTTACAGGCACCGATAAAATCCGGCAGGAGGGCGCGGCGCTTGCGCTCGGCGAGAGTCGCCTTGAAGCCGCACTTGCGCCGCTCATTGAGGTGAGCGAACGCTTCCTGCCCAGCGATCCTCGGACGCGCATCTTCTTTCAGGCAATTGCCCTGCACCGCAGCGAAGCCGCAACCCAGTATCTGCTCGAGACAACTGCCTCCGCGCCGGCATCACGGGCGGCTCATGCGGCCGTGGCATTGTCGATCTACAGCTACAACCAAGAATTGCGAAAGCGGGTGATGGCCATAGCGCGCGAGCGCAAGGACAAGGCGCTTGACGATGTCATCGCATCCCGCTGGAAGGAGTAATTGATACGCCGCCGGACCCGTAGACACCTGCTAAGGTAATCTGAGACTGGGAGGACGCATGGGGCTGCCATATTTCATCGACATCGAAGCAAGCAGCCTCGGCCCTGCTTCCTACCCGATCGAGATCGGTTGGAGCGATGCACAGGCGCGCGTTCACTCGCTCCTTATTCGGCCCGATGCCTACTGGCTGGACGTAGGCGAATGGTCACCGGAATCGGAGTACCTGCACGGGCTCTCCCTCGATCTGCTGCTGAGCGAGGGCGTATCGCCGATGGAGGCTTGGTCGCGATTGATAGAGGTCTGCGGGCGCGACGCCACACTGTACAGCGACGCGGTGGACTTCGACCGGATGTGGCTCGCAGAGCTCGCCGCCTCAGCGGATGACGAACTTGGTGCGATGCGACTCAGTCCCGCAAGCGAGCTGATCCATGCATCGGAGCCCAGTCCCTATCTGGATGCGCTACTGTATCGCGCTCGCACGCAGTTGGGCCTGCGCCAGCACCGCGCGGCTGAAGACGTGCGTGCCCTACTGTGCGCGTATCTCGCGAACCAGCGCTATCTCGGGCTGGGCGAGCTCACGCATCCGATGCCCGATGTGCGCAAGCTTGAGCGACTGCAACAGCTGGTGACCGATGGCATCAAGAGCGGCGTTGGCACTCGGACCATGGCAGAGCTACTGATGCAGGCGCGCGATCTCGGGGAAGACGACGACGTTGAGAGGCAAGACTAGGCCACCGACGTCGACGGTGCCCAATCGAAATGGAGCTTTCTACAGCATGCCACATTCCGGCATTCATCCACGTTTCAGCCTCGCACTAGATGGTCTCGCGGCCATACAGGCAATCCGCGACGGAGTGCACGTGGAAATCATCGATGATCTTGTCGGCCAAGGCATCGTCTCCTCTGCCCAGATCTACAGGCTCATTTGCTCCAAGCGAACGCTGGCCCGTCGCCGCTCCCGCGGAGAGCGACTGACATCCGGTGAGAGCGAGCGTCTGTTGCGGGTGCTGCGGATTGTTGATCACGCCGTAGACTCCTTCGGGGACGCAGCGAAGGCTGGAGCGTATCTCAGTCGGCCGATGACGCGATTCGAGGGCCAGAGTTGCATGGAGATGCTGGATACCGACGTCGGATTTGCGCTTGTCGAGGAGCTTCTCGCTCGAATTGATCATGGCGTTCCCGGCTGAAATCAGCTTACGGCGACGCCGCAATGCTGTCCGTACAATGGTGTTGACCTGCTCCCCACGTTTTGCCCCTAGTATCCAGGCCACCGGGACGTTCTACCTGGCCCAGCGAACCCGTACTCGAGCCGGCAACCCGCGCCGCCGCCTGATTGAATTCCTGCGCACAACACTTCCGCTTGGCCATGGGCCACCTCCCTGCCCAGTACCAAGCTACGTTGCGGTGCACGCACCTGTACAGATCCGGCTTATCCGGCTTGGCCACCGTGTGGAGGATCGATTGGTTAGGCGTATACTGACGTCCGAGCCCATAATTCATGCGGGTGATCGTGATGGCACGGAGAAGCGGGCTCCATGAGGAGCTGCCGGACGAGAATGGCATCAGCGGATTCGGCAGAAAACTCCGACAGTGCTCGGTCGAAGAACGCATCGAGAACGCCAAGCGCGCCATGCAAGCGTCTGAGAAGACGACGCGCGAGATACGCGAGCGTCACAGGGTGCATGGCGCGCGGGACGAAGAGGAGTCCTGACACACGGCCGATCTTCGTCAGCCGGGCGTGTCGCCTGCATGTGAACTGAGCGATGTACTCGACCGTGGTGCCCTCCCCGGGTGCGAGCATTCGGACGTTCTATTCCGAGGTGCCTGATCCAGAAGGATCCGAATCGACGCCGAAAACAAACGGATTCCTGACCCGGCTGTACTGCCCTATCGACGTCTGGGTTTACCCCGTTTCCTCGGACGGTTGAGTGAAGGGTTGCGCCTGACGTTGCTCCTGGGGTTGTAGCCGGCGATTGACCCGCTCGCGCTTGAGCATCCCGAAGAAGCCTTCGGCGGCGGCGTTGTCGGCACAGCTGCCCACCGCGCTCATGCTGCACACCAAGTTATGACCGGCGAGGAACTGCTGGTATTCGGCACTGGTGAACTGCTGACGAAACTGAGCGCGTAACGGAGCTGCGTACCTGCTGTATCGATTAACTGGCGGAATGAGCCATTTCGACACGATCCCTGCCCGACGCTTTCGCATCATAAAGCGCCTTGTCGGCGTGGGTCATTGAAGTGGCCGGTTCCGTATCCGTGGTCAATGCTGCGATGCCGATTGATACGGTCAGACGTAAGCCGTCGACCAGCGGCTCCCCTGCCACATTCGCGCGAATCTTCTCCCCCAGCCGTACAGCGCCCTCCCGGTCGACCCCATGTGCGATCAGCACGAACTCCTCGCCGCCATAGCGGTAAAGGCGATCAGACTTCCTGCAACTCGCCTTGATCCTGCTGCTCAGTGCCTTAAGAGCTCGGTCGCCAGTTGAGTGTCCGTGCACGTCGTTGACTCGTTTGAAGTGGTCGGCATCGATTAGAAGAATCGCCGTCCCGTTATCCTGGCGCTTTTCGCCCCCGATCCGATCCAGTTCCAGGAACAGACCGCGGCGGTTGCCTGCACCCGTTAATGCATCCTCGGTGGCGAGTCGGAACAGCAGGTGGCCACGCCGTGTGAATAGATCCGCGAGAGACGCGCTCAACGCCACAGTCATGAGGCCCGTGACCATGGCGCGCGTCAGTTCAATAGGGGCCATCACACCGAAGAAGCTCGGGAAGCAGGCCAGAAACAGAAGGACCCCGGCGACCGTGGCACCCGGTGCCGGGAGGATGAAGAAAAATGAGACGCACAGTGGGTAGAGCCACGGCTGGATCACCATTGGCGCAAGGCGCGCGGCCACGGCCGAGAGTGCCACGAGCAGCAGGGTAAGTGTCCAGGTAAGCACCTGCGTGGCGCCCCACCTCAGGGAAATCCCCAGCACGATGCCGGTTACCCCGATAATGGCGCCGCAGAGCGAGGCTAGTCGGGCGTCTTCGACGGCCATGTGAAGGACGAAGAACGGCAATGTGACAAGGATCACCAGGATGCAGAGCCGTTTAAGCAACGCGGCTCGCATTTCCTGCGCCACCATTGATCCGCGGTTCTCTATCATATGGCGTACGATGCACCTCGCGGCAGATGCCACGAAGGCGCGGCGCCGCGTCTAATGAGTGTCTAATATCCGGACCGAAAGTGGTGGCTCCACCCGATCGTCGCGGCTCCACTCAGAAGGTGGCACTCACCACGGCGATCTCGACTGGATGCGAGTCATTGTTGCAACTGCAGGTCGATGTCCGGCACGAATGCGCTGCAATGCATGGCGTGAAGGTCGGGAAGGTAGGTCCGTCTGGTGCGAGGTGACGTACCGGTTACCATCGCGCCACCTTGCGAGGGCGGCACGCTAACAGACCAGGACCGGGTGTATCCACCGCCGGCGTCGCAATGCCGCATCCTGATGTCGGCGATCGTGTTCAAGATCCCGGAGCACGCTCAGCGCCGTCGCCACCAATTGTCTGGCTGGATTACAGCCTGCGTTTCGGAACTGGGTCTGGACGGTGCGACCGGTCGGAACCGTAGCCCCCCGATTGAAGTTCACAGGACGCGCGTTTTACCGGGTATGCGCTCTAGTCTCCGCCTCTCGATGAATGGCCCAGTCGGTGCGCTGGGAGAGAAGCTGTGCGGGCGTTATGGGTTTGCTGTAGTAGAAGCCCTGGCCATATCGGCAGCCGAGTGCTTTGAGCATGTCCTCGGTGGCCTGGTCCTCTATACCCTCGGCAACACAGGGCAGATCCAGTTCGTGGGCCAGACTCAAGATGGCGGCTACGATCTTGCGCTTTCTCGATTCTTCGTGAGCGCCACGGATGATGGACTGGTCGATCTTGAGGCGGTCAAGGGGCAGGCTACTTAGCTGACTGAGCGACGTGTAGCCGTCACCGAAGTCATCCAGTGAGATCATGACGCCCAGGGACTTGAGTTTCGCCAATGTTCGCAGGGCTGCCTTGGGGTCTTTCGTTACGGCGGATTCCGTAATCTCAAGCTCAACCGCTGCGGGATCGAGGTTCGATTCGGCAACACGTTGCTGGAGATGCTCTACGAGGCCTTCCTCGGAGAGATCCCGTGCCGAGATATTGATGGCTACGCCGATCGGATGGCCGGCCTCATGCCATTGCCCGGCATGTCGTAGCGCTTCGTCAACCACCCAATTGGTCAGGCTCTGCATGAGGGCGGTTTCCTCGACCCACGGCACGAAAGCGCCTGGCGAGAGGAATCCCCGGCGTGGGTGCTGCCAACGAACCAGGGCCTCCGCCCCGGCTATCTGCCCGGACTGGAGGTCGACCTTGGGCTGGAAGTACAACCGCAGTTCGTTCTCGCGAACCGCTCTGGGGAACTCAGAGAGCAGGTGCAGCTTGTCCGAGTCGGTATCGTCGCTGGTGCGGGAATACTGGACGTGCCGGCGGCCCTGGGCGCGGGCCTTCTCAAGTGCGATGTTCGCCTTGCGGATCAACTCTTCGGGCGAACTCTCCCCCAAGGCGACGGAAACCGACCCGAACGCCGTGTCGACGAAAACGGGGACCCCTTCGACGTCGACCGGTTCGGACAGCAGGCCCATGATTCGACGCACCGTCACGTGGATCGGCTGGCGGTTCTCCGATATCAGGACCGCAAGTTTGTTGGTGTGCAATTGGTATACGCTGCCGCTCCGGCCCGTTCGGCCCGTGATGGCCAGCGCCACCGCCGCGGGCAGCGAATCGGCCTTCTGCGAGCCAAGGATGTTCGAGACTGTCTCGATGTTGTTGACGGCGATCATCACCAGGGCCTGCTTCCTCTGGCCGGCGTCGTGGTGCAGCCCTCTGCTTAAGCGCTTCTCCAAAGAAAGGCGCGTAGGCAGCTGGGTAACCGGATGATGGTAGAGATTCCACCGCATGCGCCTCAGGCGCTTGCGCAGACGCCCGACCAGTAGACCCGTGAATCCGCCGACTAGCGTCATCAACACGACCCTGAACACCCAGCTGGTCGCAGGCTGGGGCTCGCCGGTTGCCACGTGGAGCGGCATCAGCGGGCCCAGCACTACCAGACCCGCGAACAGCGCCGCGATGATGCCGCCCTCCAGGCCGAAGCTCACCCCGGCGAGCACAATGGGTATGTAAATGAGATGGAGATAGGAATGAGCGGTACCGCCGGTTAGGTACACGAGCATCCAGACCGCCCCGAGGAGGACAACGACACAACCAACCGTCAGCCACCGGACACGAGGTCCGCTGAAAAATTCCTCGAAAAGCCGACGTTCACTCTGCCCTAGCTGCATATCCACCCCAAGAGGCGATGCGGGTTGCTGCTCCGAAAGCCGCTTTTCCTGAAGTGCGGGACAATGAATGACAGTCCATACCAAACCCCGAGTTTTACATTGGTTCCAAGGTACTGTTGTTGCAAGCTATTAGTGTGACCAAGTACTCACGTTTTCGATGTGCTTGCCCACATTGGGAAAGTGGGCACATTTCTCTTGAGACAGGCCGGAGGATATTGCCGGGGAAAGGTGTACCAATCTAGCTGATCAATCAGCAGCGAGGGCCAGCTATGGATTGCCGCAAAATGCGGTGCAAGGTTACCCCGGTCGGCGTAGCCAGAGGACATCCCTGTCCGCTCGCTGCGATAGCTAGGCCGCTGCGGCGCCAGGCTCAGACCCCGAATCCGCATCGGCATTCAGCACGAAGCGTGCCGAGATCGCCTGGAGATCGCTGGCGATCTTCGCCAACTCGTCGCTGGACGTCGTCACCTGCGAGATCGACGCAGCGCTGCTGGCCGCAATCTCATTGACACCCGTAATATTGCGATTGATTTCCTCGGAGACAGAGCTCTGCTCTTCGGTTGCCGTGGCGATCTGAGCGGTGAGGTCCTTGATCTCGGTGACGCCACCAGCAATCGCCTCCAGCGCACGCTGTGCCTCCTGAGCACCCTGCTGGGCCTGCTCGGTCTTCGAGTAGGTGCTGTCAATGGAATTGACCGCCGTTCGGCTGCCCGATTGCACCTGATCCACGATCGATCCGATTCGGTCCGTCGACTCACGGGTCTTCTCCGCAAGAGAGCGAACCTCCTCTGCGACCACTGAGAAGCCACTACCCGCCTCGCCGGCCCGGGCGGCCTCAATCGCCGCGTTGAGCGCGAGGAGATTGGTCTGCGCAGCGATGCTGCTGATCACCTCGATGACCTCGCCGATGTCAGCGGCATGCTGATCGAGCGCCGAGATCACGGTTGAAGCCTCCTGCATGGCCGCCTTGACTTCGTCGGCTCGCTCCGCGTTCGCCCGCATCTTCTGTCGACCGTCCTCGGAATCCGCGTCCACCTGACGGGCCATCTCAGCGGACTGAGCCGCGTGCCGCGTCACTTCCTGAACGGTGGCAACCATCTCGTTCATCGCCGTGGCGGCCTGCTCGGTCTCACCCTGCTGACGCTCGATGCCGCTGCGGGTCTCTGCGGAGACGTTCGAGAGCTCTTCGGCGGCCGCGGCAACCTGCTCGGAGTGGCTCCGCAGCCGTCCAAGCATTCCACCCAGCTCCGTTCGGAGGCCTTCGATGGTCCTTGCGAGCGTGCCGACCTCGTCATTCGCCCCCTGAGCGACGGCAACCGAAAAGTCCCCGGTGCCCAGTCGCTCCAGATCGGACACCAGGTGCCCGAGCGGCCGGGTCACCGTCCGGCGAATGAGCGTCATCAATGCCGCGGCGCCTGCCAGAAGACCGATAGCCATGGCGATCAGACCGGCTGTAAGCGAAGAGGAGGCATGCGCCGTCGTTGCCTCCGCCTTGTGGTCAGCGCGTCGCTGGACGGAGACCACCAGCTCCGACAGGCTCTCCCTGACCGGCCGGGTGAGTCCTTCGAGGCGGCTATCCACCTCGTTGGCTCTGAAGTCATTGCTCAGAAGCTCTTCCCTTGCCTCGTTGAGGCGCTCCACGGCCGCCGCGTGTTCCTTCTCGAAGACGTTCAGGCGCTCGAGCACCTCGGGATCGGAGAACTGCCCGCGAAGCTCCATGATGTTCTTCGCCACCCCCTCCTCGGCGGCTTCAAAGCGCGACCAGTACTCAGAGCGCAACGCCGGATCGGCGCCGCGAATCAGATAGTTCTTCCACGCGATAGTCTCAGCGGCAAAGCGACGCTGCAGGTCCGACGCGTTACGAAGTTCTCGAGTGACTTCCTTCTCCAGCGACGCGAATTGCGTCACTGCGCTCCATGTCTGCGTGATCGCGAAAAGGGAGGCAGCGATCAGCAACAGCCCTCCCAGTGCCGCCGCGCCGAGCAGTTTTCGCTCCACGGTACGAAAGAATCCAAGCATGCTCATCACCCCCATGTTGCTGAAATAGGCTTCTGGCACATCCCGTGGCGGGGTGTGCCATCGTGCCCGCTCATTCAAGCCAGTTCAGACAAAGTTGCCTGTACGATTCTTGGACAGACACAGTTCACCAGCGGCAGGCGCGGGCTAAACTTTACGGTCCCGACCCAGCCGCAACGCAGATAAGCGGTCATGCAGCCGTGAATTCCGGGAACGGCGCGTTCTGTCACAAAATGTGTACAGAGCGGGTGTCATTTGGCATCGAACGATCACGCGCTACGGAATGCATCAACAGATTTCGTTACCCCGCCTGGCAACTTCCCGATGCCCCCCATGAGCAGCTCCGGGATCCGGTCACCGGGAATGGCCGCACTCAGCAGAAATCCCTGCCCGAGCGTGCAGCCGAGTGACGCCAACTGGGCCCTTTGCTCGTCGGTCTCGATACCTTCGGCGAGCGCGGTCATCGACAGGTGTTCGGTTATGTCGACGATCGCCTTGACGATCGGATCGCCCCGTCCCCCGCTGGACAGTTGAGATACGAACTGCTTGTCGATCTTGAGCGTATCCAGGGGCAACGACTGCAGGCGGGCCAACGACGAGTACCCGCTGCCGAAGTCGTCCAAGGCAAGCCGAAAGCCGCTATCGGCGAGATCCCGCATTGCCTTCGCGACCGCGACCGGCTCGTGCATGATCATCTCCTCGGTCAGTTCGAGAGACCACCAGTCCGGCTCGGTGCCCGATCCGGTCGCCATGTCGCGGATGTGCGCCGCGGATTGCTCACCCCGCATCTGGGTCGCGGAGAGGTTGACGGCCATGGTCAGCTCGACCCCCTGTTGGCGCCAGGCTGCAAGCTGACGGGCCGCGGTGCTCATCACCCAGTCACTGATGGGTCCAATCAGCCCTATCTCCTCCGCGACGGGTATGAATTCGCCGGGGGATACACTCATTCCGTCTTCGTCCTGCCACCGAATGAGCGCCTCGACACCAACAATCCGGCTATCCTCGGTCCGCCATATCGGCTGATAGTGCAGCTGGAACTCCTCCGCCTCCAGCGCCCGGTGCATGCGGGCCTCGAGGGAGAGGCGTCGTGTGCGACGCGCCGCCATGCCGGACTCGTAGAAGGCAACACATCTGGAAACCTTCTTGGCCTCGTACATGGCCATGTCCGCCTGGTCGATAACCTGCTCGGCGTTGTCCCCGTAATGCGGCAAGAGGCTGACGCCAATGCTCGCGCCGAGGTGGTGTCGGTAGCCCTCGATCTCGTACGGTCGGCGCAGTGCGTCCGCGATCCGCTCGGCCAGTGCCTGCGCTGCCGACTCGAGTCGCTCGACCGAGTTAGCCTCACGTCCACCGCCATCGCGTGGATTGTCGACCATGACGACAATGAACTCGTCTCCGCCCTGTCGGGCGACCAGGTCTCCGGCACGGACCGCACTCTGTATCCTCTGCGCAGTCCATCGAAGCAGCCGGTCCCCCGCGGCATGACCCAGGGCGTCATTGACCAGCTTGAAGTCGTCGAGGTCGATAAAGAGCACCCCGGCCGCATGCGTTTCGCTCTCGGCGGCAACCACGCTATCGAGGTGCCTGAGCAAGTAGCGTCGGTTCGGTAGCTGGGTCAGGGAGTCACTGAATGCGAGCTCTCTTATCTCCCTTTGCTGACGTTCGCGCTCATTACGCAGTCGCAGGCTGTCGATTCCATAGTTGAGATTCTGCGCGAGGCGTTCCAGCAGCTGACGCTCGTCAGCCGCGAAATCGCCCGACTGCGAGGAATAGACCGACAGCACACCCGGCGCTCCGTTGGTTGGCCGCAGGGGCAATGAGATTACCGCCGCGAGTCCCCACGCCTTTAACTCCTCGTGCCACGGAGCGGCTCGTGGATCTTCCATCAAATCCGTCACGATCTGCGTTTGCCCGGTCGCGACCGCTCGACCGGACGGGCCGGTCCCGTGGCTGGTCTCGTCCCAACGAACGTGGACCGAGGTGGCGAAACCCGCTGCGGGTCCAGCGACGGCGCGCTTGTCGATAACGGCATCGGTCGGCTCCAGCTCATTGGCAAATCCAACCCATGCCAGGGCGTAACCTTCCGACTCCGTGATGACGCGGCACACCGAGGACAGCAATCCTTCCTCGCTCGTCTGCCGAAGCATGACCTCGTTGCAGGCGTTCAGAGTCCGAAGCGCGCGGCTCACCCCGGCCAGCGCCTGGCTCGTGTGTCTGTGGGTCTGGAATTGGCGTTTGGAGAGCTCTCGAAGCCGGAGCAGATTTTCCACGCGTGCCCGCAATTCCGGCGCCGAAGTCGGTAGGCGGACGATGTCCTCTGCCGTCGTTCCGAGCACCCGCGCGGTTTCACGGGTACTGAGCTGGTCCCTAAGGCCGAGCAACAACACCGGCAGTACCACGGGCAGGGTCTCATTGCGCAGCTGCTCGATGCGGCCGCGAAGCCGGGCCAGTGACTGCTGATCGACAATCAGAAGATCGGCCTGCGCCCCGTCGTCAGTCTCGGGGCCGAAGGTATCCACAGTGATCTCCTTCGATGCGAGCGCATCGAACAGGAGGCTCTGATTGGCATCATTGATCAGGGCGTTCTCGACCCGCCATGGCCCATCCATGTCGTTTCTGGCTGGACTCATCGTTTTACCGTCCATCACTCTCACCGGCCATCTCGGGCACACCGCGCAGGACGCCCCGCAGACCATGAAGGGGTTCGCCGACCCGTAAACCAGTTGAGGTGATCTCAAATTCGCGCAGGGTCTTCTCGAAGTCCCCCGTACGCTTCTTCAGCACGCCGATGGTTTTTCTCAGCTCCCCATCGAGCTCCAGATAGCGAAGAAGCAGTACGGCATCCGCGAGGTAACTGATTCCGTAGTCCGATACGCGCAGCTCGCCGCCCGCGATCGTTCCGACTTCGTTGATCAGCAGAACCGTTACGCCCATGTTGGACAGATAGCGACAGAGGGCATGGACGTGCCGCGCCACATCGTCCCCCTGAATCGACTGCCGGAACCCCGCGAGGCTGTCCAGCATGACCATGCGCGCGCCGCGGTCCTCGACCTCGACGCGCACCTTCCATGCGAACTCGTCCGGCGTGTACTGCAGTGCTTCCACTTCCTCGACCGCGAGCGAGTCGCTGGCAATCAGTTCAGTCAAGGGGATGCCAATCTGCTCGCAGCGGTGGCGTAGCGTGGCCAGCTTTTCCTCGAAGCTGAAGACCACGGAGCGCTCGTCGCGCCGTGCCGCCTCGCGCATGAATTGCACGCCAAGCGTGCTCTTGCCCACGCCCGTGGGTCCCGAAATAACCGTAACGGTGCCGCGCTCCAGCCCACCGCCTGTCAGGGTGTCGAGCTCCGGCACGCCTGACGGCAATGGCACCGACCGGAACGCCTGTGTGTGATCGGAGGGCACGAGACGTTCGAAGACCTGCATGCCGCGGCCCGTTAGACGTACGGTATGTCTGCCTTCGGCGAAGGCGGAGCCACGGAACTTGACCACCGAAAGGGTTCGCCCCGTCGGCGCCCAGTCGAGTCGCAGGATGCCGTCACCCAGGTATTGCAGGTCTTCATCGGCGGCTGACCCGAGCTCCGCCGTGTACAGCACCGTCGACCCGGATCGGGTCAGGTACTCGAGCAGGGACATGACCTGCTTGCGAAACTGAAAGGCGTCCGGTACCAGATGCCGGTACTGACTCAGTGCATCGATGAAGACGCGCGCCGGAGGGCCGTGGGGGAAGATCTCATCAACCCGCGCACGAATATCAGTCGGCTCCGCTTCCCAAGGCTCAAGCAGCGTGTAGGCGGCGCCGGAGGACGCTTGCGCGCCCGGCGACAGGTCTATCGCTTTGACGTGGTCAAGATCGAGACCTATGGCCGCGGCGTCGCTACGGATGTTCCGCTCGGCTTCACCCATGCTGATGAGGAGCGCCGGCGAGTCGCTGCCCGCTGCGAGAAAATGCAGCCCGAGGGTTGTTTTTCCCGTCCCCGGTCCGCCAGAGATCAAGTACGACCGCTCCGGCAGAAAGCCCCCGTGAAGGACACCCTCAAGACCAGGTACCCGCGTCGTTATTCTCGATGGTTTTTCTTCCATTCACTTACCGTCCCAGTTGTACGGACAGACGATGCCAAAATTGGTGTTCGGACAGAGGGTAGGCAGTGAGACTGCTCTTGGACTTTCAGGGCATGAGGAATGCCCCGGATGGCGTGAGCGGCCGCTAGGTTCGGGACCGTCCATCGCAAGATGCATCGGAAATATTCCGATTCAAAACAAATACTTATTTGGGATCAAGTTGAGTCTGCCCCAGTCGGATACACCCTATCATTCTGGGTACCTCTATACGAGTCGTTGCGGCGCAACATTTTTTGCGATGTCCCAATACGTGACTGAGTTGGCAAAACCTGCGACAGCCCGCAGGTGGCCGGTCCTCGCATCCGCTCATTTGGGTTGCGTCAACTAGGTCTCTCCCATGTTTCGCGCCTATTCACTGCCTTTTCGATGGTCTCTCAAGCGCCGCAAAGCAACCGATTAAAGGTCGAGAGGATTACTCCGGGCAATTTTCTCGGCGAACCTACTCTTGGTCGCCCTGAACTCTTCATCCGGCACGACCTCGTTCACCAGCCCGCAGTCGGCCAGGGTTTGCGAATGAAAGAAATCCGTGGCGAAGAACATCATGTTGGCGCGGTTCGGCCGAATATTCCTGGCCAGCCGCGCCGTCGTCCCGTCGGCCGGGATGATGCCGTCCTGGGCGTGACCGTTACTGATCCGGGCTGTTCAAAATGACCCAGGCCACCGCCGACCGGATTCCCGTGTCTACGAGCTGAATAACCCCTCATGCCTCCAGGTTAACGTCTGGCGGGCCGGAACCTGACGACGTTTCGCAATGAGGGTTACGAGACTATCAACCAGGCTGAGCATGGGCGATGTGTGAACCAGACAACGATAAAGGTCAATGTTGTCCTAATGTAACTTCGGCTCCCGTTTCGCGGGCCTGCACATTGAGGGGCATGATCAAGTCGCTGCCGGTGACCCTATCCCCTGCAATGGTGAAACCGATGGCGGCGAACCCATGAACCATAAAGAACGACAACGGCGAGCGCCCAAGAGCCTGTCGCGGGACTGTGACTCGACCAGTTCTAGGCCCTGGAAGGTATTCAGCTAATGCGTTGATAGAGGTGGACCTTTCTGTTCTGCTCCAGTCACAGCAGACTCCGATACAAGGGTTGGCCGCAAGCTCAACCTCCCGTGGTGTGCGGTCAGCCAAGCTGGAGTCTCCACGGCAGCTGTTGTACTCCATCTCGATGTATTCGATCACGTCCCGACGAGCCGCCTCGCGGGCGAGGTCGATTGGACTTCCCCCCGGTGCAGTGGACACCCCGGCGCTATGAGTTGTCGCGTTGGGCCTCACGTATCGCCAGTAGCTCGTTTGGCCTGATGCGGCTTACATGGGTTGTATCGCCCAGCATGGCCTTGCGTTCCTCCGCCAACCGAGGCAGCGCCGACGCCATTCGGCGCTCGTCAGGGGCGTCCGCGAGTTCGTCGAAGTTCTGAAGGCGGAGGTTGAATGCTTCGATATGCCGCCTTTGTCGTGCCTCGAGATGATTGAACCCGGCGTGCAGATTCGGCAGGGCCGTCCCTACATCCCGCTTGGTGGCCTCCTGAACGTGAAGCCGGAGCAAAGCTACAAGCTCGCTGGCAAGTCCTGCGAATAGTCCGACCACTACGAACCAGGTGGCCCGGATCATGCCGGATAGGATGGCCGGAGAGACTATGTGCTCTCCGTGGTTCGCATTGATGAGTTCGACCGCCGTGGCGAAGCTCAAGCCCGCCAACGCACCCCCGACCGGCCCAAAGAAAATACCGGCTAGGAGGATTGGTCCGAAAAGATAGTGCACATAGGGGCTTGGCAACCCCCGACCACGCCAACGATGTAGACGACCATGCCACCGCTGCCGGCGATAGCCGCGGCAACAGCCATCCGTTGAACCGGGCTCAACGTGGTCAGTTCCAGGGCGATACGGCTTAATGGATCGCCGAGCCTGCGGCTGGCTGTACCAATACGGTACGTCATTGGAGGAACTCGCGAAAAACGTCTTTGTCTTGGTCCCAACCTGAACCTCAATAAACCGGCCCAGGCAAACGGTCAGAGTCCACGAATAGCTGAATATGGAGCGCCGAATACGGGATCTGCCGGTGTTGCGAGTTGCGCCTGGGTACCTCTAGACTGTCGCAACCGGCGAGCAAGAACGCCCCCCTGCAGGACGGTGAGTGCCGTTGTCTCAGAGGGCTGCCGTCTGACGGCCAGATCGCTCGACCGACCGCTTGTCTTGTTTGTGGCGGACCGCTTCCGTCACTGATATCGCTGATTGTGATGCCCACGGACGGAGTCTTTTCTCGGCGGACATCTGTTCGTCCCCGTCTGGAGTGTTTCTAGTGCGGCAATTACTGAAGGTCCGTACGGCCCACCTGCACGCGGCCCTCGATGAAGCAATCGCGATCGACTCGCTTCTACGCGATGCCCCTGACCCTAGCGCAGCCTATCGAAGGCTCCTTCAGCAGCTGATGCCTGCCGTCGCTGCGCAGGAGGTGGCCATGGCCGTCTTTGCGTTTGACCTCGAGGCGATGGGCCTGGCCCCTGCAAGACGACTGGTCAAGCGTCACTGGCTTGCACGCGACCTGACGGCAGCTGGCAGTCTCACTGTCGACGTTCCACAGCGGATATCAATCAACGACGTGTTCGAGGCCATCGGGCACCTCTATGTCGCGGAGGGCGCCACGATGGGTGGTCGCCATGTCGTCCGTTTGATGGAGCGGCACCGGGCCTCTTTGGGTCATTTGCCGAACGCGTATTTTTCCGCCTACGCATCCGCCACCGGCACGATGTGGCGTGAGTTCATCGGTGTTCTGGAGACCATGACGCCAAGTGCGCAGGAACGAGAACGGGTAGTCGAGGGTGCTTGCCGGGCCTTCGACCTCTACCTTGGCCAGTTCGAGAGGCGCTATGACCGGGCCAGTTGAATCCTCGGCAGTGGACCTAACCGCGTGTGACCGTGAGCCCATCCACACTCCTAACGCGATCCAGCCGTTCGGACTCCTCGTGGTCTTGTCCGAGAGCAGGCTGGAGATCACGCACGTCAGCGGGAATTCACGGGATTGGCTTGCCGTCGACCCGAATTCACTCCTCGGAAATCCCGTAAGCGAACTGGTGGGTCCGGAGCTCGCGGCGGCAATCCGAGCCGGTCTACCACAGAACGAGCGCCAGTACAGGACTCTCTCCGGTCGAGTCGTCACGCGACAATCGAGTTTCGAGGCGTCAATCACGGTTCATCGGTTTCCCGCGGGGTTCATCCTGGAGATCGAGCGCGCGGAGGACCCTAAGCTCGCTGGGCAGTTGTTTGAGCAACAGTGGTCGGTGCTCGGTGGCCTTGAGCACGTCTCTTCGCCAGAGGCGCTCACCAAAGCGGCAGTAGAGGAGATTTCCCGCGCAACCGGCTACGCCCGCGTGATGTGCTACAGGTTTGACGAGCATTGGAACGGCGAGGTCGTCCAGGAAGTGACCAATGGGGTGCCGAAACGCTATCTGGGCCACCATTTCCCACATTCGGACATTCCTGCTCAGGCACGGGAGCTCTACCTGCGCAACCGCGTACGGGTCATCCCGGACGTTGGCTATGAACCGGTCCCCCTGGTGTCGAATCCCGCACGTGCCGACTTGCCCCCCAATCTGAGTGACTCGGTACTGAGAGCGGTGTCGCCCGTGCACATTCAGTACCTGAAGAACATGGCTGTTTTCGGGACCCTCGCGATGTCCCTGGTCGTAGAAGGACGCCTTTGGGGCATGATCGTTTGCCATCACGATCAGCCCAAGTCCGTTCCGCAGTCACTGCGTCGGTTCTGTGACTCGCTTGCGCGGATGACGGGACTTCACTTGGAGTCTGCGTTGCGGGCGCAAAATCAGCGTGAGACCGAGCGCCTCCTCGGCGCGCTCGCTGACTTTAGCCATGCGCTACAGCGGGGGATGGAACTGAAGGAGTCGATCGCCGCTCACACCGACACCCTCTTGCACACATTCGACAGCCAGGCTCTGGTGCTCAGCATTGCCGGCGAACAGTATTCGTTTGGCAAAGCCGTCTCAACCGGAAAAGTGGACCAGCTCTGCGAGCGGGCTGGGCTTCGAGGCAACCACGAAATCGCGGCTGCCGATTCCACCGGGGAACTCGTCTTCGATACCACCGACCCGGACTGGATCGCTGGATATCTGTTCCTGCCGATCTCCAGCGGCGGCGACGAATACTGTATCTGGCTCAGAGAGGAGCGCGTCTCGTCCATTCCCTGGGGAGGACGACCCCACAAGGGGGAAATGTCGGTTCATGAGCGTCTCACCCCCCGGGTCTCGTTCGAGTTGTGGTTAGAGGAGGTGCGTGGCCGCAGTGCGCCCTGGAGCCTCGCCGAACGGGGTGCCGCAGAGCGGTTAGGGGAATTCCTTCGGCTCCAACTTGCAGGAGAGGTGCGCCAGTCACGGGCAAGGGAGCAAGCTTTGCGGCGAATGGCGATGCACGACGACCTAACGGGATTGCCGAATCGTTCTTTGCTGGTCGATCGGTTGCGCCAGGAGATGCGCAAGGCAAGGCGGGCGAACACCTGCGTGGTGTTGCTGTTCGTGGACCTGGATCGGTTCAAGCCTATCAATGATATCCACGGGCACCGCGTCGGGGACGCCGTGCTGAAACGAGTGGCTTCCCGGCTTGCCGATGCCGTAAGAGAGTCCGACACGGTGGCGCGGGTCGGTGGTGACGAGTTCATCGTCCTCGCACCGGTGAGCCACAGGCCGGGCGAGGCAAACGAGTCAGCGCGAGTGCTGGCAGGCAAAGTGGCTGCCGCGGCCGTAAGGCCCGTCAAGCGTGGGCGCGCCGTGCACACCGTCGGTTGCAGCATAGGCATCGCGGTTTATCCCGATCTTGATTTGAGCGCTGACGAACTCATGCGCACTGCTGACCACGCTATGTATGAAGCTAAGCGTGTTGGGGGAAACACCTTCCGCATTGCAGGCCCGCATTCCGATGCGGGCGATGGTCTCGGGGACTCTCCTTCGTGACGCTCCTGTGACGTACGGTCGGACTGGTCACCGATGGACGTCGTCAAACGCACCCCGGCGTCGATCGATCGGTGGTAATGCCTGGCTTTCTGATTGGGGGGAACGCCATGTTGAGGTTGCCGAGCAGCCAGATTTCGCGTGAATCAGCGGACCCGCGTTTCAGAGACCGTGGGGCTGGTCTTGCGCCCGCTGTGATCATTGTTGGCTTGCTGGCCCTTTCAGCGGCAGTCGTGTATGGCACGGGTGGTACGAGTCAGGCCTACCCCCATGTGGTTTACGTCCCAATTGTCATGGCGGCCGCCTACTACGGCGGCATTGGTGCGCTGGCCTCGGCACTTCTCGCGGGATTCGTCGTATTGGGGCCACTGATGCCCCTCAATACCCTTACTGGTGAATCACAACCGGTCGAAGGCTGGCTCTTTCGTACAGTGTTTCTAGTGGCTGTCGCCGGGACCGTTGCAGTGCTCATCAAACAGATTCGGTCCGAAAAGGGGGCGAAGCTGTTTGCGGAGTCTCACAACGCTTCGTCCCGACTGCCCAATTGGTCAGAGTTGCAGAATCAGATCGACGGGTTCCTTCGTGGGTCCGGGCTGCGCAAGCCCCATGCCCTGTTGGCGATCGAGGCCAATAACCTCGAGCAGATCGCCTATACGCTGGGCGGGTCGGTCGTTGACCAACTCCCCGCCCTGATGTACGAGCAGGTGCGGGCCATTCTCCCGAGATCTCATAGTGTCTACCACGGGCGCTCTAATAGGCTGGCGGTGCTGCTCCCAACTGAGGAGATGGCGGTTCCGGAAGCCGTAAGTAAGGCGATCACCGCATTTCGTCGACCAGTACGGCTAGACGATATTCCCGTCTATCTCGATGTCACCGTCGGATCCGCGGATATCGAGACGGAGTCGAAAACCGCGCATGAGGCGATGAGGCAGGTGAACCTCGCCCTGGAGACCGCCAAGCATCAAGCGCGGAGGCACGTTCACTATCGCCGCGAGAATGATACGAGTAGTCGCAGGAACCTAACGCTTCTTGGCCAGGTCCCCGCTGCGATCAGCGCGGACCAGTTTCAGTTGTTCTATCAGCCGAAGGTGGATCTCGAGACTCGGGAGGTCGTCGGCGCGGAGGCCTTGATACGATGGATGCACCCTGAGCACGGTCTGCTCTCCCCCGGGCATTTCATGCCCCAAATCGAGAATACCGCGCTGATCGATGACATTACGGCCTGGGTAGTCGAGACGGCATGGCGCCAGCTCAGATCCTGGCGCATGGCCGGTATCGGCATAGAGCTTGCCGTGAATGTCTCACCCCGCAATCTGCTCAACACCGGGCTTGTACCCTCGCTCAAACGGCTCTTCGATCAAGACGGTGACGCCGCGGCACTATTCGAGGTGGAGATAACCGAATCCGCGGTCATCGCGGATGCCCAGAAGACCGTCCGCCAGTTGCACGAGATTCGTGAACTCGGCGCTCAAATCGCGCTCGATGATTTTGGCACTGGATATACCTCGCTGCGCTACCTGACCGAGTTACCGTTAGACAAGCTAAAGATCGACCAAAGTTTTGTGCGGCGTTTGCAGCAGAGGAACGCTGAAGCGTCGGTCGTGAATGCCGTAATACAGCTGGGTCAGGAGTTGGGGCTTACCCTCATAGCAGAAGGCATCGAAGAGGAAGGCATACGTGGGCACCTCATGCATCTCGGGTGCCATCAAGGGCAGGGCTTCTATTTCTCCAAACCGGTGCCGCCCGCCACCCTCCAGGGCATGTTGGGGCGCCCTCTGCCCGTGCACACTGCCGCCAGCTGAACGCTGGGGAACCAATCCACTGACCCGTTCTCGGCCCGGCCAGAGGGAGGGATATCAGCGTGATCGCGGTCCTTTAGGGGCTCAATCGCCGACTTGTACCCGGGGAAGGAGCAGCCGATTCGGCTATTCGGTCAGCAGCGGGAACCAGCTACGGTCTGGAGCAAAATTCGGTGCAGGGTCACCCCGGCCGGCGTAGCCAGAAGACATCCCTGTCCGCGACGCCACTGCATCCAGGTGCAGAGACTCATATGTTCGAAGTGGACCCTTGCCCGTCGCGGCTCACGGGGGGGAGCGACTGACGCCTCACCAGAGCGAGCGAATGCTTCGGGTCCTGAGGGTGGTTCGCCAAGCCGAGGAATCGTTCGGCGATGCAGCCAAGGCAGGGACTTATATCAGTCGTCCGTTGGGGCGGTTTGAAGGGCGTTGCTGCATCGAATTGCTCGATACGGATATTCGAACTGTGCTCGGCGAGGCGCTTCTTGCTCGCATTGATCACGGCATCCCAGGCTGAACGCGTGCTGAAGTGGTGGCGCTGTCCCGGTTCTTTAGAAGCGGGACCCTCCTCCGGGCGCTACGCAGACCGGATCATGCGCACTATCCGAATCGCCCTGTCGCGAACTCCGCGAAATGCTCCGTTGATCTGCGCATGACTCGATCCTTCAAGGTCTCGAGTCTCAGGGGATAGTGGGACGGTTCATTGCGCGGATATACCGATACCAGACACCCGGCTGGAGTTAACTGATCGGCTTAGCGAAGGCCTCGTCCGGGAGCCGTCGAATGGCCAAGCGTATGCGCCGAACATGCAGCCGCGTGTAACGTTCGGCCAGACGGGCATTGCCCGCCAGTACTGCCTCCCCGATGCTGCGGTACTCCATGAAGCGAAGGTTTGGGTCCCGCACCGCCTCGTAGCGTTGGAACTGGCGTCGTTGCAGTTGTACCAATGTCACGGGAAGTAGTCGGGGCAGCTCCCGGTTGCCGCCAATGGCCATCATGGCCCCGTAGAAGCGGTCGCGGTCCTCGATATAGGCGTAGCTGAAGCCTTGGTTCTGGTGCTCCAGGAGTCGTTCCAGAGATCTTTGAAATCGCGCGCGATGTTCGCGATGCGCCTCGTCATCGATATGCCGAGCCGCCAACCGCGCTGCGAATCCAAGCAACTCCTCGACGACTTGCAGCAGGTCGCGGGCCTCACGCCGGGTCAGCAGACGCACATAGGCGCCTTTGTTGCGGTTGAGGGTGATGATGTGCTCGGCGGCCAGGCGTTTAAGGGCCTCCCGCACTGGACCGCGACTGACGCCCAACTCCCGAGTCAGGTCGGCCTCGATAAGGCGTTGCCCGGGTACGTAACGTCCCGTAGAAATGCCATCGCGGATCGCCTGGATCACCCGCTCAGGAGAGCTTAGCTGCCCGCCGGTGGCTCGCAAGTCCGCGTGTTGGCGCCTATCTGTCAGGTGCATTTCACCCCGTTTCCCAGTGCAGTCGACACCTAGTTTAGGGCCTGAGCTGATTCGTGCCCAATGGAAGATTGTCCTACAATAATGGTTGCGATATTGTAATACCGCAATCGGGTATCAACCCTCCGCAGAGAGGGGTGACAACCACAAACGAGGAGGAGACCGCCATGTCACGTTTCATCACGTCTGCGGCCGTGGGTATCGCCATGGCCGCCAGTGTTTCCGCGGCCCAGGCTGAGCCGCTCAAGGTCGCCATCATCGAGTCACTCTCCGGCCCACAGACGTCCACCGGACGGCTGCTGGCCACGGCCACCGAGTACGTGCTCAACAACGTCAATGAGCAGGGCGGTTTCAACGGCGACTCCATAGTCATCACGGAGTACGACAACGCCGGCGATACGTCCGGGGCAGCCACCAAGTTCCGCGAGGCCGTCGCCGACGGCGCTCACGTGGTCGTGCAGGGTGCCTCGTCGGCCATCGGCGGGCAGGTGACGGAGGACGTGCGCAAACACAACATCCGCAACCCCGATAACCCCGTCCTGTACCTCAACATAGGCGCCGAGGCGCTGGCCCTGCGCGGTGAGAAGTGCCATTTCCATGCCTTCCACTTCTCCACCACCGCGCCTTACCGCACGGGCCCGCTGGTCAAGGTGATGCAGCAGGAGGGCGAACTGGGCAAGCGGGTCTATTCCATCAACCAGAACTACTCCTGGGGCAAGGACATGCAGCAGGCCATCCTCGATAACGCCGATGAGTACGGTTATGAGGTGGTGGACACGGTGTTGCACGAGGTCAACCGCATTCAGGACTTCTCCCCGTTCGTGGCCCAGATCAAGTCCGCCAACCCGGATTCCGTGATTACGGGGAATTGGTCCAACGATCTGCTGTTGCTGATGAAGGCCGTTGGTGATGCCGAGCTGGACGTGACCTTCGGGACCATCTTCATGGACCAGCCGGGCAACGTAGCCAACGCGGGTGACGTGGCGCCCGGCAACTACGTGGCCAACAGCAGCAACATCGAGCTGCTGGAGAACGACTTCCCCGAGGCCTACCGCGAGGCCACAGGGCACTATCCGGTCTTCATCGAGCCGGGTGCGGTTAACGGCATCAGCCTGTTCGCCAAGGCGCTGGAGCAGGTGGATTTCGGCGGTGGCGATATTGACGTGAACAAGATCGCCCTGGCCATGGAGGAGGTCTCCATCGACAACGGCATCAGCGAGATGCACGTGCGCAAGGGTGACCACCAGGCCGTCATGCCCATCGTCGTTTCCCGGGTGGAGACGGGCGTGAAGTATCCCGTGGACGACACCGACTATGGCTTCAAGCCGATCGAGGTGGTCTCCGCGGAGAACGCCATCTTCCCGGTGCAGGACTCCTGCCGCATGCGCCGGCCCTGAATCCGCCAGAGGCCTCGCGGCCGTGCGCCGCGGGGCCTCGGTTTCCCGCCACCCGCGGGCGGGTAGCGGTCTTCGACTGCCAGGGAGCCATCCATGGAGTTTCTGATCGTCTCCACGCTGAACGGCGTCATCTACGGGATGCTGCTGTTCATGGTCTCAGCCGGGCTGACCCTGATCTTCGGCATGATGGGCGTGCTCAACTTCGCCCACGCCTCGTTCTACATGCTCGGCGCCTACTTCGCCTATACCCTCTCGGGCGTTTTCGGTTTCTGGGTGGGGCTGATCGTCGCACCGCTGCTGGTGGGCGTTCTGGGCATGCTGGTGGAGCGCTACATGCTGCGCCGGGTGCACGCCCATGGCCACGCCCACGAGCTGTTGCTGACCTTCGGCCTCGCCTTTATCTTCGAGGAGCTCGTGAAGCTCTTCTACGGTGACTTTCCGGTCAACTATCAGCGTCCGGAAGCGCTGGATTTCTCCATCTTCCACATATTCGGCACTGCCTACCCGTTCTACCGCATCTTCATCGGCGTCGTGGCCCTCGCAATGTTCCTGGTGCTGGCGCTGCTGCTCACGCGCACGCGGATCGGGATGGTGGTGCGGGCAGCGGAGCGGCTGCCCGAGACGGCCCGCGCCCTGGGCCACAACGTGCCCGCGGTGTTCCTGGGCGTGTTCGGCACGGGGGCGGCTCTGGCCGGTTTGGCGGGCGCGGTGGCCGGGGCCTTCTTTCCCACCAACCCCAACATGGCCCTCGAGTTGGGTGTGATCGTGTTCGTGGTGGTGGTGGTCGGCGGGCTCGGCTCACTGACGGGGTCGCTGATCGCCTCGCTGCTCATCGGCGTATTCAGCTCCTTCGCCGTTGGCCTGGACTGGTCCCTGGCCGGCGCGCTGGACGTGGTCGGGCTCGGCGAGTGGGCCCGCGGCGTAGGCGGGCTACTGACCATGACGCTGTCGTCCATCTCGGCGACCGTGCCATTCCTTCTGATGCTGATCGTGCTGCTGCTGCGCCCGGCCGGCCTCATGGGCGCAAAGAACTGACGGGGGCAGCCGATGCGATACTCGATCCTCACGATACTCGCGCTGCTGGCGGTGCTGATTGTCGTGCCGCCCTTTCTAGGGGGCGGCTGGCAGTACGCCCTGGTGAACGCGCTGATTGCCTCCCTGTTCGCGGCAGCCTTCAACCTGCTCATGGGCCAGGGCGGCATGCTCTCATTCGGCCACGCCGCCTACTACGGCGTGGGCGCCTTCGCCGTCTTGCACCTGATGCAGGCGGTGGAGTACGGCGACGCCCAGATACCCACCGTGCTACTGCCCTTGGCCGGCGCCTTTGCCGGCCTGATCTGCGGCGCGGCGGCGGGTTACTTCGCCACGATGCGCTCGGGCGTCTACTTCGCGCTGGTCACGCTGGCGCTCGCGGAGCTGTTTCACTCCCTGGCGCCCCACTGGGAGGGGCTGTTCGGCGGCGAGGCGGGGCTGTCGTCCATGCGCATGCCGTCGATGGGGCTGACCTTCGGCTCTACGCTGGAGGTCTATTACCTGAC
>JACDUA010000036.1 GCA_013519935.1 Ectothiorhodospiraceae bacterium WFHF3C12 | reverse complement strand
GGCCAGCAACAGGGCCGCCACCGAGCCCAGGCCGAGGGCCAGCGTCGCGCCGTGGGCCTGACCGAGCTGTGTCAGCAGGGCCTCCACCATGCCCGTGGTCGATTCGCCCCGCGGCAGCCGGATGCCGGCCAGCGCGCCCAGCTGGCTGATGATAATGATGACCGCCGCCGCGCTCGTGAAACCGGAGAGCACCGGGTGCGAGATGAAGTTGACCAGGGCGCCCAGCCGCAAGGCCCCGGTGGCCAGCATCAGCCCGCCGCACAGGGCCGCCAGCATCATGACGGCCGCGAGGTACTCGGGACTGCCCGCCGGTGCGTCGATGTCGGCCAGCGCGTTGGCCACCAGCAGCGCGGCCACCGAGACCGGCCCCACGGCGAGGGTTCGGCTCGTGCCGAACGCGGCATAGATCAATGGCGGGATGATACTGGCGTAGAGGCCGACCTCCGGCGGGACCCCGGCCAGGGCGGCATAGGCCATAGCCTGGGGGATGAGCAGCACCGCGGTGATGACCCCCGCCGCGACGTCCAGCCCCAGATCGCCACGGCGGTAGCGCCGCCCCCAGTCCAGTACCGGCACCATGCGAGCGAGCACGCCTGGCCGCTTCGTCACGGCGACCGCCCCCAGGCCGGGTGGACGTTGCGCTGTTGATCGGCGCGTGTGCTCGCTGGTGCGTCTGTGGCCGGATCACGATTACTCAAGGGCCCGTCCCGTCGGTGGCATGTGCAGCCACCAGTATCCTGATACCCCTGCGGGTATGCAACGGTCGCGACCGCCGAGCGACTCCCCGGGGTGACGCCCGGCGTTGGCCTAACGGTTCTTGATGGCCTGGAAGGCTTCCAGCGCCTCCTCACGGCTGCGCTTTAGATCGACGATGGGCCGGGGGTAGTCGCGTCCGAGCTGCACGCCCGCGCGCCGGAGCGTGGTCGCATCCGCTTCCCAGGGGGCCCGGCGCGCCCTGGCGGGGAGCGCGGCGAGCTCCGGCACCCAGCGCGCGATGTATTCGCCGTCGGGGTCGAAGCGCTCGGCCTGTCGAACCGGGTTGAACACCCGGAAGTACGGGGCCGCGTCGGCGCCGCTGCCCGCCACCCATTGCCAGCCCAGGCTGTTGCTCGCCAGGTCCGCGTCCACCAGCGTATCCCAGAACCAGGACTCCCCCCACTGCCAGGGCAGGCGCAGGTTCTTCACCAGGAACGAGCCGACCACCATGCGGATGCGGTTGTGCATCCAGCCGGTTCGCCAGAGCTCGCGCATGCCGGCGTCCACCAGGGGAATGCCCGTTCGTCCCGCGCGCCAGGCCTGTAGCAGGCCGCCGTCGTCGTCCCGCCACGGGAAATGGGCAAAGCGGGGATTGAGGGGCTCGTCCGGGAAATGGGGATTGTGGTAGAGCACGTGGTGGGCGAACTCGCGCCAACCGAGCTCGGCGAGGAATTTCTCGCCGCCGGATGTCACACCGGCGCCACCCGCGGCCATCCTTTGACGGGTGGCGGCGAACGCCTGACGGGGGCTGATTTCCCCGAAGTGCAGGTGTGGCGACAGGCGCGACGTACCGCGCAGGGCGGGCAGGTCTCGATGGGCGTCGTACCGGCTCAGCCCCTCTTCCAGAAATGCCGACAGTGCGGCCTCCGCGCCGGCCTCTCCCGGTGACCAGGTCTCGCGCAGGCCGTCATCCCAGGGAATTCGTGGCAGCAGGCCCAGGTCCTCCACGGCGAGCCCGTCCGGTAGTCCGGCCTCGGGCAGGGGCGCCCGTGCTTTTCCATCCGGCCGCCCTGGCTCACCCAGCGCCTGGCAGGCCCTCCAGAACGGCGAGAATGCGCGGTATGGTTGATCGTTGCCGCTGCGCACCCGCCAGGGCTCGAACAGCAGGGCGCCGGGAAAGCTGCGCGCGTCGACACCGTCCGCACGAAGAGCCTCTTTGACGCCCCGGTCCCGTTCGATGGTCGCCGGCTCGTAACGCCGCTGCCAGTACACGGCTTCGGCGCCCGTCTCGCGCAGCAGCTGTCTCAGGACGTCCAGCGGCCGGCCGCGGCGGACCACCAGCTCGGAGCGCTGACGGCGCAGTTGCTCCCGATGGCGTTGCAGGCTGAAATGCAGCCACCAGCGGCTGGCGGCCCCGGGCGGCCACGGATCCGTGTCGTCCGATTCATGGATGTAGACCGGCACGACACGATATCCCGCGCCCACCGCAGCCTGCAATGGCGGGTGGTCGTGCAGGCGCAGGTCGCGTCGGAACCAGACCAGTGCCGTTGGCATTTGCGGCCGTCGCCGGCGGCGCGGCTCAGACCGGGGTCGGGCCGCGGCGCTGGGTGAGACGCTCGTCGATCGCTACCAGCGATTCACCGATATCCGCCGGCAGCGGCAGCGCGCCGGCGCCGCGGATGCCGTCGGCGTGGTTCTGGGCCGTTTCGCCGCCGAGGAAGACCGGCACGCCGATGTTCTGTACCAGGGAGGCGACGTGGGTGTTGATCAGCGCCGGGGGCGGCTCGATGCTGCCGTAGATCACCACCCCGCGCGCCTCCGCGCGCTGCTGAGCGAGGGGGAGCGGCTGCAACGGCATGTTGCCGCCGAGAAGCACCACCCGGTAGCCGTGGGTGAGCGCGGACAGGGAAAACAGCAGCAGCTCGATCTCGTTGTACTCGCCGGGCATGCCGGCCGCCAGGAGCTTCGGTCCCTGGGAACGGCTGGACTGATGGTGGAAGCGGGCACCGAGCTTGTTGCGCATGTAGGCATTGAAGAAATGCGCCTCGGCCGGCCCGGCCGGCTCGGTTTCCCAGCGTCCTCGCAGCCGCCGCAGCAAAGGCATGACCAGCAGCCGCGTGACGAGATCCACCGGGTACAGGGACAGGGCGTCGTTGTAGGCCGCGTCCAGGCCGAACTCGTCGAAGCGCGCCACCGCGCCGTGCATCCGGTTCTGGTAATCCTCCCAGGGGTCCTGGCCGCCGCTGCCCGGCTGGGGCTCTGGAGTGCGCAAGGGCTTGGGCTGATTGGCGAGCAGCTGGCGGGTCTGGCTGATCGGTATACCCTGCTTGAGCAGCTCGAGGATGCGCTGGATGCGCTCGATATCGGCGTCGGCGTAGAGGCGGTGCCCCTTGGGTGTGCGTTTCGGCTTGATGAGCCCGTAGCGGCGTTCCCAGGCTCGTAGCGTCACCGGATTCACGCCAGTCAGCGCGGAGACCGTGCGAATCGGGTAAAGCGCCTCGTGTTCGTCGTTGTCGGGCATTTCAACCCCAATCCTGTCCGTACTCATCGAACCCCCAGAGAAAAAATACACGAACGAGGCGGAACCAGTTAAAGAATAAGTTATGCAATGATATTGTACAACTCTCGTAGATTCCTACAAGGAGCGTTCCCGATGGTCAACCCGGTTCCTGCCGGCCCCTACCTTATCATCGGTGCCAGCGCCGGCATCGGGGCAGCCCTGGCCCGGCGGCTGGCCCGGCACGGCGACGAGGTCGTGGTGGCCGGCCGTCGCGAGGCGCCATTGCAGGCGCTGCGCGAGGAAAACCCGGACTGCGCCGAGCGGATCCATCCCCGGGTGATGGATGTGACGGACTTCGAAGGTCTGCGGGAGGCCATCGCCGCCGTGGAGCGCGGCGTGGGCCCCATACGGGTCTGCATCATGAACGCCGGCGAATACGAACCTGTCGGCGCGGATGACCTGGATCCGGCGGTGTTCGAGCGCATCCATCGCGTCAACTATCTCGGAGCGGTCAATACGGTGGCGGCCATGTGGCCGCTGATGCGCGAGCGCCGCAGCGGCCAGATACTGCTCACTGGCAGCCTGTCGGCGTACCGGGGGCTGCCGAAGGCCGCCGCCTACGGCTCCAGCAAGGCGGCGTTGCTCAGCCTCGCCGAATCCCTGCGTCCGGAGCTGGGGCGCGCCGGCGTGCAGCTTCGCGTTATCAACCCCGGTTTCGTCAAGACGCGGCTGACGGCCAAGAACACCTTTCACATGCCGCAGCTGATGAGTCCCGAGGAGGCCGCGGAGGCCATCTTCAAGGGGCTGGGCCGGCCGGGTTTCGAGATCGCCTTCCCCAAGCGGCTCACGTACACGCTCAAGCTACTGCGGCTTTTACCCTATTGGTTGTATTTCCGCATCACCGGGCGGATGGTCTCGTGAGCATGGAGCGTGCCATGGCGGCCTACTGCGCGCTCTACGAGTCGCTGACCCCGGAGCGGCTGGAGGCACTGGAACCCCTGCTCTCGCCCGACGTGCGGTTCATCGATCCGTTCAACGACGTCACCGGGCCGGCTGCCGTGCGCCGGGTTTTCGAACACATGTTCCGCCAGTGCGCGGATCCCCGATTTCAGGTGCTGCATACCGCCATGTCAGGTGGCACCGGCTACATCCAGTGGTATTTCTTCTGTGGCGGGGTCAGGGTCGAGGGTGTCTCCCGGGTGAGCTTTGATGCCGAGGGCCGGGTCAGCCGGCACGAGGATTTCTGGGATCCGGCCCGGCAGCTGTACGAGCGGGTGCCCGTGCTCGGAGCGCTGATGCGTCTCCTGCGCCGGCGTCTGTCGGCGAAGGCCGGTTAACCCACGCTCGCCTGGACCTGGAGGTCTGCCTGCCGGCGCCGGTCCAGGGGAAAGCGCCATACCGCGGCGGTCGCCAGCAGCTTGAAGGCGATGGGCAGCGCGCCATAGGCCAGGGTCAGCGCCAGCACGCCCTGACTGGTGACGGCCTGGGGATCGAATCCCGCCCAGTCGAGCAGCGGGAAAGCGACGCCCACGGCCGCGGCCAGGGCGGCCTTGGTGGCCAGATTCCAGAGCCCGAAGAACAGCCCGGCCCGGTTGCCGCCACCGGCCGCGGTATCGTAGTCCACCACGTCAGCCTGGATCGCGGCGGGCAGGGCCATGTCCGCGGCCACGCAGGCACCGGAAAGGACGCAGATCACGCCGAAGGCCCAGACGTCCCCGCTGCCCAGAAACGGCACGGCGGAAAAGACCACGCAGCTCCACAGCATCGAGGTCGCCCAGCTGCGGTGCTTGCCGATCCGGCGGGACAACGCGAGCCACAGGGGCAGGGCCAGGATGCCGCTGCCGAAGTAAACCAGGAGCAGGATGCCGGTCTGGGCCTCGGCCTCCAGCGCGTGCTTGACGAACAGTACGAATAGCGTCGCCGGGAGGCCGTTCGCCAGCCCGTTGAGCAGGTAGGCAAACAGCAGCCGCGCGAAGGGCCGATTGCGCAACAGCAGCCGTACCCCGTGGCGCCAGCCGACGCCGGCGGTGGGGCGGCCGCGGTCCGGCACCCGCAGGAGAGCGATCAATAGTGTCAGGGGCAGGGATAGCCAGAGCAGGGTCGCCAGCGAGCTCAACGTGCCGGCGTCGGCCTGGCCGGAGCCGACCAGCGTCGGCCAGGCGATGGCGAGCACCGTGCCCAACACCATGAATCCCTCGCGGCTGGCGGTGATGGAAGCGCGGCGGTCATAGTCGGGGGAGATTTCCGCGCCCCAGGCCGTGTAGGGCAGGCTCACCAGGGTCCAGCCCAGGTAACCCACGAAGGCCCAGGTCAGCAGGTACGCGGCGTCCGGGCTTTCGGGAGGACGCAACAGCCTCTCCGCGCCCAGCAGGAGCAGCGGTGTACCGGCGAGCATCAACAGCTTGCGCCGGCCCCACCGGATACGGATTCGATCACCCAGCGCCCCGACCAGGGGGTCGGTTACCAGATCCCACAGCCGCGCGGCCAGCAGGATGCCGCCGACGGCCGCAAGCCCGAGCTGCTCGCCATAGAAGGCGGGGAGGTAGACGTACATGGGGATGCCGAGCAGGGCCAGCGGCAGCCCCGGCAGCCCGTACGCCAGCAATGTCGACCGGCCGACGCCCGTGCTCACGGCGTGGTGCTTGCGTTGCCGATGGCCACCATCAGGGCTTTTCCAGGCGCAGGCGGTGAAGGTCGATGCGGCCAATGCGGAACCCGGCCTCGCAATAGGCCAGGTAATAGCGCCACATACGGATGAAACGCTCGTCGTAGCCCAGCGCCCGCACCTCGTCGAGCTTCGCCACGAAGCGCTGGTGCCAGCGCTGAAGCGTGCGCGCGTAGTGCCCGCCCAGGCTGTCCACGCGCGTCACGCGCAGTCCGGCTCGCTCCGCCTGCGCCTGCAGGTGCTCCAGGGTCGGCAGCATGCCGCCGGGGAAGATATAGCGCTGAATGAAATCCGGTTCGCGCCGATAGTTCTCGAACTGGTCCCGCTGAATGGTGATGCCGTGGAGGACGGCGCTGCCGCGCTCGCGCAGCCGCGCCGCCAGGGTGTCGAAGTAGACGGGCCAGTACTCCTCGCCCACGGCCTCCAGCATCTCGACGGAGACGATGTGGTCGAACTGCCCCGAGGTTTCCCGGTAATCCTCCAGGCGCAAGTCCACCCGTGCGGTAAGGCCTGCCTCGCGGACGGCCCCCCGTGCGTGATCGAGCTGCTCCCGGGAGAGGGTTACGCCCGTGACGTGAGCGCCGCGCTCGGCAGCCGCCAGCGCCAGGCCGCCCCAGCCGCAGCCGATCTCCAGTACCCGCGCGCCGGAGCGTAGGGGCAGGAGCTCCAGAATGCGACCAAACTTGTTGTGCTGGGCGGCCTCCAGCTCCTGGGCCGGGTCCTCGAACTCGGCGCCGGAGTAGGTCATGGTCGGGTCCAGCCACAGCCGGTAGAAATCGTTGCCCAGGTCGTAATGGGCCTGGATGTTTCGGCGGCTGCCCGCCAGGGTGTTCCGGCGTGCCTGGTGATAGCGGCGCAGGCGCCAGCCGGTCAGGTTGTCGTAGCGACTCTGGCGCTGCATGCTCTGCTCGTTCGCCGCCAGGACCTCGAGCAGGTCCGCGGGCACGGGGCTGCTCCAGTCGCCGGCCATGTAGCCCTCGGCGAAGCCGATTGCGCCCCGCCGGGCCACCCGCCAGAGCAGGCGCATGGGGTGGTGCAGCCGCAGCGTGCCTTCCGGGCCGGGCTCGCTGCCGCTGACGAAGAACCATTGGCCGTCCGGCAAGGTGCCCTGGATCGCGCCATAGCGTAGACGCCGGAGAATGCTCAGCACGGGGCGCGCACTCAGCGGCAGGCGCTCGGGCACGTGCAGAATCGGTTGCTGAGAGACGGTGCTCATTCGGTAATCTCCTGGGTGGGCGGCAGGGGCTTGTGGTGGAACCTGCCCCCGCGCAGCCAGATCCTGGCCGCCTGCCAGTGAATGGCGGCCATGACCTTGAACGTCATCAGTGGCATGGCGAGCACGGCGCGCCCGAGCTCGGCGTCTCGCAGTGCGCGCCGCTCACCGGTCTGGGTGGCCACCATCACCGGGCGGTCGTTCAGTAGATAGCGTATGCCCAGCGAGAACCGCTCGCCGGGCTCCTTGAGCCGGAACCGGTATTCGCCTGACCTCGGCAGGAAAGGCGAAACATGGAAAACCTTCGCCGCGCGGTGGCGCAGCGGCAGGGCCAGCGCTCGGCCCTGATCGTGCAGCAGGTACCCGTGCCACTCCCCGAAGGTGTTCCTGACCTCGCACAACACGGCCACGAGGCGGTCGTCGGCATCCCGGCAGTAGTAAAGGGATAAGGGATTGAACGCATAGCCCAGCACCCGAGGCATGCAGAACAGCTCGATGCGCCCGGCGCCGCTGTTGATACCGTGGCGCGCGAGGATGTCCTCCACCCACGGCCGCAGGGGGGTGCCATCCTTCGGCCCGTGGTCACGGTCGTGAATAGCGACGAGATTGCGGCGGTTGTGGGAGAACAGCCGCAACCGGCCGTCGAGCTCGTCGAGCCTGTCGATGTCCACCAGCAGGCTGAAGACCCGGTAGTCGAACCGATAGGCAACGCGATCCATGCGCCGGTGCATGACCGCCGTTCGGTAAAGGGCTCCTGCCGCTACGGTCAAGGCAGTGCCTCCACCGGGTTACCCGTCACGGCCGGCGCGGTTTCCGGCTCGGGTTGCTGCTGCCAGGGTGCGCTCACGCCCAGGGCGCTCGCCACCCGGACGGCCGAAGCGAGCGCATCCTCGTGGAAGCCGTAGCCGGCATAGCTGCCAGCGAACCAGATACGGTCACGCCCCTGGATCGTCGGCAGCAGCCGTTGGGCGTTGCACGCGGCCAGGTCGAATACCGGGTGGTCGTAGGTCATCCGGCGGATGACCTTGGCCGGGTCGGGCGGGGACAGCGGATTCAGGGTCACGAACAGGGGCTCCCTGGTCTCCAGTCCCTGGAGCCGGTTCATCCAGTACGTCACCGCCACCGGCCGGTTACCGTCAAATCCCTCGGATAGATGGTTCCATGAAGACCAGACACTGCGCCGCCGCGGCATGGCGGCGGGGTCGGTGTGCAGGACAGCCTCGTTGGGCTGATAGCGAAAGCCGCCCAGCACCCGGCGCTCGTCCTCGGTGGGTGCTTCGAGCATGGCCAGTGCCTCGTCGGCGTGAGCGGCGACAACGACCTCGTCGAATCGGCCCAGCAGCCCCTGTTCGCCGTGGAGCGTGACGCCCTCGGCGCCGCGGACGACGCGCCGGACCGGGGTATCGGATACGACCCGGGAAATCCCGCCAGTCATTCGCCGGACATATTCCCTGGAGCCGCCACGCACCGTACGCCAGGGCGGTCGGTTGGTCAGGCTGATCAGGCCGTGCTTTTCGAAGAAACGCAGGAAGCGGATGGCCGGGAAGTCAAGCATCCGGGACTGGGGGCAGGACCAGATGGCCGCGCTCATGGGTAGCAGGTAGTGCTCCATGAAAGCCCGGCTGACGCCGAGTCCTTCCAGATAGGCGCCCAGCGTCAGGTCTTCCGTCATGCCGGCGCCGAGCCGGCGACGGGCGTCGGCATTGAAGCGCAGGACGTCCCCCGCCATCCGCCAGAACCGCGGCCGCAGCAGGTTTCGGCGCTGGGCGAACAGGGTGTTGAGGTTGTCGCCGGCGTATTCCACATCCGCCTCGGTGCAGGAGAAGGCGAAGGACATGTCGCTCGCCCGCGTCGGAACGTCGAGGTGCCTGAAGAGCCCGCTCAGGTGGGGGTAGTTGGGCTCGTTGTAGACGATGAAGCCCGTGTCCACCGGCGTGGATTCGCCGGCACCGGCCGGCGCATCGACCGTGTTACTGTGTCCGCCAATGTAGTCGTTGCGCTCGAAAAGTGTAACGTCATACCGCCGACTGAGCAGCCAGGCGCTACCCAGGCCGGCGATGCCGCCGCCGATGACCGCGATCTCACGCTGAACCATGACATATCCTGCTGGTAAGAAAACTGTGTCATTTATGTATAAGAAAATGATTCAAGTCAAGCCGGTTTGTACAACTCTGTGTTTCCGTGGCGGCCTCAATCTCCCTGAGCCCGGTACAAAGCTTTTATCCCGCCGGCCGACGTGACGTCGGGGTGAGCTCCGGAGCGACCGCTGCTCGCGCGTGCCGGGAGGCGGCCGCGGCGCTGACCGTGGTGCCGCTTGGTGCGTTCGTGAAGCTGGCGTAACATTGATGTCCAATGTCGCTACTGAGAGGCGGGAGACAGTGGCGGACCACGCCGTCGCGGCCTTCAGGCCGCTCAACATAGCCGTGCTGACCATTTCGGATACCCGCGGCCTCGCCGAGGACCGTTCGGGTGACGTGCTGGTCGCCGGCCTGGAGGAGTCGGGCCATCGGCTCGCCGAGCGGCGAATCGTCCGGGACGACATCTACCAGGTGCGCGCGGCGGTCTCGCAGTGGGTCGCGGATCCGGCGGTCCAGGTCGTGCTGACTACCGGCGGTACCGGCTTCTCGGCGCGGGATCAGACGCCGGAGGCCGTGAGGCCCCTGCTGGACAAGACTATTGACGGGTTCGGTGAGCTGTTTCGCCAGCTATCCTATGAGGAGATCGGCTCGTCAACGCTTCAGTCCAGGGCCCTTGCCGGCATCGCCAACGACACGGTAATCGCCTGCCTGCCCGGCTCTTCCGGTGCCTGCCGCACGGGCTGGTACCGGCTTTTGCAGGAGCAGCTCGATCACGGCCACCGGCCCTGCAACCTCGCGGAGCTGATCCTGTAACGAGCATGGCAAACGCGCCCGATGGCCCCGAAGAGGACCGGTCGCGCATCGATAATGCGGGAGGATGGGATGAAGAATCGAGGGCATACACGCGCGAACATCCTGACCTGTGCCGAGGAGTTGATGCAGCAGCGCGGTTTCCACGGTTTCAGCTACCACCACATCGCCGAGCGACTCGGCATCCGGAATGCCGCCGTCCATTACTATTTCCCATCCAAGGCGGATCTCGGCGTGGCGCTGATCGGCCGTTTCCGTGAGAACTTCCGCTTCTGGGCCGACCAGATGCGCAGCCGCGGCGCGACGCCCACCGAAGCCATCGAGGGTTTCTTCGACATCGAAGAGCGCTATTGCGCCCAGACACGGGTATGCCCATTGGGCGTGACAGGGGTCGAGCTGCCCGGTATTCCCGACCCCATGAAGGACGCCGTCCGCGGCCTGCTGAACGACGTGCGGCAGTGGTTGCTGACCAATCTGGAGGCCGGTCGGGAAACGGGCGAGCTCAGCTTTTCCGGCAACGCCGAAACCCGGGCGGATTCCATGCTGGCCGCGTTGCAGGGCAGCCTCCAGCTGGCCCGCCTCACCGATGCCTCCGCCTTCCAGCGCATCGTCGAGCAGCTACGCGTGGATCTCGGCATGGATCCCTCGCCCGCCGTGCGCGAGTTCGCCGCCGCCCAGGCGATCCGGTCGATGCCGGCCTAGCGGCGCTCCTCGAGCGGCCCGCGCGGGTCGTCCAGCGTTCCGCGGGACCAGTCCGTTCAAAACGGCAGTTGCGTTCAATCATTTCTGATGAACGTGGCCATTCGGCGGACGGGCGCGCAAGTCAAAGTATCGTTCGGCATGAACGTTGTGTTCTCCTATGATATTGAATTGTGACCGCTTTCGTGGCGGGCCTCGGGGCTTGGCCCGTAACCTGAACGGTCGCGAAACCGGCTCGGGCGCTGGAGGTGCCTGGTTTGCCTTTGGCCCGCGAACGAGCCACGCTTGAAAGATGAAGTCGAGCGCCGGGCCTCCGGGCTCGTGCGGGGGGAACCTTCGTTCCTATGGACGACCTGACCTTGCCAGAGATCATCGAGAGCAGCCTGCAGGCGTCCAGCGTCGAGGACCTGCATGCGCTCTGCCGTGACATCTGCGAGTCCAACGGCTTCGACTACTTCATCTACGGCGCGCGTTTTCCCACGTCCCTGGTCAAGCCTTTCGTGCTCATTGTCAGCGGCTATCCCGACGAATGGCGCGAGCGTTACGTGGAGCGGCATTACATCGCCACCGATCCCACGGTGACCCACTGCGTCAACAGCGTCCGTCCGCTGGTGTGGGACGAGCTGGAGAACGGCGAACGCGCCACCGACTTCAGTCGCCGGTTCATGGGCGAGGCCCGGACTTTCGGGCTTCGCTCGGGCGTCAGCATGCCGGTGCATGGCGGGCGGGGGGAGGTCGCCATGCTCAGTCTCAGCAGCGAGCAGTCCATGCCCGCCGTGCGCGGCCAGATCCACCATGCCCTGCCCGATCTCTACCTGCTCTCCGCCTACGTGCACGAGGCGGCCTCGCGGCTGGTCAGCGCGGGCAAGCTGCCGTTCAAGAGAGAAGAGCTCACCGAGCGTGAGCGCGAGTGCCTGCTCTGGGCGGCGGAGGGGAAGACGTCCTGGGAGACCGCCCACATACTCGGCATATCCGAGCGCACCGTGAACTTTCATCTCCAGAACGTGGCAAACAAGCTCAACGTCACCAGCCGCCAGCAGGCCATCGCCCGGGCCGTTGCCCAGGGCCTGATCGTCCCGCAGTTCAACTGACCGCCGTCCCCGCCCCCTGTGCTCCCGATTGACGCGTACCGGCTCCGTGCATAGAGTTGCGACTTATTCTTATTAGCAACATTACTCGTGTGCCCGAGTGCGCGTGCGTTTCGTTCTCGCGTTACCACGGGCCGCGCGGGATTCGTAACACGCGTAAGAACGAGGGAGCGCGGAGATGGACACTTTGGCGATCGCACGCAGTAGCAGGGTCGGTACGGTACTGGGTCTGACGGCGGCCATCGGGCTGCTCGCCGCCTGCGGCGGCGGAGGTGGCGGTGGTGGCGGCGGCGGGACCGGTGGTGGCAGCAGCTGCGACGACTTCGACTGCCAGGGCATGCTTGAGAACCTGGCGAACAACGTGATGTTGCCGACCTACGAGACCTTCCGCGCCGAGAGCGAGGCGATGGTTTCCGCCGTCAGCGACTACTGCACCGCTCTGGATACCAGCGATCCGGCGACCGCCGAGCGGGACAATGCCCGGCAAGCCTGGCGCGACGCAATGGCCGCCTGGCAGCGCGCCGACGTGATGCAGGTGGGGCCCCTGGTGGCGAATTCCAGCGAGCTGCGCGACACGATCTACTCGTGGCCCTCCACCAATGCCTGCGCCGTCGATCAGGACGTGATCCTCGCGCACGAGGCCGCCAACACCAGTGCGACTTATGACATCGGTTCGCGCACCCTGACGAGGCGGGGTATGGACGCGCTGGAGTATGCCCTGTTCAGCGATCCGACGACCGCGCAGTGTCCCTCTTCGGTCTCCGGCTTCGAAACAACCCCCGGGGACGAGGGATACTGGACGCTGCTCAGTGACCCCGAAAGACGCGAGGCGCGCTGCGTCTTCGCCGAACAGGCGGCCGCGGACGTGGCCAACCAGGCCCGGACGCTGGTTGAGAGCTGGGATGGTACCTCGGGCGACTTCCTGGCCGAGCTGACCAGCCCCGGTTCCGGCGCCAGCCGTTACGACAGCGTCGAGGAGGCGGTCAACGCCGTCTCCGACGGGCTGTTCTACGTCGAGAAACAGACCAAGGACATCAAGCTGGCCGAGCCGCTTCGGCTGAAGGCGAGCACCTGCGGGGCGGCGTCTCCGGGCGAGGTATGCCTGGAGGCCGTCGAGTCGCCCTGGAGCGACAACAGCAAGGCCAATATTCGCAACAATCTGCTCGCCCTGCAGCTGATGTACCTGGGCAATGAGCCGGGTGGTACGCCGGCGACCGGTTTCGACGACTACCTGAGCTCGGCGGGCGGGGACAACGTCTCCTCCATGCTGGCCAATAATATCGACGCGGCCGTGGCCTCGGTTTCGGATGCCACGATGCGGGACACGCTGACGCAGACCCTGCAGTCCGAGCGGCCCTTGGTGGAGAGCGCCCACACGGCAACGAAGACTGTCACGGACGAGCTCAAGAACGACTTTCTGCAGGTGCTCGGGCTGTCGATCCCTGATTCGGCCGCCGGCGACGGCGACTGATGCCGTGATCAGACCGGTGTAGCGGGGTGAGGCGTGATGGAGACACTGGGCACCTGGCTCGGGCAATGGCCCACCGGCGATCTGCTGGCGGCGCTGCGTTTTCCGCTCGATCCGGACAAGCGCATTTTCGGCTGGTACCTGCTGGGCGCGGCGGCCATGGCCGCCGCCGCCTACTGGCTCGCCGGACCACGCGGCGCGCGGTCGCTGGGGGGGCTGTGCCGGTACCTACTCAATCCGCGGATCTGGTGGCATCGCTCGGCTCGGCTGGATTACCAGGTCCTGCTGGTCAACCCGGTGATATCGGCGTCGCTGAACGCGGCCGGCCTGGTGTCCATGGTGGCCGTGGCCATCGCCGTCTCCGAGGTGCTGGGGGAGCGGCTCGGCCCGGCCGAGCCGTCCTGGCCGGGTTGGGCCGTGGCCGCGGCCTTCACCCTGACACTGTTCGTGGCGGACGACTTCACGCGCTACGGCCTGCACTGGCTGCTGCACCGCATCCCCGTGCTGTGGGCGCTGCACAAGCTGCATCACTCCGCGGAGGTGCTTACGCCGGTGACGGTCTACCGGATCCATCCCCTCGAAAGCGTGCTCTATACCCTGCGCATGACGCTCACCCAGGGCCTTGTAGTGGGGCTGTTCTTCTACGGCTTCGGCATGCGGCTGGGCGCCTGGGATATCGCCGGCGCGAACGTGTTTACCTTCGTCTTCAACCTGGCAGGGGCGAACCTGCGGCATTCCCATGTGCGTCTGAGCTACGGGCGCTGGCTGGAGCGGCTGATCATCAGCCCGGCGCAGCACCAGATCCACCACAGCAACCGGCGCGAGCACTTCGACCGCAACTTCGGCTCTTTCCTCGCGGTCTGGGACTGGCTGTTCGGCACGTTGACCGTGGCGCACGGTCAGCGCCGGCACGGGTTCGGGCTCGGCCGACGCGCCGCGGAGCCCGTCTACGGCAATCTCTGGCAGGCCTACTGGCTGCCGCTGAAGGAGGCCGTCGCCGCGGGATCCGGTCGGGAACGCGGGGGGATCCGTGACCGCCGTCCGCCGCGCCCGGGGAAGCATTCAGGTATTAATGCGTCTTCAAGAGTTCGTACGAATGCAATTGACTCGCATTCGCATTCTGTGTAACGTCCGGAAGTCGGGCGGGAGGCAAACGGGCCTCCACGCAAAGGCGTAACCGGGAAGAAAGGAAAAGTACTCATGAAGAACAGCAGGATAGCGCTCACCCTCGCCCTGTTGGCATCACTCGGGCTGACGGGTTGTGGCGGCGACAACGATGACGACAATGACAACGCGCCGACCGGCAGTACGCTGGATGTGCCCGAGACCTATGCCTTTCCGAGCCGGTTCAGCAGCGTCAGCAGTGTGGCCTACCCCGGGCAGGTGGCGCGTCAGGTGCTGATCGCCGACCTGCGAAGCCTCATCGACAACGGCCTCGGCGATCGCATCGACACCACGCCGAGCGAGGTCGACACGCAGGCCGAGGTGGTGGCCATCCTCGAGAGCCATTACGACGGCGGCATCGACACCCTGGCGGGGAACGAGCTGGCACTGACCACCACGCCGCCCACCGTGCAGGACACGTACGGCGACATTTCGTCGAACAAGAACCTCACGGGCAAGATCGCCGGCAATGACGACGTGACCGACCACGTGGACTGGGATGCGGGTGATTTTGTCGGCTGGAGCGCCGCCTCTCCGGAAGCCCTGGTCCGTGGCTGGTTCGATACGATCGGCGACAATGTCGCCACCGAGGCAAGCGGGAGCCTGCGTCAGGCCACGGTCGACGGGACCACGTTCAATCTGGAGCACTATCTTACCGAGGATGGTCTGCATCTCGGCCAGCTGGTACAGAAATTTCTGCTGGGCGCGGTGGCCTTTTCCCAGGCCGCCGATGACTACCTTGACGACGACGTCGACGGCAAGGGGCTGATGACGGATAACGTAAGCGCCGCCGACAGTGGCGCGAGCCCGTTCACGGAACTGGAGCACCAGTGGGACGAAGGCTTCGGCTACTTCGGCGCCGCGCGGGATTACAACGCCTACACCGACGACGACGTGGCCAGCCAGCCCTACCGCGATAGCGATGGCAACGGCTTCATTGACCTGCAATCGGAGTACATCTTCGACCTGGCAGGCTACGCCGCGAAGCGGGACCGCAGCAGTCAGACCGGCACCACGTTCAGCGAGGACATCTTCAACGCGTTCCTGCGCGGCAGGGCCATTATCTCCAACGCCGGCGGCGAACTGACCAGCGAGGAGATGTCCGATCTGCAGGCCCAGCGCGACATCATCGTCGAGAACTGGGAGAAGGTGCTCGCTGCCAACGTAGTCCACTACATCAACTCCACCCTGGCGGATATGGACGCCTGGAGCACCAGTCCCGGAGCCGGCACTTTCGGTGACCTGGCCGCGCACTGGAGCGAAATGAAGGCCTTCGCGCTGGGGCTGCAGTTCAACCCCCGCATGACCCTGACCGACACCCAGTACAGCGACCTCCATGACCTGATGGGAGAGGCGCCGGTACTGCCGGGCGAGACGGGGTTCAGTGACTACCGGGCCGATCTCCTCGAAGCCCGGGACATTCTGGAGAATGCGTACGGTTTCGCCGGCAGTGACGTCGCCGACTGGTAGCCCCAGTCGCTCCCGGTCGGGCTGACCGGCTGAGCCGAGTGAGGGGCTGGATCGCTGATCCGGCCCCTTCCCATGTCCGGAAGGAGGATTGTCAGGGGATGTTCGAGACCAAGCCCGGTGTGACGTGGCGTCCTGGAGGCCGGCCCGGTCCGGTCTGGTTGCTCGGCCTGGCGCTGGCCGCCGGTGGCGTCCAGGCTCAGGAGGGCGATTCCGGGACATTGCAGCTTGACGCCGTCTCGGTGATCGGCGAGGACCCCGGCGAGCTGCTGGGCGCCACGGGGTCCGCTCACAGCGTCGACGAAGAGAGCCTGGAGCGCTACGAGTACGACGATATCCACCGGGTGCTGAACGAGGTCCCGGGCGTGTACATCCGCGGCGAGGACGGTTACGGCCTGCGGCCGAACATCGGGCTGCGCGGTACCACCACCGAGCGAAGCCAGAAGATCACGCTCATGGAGGATCAGGTCCTCATCGGTCCGGCTCCTTACGCCGCGCCAGCGGCCTATTACTTCCCCATGGTCTCGCGCATGGTGGAGGTGGAAGTGGTCAAGGGGCCGGCTGCGGTGGCCCACGGACCGGCCACGGTCGGCGGCGCGCTCAATCTGATAACCCGGCGGGTACCGTTCGAGACCGAGGTGGGCGTGGACGCCGCGCTTGGCACCGACGCCTACCGGAAGCTGCACGCCCATTATGGCGACAGCACCGATCAGCTGGGCTGGCTCATTGAAGGCCTTCACACGCAGACGCGCGGCTTCAAGGATCTGGACGGCGGGGGAGACACGGGCTTCGACAAGAACAACCTCATGGTCAAGACCCGATGGAACTCCGGCATGGAGGCCGCGCTTTACCAGGAGGTGGAGCTGAAGCTGGGCTACGCGGACGAGACCTCCAACGAGACTTACACCGGCCTTACCGACGACGACTTCGACGACACGCCTTACCGTCGCTACGCCGGTACCCGGAAAGACGAGATGGACTGGGAGCACACCCAGGTTCAGCTGCGGCATTTCGTCGAGTTCACGCCGGCGCTCACCCTCCGTACCAACATCTACCGGCACGACTTCGAGCGTGCCTGGGCCAAGCTCAACGGCTTCGATACGGATCGCAGTCTGCTGGAGATCCTCAGCAATCCCGACGCCGGGCTGAACCGCAGCTACATGGAAGTGCTGCGCGGCGAGCGGGACTCCCAGATCAGCCAGGAGACGCTGCTGGTGGGCACCAACGACCGCGAGTATTACTCCCAGGGCGTGCAGTCGGTGCTGGAGTGGTTCCCGCGTTGGGGGTGGAGCGACCATCACGTATCGCTGGGCCTGCGTTTCCATCAGGACCAGGTGCGCCGCGATCACACCGAAGACGGTTACCTCATGCGCGATGGCCGCATGGTCCCGGACGGCGGCGATACCCGCCAGACCACGCTGAACCGGGAGTCGGCGGATGCGTTTTCCGCGTATCTGCTGGACGAGATGCGCTACCGTCGGTGGACCGTCAACGCCGGCGTTCGTCTGGAGCAGGTGGATTACACCTCGGAGGACGACCTGACCGGCACACGGCGCAGCAACAGCGATTCTGCCGTGCTGCCCGGTGCCGGCGTGTTCTACCAGGTGGCCCCGTCCTGGGGCGTGCTGGCGGGTGTTCACAAGGGGTTTGTGCCTACCGGGCCCGGCGAGTCGGACGACGTGGAACCGGAAGAGAGCGTGAACTACGAAGCAGGCGCCCGCTATCTGGATGATTCCAGCCGGGCCGAGCTCATCGGTTTCTATAACGACTACAGCAACCTGAAGGGGACCTGCACCATCTCCAGCGGCTGTCCCGACGCCCGGGGCCAGACGTTCAACGGGGGCGAGGTGGACGTCTACGGCATCGAGGCGCTGATGGCCCATGAGGTCCGGTTGACGGAGCGCTATCGGGTGCCTCTGCACCTGAGCTACACCTACACCGAGACCGAGTTCCAGACCAGTTTCGAGTCCAGTTTCGCGTTATGGGGCGAGGTGGAGGCGGGGGACCGCCTGCCCTACATGCCCCGGCATCAGGCCACGGCGCGGGCGGGGCTCGCCACGGCCGACTGGGACGTGACGGCCAGCGCTCATTACGTGGGTGAGCAGCTGGAGCAGGCCGGGGATGGTGAAGCCGATGATGGCGACGACGACGGCCCACTGGCCGGTGCGACGGTCGATGCGTATACCGTGGTCGACCTGGCGGGGCGTTATCGCATCGACCGCCAATTCACGACCTACCTGACCGTGGAGAACGTGTTCGACAAGGAATACATGATCTCTCGGCGGCCATACGGCGCGCGGCCGGGTAAGCCCCGAACCTTTGTCGCGGGGCTCAAGTACGACTTCTGACTCCCATTGGCCATCGCATCCGGGCCAGTTACTGGTGGGCGGCCGATTGCCGGTCGCCCCGTGCCCCCGAGTTGAGTCCCCAAGCCTCTGATTTGACTATCCTGTCAATCCTGACAGTTTCCTCGGGACCGTCCTTTCGCCGTTAATGGAGTTCGGGCTCGGCAAAAAGCAGACGGGGGCAGGGCATGAACGAAATACTGATTGGGCGGGCGTCTGAGTGCGCCTTCAGCCCCGAGACCCTGGGTCGCATGTTCCGCTTCCGTTACGAGGTGTTCAAGGAGCGCCTGGGCTGGGACGTACAGGGGCGCGACGGCGAGGAGCGGGATCACTTCGACGATCTGGATCCCGTCTACATCATGGCCCGGGCCGCCGATGGCCGAATCGCGGCATGCTGGCGCGCCCTGCCCAGCACGGGCCCCTACATGCTAACGGACACCTTCCCGGAGCTCACGGCCGGCGAGGCCGCACCGAGGCGAGCGGACGTCTGGGAGCTCAGCCGGTTTGCCGTCCAGCCCCCTTCCGGGCATGACCAGAAGGCCCAGGCCACCTCCTCGGCGCTGACGCTGCAGATGCTGCGCGCCGGCTATCTGTTCGGTGTCGACAATGGCATCAGCGAGTACGTGACCGTGGCCAGCGTGGCCATGGAGCGCCTGCTGCGTCAGATCGGGTTGCCCATGACGCGCTTCGGCGATCGCAAGGCGCGCCGCGTCGGTCGGGTGCTGTCCGTCGCCGTCCACATTCCCATAGGCGAAGAGCTCCGTGCGGCCCTCTTCGACAGCAAGCGGGCGGTGGAAGCCGCCAGGCAAGTGGCATGAGATTGTTGCTCGTCGGTTCCTCTCCCGAAACCGGCCATCTGGCCCAGAGCCTCGTGATGGCAGGCTCGGGCAGTGTCGTGCACTGCGGCGTCGAGTCCGAGGCGCTGCGGCTGGTTCACTCGGGAGTCAATTTCGACTGGGTACTGGCGGAGGTGAACGCCGCGCCGTCGCTGGCCCGCGAGGTCCGACTGTGCGTGCCGCCGCCGCTGCCCAGCTTCACTTTCCTGGACTGGTCCCGGCGCGAGAGCGCGGCCGACTCGGATGAACACGAGACGCAGCGGGCCGGTGCCGGCGGGCTGGTGCAGGAGGGGGAGTCTCCCTGGGTGCTCGAATACCACGTGCCGCGGCGGCGCGGGAGCATGGCGTGAGCAATGTGACCCCGCTGCCCATGTCCCGGGCCTCGACGATGACCGTCGACGCCGACGGCCGCATCGCTCATGCCGACGCCGCCTGGGACAGGGCGCTGCGCCGTGGCGCGCAATTGCCGGGAAGCCGGCTTGCCGATTTTCTGTCCCGTGAGGACGCCCGGCGATTTAACGCGGCATTGTCGGGGCTGCGCGCGGATCGCGTCGCGCGCAGCCTGCTTGATGTCGGCCTGCCGGACGGCGGTACCGCGACCCTGGCCCTGAGCCGGTGCGAGGGGGGCGAGGACGTCATGGTGGTGTTGATCGCCCAGTGGACCGGTCCGGCCACCGGCGGCGGGACCGGCGATCAGACGATGGATGTGAGCCGCGCGCTTTTCGATCAGGCCTTCGAGCCCATGCTGGTCATCGATCCTGAAGGGCGGGTGTTGCAGGCCAATCCGGCCGCCGCACGTTTTCTCGGCGTCAACCGCGAGGCGCTGGCGGGCCTGACCATCGACGCGGTGATCGTGCCGCCGCGTGGCGAGCGTACGGCCCGCTCCGCCGTACGCCGGGCCCTCGCGGTGGGTCAGTCCGCCATCGAGGCTCCGAGCCGCTGGCAGGATCCCACGGATGCGCCCGTCGAGTGGCGGCTGGCACCATTGCCCGACGGCGCGGGCGGCGGCGGTCTGTGCCTGATCAGTCCGCGGGATACGGGGATGGAGCGTCAGCGAGCGGCCCGCGAGGATTTCCTGACCCGCTGCGATCAGCTCACGGGCTTGCGCAATCGCAGGACCTTTCAGGCCGAGCTCGCCTGGATGCTGGAGTCCTGGCAGAACGAGGGTGCCCGCGCGCCCACAGTAGCGCTCCTGAACCTGGACGCATTCCGCGAAGTCAACGCCGCCTTCGGCAACGCCGTCGGCGATCAGGTGCTGCGCACCATGGCAGAGCGGCTTTGCGGCGCCGTGCGGGATACGGATGTCGTGGCGCGGTTCTCCGGCGACGTATTCGCCCTGCTGCTGGGCGCCGTTGACCCTCCCGGCTGCGATGAGCTGGCGCGTCGGCTCCTGGACTGTGTAGCCGAGCCCATCGAGCTCTCGGATCGGGAGATCTGTGTCACGGCCTGTCTTGGCATGGCGAGCACGAGCACCGGTACGGGCGATTCGGATCCGGTCTGCCGGGCCGAACGCGCTCTGAGTGATGCGCGGCACCGGGGTCGTGATGCCTACGTCGTGTATTCGGGAGCGCCCGAGGAGGCGCGTGACCCCGGACATCTGTGGATGACCACCGAATTGCGTCACGCACTCGGGCGCGAGGAGTTCCAGTTGCTCTACCAGCCACAGGTGGTGGCCGCCACGGGCGAGGTGGTGGGCCTGGAGGCGTTGCTGCGCTGGAATCACCCGGAGCGGGGGCTCATCCCACCGGCGGAGTTCATCCCGGTGCTTGAAGAGAGCAGCCTGATAGTGCCGGTTGGCGAGTGGGTGCTGGCGCGGGCCTGCGAGGACCTGGGTACGCTGCGCGGCGGCGGCTTCCATGGCCTGCGGGTATCCGTCAATCTCTCGCCCCGGCAGCTTGAGGAGCCGCGATTCCTGGACCGGCTGGAGAGCCTCCTTGCGGGAGCCGGCATAGAATCCGGCGCGCTGGAGCTGGAGCTGACGGAGTCGCTGTTCATGAGCCCCATGGCGGGCAGCGACAGTGTGCTCAGCAGGCTCGGGGCGCTCGGCCTGCGGGTGGCGGTGGACGACTTCGGTACCGGCTACTCGGCGCTGGCCTACCTCAAGCGCTTCCCGGTCCACTGTCTGAAGATCGACAAGTCCTTCACCCGGGGGCTCGGCCAGTGCCGCGAGGACACGGCTATCGTCAACGCGGTCTGCCAGATGGCGGCTCACCTGGGACTCGACGTGGTCGCTGAGGGCGTCGAGACCCAGGCACAGGTGGACTATCTCGCCCAGCAGGCCGGCGCGATTGCCCAGGGATTCCATTTCGCACGGCCTTTGGCGCTCACGGACTTGATGGCGCGGATGACCCTTCGAGAGGAGGCAGTCCGGTTGGCTTCATAGGGGCGGGGCCGGCGACCGCCTGGTCATCGACCCGCATGGCTTTACCTCGGCGTGGCAATTGGGAAACGGACTTCCCGCTGCATGGGGCAGGGATGCCCTTCTCTTTTTGGGCTCGCCACGAACCGTGCCTGTGCCGCGCTGTGGCAGATGCAGCTTTTCCATTGCCCTGACGTGGACCCGCGCTCCGGTCTCTTGACGGGACCGAATTCGCTGCTATTGTCCTGTTCTCCGGTCCGCGCGGTCCGGTCCCGGGCCCTTCGCGAGAAGAGTTGAGTCGGTGTCCCAGTTGCGAACCTGTCAGGCAGTATTTTCGGATCCCGGTATCACCGCGCGGCTTTCCGGCAAGGCGCGCGCGCCCTGGCATGGCCGCCCTGTGCCCGGCGAGCGCAGTGCCGCCGGAACCACCCGGTGGCCAGCGTTTCCCACCGGTACTTCAGGCCTCGCTAAACGCTCCCTGTCGCGCGATACCACAGCGGCGCACACTGCCACCGAGGTCTGAATCATTGTCTAAAGGTCTGGCATCCAGGCTGGGCCCGTGGTGGGGCCGTTTCGGTGGCGTCACGTTCGGTACGGCCCTGCTGGGCTGGCCCGGTAGCGTGGGTGGCTTCGTCGTCGGCGTGTTCATAGACCGGCGGCTTCGACTGCGACGCTATGCCCCGGCGCGCTGGTCTAGCGGCGATCGCACGCGCGAGCAGCGGGCGGCGCTGGTCAGCACCTTCGCGGTGGCGGGTCAGGTGGCCAAGGCCGACGGTCGAGTCAGTGAGCGGGAGATTGCCCTGGCGAGGCGCGTGATGGCGGAGCTGTCACTCACCGGGCCCGAACGGCGCCACGCCATCGCAATGTTCACCCACGGCAAGCAGCCTGATTTCCCTCTGGTCTCGCTGGTCCGGCGTTTCCGGCGGCTCTGCGGTGATGACGCCGCGGCCGTGGAGCGCTTTCTGGATGTGCAGCTTCGGATGGCCCTCGCCGACGGTCAACCCGGCGAACGGCAGCTTCACGTGCTGCAGGCGGTGGGCGCCAGCCTGCTGATTTCAGCGGACGCCATCGACGAACGCCTGCGCGAGCGCTCCGCGCGCATGGGCCGGGGCCGCCGGGCGCTGGCGCCCCGCGTGGAGGAGGCCTATGCCCTGTTGGAGGTGCGCGAGTGCGCGGGTGCCGACGAGATCAGGCGGGCCTACCGGCGCATGATCGGTCGCTACCACCCGGATCGGCTGGAGGGCCGGGGCGAGACGCCGGAAGCCATACAGCAGGCCGCCGCGCGTACCCACGAGATTCGGGCCGCTTTCGACGAGATCCGGCGTGTCCGCGGCTTCTGAGGAGGTCGCTACAGAAACGGGATGTAGCGGCCCAGGCTCACGACCAGCACGATGAACAGCCCCAGCGCCAGGTTGACCGCGACGATACGCCGGATCCAGCCGATTGAAGCCCCGGCGTTTGGCGCGTCCCCGCTGGCCACCGCCCGCTGCAGGCGCCGGAAGGGCAAGAGATAGACCAGGGCGAACAGGACGATCATCAGCCAGCCCAGGCCGTGCATGACATGCACGTGGATGGGATAACCCGCCATGCCGCCGTACAGGTGATAGCCCATCCAGTAGCCGGTCACGGGAAGGACGATCACCGCGAGCCAGACCCACCCGAAGAAGCGCCGCAGGGTCGGCGCCCAGAGCCGGGCCCGGTCGATTCCGGCCAACACCTCGCCCACCGCCGGACGCAGGCACAGATAGGCGAAGAACATGCCGCCGATCCAGATGACGGCAGCCAGCAGATGCAGCAACAATGCGAATGGCAGATGCAAACCCATTGGCGAGACCCGTTTTTTCGTTTAGCCACAGATGGACACAGATAAACACGGATGACGCTATGCCTGCCATGCACCGTTCGTGACACGGAGGGTGCCGCAATGCCGGCATCGGTAGGCTACGCGGCTGTGGGCATTGTTGTGGTCGGATCCACGAGCGACGCCCGGCGGGCACGCCCGCGCAAATCTGTGTTCATCCGTGTTCATCCGTGTTCATCTGTGGCTAAAACCTACTGAAAACGCGACTCGCTTCGGTTAGAGTGACCGGCCCTCCGGAGAGTCCATTACCGTGGGAGTTCGCATGGCCGACTACCGAATCGCTCCGTCCATCCTGTCCGCCGATTTCGCGCGGCTCGGCGAGGAGGTGGACAATGTCCTCGCCGCCGGCGCCGACATGGTGCACTTCGACGTCATGGACAATCACTACGTCCCGAACCTCACCTTCGGGCCGGTGATTTGCCGGGCGCTGCGCAATCACGGGGTGACCGCCGACATCGACGTGCACCTCATGGTCAAGCCCGTGGATCGCCTGATCCCGGATTTCGCCGAGGCGGGGGCGAGCATCATCACCTTCCACCCGGAGGCCAGCGAGCACATCGATCGCAGCCTGCAGCTTATCCGCGACAGCGGCTGCCGGGCCGGGCTGGTGTTCAATCCGGCGACCCCGCTGGATTACCTGCGCTACGTCATGGACAAGGTGGACATGGTGCTGATCATGTCGGTCAATCCCGGTTTCGGCGGCCAGGCCTTTATCCCCACGGCCCTGGACAAGCTTCAGGAGGCCCGGCGCCTCATCGACGACAGCGGCCACGACATCCGTCTGGAGGTGGATGGTGGCATCAAGGCGGAGAATATCCGCCAGGTGGCCGAGGCCGGGGCCGACACCTTCGTCGCCGGCTCGGCGATATTCGGCAGGAGCGATTACGGCCAGGTCATCGGCACCATGCGTGAGGAGCTGGCGAAGGTTGGCCATGGCGATTGAGAACGCCAGCGCCATGCTGTTCGATCTGGACGGCACGCTCATCGACAGCGCCCCGGACCTGGCCCAGGCGGTGGACGCCATGCTGGTGGAGCTGCGCCGGCCGGAAGCCGGCGAGGATCGGGTGCGTTACTGGGTGGGAAACGGCGCGGCGCGGCTGGTCAAGCGCGCGCTGACCGGCGAGTGGGAAGGTGAGCCGGAAAAGGCCCTGTTCGAACGGGCGCTGCGGCTGTTCTTCCGTTATTACGGGGACAATCTGGTTGACCGCACCGTGCTCTACCCCGGGGTACGTGAAGGGCTCGACGGGCTGCGCGACCGCGGTCTGAAGCTGGGCGTGGTCACCAATAAGCCGGCCCGGTTCACGCTGCCAATCCTGGAGCGGCTGGGTATTGCCCACGACTTCGACGTGGTCATCGCCGGCGATACCCTGGACCAGAAGAAGCCCCATCCGGCACCGCTGCTCTATGCGGCCAACTCCCTGGGTATCGCGCCCCGGGAGGCCGTCATGGTGGGCGATTCCATGAACGACGTGCTGGCCGCGCGGCAGGCGGGCATGCCTATCGTTTGCGTACCGTATGGGTATAATCACGGCAGTGATATCTTCGATGCCCGGCCGGATGCCATGATCGAAAGCCTGATCGAGCTGGTCGGGCTGCACGCCGGACGGGGCTGACCGGAACACTGGCCATGGATCGAGACACCACCACGCGGATACTGTGCCAGCAGGGCATCAGCGGGCGATGGCGAGGCTGAAAAAGCCGTTCGCGTGCGTGTCCCGCGCCCTCGTCCACTGATTATTGGTGATGCTCCATGGATTCCAAGCAATTCGAGGCCCTGGCTTCTGCCGGCTATAACCGTATCCCCGTTATCCGCGAGATCCTGGCGGATCTCGATACGCCCCTGAGCACCTACCTCAAGCTGGCCCAGGGGCCCTATTCCTATCTGTTCGAATCGGTCTACGGTGGCGAGAAATGGGGTCGATACTCCATCCTCGGGCTGCCGTGCCGGGAGCGGGTGGAGATCCGCGACGGCGAGGTGCGCCTGCTGCGCGACGACGAGCTAATCGAGACCCACCGGCCGGAGGACCCGCTGGCCTGGGTCGAGGCTTATCACGCCCGGGTGAGCGCCGCGCCCCCGCCGGATTTCCCGCACATGCCGCGATTCCTGGGCGGGCTGGTTGGCTACTTCGGCTACGACACGGTCCGCTACGTCGAGCCGAGACTCGGGGCTTCGCCCAATGCCGACCCCCTCGACGTGCCGGAGATCCTGCTCATGGTCTCCGACGAGGTGCTGGTTTTCGACAACCTGCTGGGCAAGCTTTACCTGGTGGTCTACGGCAACCCTTCGCAGCCGGACGCCCTGGGCCGGGCCGAGACCCGGCTCGATGCCCTGACCGAGCAGCTGCGCGCCGCCGGTACCGGCTACCGTGCCGGCCAGCCGCCCCGGGAAGTGGCCGAGGAGGACTTCACCTCCAACTTCACCCAGGCCGAGTTCGAGGCGGCGGTGGAGCGCATCAAGCGCTATATCGTCGACGGCGACTGCATGCAGGTGGTGCCGTCCCAGCGCATGACCGCGCCTTACCGCGGCCGGCCGCTGGATCTCTATCGGGCCCTGCGCTGCACCAACCCGTCGCCCTACATGTTCTATCTGGACCTGGGGGACTTCCACATCGCCGGTTCGTCACCGGAGATCCTGGTGCGCCTGGACGAGGGCGAGATCACCGTACGGCCGATCGCGGGCACCCGCCGCCGGGGCAAGACCGTCCACGAGGACGAGGCGCTGGAGCGGGAGCTGCTGGCGGACCCCAAGGAGCTGGCCGAGCATCTCATGCTCATCGATCTCGGCCGCAACGATATCGGCCGGGTCAGCCAGACCGGCACGGTGCGGGTGTCCGACAAGATGGCCATCGAGCGCTATTCCCATGTCATGCACATCGTCTCCAACGTCACCGGCGAGCTGAAGCCGGGGCTCGGACCGATGGACGCCCTGCGGGCCACCTTCCCGGCGGGCACCCTGAGCGGCGCGCCCAAGATCCGCGCCATGGAGATCATCGACGAGGTGGAGACGGTCAAGCGCGGGGTCTATTCCGGCGCCGTGGGCTATCTCTCCTGGACGGGCAACATGGACACGGCGATCGCCATCCGCACGGCCGTGATCAAGGACGGCCAGGTGCATGTCCAGGCCGGCGCCGGGGTGGTTGCCGATTCCGTGCCCAGCTCGGAGTGGGAGGAGACGCTGAGCAAGGGGCGGGCCCTGTTCCGCGCGGTCGCCATGGCGGAAGCCGGGCTGGACAACTAAGTGTGCTGTCCCATAAATAACGTGCCCGTCAGAGCCCCGCAAAAGCGCCTCGACTACGTTGGCATTCTGGTAAAGGGCGACGGCCATTCACTGCGCACGCCGCCTTGCCGAGGCGCTTTTGCGGGGCTCCCTTCGGGCGAGCCGCCAGGCGGCCATCTGGCTGCGTTGCGTCGCTTGACCGTAGCCGGCTACGGCGCTGCGCGCCGCGCCTTGCATCTGACCGCCTGGCGGCTCGCTGACAGGTACGTTATTCATGGGGCAGTACACTGAGGTCACCGCCATGCTGTTGATGATCGACAACTACGATTCCTTCACCTACAACCTGGTTCAGTACCTCGGCGAGCTGGGCGTGGAGGTTGCCGTACACCGCAACGACGCCATTGGCGTCGACGACATCGAGGCCATGGCGCCGGAGCAGATCGTCATCTCCCCGGGGCCGTGCACGCCCAACGAGGCCGGTATCTCTCTGGCGGTTGTGGAGCGTTTCGCCGGGCGCATTCCGCTGCTGGGGGTTTGTCTCGGCCATCAGGCCGCTGGCCAGGCCTTCGGCGGCAAGGTGATCCACGCCAAGACCGTCATGCACGGCAAGACCTCCCGCGTATATCATCGCGATCAGGGAGTCTTCCGCGGCCTGCCCAACCCTTTGGAGGCGACGCGCTATCATTCGCTGGTTCTGGAGCAGTCCAGCCTGCCCGCGTGCCTGGAGGTGACGGCCTGGACCGAGACGGACGATGGCGCCCTCGACGAAATCATGGGCGTGCGCCATCGCAGCCTGGACGTCGAGGGCGTGCAGTTCCATCCGGAATCCATTCTGACCCAGGCAGGCCATGAGCTCCTGCGCAACTTCATCGACCGGCCAAGGCAGGCCGCCTGAGCGCGGCCACGGGGTCAGCAGAGGAGAGCAGCAAGCGATGGAAATCCAGAGCGCCATCCGCGCCGTCATGAGCGGCGAGCATCTCAACCAGGACGAGATGACCACGGTGATGCGGACCATCATGACCGGCGAGGCGACGCCCGCGCAGATCGGCGGTTTCCTGGTGGGCCTGCAGATGAAGGGCGAGACGGTGGACGAGATCGCCGCCGCCGCCCGGGTCATGCGCGAGCTCGCCACCCGGGTCGACGTGGCCGGTCTCAACCTGATCGACACCTGTGGTACCGGTGGCGACGCCAAGGGCACCTTCAATGTCTCCACCGCCACGGCCTTCGTGGTCGCCGCGGCCGGCGGCAAGGTCGCCAAGCACGGCAACCGCTCGGTCTCCAGCTCCTCGGGCAGCGCGGATGTCCTGGAGGCCGCCGGCGCCAAGCTGGATCTCACGCCGGAGACCGTAGCCCGCTGCATCGCCGAGGTGGGCGTGGGGTTTCTGTTCGCCCCGCAGCACCATTCGGCGATGAAACACGCCGTGGGGCCGCGTAAGGAGATGGGCGTGCGCACGCTGTTCAATCTGCTCGGGCCGTTGACCAACCCGGCCGGCGCGGCGCATCAGCTGCTCGGTGTCTACAGCGACCACTGGGTCAGGCCGGTGGCCGAGGTGCTGCAGGAGCTGGGCAGCAACCAGGTCATGGTGGTCCACGCGGAGGACGGCCTGGACGAGATTAGCATCGGCTCAGCCACCCACATCGCGGAGCTCAGGGACGGCGTGGTCAGCGAACGAACGATCGCGCCGGAGGATTTCGGCATGCAGCGGGCGCCGCTGGACGCCGTACGGGTCACGACGGCCGCCGAGAGCCTCGAGATGATCCGCTCCGCCTTTGCGGGGGAGCCCGGGCCGGCAGCGGACATCATCGTCCTCAATGCCGGCGCGGCGATCTACACGGCCGGCCTGGCTGCGGATCTCGGCGCCGGTGTCGAGCGCGCGCGGGCAATCCTGGGCAGCGGCGCCGCCACCGAGAAAATGGCGGAGTTCGTTGCCTTTACCAACGAGTTTCCCGGTTAGCCCGGCCCGGGCAGCCGCGGCAGGACATACAAGGATCGCGTCCATGAGCGACACGCCCGATATTCTCAAGCGAATCCTGCGGCGCAAGGCCGAGATCGTTGCCGAGCGCAGCGAGCAGGTGACCCTGCAGGCCTTCGCCAAGCGGGTGGAATCCGCCGATCCGCCGCGGGGGTTCCGTCAGGCCCTGCAGAGCGACATCGACGCGGGGCGCGCGGGTGTCATCGCCGAGGTCAAACGGGCGTCGCCGAGCAAGGGGCTGCTGCGAGAGGATTTCGATCCCGCCGCCATCGCCCGCAGCTACCAGGCCGGCGGCGCCAGCTGCCTGTCCGTGCTTACCGACGAGGACTATTTCCAGGGCAGTGACGATGATCTGGTTCGGGCGCGGGCTGCCTGCGAGCTGCCGGTGCTGCGCAAGGACTTCATCATCGACGCGTATCAGGTCTACGAGGCCCGGGCGCTGGGGGCGGACTGCATCCTCCTCATCGCCGCGGCGCTGGGTGACGCGGCCCTGGCGGAGCTCCACGGGCTGGCGGGCGAGCTGGGTATGGACGTGCTGGTCGAAGTCCACGACGAGGCGGAGCTGGAGCGCGCGCTGGCCCTGTCACCACCGCTGCTGGGCATCAACAACCGCGATCTGCGCACCTTCGAGACCGACATCGAGACCACGCTGCGTCTGCGCGCGAAGGTGCCGGAAGACTGCCTGCTGGTGACCGAGAGCGGGATACATACCCGCGAGGAGGTGGCCTACATGAGTGACCACGGCGTGCACGCCTTTCTCGTGGGGGAGGCGTTCATGCGGGCGGCCGATCCGGGCGAAGCCCTGAAAGCGATCTTTCGCTAGGCGGCCGCGGCGGTTCCCCGCTACAGCCGCACGTGGCTGATTCACCGCTTTCTAGCGGGTGTTGAACACCACCATGGTCTTGCCGCTCACCGAGATCAGGCCCTGCTCCTCCAGATCCTTGAGTACACGGCCCACCATTTCCCGGGAACAACCCACGATTCGCCCCAGCTCCTGGCGGGTTATGCGGATCTGCATGCCATCGGGGTGGGTCATGGCGTCCGGCTCCTTGCACAGATCGAGCAGGGTCCGGGCGATGCGGCCGGTGACGTCCAGGAAGGCGAGGTCGCCGACCTTGCGGCTGGTCTTGCGCAGGCGGTCGGCCATCTGTCCCGCCAGGTGAAACAGGATCTGGTTGTCCTGTTCTGCCACCTGCCGGAAGCGGCTGTAGCTGATTTCGGCCAGTTCGCAGTGAGTGCGGGTCCGAATCCAGGCGCTGCGGGTGCGGTCTTCGCTGAAGATCCCCATCTCGCCGAAGAAGTCGCCGGCGTTGAGATAGGAAAGCACCAGCTCGTGACCGCTCTCGTCGTCCATGAGAACGCTCACCGAGCCCTCGATGATGTAATAGAGCGCGTCGGAGGTATCTCCCGCGTAAATGACAACCGTTTTCGGCGGATATCTGCGCCGGTGGCAGTACCGCAGAAGGTTGTCTATGGAAGGCTTGTGAGATAAGTCCCTAGCTACCTGTACCATTATTGATCCCGTTGGACTGCGACGCACTTCTCAGGTCGCTTACGCCTATTCGTAGTACAAGCGCTTCCTTGAGGCAAGAAAAATTTTGCTTCCAGGGCCATTTCCGCCCACTTTCGTCGGGGTTCGGCGACGGATCGGCGGCGGCGCTTCCCCGCGTCTGGCCTGCACCGTTATACTGTTCGATTACATTGCCGAAAGGGTCTCGTCAGGTCCCGGGAACGCAGCCGGTCCGCCTGCTGTCACAGCGCCCGACACAAGGGCCTGGGCGGCGTGGCCCGGATGACATCCCGTGCCGGCGGATCCTTTTCTGTTATTGGAGTCGGGGATGAAGGCGACCGTGAGCTGGCGCGACGGTGTCGCGTTCGAGGGCACCGCGGCGAGCGGGCACACCGTGCTGATGGACGGCCCGCCGGAGTTCGGCGGCCGTAACCTGGGCGTTCGGCCCATGGAGATGCTGCTGCTCGGTCTCGGGGGGTGTTCCGCCTTCGATGTCGTCCATATCCTCCAGAAAGGACGCCATGACGTGACCGACTGCGTGGTGGACCTTGAGGCCGAACGCGCCGAGACGCCGCCCAAGGTCTTCACCCGCATTCACATGCACTACCGCGTCACCGGCAGGGGACTCTCAGACGCCGCCGTTGCGCGTGCGGTGCGCCTGTCCGCCGAGAAATACTGCTCGGCGTCCATCATGTTGGCGCGCAGCGCCGAGATCACGCACGACCACGAGGTCCTGGCCGCGACGGCCTGACCCGCGTCGCGGCCCTATCCGCAACCGGCAGCTTGGAGGACTCAGCGTTGGCGCAGCAGGAACGGGTGAAGCTCCACGGTTTCAACAACCTCACGAAATCGCTGAGCTTCAACATCTACGACATTTGCTACGCCAAAACGCCGGCTCAGCGTCAGGAGTACATCGAGTACATTGACGAGGTGTACAACGCCGAGCGGCTGACGCAGATCCTGTCGACGGTCTCGGAAATCATCGGGGCGACGGTGCTGAACATCGCCCGCGAGGATTACGAGCCGCAGGGGGCAAGCGTGACCATGCTCATCGCCGAGGGCGACGAGCATCAGCAGGAGACGTATGTTACCGCACCGGCCTCCCCGGGTCCCCTTCCCGAGACCGTGCTGGCCCACCTGGACAAGAGCCACATCACGGTGCACACATATCCGGAGAGCCACCCCTACCGGGGCGTGAGCACCTTCCGGGCCGACATCGACGTGTCCACCTGCGGGCTGATCTCACCGCTTAAGGCGCTGAACTACCTTATCCATTCCTTCGATTCGGACATCGTCACGATGGATTACCGCGTGCGCGGTTTCACGCGCGACGTGGAAGGGCGCAAGCACTTCATCGACCACGAGATCAACTCGATCCAGAACTACGTGGCGGACGACACCAAGCAGAAGTACCACACCATCGACGTCAACGTGTTCCAGGAGAACATCTTCCATACCAAGATGCTGCTCAAGGACTGGGACATCGACGATTATCTCTTCGGCGAGTCCTCGGAGAACCTCTCCGTGGACGAAAAGGAAGAGATCCGCCGGCAGCTGCGCCGGGAAATGATGGAGATCTTCTCCGGCCGCAACCTGCTGCCGACGCAGGAGGTTTGAACGCGGCGTGCCTTGCGGCGCTCCGGCAGCGGTTCCGTCCCGTACCCATGGGACTTCCGTGCTCGCCGTAGGAGCGGTCCCTTGCCGCGAATCGAATCCATTCAGGTCGAATTCTGTTTAGTCAGCCTGACGGCGGCCGAAACAGCCGTTCCTTGAAGGAATTCGCGGCCAGGGGGCCGCGCCGACACGAGCCCACGCGGTACCCAGGCGCGCAGCGCCATCACACCCAGTAAGTGGTCGTGGTCATGACCTTCGACGACAGCCCCATGAACCGCTTGACGGGCTCCGGCAGCTCGGCGGCGCCGTGTTCTACGGCGGTGGTGGCGTGCCGGCCCTCGTCTTCGCGCATCTGTTCGGCGATGGCGCGGCTGACGGCGTCGCCCGCGGGCATGCGTTGCAGGTGGCCGTCCAGGTGGCGCACCACTTGGCGCTCGGTCTCGGCCAGAAAGCCCAGGCTCCAGCGGTCGCCGATGGCACCGGCCAGAGCGCCGACGCCGAGGGAGCCGAGGTAGAAGAGCGGGTTCAGACGGCTGGTCCGGCCGCCTAGGGCCTCCACGCGCCGCTGGCACCAGTCCAGGTGGTCATTCTCCTCGGCCGCCGCCTCCTTCATGGCCTCCCGCACGCGCTCGCTGCGCGCGGTTAGCGCCTGGCCCTGGTAGAGGGCCTGAGCGCAGATCTCGCCGGTGTGATTGACGCGCATCAATCGCATGGAGCGACTGCGTTCCTCATCCGTCAGCGCGGCTTCCTCGGCGCTTCCAGCCGGGTCCGGCCGGCCCGTGGTCTGCGGCTGGCCGAACACGGTGCGCAGACCCTGGTCGAACTGCATGAGCAGCCTGTCGGCAAGGCTATAGGCACGATCCTGCATGAAGGGTTGCTCCCTTGAGCGGTCCGGCGCCAGTGGCGCCGGCGCTTTGCCTCGGTCGGGATAAGTACATATGCTTCGCAGATTCTAACCCAGTGCTCCGCAAGGCACTAAGCAGGGGAGCGGGTCTGCCCGGGCCGCGGAGCAGCGTCGGAGAACGGCTGAATCCATGTCCTACTATCAACATCACGTCTTCTTTTGCACGAACCTGCGCACGGACGGCCGCGAGTGCTGCCAGAACGCCGGTGCCGCGGAGGCGCGTGCCTATGTAAAGGAGCGGGTCAAGGCTCTGGGCCTCAATGGCCAGGGACGCATCCGCGTCAACGACGCGGGCTGCCTGGATCGTTGCAGCGAGGGACCGGTGATCGTGGTCTACCCGGAGGAGACCTGGTACACGTACGTGGACAAGGAGGATCTCGACGAGATCATCGAAGAGCATCTGGTCAATGGCCGGCCGGTGGAACGGTTGAAAATCTAGGCAAGCGCGGCACGGCGAGCCGTCGAATCCTTGCGTTTCCCGCCGGCGCGCAGTGATACGCGGACATGAACCGATTGACATGTGCGCTGCAACATGAGAACCTGTTCTCAGCTGTCGGCACGGTGGTGCAATACCAGCGACTGGCAGCTCTCCTCCATTCTCCTTTGGTGTAATGACCAGAATGCGCAGTGGCGATCTTGCGGCTGCGCTATTTTTTTGTCCGCGAATATTGCGCCTGCGGGCGATTCCGGCGCCGGTCTTGCGGGTGGGTTCCGGTGCCTTGTATGCCGATACCGATTCTTGTACTATTCCCGCCCTTCGTAGACGAGTACATGCGTCGGAGTCAGGTTTCTCATGAAGACCTTCAGCGCCAAACCGGCTGACGTGCAGCGGGACTGGTACGTGGTGGACGCCAGCGGCAAGACGCTGGGCCGTCTCGCCTCGGAAATCGCGTTCCGCCTGCGCGGCAAGCACAAGCCCCAGTACACGCCGCACGTGGATACCGGCGACTACATCGTCGTGGTCAACGTGGACAAGGTGGCCGTGACGGGCAAGAAGGCCCGTGACAAGATGTATCATCACCACACGGGCTGGGTCGGCAACCTCAAGAGCATCTCCTACGAGAAGCTCATGCAGAAGGCGCCGGAGCGCGTGCTGTTCAGCGCGGTGAAAGGTATGATGCCCCGCAACCGCCTGGGCCGGCAGATGATGAAGAAGCTGAAGGTCTATACCGGCCCGGAACACCAGCATCACGCTCAGCAGCCCCAGGCCCTGGACATCTGAATCAGCGCGTAGCGCGATAGCGGAATCGACGGAACAAAGAGCATATGGCGACCGAAAACTACTACGGCACCGGGCGACGCAAGACCTCCAGCGCGCGGGTGTTCCTGCGTCCGGGCAACGGCGAGATCAAGATCAACGGCCGCGGCATCGATGAGTACTTCGGCCGTGAGACCGCCCGGATGATCGTTCGCCAGCCGCTGGAGCTTGCCGACATGCTGGACAAGTTCGACGTTCAGGTCACCGTCCACGGCGGCGGCATGAGCGGCCAGGCCGGCGCGATCCGTCACGGCATCACCCGGGCGTTGGTCGAGTACGACGGCGAGATGAAGTCGAGCCTGCGCCGGGCCGGCTACGTCACCCGTGACGACCGTAAGGTCGAGCGCAAGAAGATCGGCCTGCACAAGGCCCGCCGCGCCACCCAGTTCTCCAAGCGCTAAGAGCCAGACAGGCGCACCGGTTATTGGGGGATCGTCTAGCGGTAGGACTGCGGATTCTGGCTCCGCCAACCCAGGTTCGAATCCTGGTCCCCCAGCCAACAGAAAAAGGGCCCACTACCGGTGGGCCCTTTTTTTGTTGCTGAGGGGATAGCCCTGGTTCGGACCCTGGTTCGACAAAATCGCCGGGAGCGATTTTGGACGTCGGCCGCCAGGCCGGCGGTCCCGAAGGGACGGCGCACACGGAAGTGCGCCGCAATCCTGGTCGCCAGACGGTGAAGCGCCTCCAGCCGGCCATCGACGCCACCACCGGTGGGCCCTTTTTTTGTTGCTGAGGGGATAGCCCTGGTTCGGACCCTGGTTCGACAAAATCGCCGGGAGCGATTTTGGACGCCGGCCGTCAGGCCGGCGGTCCCGAAGGGACGGCGCACATGGAAGTGCGCCGCAATCCTGGTCGCCAGACGGTGAAGCGCCTCCAGCCGGCCGCCATGGCACGCTCAGCCCCAAACGAAACCGCGAAGTCGGACACGCCCGCGATCCTACTCCCTCCGGATGATTGTCCCCGCGCGTGGCTGAACTAGTATTGATGTCACGGCAATACTGTATTGTCATGGGCCCGTTGGACATAGGCTTGCCTGAGATCAAGGTCGGGCAAGCGGGACTCGGGTTTACTGGGAAGCCTTCATCGCCGCCTGGCAGGGCGGTGCCCTGGAGCTTGGAACAGCGAGCAATCATGCGACGGTACTTCGAGATGGACAGCGGTAACGCCCGGCGGGACCCGCCGGCGCCGCGGCAGGCCGGCGTGCTGGTGGATAGCTTCGGCCGCAGCAAGCGCAAGCTGCGCCTGTCGTTGACCGATCGCTGCAATTTCCGCTGCGGCTACTGCATGCCGGAGGAGCCCGAGTGGCTGCCGAAGGAGCAACTGCTGAGCTACGAGGAACTGCTCAGCGTTGCCCGACTCTTCGTCGAGGAGCTTGGCATCACCAACATACGGCTCACCGGCGGCGAGCCCCTCGTTCGCCGCAACGTGCCGGCGTTCGTCGAGCAGCTCGACGGCCTGCGGGCGGTGGGTCTCGAGCGGATCTCGCTGACGACCAATGCCGCCTTGCTGGAGCGTCACGCGCCGGCACTGGCGGCCGCGGGCCTCGACGATGTCAACATCAGCATCGACTCCCTGGATCCGGATCGGTTCCGGGCCATGACCGGCGGCGGTGAGCTGGAGCCGGTGCTGGGCGGGATTCGCGCGGCCCGGGATGCCGGCCTGGCCGTCAAGCTCAATGCCGTTGTCATCAAGGGCGAGAACGAGGACGACGTCCTGCCGCTGGCTCGTTGGGCCAAGGACGAAGGGGTACCGCTGCGCTACATCGAGTTCATGCCGCTGGATGCCCGGGGCGGCTGGCAACCCGGCAAAGTGGTCCCGGAGGCGGATATCGTCGCCGCTCTGAAGGGGTCGTTCCGGGTGGAGGCGCAGCCCCGGACCCGCGAGCCCGCCACCTACTACACCCTGGACGGGGATTACAGCATCGGCGTTATCTCAACGGTCTCCAATCCCTTTTGCAGCAGCTGCGACCGGGTGCGGGTCACGGCGACGGGGGAGATCTATCCCTGCCTGTTCTCGCCGGGTTTCACGGATCTGAAGACCCCGCTGCGGGGCGGCGCGAGCGCCGAGGAGCTGCTGGGCGTGATCCGCGGGGCAGTCTGGCAGAAGGACGCCGGTTTCGTCGTCAACAGCGGTTACGTGCAGCGCGGGATCACCATGCACGCCCTGGGCGGCTGACCGCGCCCGGCGTGCCACCTTCCGGAGTTACGGCAACATGCAGATCGAGTTCTATGGCGTGCTGGCCGAGGTGGCCGGTACCCGGAAGATGACCCTGGCGGCGGACGAAGCCCGGGACGTTCAGGGCGTACTGGATGCGCTTGAGCAGCGGCTGCCCGCCCTGTCCGGCCACCTTCCGCGGGTAGCCTGCGCCGTGGGCGATGAGCTGGTCATGCGTGGCGAGACCGTAAACGCCGGCGACACGCTCGCGCTGCTCCCGCCGGTCAGCGGCGGCTGAAGGTCCGCAGCGCCCGTCGCCGGTTTCAACAGGGACTGAACAATGCATATTACCGATCAGCCGATTGACGTGGCGGCACTGATCGCCGAGACCGCCGAGCCGAGCTGCGGCGCCCTGGTGGTGTTCGAGGGCGTTGTTCGTGATCATCACGACGGTCAGGCGGTCGCGCGCATGCGCTATACCGCCTACAAGCCTCTGGCCGAACGGGTGCTGCGGGAGCTGGAAGCGGAGGTCCGCGAGCGTTTCGGCGTGCCGGTCTGCCGTATCGTCCACCGTGTCGGCGACCTGGATATCGGCGAGTCCAGCGTGGCTATCGTGGTGCGCTCGCCGCACCGGGCCGAGGCCTTCAAAGCGTCCGAATACGCCATCGACACGCTCAAGCACCGGGTACCGATCTGGAAGAACGATTTCTATCCGGACGGCACCAGCGCCTACCAGGACGGCATTCCCCTCTCCGCCTGCGGGGAGCACGGTGACGAGGGTACGCGCTGAGCGCCCGCATTCCCGTAAACGGATTCCGACCCCTGTTCTTCCTTGAGTTCTTTGCCCCGGAACCGGGTTCAATCCTTTAGAATTCGCGGTTTGGAATGGCCCAAGGCAAGTGTCGCCAGGCCGGGAGGTGCCCATGATAACTATCGAAGAGGCGTTGGCCTTGTGTGCCGAGGGCCTGACCCCGCTGGCGGCGGAGCGTCTGCCCCTGGCCCACGCCCTGAATCGCGTGCTGGCCGAGCCGGCCCGGGCGCAGCTGGACCTGCCGCCCTTCGATCAGAGCGCGATGGACGGCTACGCACTGGCCTCGGAGGGGGTTTCGGGGGCCAGCGACGGCGCGCCCGTTCGCCTGGGTCTGAGCGGCGAGGTAGCGGCCGCCCGCCAGGCCGAGTACCCGCGATTGGCCGACGGCACGAGCATGCGCATCTTCACCGGCGGCGTCGTTCCGTCCGGCGCGGACGCCGTTGTCAAGCAGGAGGACGTATACGTCGAGGATGGCCGGTTGGTGGTGAGCGCCCCGGTCACGACGGGCAACAATGTCCGCCGCCGCGGCGAGGAGCTGGCGGCAGGCGCGGAGCTCACCGCGGCGGGCCGGCGGATAACCCCCGGCATGATCGGCGCCCTGGCGGTTGCCGGCGTGGACGATGTCCCGGTCCACCGCGAACCGCGCATCGCGGTCCTGGTGACCGGCGACGAGGTCAGCCCCGCCGGCGCCGACCTGCCCCTGGGCGCCATCTACGACGGCAACGGCCCGATGCTCATGGCGCTGCTCGAGCACTGGGGCTATGGCGATGTCGAGCTCGCCTACGTCGAGGATGACCGCGGCGCCCTGGAACAGGCCATGGATGACGTCTTCGCCGAGGCCGATCTGGTGGTGACCACGGGGGGCGTCTCGGTGGGCGACAAGGACATGGTCATCCCCGTCGCCCGGGAGATGGGCATCGAGGAGGTCTTCTGGCGGGTTCGGCAGAAGCCGGGCAAGCCGCTGTTCCTCGGCCGCGCCGAGGATGGGCCCGTGCTGCTGGGGCTGCCCGGCAACCCGGGGGCCGTGGCGGTCGGCGCGCAGATCTATCTGCGCCGGCTGCTGGACGTGCTCGAAGGGGTCGCCGAGCCCGGTCCTCACCTGTATCAGGGCCGGCTTGCCCTGGAGACCGAGGCCGACCCCGGTCGGGACAGCTGGTTGCGTGCCGTCTGGTGGACGGGGCGCGACGGCGGCATCCAGCTGGAGCCGCTCGGCCGGCAGGCCTCGCACATGCTGAGCAACCTCTGCCATGCCAATGCACTGCTGCGCCTGCCGGCCTCCGCCGAGGCCTACCCGGCCGGCTCGGCGGTTCGCTGGCTGCCGCTCTAGCCAGCACCTCCCGGCGAACCCGGGCCGCTGAGCGGGTTTCGCGGGATGCGCGGGCCGGGCCGATTGGAGGAGGCGGAATCCGGCCCCATTAAATGGACCAGAAACGCCCGCGCCGGAGGAGGCTATGGACTTTCAGCGCCTACTGATCATCCTCGGCCTGGTGATTCTCGTCGTGGGGATCGCCTGGCCGTGGCTGGGCAAGCTGGGCCTGGGACGCCTGCCCGGCGATATCGCCATCAAGCGGGACGACTTCGCCTTCTATTTCCCGATTACCACGTCGATCATCGTCAGCGTACTCATCACGCTCGTGCTGTGGCTGTTCCGGAAATAGCCGGGCCAATGGGGCGCGCCTGCGGGCGTGGGTACCCGCGACGTAGGGGCGGCCCCTGGCCGCGAACGCTCAGGGCGCGGTAAAGGTCTCGACGCCGTCGGAGCCGCCCACCAGCAACACGTCGGCCGGGCGCATGGCGAACAGTCCGTTGGCGACCACGCCCGCCAGATCGTTGATGGCGCGTTCCAGCTTTATGGGCTCGAGGATTTCCAGGTTGTGCACGTCCAGGATGATATTGCCGTTGTCCGTGGTGAACCCGGAGCGCAGCTCGGGCTGACCGCCGAGCCTGACCAGTTCCCGGGCGACGTAGCTGCGGGCCATGGGGATGACCTCCACGGGCAGCGGGAATCGGCCCAGCACGTCCACCCGTTTGGAGGGATCGACCACGCAGATGAACCTTTCGCTGGCCGCGGCGACGATCTTCTCCCGGGTCAGTGCGCCGCCGCCGCCCTTGATGAGCTGGAGATGGCGGTTGGCTTCGTCGGCGCCGTCCACGTAGACCGGCACCGCGTCCACGTCGTTGAGGGCCAGCACCGGAATGCCATGGCCCTGCAGCCGTTGCGAGGAGGCCTCCGAGCTCGATACGGCGCCGCGAATGTCGTCGCGCATCGCCGCCAGGGCGTCGATGAAGAAGTTCACCGTCGAGCCGGTGCCCACGCCCACGACGGTGTCGCGCTCGATGTAGGCCAGGGCGGCCTTCGCCGCCGCCTGTTTCTGAGTGTCGGCGCTCATTGCTGAATTCCTGAGCTGAGGTGAGGGATGGCCTGATTCGACCGGAGCCCATCATACCGTCTGCGGCGGTGCCCCGGCCACGCCGGCGCGTCCGGCGCTTATCAGCGCGGCGGCGATCTTTTACACTGCTCGGGCGCATAAGCTGGCCGTCGCGCGCAGCCCCGGACTCGAAACCATCCGCTTTCGGGTTGCGCCACCCGGCGTTCCCGGAGCCGCGCGCCTGGCGCCGTTCCGGTCCACGCAGCCCCTGATGCCGCCAATCAAGTGAAACCACCGGAATGACCCGACCTTACCTGGAAAAGATCCTCACCGCCTGCGTCTACGACGTGGCCAAGCAGACACCACTGGAGCCGGCCGTCAATCTGTCCAAGCGACTGGGCAACAACGTGCTCATGAAACGCGAGGACCTCCAGCCCGTGTTCTCCTTCAAGATCCGCGGGGCCTACAACAAGATCGTCAGCCTGCCCCGGGAGGCCCAGGAAAAGGGCGTCATCTGCTCGTCGGCGGGCAATCATGCCCAGGGGGTGGCGCTGTCGGCAAAGGTGCTGGGCATCAAGGCCGTGATCGTGATGCCGCGCACGACGCCGTCCATCAAGGTCAACGCGGTGCGGAACTTCGGGGGGCGCGTGGTCCTGCACGGCGACAGCTATGACGAAGCCAAGGCCCAGGCCGACAAGCTCGTCCGGGAACGCGGCATGACGTTCATTCCGCCCTATGACGATCCGGAGGTCATCGCCGGCCAGGGGACCGTGGGCATGGAGATCCTGCACCAGCATCCCCGTCAGCTCGACGCGATTTTCGTGCCCGTCGGCGGCGGCGGCTTGATCGCGGGCATCGCGGTCTACATCAAGCATCTGCGCCCGGATATCCGGATCATCGGCGTCGAACCGGAGGACGCCCCCACCCTGCACGCGGCCATGCAGGCCGGCAAGCGCGTCACGCTGGACGAGGTGGGCATCTTCGTCGATGGCGTGGCGGTGCGCCAGATCGGCAAGGAGACCTTCCGGGTGGCCCGGCAGCACGTCGACGACGTGATCCTGGTCTCCACCGACGAGGTCTGCGCGGCTATCAAGGACATTTTCGACGACACGCGTTCGGTCATGGAGCCTGCCGGTGCCCTGGCCATGGCCGGACTGAAGAAATACGTGGAGAGCACGGGGGCCAGCGGCGAGACCCTGGTTGCCATCAACAGCGGCGCCAACATGAATTTCAGCCGTCTCAACCACGTTGCCGAGCGGGCCGAGGTTGGCGAACATCGCGAAGCCGTGCTCGCCGTGACGATCCCGGAACGCCCCGGCAGCTTCCGGGCGTTCTGCGAGACCATCGGCAAACGTTCCATCACCGAGTTCAACTACCGCTATTCGGATCCCAACGAGGCCCATGTCTTCGCCGGCATCCAGCTGAACGATGGCCTGGAGGAGAAGGAGGCGCTGGTCCGGGCGCTGCGCGAGCGCGATTACCCGGTGCTGGATCTCACCGACAACGAAATGGCCAAGGTGCACGTCCGGCACATGGTCGGCGGCCACGCGCCGAGCGTGGCCGACGAGGTGCTCTATCACTTCGAGTTTCCCGAGCGCCCGGGTGCCCTGATGAACTTCCTCCGCCAGTTGGGCAGGCGGTTCAACATCAGCATGTTCCACTACCGCAATCACGGTGCGGCCTATGGCCGGGTTCTGGTGGGTGTCCAGGTGCCCGCGGGCCAACGCCAGCGTTTCAAGGCCTTTCTGGACAAGCTCGGTTATCCGTTCCGGGATGAAACCGACAATCCCGCGTACAGCCTGTTTCTGAGCTGACCGCGCGGGCCAGTACCGGCGGGGCGCCGCGCGGCGGGCAGCGGAGCGTGCCGTTCGCCGGCGCGACGCACCCCTCGGAGCGGGCCAGCAGTGAGGCACAGTGCCTTGTTTTTGGGGTGTACCGCTGCGCAGAATAGAAATGTGCGTGTTTGAACGCACTGCCTGATTCCGGGGCGTAAGACGATTACAGAATAAACGCGAGGCCGAATTCACGATCGGCCCAGGGGGGCGAGGAGATGGCCCGTGACAGATTTGAGGGACGAAACACCGGCGCAATGGTGATGGCCTTCTGCGCTCTGGCGGTGGCGCTGGCCGGCGCGGCTTCGACCGCCGGCGCCGTGGAGGCCCGGCCGCTGGTGCTCGCGCAGGCCGACCAGGCGCAGGGAGACTTTCAGTCGCAGCTGCAGGCGGCAGTGGCGGCTCGGCGTGCGAAGGACTTCGAGCGCGCCCGCGAGATCCTCGCCGGCCTGGAGCGGCGGGCGGCCCGCGGCACCCCGCGCTACTGGGAAGTCAGCGACGAGATCAACTTCCATCTGCCGCTCGCGGTCTCCCAGCAGGCCATGAACGAGGGCGAGATCGGCCTGGCGGAGAGCAAGATCGACGAGGCGGCCCGGTATCTGACCAATCACCCGCGGCGTGGTGAGCTCAGCCAGACCCTCGAGCGCTACCGCCGGGCGCTGTGGATGGTGAAGTAGGTTTGCCGGCCGTTCGGGCGCATTGCAGGCGGGCGGTGAGCCCGGCATGAATGCCGAGCGACAGGCGCAGCCGCTCGTCCTGTTGCCGGGGTTGCTGTGCGACGATGCCCTCTGGGCGCACGCCCGGGCGCATCTCGGGACGCTGGCGGACATATACATCCCCGACCTGACCGGGCAGACGTCCATCGCGGCCATGGCCGAGGATGCCCTGGCGGCCGCCCCCCGGCGCTTCGCCCTGGCCGGGCTCTCAATGGGCGGCTATGTCGCCCTTGAGATCATGCGCCGCGCCCCGGAACGCGTGGACCGCCTCGCCCTGCTCAATACCCACGCCCGACCCGACACGGCGGAACAGAGCGAGCGCCGCAGGCGGCTGGTGGACATGGCCCGCCAGGACCGCTTCAGTGCCGTGGTCGAGACGCTGCTACCGGCCATGATCCACCCGGACCGGCTCGACGATGCCGAGCTGGTGGCGGCGATCACCGCCATGAAGCACCGTGTCGGTGCCGAGGTCTTCGAGCGTCAGCAGCAGGCCATAATCCACCGGGTGGATAGCCGCCCGGACCTGCCGGCCATAGCCTGTCCGACGCTCGTCCTCGCCGGCCGCAGCGACCAGATCGCGCCGCTGGAGTGGATGCAGGAAATGGGGCAGGCCATACCCGGCGCCCGGCTCGCCATCATCGAGGACTGCGGGCACATGTCCACCATGGAGCGTCCCCAGGCCGCCACCGCCCTGTTGCGCGACTGGTACCTCTACGGACGCTGACCGCGCCGGCGGGCCGCGGTGTCTCGGGCTTGCATGGCGCACGCCGGACTCGCATCCCGGCGGTCACATCGGCATCATCGTCGTTCGTGAACCGCAACGGACACCGGCCAAGACGGATGACTCCCCCATTGCGAACCATCCGGTTCCGTCCCGCAACTTGCCCGGGCGACGGCGCACACGGCCGCGCCCGGACCACGGTGACGACCGTGCTCGTGGCCCTGCTCGGCAGCGGCTGCAGCATGACCACCGATATGCCGGCCCGGGAAAGCGTGCCACTCCCGCCCGGTTTCGAGGCGACCTCCGGCGAGGCGCTGCCCGAGCGATGGTGGCGCCACTTCGACGACCCGCGGCTCGACGCCCTCATGACAACGGCCGTGCAGGAGAGCTTCACCCTGGCCGCGGCGCAGTCGCGCCTGCGTCAGGCACGGGCCGCGGCACGTATCCAGGGCGCTTCCCGTCTGCCCACGCTGGATGGCACCGGTGAGGCCGCCGTGACCCGTCAACGGGGGGAGAACACGGAGCAGTACACGGGGGGCTTTGCGGCCGCCTATGAATTGGACCTGTGGGGCCGCATTGACGCCGCCACGCAGGCCGCGTCGCTGGAGAGCCTGGCGGTGGGTCGTGATCTGCGCGCCGCCGGGATCACCGTTACGGCGGAGGCCGCCACGGCCTTCTACAGCCTGCTGCGACAACGCGCCCGCATCGACCTGCTGCAGGCACAGCGGGAGAACAACCGGCAGATCGCCGGCCTGATCGACGTGCGCTACCGCAACGGCCAGGCCCAGTTGGACGAGTTGCTGCGCCAGCGCCGCCTCGTTGAGGCCAGCGAGGCCGAGCTGGCGACGGCACGGGCTGAAGCGGCGGCTCTGCGCAACCGGCTGGCGGCATTGCTCGGCCGCTCGCCGGACGCGCTCGAGCTGCCCGGCGGCCACGAGTTCGTCGAAGTGCCCGCCGCGCCGGCCCTGGGCATACCCTCGGTCTGGCTGAACCGTCGCCCCGACCTGCAGGCGGCCTGGCTGCGCGTTCGCGCCGCCGATGCCGAGGTGGCGGCCGCCATCGCCGCACGCTATCCGCGCCTGGATCTGACCGCCTCCCTGCGCAGCACGTCGGACTCGCCGTCGACGCTGTTCGAGGACTGGATACAGTCCCTGGCCGCGGGACTCACGGTACCGCTGTTCCGTGGTGGCGCTCTCGCGGCCGAGGTCGAACGCAACCGCGCCGCCCGGGCCGTGGCCTTCAATGAGTATGCCCGGACGGTCACCGAAGCCGTCGCCGAGGTGGGAACCGCGCTGTCGGACGAGCGCTACGCCCGGGAACGCCTGGAGAGCCTGGACCGTCAGGTCGCCCTGGCCGAGCAGGTTGTGCAACGGTTGCGTCAACGCTACGTCAACGGCGTCGTCGACTACCTGGACGTGCTCTCGGCGCTGACAACGCTGCAGGAGGCGCAGCAGCAGCGTCTGGAAGCACGCTGGGCGGTGCTGCTGCGTCGCATCGACCTGATCCGGACCATCGCCGGAGGCTGGGAGCAAACCGACACCGCCGTGGTCGAAGAGACGGGATGATGGAACGAGAACCTGATCAGACCGCGGGTAGCGGCCTCGCCGGCCGCGCCGGCGGTGAGCCGCCGCGCCGCCGCGCCGTATTTCAGGGCCTGGCGGCCGTGCTGTTGC
>JACDUA010000035.1 GCA_013519935.1 Ectothiorhodospiraceae bacterium WFHF3C12 | reverse complement strand
ATCCGACCTTGTATGTTTTCGGGTTGAGGGGTTTAGCTAGCCCCTCTGGCTTGGCGGTGAGCCTGAATCCGACCTCAGCGTTGTAGGCTGTGTTGTAGATAAGGCCCCGCCAGGCCCGCTCTCGCCCTTGTAGGCTGAACGGTATCCAAGGCCCCGCGTGGCGGTGAGCCTGCATGTACAAGGGCAGTCGGTGTTAGCGCGAGAGCAGGAGGTGGAGATGGAGTTTCACTGCGGGATCGATGTTGGCAAGCACAAGCTGCAGGCCTGCCTGATCTGGATTAAGGGCAAGCGGCGCAACAAGAGTGTGGCGAATACGCCAGCCGGTCGACGCACGCTGTACCAGTGGCTGGAGCGCCAGCTCCAGGGGCGGCTCGATACGCTGCAAGCGATTCTTGAGCCAACGGCCCACTACCACGAGGCGTTGGCGGAGGAGCTCGTGGAGCTTGGCGTGCGCGTGGCCACGCCCAACCCCAAGCAGGTCAAAAAGTTTGCCGAGGGCCTAGGCTTTGAGTCCAAAGCCGACCGCCAGGATGCGTTCGTGCTGGCGCGCATGGGCGAGAGCCGCGAGCTGGCGGCTTATACCCCGCCGGCGCCGGAGGTAAAGGCCTTGCGGGCGCTGCTGGCACGGCTTGAGGCGGTGGAGAAGGACGCTCAGCGCGAGTCCAACCGGCTCGAGCATGCGCTCACGGCCCAAGCCCCGCAGGATGTCATCGACTCCATTCGCAACAGTCTTGCCTTCCTCGAGGCCGAAAGACGGCGCCTGGAGCGGATGATCGATGAGCATATCGACCGGCATCCGCCGCTCAAGGGCGATCGCGAGCTGCTCGAGTCCATCCGGGGCATCAGCGCGAAGAGCTCCCGGGAGATGCTCAGCATCATCCACCGGCATCCGTTTGACCGGGCCAAGCAGGTGGCTTCCTATGTCGGCGTACACCCGAAGGTCTTTGAGTCGGGCACGAGCAAGGAGCTGCCCCCGTGTATGAGCAAGATGGGCAGCGGGCGCGTCCGGGCCAAGCTCTACATGGCCGCCGTCAGCGCCATCCAGCACAACCCCGACGTGCGCGCCTTCTACCAGCGCTTACGCAGCCGGGGCAAGGCCAAAATGGCCGCCCTGGGGGCGGCCATGCGCAAGCTCGTCCACATCTGCTTCGGGGTCATCAAAAACCAGACACCCTATACGCCGCAGATCGCTTGATCCGCGAGACGGTATCTACGCCCCGTGCCTTCTGGAAAGCCGCGAGTAGGTCGGCATCGGCCGCAGGCCGACGCCGACATCATTCGATCATGCCGTCCGCCACACGGGCGGTTTCAGCGCCCCGTCGCTACCCGGATCACGACTTCCACACCGCGGACCTCGGTACCCGCCGGCGGGCGGGGCAGCGCACCGACGGGAAGCTCTTCGGCCGGAATATCCACCAGCCGGCCTTCATCCTCGTGGAAGAAATGGTGGTGATGGCTGGTATTGGTGTCGTAATAGCAGCGCTGGGGGTCGACGTTGATTTCCCGCAGCAGCCCCGTGGCCGTGAACTGGTTCAGGGTGTTGTACACCGTGGCCAGGGACGCCCGGATTCCGGCCTGGCGGGCTTCCCGGTGGATCTGCTCCGCGGTGACGTGGCGGTGCGCATCGCCGAAGAGGAGCCCGGCGAGCTCGATGCGCTGGCGTGTGGCCCGCAGACCGGCGCCGTGCAGGCGCCTGCGGATGTCGCGCTCGGTACTGGTCATGGCTCTGGCCTCGAAAGATGTAATGAAATTATATCTATTACAGTTTAGCCCCTGGCGCCCCGTTCTGCCAGGGGCTCGCCGAATACGCCCGTCTCGATTAGAAGGGTTTGACCTCCACCAGCACCACGATCAACACCAGCGCCAGCACCGGCGCCTCGTTGAACCACCGGTACCAGACGTGGCTGCGACGGTTGCGGTCATCGCGGAAGCAGCGCACCAGGTGGCCGCAATACAGGTGATAGCCCACCAGCAGCGCCACCAGGGCGAGTTTCGCATGCAGCCAGCCCTGGCTCAGCCAGCCGGGCACCAGCACGAGAATCCATAGCCCGAAGCCGATCGCCAGCACTGCGCTGGGGTTCATGATCCCGCGGTAGAGCTTGCGCTCCATCACCTTGAAACGCTCCCGTCCAATCTCGTCCTCCGCCATGGCGTGGTAGACGAACAACCTTGGCAGATAGAACAGCGCCGCGAACCAGGTAATCACGAAGATGATGTGGAAGGCCTTGATCCAGAGCATGAGGCTCCCTTGCATGGCGTTGTCAGGTTGAGTTACTAACCTTTAAAGAAGTATTGCCAGGTCTCAGCGCCACTGCGCGGTGTCTCGGCAAGGCGCGTGAGCGCCGGCGTGGCCGCCCCACGTCAAGCGAGCGCAACGCCGCCGAGGCGCCGCGCAGTGGCGCCCTGCGGGTAATCGTGTGCGCCGCTGTGGACTGCGTTGCTCGTCGGTCGTGTAGCCCTGCTACACCTCCCTCCTCGTGCCTTGCCACAGCGGCGCACACGATTACTGAGACCTGGCAATACTTCTTTAAAGGTTAGTATCAGCCCAGGTATTTGCTCTCGATATCGCCCCGGGTGACGACGCCGTAATAGCGGCGGATACCGGGTGCGGTCGTCTGGGTGACGTAGAGCGCCTCCGCCTTGTCCCGTCGCAGTCGTTCCAGGGCTTCCCTCAGACTGGCGCGCACCTCGATGGGCGAGGGCTGCAGCCGTTGCGCGGGGATCTCCATCAGGTCCACGGGATCGTCGCCCGGGGTTTCCTGAACGTACTGCAGTACGTCCGTCACCGGCACCAGCGCGATGGGGCCCTTCTGCGTGTCCTCTTCCACCACGATCCAGCGTGGGTCCTCTCGCAGCGCCCGGTCCAGATCCTCCCGCTCCACGACTTTCGGAAGCACGATAAGCCGCCGGTCCATCACCCGGGCGATGCCCAGCCGGCTGAAGGCGTGCTGCAGGGGATTGCGGCGGGGGTCCAGCCCCTGGGAGCGGAGGAAGGCGAGGAACACGGAATCGGTCCGGAACAGCTCGCTGGTGGTCAGCGTGGCGGCAACGATGGCCAGCATCCCGGGCATGATCACGTTGGGATTGGCGGTGAGCTCCAGCATGGCCGTCAGCGCCGCCAGGGGTGCCCGCAGCGTGGCGCCCATCATGGCGCCCATGCCGATCAGGGCGTAGAACGCCGGTCCGGCGATGGGCACCGGCGAGACCAGCGCCCCGATGTAGCCCAGGGCGCCACCTCCGGCCGCGCCGATGACCAGGGTCGGGCCGATCAATCCGCCTGGCAGGCCCATGCCCAGGACCCAGGCGGTGGCAGCCAGCTTGGCGATGACGATGACGGCAAGCAGGCCCAGCTCGATCTCGCCATGGAGGGCGGCGTCCACGGTGTCGTACCCGATGCCCATGACCTCGGGGGCGGCGATGGCGATCACGCCGACGCCCAGCCCGCCCAGGGTCATGCGCAGCACCACCGTGCGATCCTTCAGTGTCCCGGAGAATATCCGCAGCGCATGGATGAAGGCGGCGGCGAGTGCGCCCATGACCATGCCGGTGATGATCACGTGGGGGATTTCCACCAGGCCGCGGATGTTCAGCGGCGGAATGCTGAATGCCGGCGCGGCGCCGAAGAAGAACTGTGTCAGTGCCGTGGCGGTCACCGCCGAGAGGATAACCGGCAGGAAGCCGGCAATGGTGTACTCCATCACCACGACCTCCATGGCGAAGGCCACGCCGGCCAGCGGCGTGTTGAACGACGCGCCGATGGCCGCGGCGGTGCCGCAGGCGATGAGTGTGCGCAGGCTGTTGTTGGGCAGCTCGATGAGCTGGCCGAGCTGGCTGCCGGTGGCCGCCCCGAGGTGGACGCTGGGTCCCTCGCGGCCCACCGAGTGGCCGGAGATGATGGACAGGGCGCCGCCGATGAGCTGGCCCATGGCGTTGCGCAGGGGCAGCACGCTCTGGTGGAAGACCACGCGCTCGATGACGTGGGCGACGCCGGTGCGCCGGTCCGGCCCGATGACGAACCGCATCAGCAACCCCACCGCCAGGGCGCCGCCGGTGGCCACGGCCACGCGCCAGTGCGGGGCGAGGCTCTCGTAGCCTTCGTGATGGCTGCCCGGAAGGAAGGAGGCCTGGGTCAGCTCCACGGCGAAGCGAAAGCCGATGATCACCCCTCCGGCCAGCAGACCGGTAAGCGCCCCCAGGGCGCAGATCAGCATTATCGCCTCCGCCGCGGACAACCGCAGCCTGAGACGTTCCCAGGACTGTCTCCAGCGTGGCGGTTGCGGGGCGGGCTGCGGCATGCAGTGAGTATGCCAAATTTGCCGCGCGACTGAGTAATGCGGCGCGCGTCGCGGGGGCCGCGGTTGGGTGGCGGCCGCGCAGGGCGTAAACTAACCCCTTTGGGCAGGGTTCGGTTGGAAGCGAGGACGACAGGCATGATTCGCGCGGGTATTGTCGGCGGAACAGGCTACGCGGGCGTGGAGCTGCTGCGGCTGCTGAGCCAGCATCCGGAGGTGGAGCCGGCGGTAATCACCTCCCGCGGCAACGCGGGTACGCCGGTGGCGGAGATGTTCCCCAACCTGCGCGGCGTCCTGGACCTGGTGTTCACGGAGCCCGACACCGGGCGTCTGGCCGAGTGCGACGTGGTGTTCTTCGCCACCCCCAACGGCACGGCCATGCAGTCCACGCCGGAGCTGCTGGACCGAGGCGTGCGGGTCATCGACCTGGGGGCCGACTTCCGCATCCGGGATGTTCCGCTCTGGCAGCGCTGGTACGGCATGGAGCATACCTGCCCCGAGCTGGTGGCCGAGGCGGCGTACGGGATGCCCGAGATCAACCGGGCGGTGATCCGCGAGGCCCGCCTGGTGGCCAATCCGGGCTGCTATCCCACCTGCGCGCTGCTGGCCGTGGCGCCGCTACTGGCGGCCGGTGCCGTGGAGCGCGACCATATCGTGGTGGACGCCGTCTCCGGCGTGTCCGGGGCCGGGCGCACGCCGAAGCAGCACACGCTGCTGTGCGAGGCCAACGAGAACTTCGTGGCCTACGGCACCGCGGGCCACCGCCATCATCCGGAGATCGCCCAGGGCATGGGTGAGTTGGCCGGTGCCGAGGTGGGGCTGACCTTCGTCCCGCACCTGGTGCCCATGACGCGAGGCATGCATGCGTCGGTCTACGTACGTCTGGCGGACGAGGCGCAGGAGGCCCAGGCGCTGTTCGATGAGCATTTCGCCGGGGAGCCTTTCGTCGACGTGCTGCCGGCCGGCTCCAATCCGCAGACGCGCACCGTGCGCGGCACCAACTTCTGCCGCCTGGCGGTGCATCCGGGCGGGGCGCCGCGTACCCTGGTGGTGCTGTCGGTCATCGACAATCTGGTCAAGGGTGCCTCGGGCCAGGCCGTGCAGAACATGAACCTGATGTTCGGCCTGGAGGAGACGGCCGGGCTGACCGGGGTGGCCGTATTGCCGTAGGCGGGTGGTTGGTTCGTTAGCTCGTTAATTTGATAACTGGTGGGGCGGACCCGAGCGCGGAACTGAACCCGAGGTTGCGCCTGCTGTCCCAATTAGCGAATCAACCAGTTAACGAATTCGCGGTGCGCCAATTGACTCGCTACGCCGCGACCCCAACAATGGGGTAACGGGTTCACCAACAGGATTGCGGAACAACCATGACAGTAGCCGAAGTTGAGACCGAAGCCCCGCTGGAGTTTACCGACAGCGCTGCCGACAAGGTGCGCCAGCTCATGGCCGAAGAGGACCACGAGGGGCTGAAGCTGCGCGTCTACATCAGTGGCGGCGGGTGTTCCGGCTTCCAGTACGGATTCATGTTCGACGAGAACGAGGAAGACGGCGACACCGCCATCGAGAAGAACGGGGTGACGCTGCTGATCGATCCGATGAGCGTTCAGTATCTCACTGGCGCGGAGATCGACTACGTCGAGGGCATCGAGGGCGCGCAGTTCGTCATCCGCAATCCCAATGCCGCGACTACGTGCGGCTGCGGCTCGTCCTTCAGCGTATAGGGAGCGCGCCGGCCGCGTCCGGCGCCCCGCGAATGACCCCTGAAACCCGCCGTCCGGCGGGTTTTTCGTCTCCGGCAGCGACTCGCCGTCCGAGGGACCGTCCCGGTGGAACGGGCCCCGGAGCGGCCCGCCTAGAGATTCACGGCGGCTGCCACCATGGCCACGCCGATGCCGCCCAGGGCCAGCAGCGCGTGCAGTACCCATAGCGGCACGGGCAGCCGCCGTCCCCGTCCATGAAAAGTGACCAGGCCCAGACCGGCAACCGCGGCCAGCGCCAGGACGATCAGCGCGTCGCGGCCCAGACCTTCGTCGGCGCTGCGGATAACGGCTGCCGTGAGTATGGCGATGCCGGCGATGGCCAGTATGCCGTGTATCCAGGCCACGATCTTCGGCGGCGGGTTCTTGCGGTGAAAGGCCAACAGGATGCCCATGGCGACGCCGAAGAAACCGGCAAGCGCCAGGGCGACGACGGCGGCGACATACATCATGCTCCAGCTCTCCACGATAGGTCGGCGGGGTAAATCGCCCCCAGGACGCGCGGGCCGGCAGCACCGGTCACCGAAGGCAGATTCCCCGCCCGGCCGGCCAGTGTCTCGCGGGCCAGCCACGCGAACGTGACCGCCTCGACGTAATCCGGGGCCACGCCGTGTACCTCGGTCGATTCCACCACGACGCCGGGCAGCATCGCATCGATACGGGCGACCAGCGTCGTATTGTGAACGCCACCGCCACAGATGAGTAGTCGTTCCAGGGCGTGACCGGACTCCCCGACGGCCTGCGCGACCGTCCGCGCGGTGAGCTCCAGGAGCGTGGCCTGGACGTCGGCGGGCACCAGCGATGACAGGTCACCGCCACGGCGCTCCACCCAGTCCAGGTTGAACTGTTCGGGGCCGGTGCTCTTCGGCGCCGGCTGGCGGAAGTACGGCTCTGCCAGCAGGGCCGCCAGCAGCTCCTGATTGCACCGCCCGCTCGCCGCCCATTGCCCGCCCCGGTCGTACGGGCGGCCCAGACACTCGCGGCACCAGGCATCCATGAGAGTGCTGGCCGGCCCCGTGTCGAAGCCGCTCACCGGCGCCGCCGGATCGGCGGGCAGCACCGTCAGGTTGGCGATCCCGCCGAGGTTCAGCACGCCGCGGGTTTCGTCCCTGGTCCTGAATCGGGCGGCGTGGAACGCCGGTGCCAGGGGCGCGCCCTGGCCGCCGGCGGCGATGTCCCGGCGGCGGAAGTCGGCGACCGTGGTTATGCCGGTGCGCTCGACGATGCGGCTGGGATCCCCGATCTGCAGGGTGGCGCGCCGGTCGCCGGCGGCCGTATGCCAGAAGGTCTGGCCATGACTGCCTATGGCGGTGACGCTTGCCGGCTCGACACCACACCGGACCAGCAGGGCCTGGGCGGCATCGGCGAACGCCTCACCCAGGGCGGCGTCGAGGTCCAGCAGGTCGGCGGGATGGATCCGGCGATCGGCCGCCAGGAGTGCTGCCCTGGCGCGGCTGTCGATGGGAAAGGTAGCGGCCTGGATCACCCGGGGGCCCGGGTCGAAATCCACCAGCGCCGCGTCCACTGCGTCGGCGCTGGTGCCCGAGATCAGGCCGAGATAGCGCTCGGCCATGGTGTCAGCACCGGCAACGCCGGCGCGCGCTGTGACGTGCGGCCCTAGTCACCGCGCAGAGCGAGCTCGGTGCGGTGGATAACGTCGAGCTGGGCGCGCAGGTTCTCGGTGGTCTCCAGGAAATCGCTCTTGAACGCCTGGTTGATGGGGTCGGCGTCCGGCAGTTCCACGGTGCGCGGATTGCGGTGCACGCCGTCCACCCGGAACTCGTAGTGAAGATGGGGGCCCGTGGCGAGTCCGCTACTGCCCACGTAGCCAATGATCTGCCCCTGCTCGACGCGGCTGCCGGTGCTCATGCCGCCCGCGAAGCGCGACATGTGGGCATAGAGGGTGCTGTAGCGGCTGCCGTGCCTGATAATGACGGTGTTGCCGTAGCCACCCTTGCGGCCGCGGTGGATGATCTTGCCGTCCCCCGCTGCCTTGATCGGCGTACCGGGCGAGGCCGCGTAATCGGTGCCCATGTGCGGCCGGCGCGTCTTGAGCACCGGATGCAGGCGCTCGGGGTTGAAATTGGAGCTGACCCGGGAGAAGTTGACCGGCGAGCGCAGGAAGGGCTTCTTCATGCTGCGGCCATCCGGCGCGTAGTACGCCGTCCTGCCATTGGGGTCCGTGTAGCGCAGGGCCTGGAAGCGGTTGCCCTCGTTGATGAACTCCGCGGCGATGATCTCGCCGTTGCGCACCTTGCGCCCGTCCCGGTAGAGCTCTTCGTAGATCACCGTGAAGGCGTCGCCCTTGCGGATGTCCAGGGCGAAGTCCACGTCCCAGCCGAAAATTCCGGCCAGCTCCATGATCAGCCGGTCGTTCAGCCCCGCCCGCTTGCCGGCGGCGAACAGCGAGGTGTCGATCACGGCGGAGGCGTGCGTGCGCCGGCGCTCCAGCGGCGTGCTGACCATTTCCGCCAGGTAGCCGCCGTCGTCGGCACGGTCGATCTCCAGCATCACCGACTCGTCCACGCGATAGTGCACGGCGGCCAGCTCTTCCTGGACGACCTTCAGCTTGAGCACGTCGCCGGGGTAGATGCGTTTCAGGGCCTGGGCGGGCTCGCCGGCCTGCATGAGCTCGTAGACGGTGCGCGCGCTGAAACCGGCCCGCGAGAAGATTGCGGCCAGGGAGTCCCCGCGCCGCACCTCGAAGGACTTCCACTCGCCGGCCGGGGCCTCGGCGGGTTCCGCGGACGGCTGTTCGGTCTCGACCGTCTCGCTCGGCTCCTGCGGTGCGGCGGGGTCGGTACCGACCGGGCCGCCCGGGAGCGCGTCGAGTGCCGTAAGGGACTGGCTGGTCTCCCGCGGCGGCAGCGCCAACGGGATGTCCGCCTGGGGATGAGGCCCTATCGCCAGGTCCCGTGTCGTGGATTCGTCCACCGCCACGGCATCATGATGGGTGGAGGTCAGCAGCGCCACGCCGGTCAGACCGGAAGCCGCGAGGATCACCCAGTGCAGACGCAGCCGCCGCACGGACCGGGCCAGCGCGGGCGTCGGTTTGCTACGGCGCGGTTTGAAATCGAGATCGGTAATGCGCGTGTGCTTGGGCATACGCCGGTCCTTGTCTTTTGCCGCCAACCATATCCGCGGCGTCCCCGTCGGTCAATTGGTTTGATGACCAACGTGAACATGATCGGTCAACTTATTATTTTACTGGCCCTAAAGACCAATTGTGTGCGCGAGTTGTGGATTCCGGTAAAATCCGCGGTCCTGATTGGTCCCGTCGCGAACCGGTGCACACTGGGCCAGGGAAGCTGGACAATGATGGTCCAGGCCGCAGCACAGCCGCGCTCGGTGCGGGATGGCGCGGATTGTTGAGCGTTTCCCGGGTGCGGGCATCGCGGCGGGCTGGAATGAGCATGGGGAACAGCTGATGAGTGACGTGAAAGAGGCCCTGGAGGCGATCCGCCGGGGCGCGGAGGAAATCCTGGTCGAGTCCGAGCTGGAGGAGAAGCTCAAGCTCGGCCGTCCGCTGCGCATCAAGGCCGGTTTCGACCCCACGGCGCCGGATCTGCACGTCGGTCACACCGTGCTCATCAACAAGCTGCGGACGTTTCAGGATCTCGGCCATCATGTGCTGTTCCTGATCGGGGACTTCACCGGCATGATCGGCGACCCGACCGGCAAGAGCGCGACGCGGAAGGCGCTCACGCGCGAGGAGATCGCGGAGAACGCACGCACCTACAAGGAGCAGATCTTCAAGATCCTGGATCCCGAGCGCACCGAGGTCGTGTTCAATTCCGAGTGGATGAACCCGATGTCGGCGGCGGACATGATCCAGCTGGCCGCCAAGTACACCGTGGCGCGAATGCTCGAGCGCGACGACTTCCACAAGCGTTACATGGCGAACCAGTCCATAGCCATCCACGAGTTCCTCTATCCCCTGGTCCAGGGCTACGACTCCGTCGCGCTGCGCGCGGACGTGGAGCTGGGCGGCACCGACCAGAAGTTCAACCTGCTCGTCGGCAGGGAGTTGCAGCGCGAGTACGGCCAGAGCGCCCAGACCATCCTGACCATGCCGATCCTGGAGGGGTTGGACGGCGTGCAGAAGATGTCGAAGTCACTGGACAATTACGTCGGTATCCAGGAGCCGCCGAAGCAGATGTTCGGCAAGATCATGTCCATCTCCGACGAGTTGATGTGGCGCTACTTCGAGCTGTTGAGCTTTCGGCCGCTGAGTGAGATCGAGGCGTTCCGGCGGGAGATCTCCGAGGGCCGGAACCCGCGTGACGTGAAGTTCCTGCTCGCCGAGGAGATCGTCGAGCGCTTTCACACCCGCGCCGACGCCGAGGCCGCGCGTGACGCCTTTGTCGCGCAGTTCCAGAAGGGCGCCCTGCCGGAGGACATGCCCGAGCTGGAGCTCACTCTGCCGCCCGACGGCGTGCCGGTGGCCAACCTACTCAAGCAGGCGGGGCTGGTCGGGAGCACCTCCGACGGCCTGCGGATGGTCAAACAGGGCGCCGTGCGGATCGACGGCGAGCGCGTGGAGGATCGTGGCCTGACCATCGAGCCGGGCGGCGAGCACGTCATCCAGGTGGGCAAGCGTCGCTACGCGCGGGTCACGCTAGTGGCGGGGGAAGCCGTCTAGAATCCCTCGTGCCGAAGGGGCGGTGCGTCGGGGTGCGATCGTCCCTCGCCCCGATATCCCCGGACGGCGCAGCACCTGGGCGGGGTCGTGAGGCCACGACCACTCAGCCGGGCTCGTCGCCCGGGGCCATCGAGCGGATGTTGCGATCGTCCGGGGCGCCTTTATTTCGCGTCATCAATCCGTCCTTCAAGCACTTGGGTGGCGTTCACCGGCCGCGCCCGTCGCGGGTTTGGCACATCTTTGAAAAGACTTGTTGACGAGGCGCTGCAAGGCTGTAGAATGCGCACCTCTTCGACGGCGATCACCGCCGCCGAAGGGCTTCACGGAGCGGCCCGGCAGCATTGTTACAGGCTGTTGACAGGCACTCCGAGATGGCTAGAATGGCGCCCCGCATCAACGGATGCGCAAGCCTTGAGGGGGTCCACGGAAGCGGCCTCGCGACTATTACAGGATGTTGACGAGAAGGCGATGTAGGTTATACTTCTCCTTCTCAGCCGTGAGGTCATCACGGCGCCGGCGGCCCCGACAAATCAGGGGTTGACCGAAGGGGGCGAGCCTATATAATGCGCGCTCCCGCTGAGGCGAAAGCCCGGCGCTCTTTAACAATCAGGACCAGATAACTTGTGTGGGTGCTTGTGTCGGTGCTCTTGGACGCCAAGAGATAGTCGACGACAAGTATCCCGGAAGATTCCGGAATGCCTTGCGTCGAGCCAAGATTTGTCGGCTTAACCGACAGTTACTCTTAAACTGAAGAGTTTGATCCTGGCTCAGATTGAACGCTGGCGGCATGCCTAACACATGCAAGTCGAGCGGCAGCAGGCCCCTTCGGGGGCGCTGGCGAGCGGCGGACGGGTGAGTAACGCGTGGGAATCTACCTTTCGGTGGGGGATAGCCCGGGGAAACTCGGATTAATACCGCATATGTTCCACGGAACAAAGTGGGCCTCTGTTTCATGCTCACGCCGAAGGATGAGCCCGCGTCCGATTAGCTTGTTGGTGGGGTAATGGCTCACCAAGGCTTCGATCGGTAGCTGGTCTTAGCGGACGATCAGCCACATTGGGACTGAGACACGGCCCAAACTCCTACGGGAGGCAGCAGTGGGGAATATTGGACAATGGGCGAAAGCCTGATCCAGCAATGCCGCGTGTGTGAAGAAGGCCTGCGGGTTGTAAAGCACTTTCAGCAGGGAGGAAAAGCGCTGGGTTAATACCCCAACGTCTTGACGTTACCTGCAGAAGAAGCACCGGCTAACTCCGTGCCAGCAGCCGCGGTAATACGGAGGGTGCAAGCGTTAATCGGAATTACTGGGCGTAAAGCGCGCGTAGGCGGTTCGGTAAGTCGGGTGTGAAAGCCCCGGGCTCAACCTGGGAATTGCATTCGATACTGCTGGACTAGAGTCTGGTAGAGGGTGGCGGAACTCCCGGTGTAGCGGTGAAATGCGTAGATATCGGGAAGAACACCAGTGGCGAAGGCGGCCACCTGGACCAAGACTGACGCTGAGGTGCGAAAGCGTGGGGAGCAAACAGGATTAGATACCCTGGTAGTCCACGCCGTAAACGATGAGGACTAGCCGTTGGGCCCATTCAAGGGCTTAGTGGCGCAGCTAACGCGTTAAGTCCTCCGCCTGGGGAGTACGGCCGCAAGGTTAAAACTCAAAGGAATTGACGGGGGCCCGCACAAGCGGTGGAGCATGTGGTTTAATTCGATGCAACGCGAAGAACCTTACCTGCCCTTGACATCCTCGGAACTTGGCAGAGATGCCTTGGTGCCTTCGGGAACCGAGTGACAGGTGCTGCATGGCTGTCGTCAGCTCGTGTCGTGAGATGTTGGGTTAAGTCCCGCAACGAGCGCAACCCTTGTCCCTAGTTGCCAGCGATTCGGTCGGGAACTCTAGGGAGACTGCCGGTGACAAACCGGAGGAAGGTGGGGATGACGTCAAGTCATCATGGCCCTTATGGGCAGGGCTACACACGTGCTACAATGGCTGGTACAGAGGGTTGCCAACCCGCGAGGGGGAGCTAATCCCAGAAAGCCAGTCGTAGTCCGGATTGCAGTCTGCAACTCGACTGCATGAAGTCGGAATCGCTAGTAATCGCAGATCAGCAATGCTGCGGTGAATACGTTCCCGGGCCTTGTACACACCGCCCGTCACACCATGGGAGTTGGCTGCACCAGAAGTGGGTAGCTCAACAATGGGCGCTCACCACGGTGTGGTCAATGACTGGGGTGAAGTCGTAACAAGGTAGCCGTAGGGGAACCTGCGGCTGGATCACCTCCTTTAAAGAGCTTGCGTCCAATTGCCCGGCGCGAGCACCCACATAAGTTATCTGGTCTGTAAGCACGATCTCGACAGCGGGTCTGTAGCTCAGTTGGTCAGAGCGCACCCCTGATAAGGGTGAGGTCGGTGGTTCAAATCCACCCAGACCCACCAATTCAAGGGCGTCGCCCACTGAGTGGTTGACGCATGTTCTTGGTGGCAGCCGCGTCATTGCAGCGAACAGGTGCCGTAGGCCGCGCCGATGGCATCCGGAAACCGCCGAGAAGCGAACCGAACGCCGGGGCCATAGCTCAGCTGGGAGAGCACCTGCTTTGCAAGCAGGGGGTCGTCGGTTCGATCCCGACTGGCTCCACCATATATCGAGAGGGTTCAGAACCAAGCAGTCCGCCAGGGCCGCTTGGTTGTGGTCCTTCGAGATCACCGAGATTGGCTCTTTAACAATTTGGGAAGTTGCCGCACTGCATTGAACAAGATTTACGAGTTCTCAATGTAGGGCATGTCAGTATTGTGGAAACCAGCCCGTATAACTCCAGACTGGTTGGGGTTATATGGTCAAGCGGTTAAGCGCATACGGTGGATGCCTAGGCGGTAGGAGGCGATGAAGGACGTTGTAGCCTGCGATAAGCCTCGGGGAGCTGGCAAACAAGCTTTGATCCGGGGATTTCCGAATGGGGAAACCCACCCGTCACAAGACGGGTATCGCACACTGAATCCATAGGTGTGCGAGGCGAACCCGGGGAACTGAAACATCTAAGTACCCGGAGGAAAAGAAATCAACCGAGATTCCCTCAGTAGTGGCGAGCGAACGGGGAACAGCCCTTAAGCTCTTTAGGTTCTAGTGGAACAGTCTGGAAAGTCTGGCCATAGCGGGTGATAGCCCCGTACACGAAAGGGCCTATTGAGTGAAATCGAGTAGGGCGGGACACGTGTTATCCTGTCTGAATATGGGGGGACCATCCTCCAAGGCTAAATACTACCTACCGACCGATAGTGAACCAGTACCGTGAGGGAAAGGCGAAAAGAACCCCGGAGAGGGGAGTGAAATAGAACCTGAAACCGTATGCGTACAAGCAGTGGGAGCCCGAAAGGGTGACCGCGTACCTTTTGTATAATGGGTCAGCGACTTACTTTCAGTGGCAAGGTTAACCGAATAGGGAAGCCGTAGGGAAACCGAGTCTTAACAGGGCGCTCAGTCGCTGGAAGTAGACCCGAAGCCGGGCGATCTACCCATGGCCAGTGTGAAGGCGAGGTAATACTCGCTGGAGGCGCGAACCCACTGACGTTGAAAAGTCAGGGGATGAGCTGTGGGTCGGAGTGAAAGGCTAAACAAGCCCGGAGATAGCTGGTTCTCCCCGAAAGCTATTTAGGTAGCGCCTCGTGTCTCACTCCCGGGGGTAGAGCACTGTTTCGGCTAGGGGGCTCCCAGGAGCTTACCAAACCGATGCAAACTCCGAATACCGGGAAGTGCAATCACGGGAGACAGACGGCGGGTGATAAGGTTCGTCGTCAAAAGGGAAACAGCCCAGACCGCCAGCTAAGGTCCCCAAATCATGGCTAAGTGGTGAACGATGTGGGAAGGCACAGACAGCCAGGAGGTTGGCTTAGAAGCAGCCATCCTTTAAAGAAAGCGTAATAGCTCACTGGTCGAGTCGGCCTGCGCGGAAGATTTAACGGGGCTCAAGCCATGTACCGAAGCTGCGGACGCAAGCTTGCTTGCGTGGTAGGGGAGCGTTCTGTACGCCTGCGAAGGAAGACCCGTGAGGGCTTCTGGAGGTATCAGAAGTGCGAATGCTGACATGAGTAACGATAATGCGGGTGAAAAACCCGCACGCCGAAAGCCCAAGGTTTCCTGCGCAACGCTATTCGGCGCAGGGTTAGTCGGCCCCTAAGGCGAGGGCGAAAGCCGTAGTCGATGGGAAACAGGTTAATATTCCTGTACCTCCTGCTACTGCGATGAGGGGACGAAGAAGGCTAGGTCATCCGGGTGTTGGTTGTCCCGGTTCAAGCGAGTAGGCAGTCGCTCCAGGCAAATCCGGAGCGGCAATGCCGAGACGTGATGACGAGCTCCCACGGGAGCGAAGTGATTAATGCCATGCTTCCTAGAAAAGCCTCTAAGCTTCAGGTAGTAGGGGACCGTACCCCAAACCGACACAGGTGGGCAGGGTGAGAATCCCAAGGCGCCTGAGAGAACTCGGGTGAAGGAACTAGGCAAAATGGTACCGTAACTTCGGGAGAAGGTACGCCTCTAGTAAGTGAAGGTCTTCGCGACCGGAGCTGAGGGAGGCCGCAGTGACCAGGGGGCTGCGACTGTTTACTAAAAACACAGCACTCTGCTAACGCGTAAGCGGATGTATAGGGTGTGACGCCTGCCCGGTGCCGGAAGGTTAAGTGATGGGGTTAGCCCTCGGGCGAAGCTCTTGATCGAAGCCCCGGTAAACGGCGGCCGTAACTATAACGGTCCTAAGGTAGCGAAATTCCTTGTCGGGTAAGTTCCGACCTGCACGAATGGCGTAACGATGGCCCCGCTGTCTCCACCCGAGACTCAGTGAAATTGAAATCGCTGTGAAGATGCAGTGTACCCGCGGCAAGACGGAAAGACCCCGTGAACCTTTACTACAGCTTCACACTGGACTCCGAGTATGCTTGTGCAGGATAGGTGGGAGGCTTTGAAGCCGAGGCGCTAGCCTTGGTGGAGCCATCCTTGAGATACCACCCTTGCATGCTTGGGGTTCTAACCTCGGCCCGTTATCCGGGTCAGGGACAGTGTGTGGTGGGTAGTTTGACTGGGGCGGTCTCCTCCCAAAGAGTAACGGAGGAGTGCGAAGGTACCCTCGGCGCGGTCGGAAATCGCGCTATGAGTGTAAAGGCATAAGGGTGCCTGACTGCGAGACCTACAAGTCGAGCAGGGGCGAAAGCCGGTCTTAGTGATCCGGTGGTTCTGTATGGAAGGGCCATCGCTCAACGGATAAAAGGTACTCCGGGGATAACAGGCTGATTCCTCCCAAGAGTCCACATCGACGGAGGAGTTTGGCACCTCGATGTCGGCTCATCACATCCTGGGGCTGTAGCAGGTCCCAAGGGTATGGCTGTTCGCCATTTAAAGTGGTACGCGAGCTGGGTTTAGAACGTCGTGAGACAGTTCGGTCCCTATCTGCCGTGGGCGTCGGAGATTTGAGAGGATCTGCTCCTAGTACGAGAGGACCGGAGTGGACGCACCTCTGGTGTTCCGGTTGTCACGCCAGTGGCATTGCCGGGTAGCTACGTGCGGAAGGGATAACCGCTGAAAGCATCTAAGCGGGAAGCCCACCTCAAGATAAGATCTCCCTGGACCCTTGAGGTCCCTGAAGGGCCGTCGAAGACGACGACGTTGATAGGCTGGGTGTGGAAGTGCAGTAATGCATGAAGCTAACCAGTACTAATTGCCCGTGAGGCTTGACCATATAACACCCAAGCAGTCTGAAGGCTGGGTGTACGCGATACACGACATGCCAGCGGCGACTTCCCGAATTCATTGGTTCTGCGAAGGCAGGATCATGAGCCAGTTTGCCTGGCGACAATAGCGAGCGGGAACCACCCGATCCCATTCCGAACTCGGAAGTGAAACCGCTCAGCGCCGATGATAGTGCGGCCACGCTGTCGTGCGAAAGTAGGTCATCGCCAGGCGCCTAACCCGAAACCCCCGTCGCATTTGTGCGCGGGGGTTTTTTATTGCGTATCATCTCCGGCCATGAATGGATCGACAGACCCGCCGGAGCCCTTTATGTCCCGGAAATACGCAGAGGCCCCCTGGGCCGACGACCTGTTGGCCTATATCGGTCGCAGCCCCACGCCCTGGCATGCCGCGGCGTCCGCGGTGAAGCGGTTCGAGGAGGCGGGCTTCGAATCGCTGGACGAGGACGAGGCGTGGAGCCTGAAGCCGGGGCACGGCTACTACGTCGTGCGTGATTCCTCTTCGGTAATCGCATTCCGCGTCGGAGAGCAGCCGCCGACACAGAGCGGCTATCGAATGGTCGGCGCCCATACGGATTCCCCGGGGTTGCGCCTCAAACCGAAGCCCCAGATGATCAAGGGCGGCTGGGAGACCTTGACCGCCGAAGTTTACGGGGGGCCGATCCTTGTGACGTTCGCGGACCGGGATCTTACGCTTGCCGGGCGGCTGGCGGTCCGGGAATCCGGCAATGTGGCAACCCGGCTTTTCCATCATCCCGAGCCGCTGGTCCGCATTCCCAACCTGGCGATTCACATGAACCGCTCGGTGAACGACGAAGGGCTGAAGTTCGATACGGCGACAGAGCTCGCCGCCCTCTTCGATCAGGTGGATACGCCACTGACGGCCGAGAGCGGATTCGAGGCGTGGCTCTGCGATCAGGCGGGCCTGGATACGCGGGAACTCCTCGGTTTCGAGCTCGCGCTTTGCGACACTCAGCCGGGACGCCGCTATGGCCCTCGGGGGGAGTTTCTCTCCACCGGTCAGCTCGATAACCTGACTTCCACCCACGCCGCGATAGAGGCCCTCTGCGCCGCGGAAGGTGCCATGCCGACAGGGGTCGTGGCGCTCTTCGATCACGAGGAGATCGGCAGCGAGTCCTACAAGGGGGCGGGCGGGACGTTTCTACAGGACGTCATCGCGCGGATTGCCCATGGCCTGGATCTGGGCACGGATGAGCAGCGCCGTGCGCTCGCCCGGAGCTGGCTCGTCAGCGCCGACACCGCCCATGCTTACCATCCGAATTTTCCCGGCTACTACGATGACGAAAACACGGTCCGGGCCAACGGGGGGCCGGCCATCAAGATCAACGCCAAACAGCGTTACGCTACGGACGTGGTGGGCGAGGCGTTCTTCGCCGAGCTGTGCCAGAGACTCGAAGTGCCCGTTCAGAAGTACGTTCACCGCGTGAACCTGCCCTGTGGCAGTACGATTGGACCCATTTCCGCGGCCCGCCTGGGCGTTCGCACCATCGATATCGGTTCGCCGATCTGGGGGATGCACAGCATCCGCGAAAGCGGTGGCGCGCTGGATCAGGACTACCTGGTCCGGGCCCTGGGCGGATTCCTCGAGGGCGCGTGACCTGTACCGGGGTGGTGCGTCGCGATGAGTCTTGAGGCCGCGATATTCCGCTCTCTGGCTGACCGGGTGACGACCGTGCCGGGGCTGGCCGCCGCCCTGGATGTCGGAGAGGCGGAGGTGACCGCGGCGGTGGCGCGCCTCCAGGAGATGGGACTGGACATCCGCACGCGGGGTGCCGGCCTGGCCTTGCCCGACGGGTTCACGCCGCTGGATGCCACCGTCATAGAAGGACTCCTCTCGGCGGGCTGCAGCCGGCGCAGCGGCCCCGTCGAGGTGGTTTTCTCGACGACGTCCACCAGCGACCGGCTGGCCGCCGCGAACGCTACCGGCGGCTGTCTGTTGGCGGAACACCAGAGTGCCGGGCGGGGGCGGACTGGCCGGGTCTGGGCGTCTCCCCTGGGCGCTAACCTCTATCTCTCGGTGAAGCGGCGTTTTCCCCGTGGCGTTACGCCCTCGGGGTGTCTGTCACTGGGGGTGGGGCAGGCGCTGGCCGCGCGTCTCGTCGCCCACGGCGTGCCGGCCCGCGTGAAATGGCCCAACGATATTTACGTCGACGGCCACAAGCTGGCGGGCATCCTGATCGAGTCCCGGGTCGACGGTGGCGGTCACTGGGCCGTCGTGATCGGCGTCGGACTCAACTATGACCTGCCCGAGCGCTTCCGGGACGGTGCGTCTTTCCGCGCCACCGACTACCTGCGATCGCTCTCGGGCCCGGCGAAGGACCGCAACGTCCTGGCTGCCGGCGTTATCGAGGCCGTGGACGAAGCGTGCGAGAGCTTCATCGCGGCCGGCGCGGAACCGATCAGGGCCGCGTGGGGCGCTTGGGACGCCTTCCCCAACGCGCCGGTGATTTGCGAGCGGGACAGCGGCCCGGTGCGCGGCGAATCCAGGGGCGTTGACGAGCAGGGCCGGCTGCTTGTCCGGGTCGGTGACGAGCTGCTGGCGCTGAGCGCGGGCGAGGTGCAATACCGGGCACTTGAGAATGCTGATACTTGACGCGGGTAACAGCCGCATCAAATGGGGCTGGTGGGCGCAGGGCCGGATCGTGGACCAGGGGGTTTGCGACCGTGCCGAGGCACTGCCCGGGCCCCGGGAGCTGCGCTGCGAGGTTGGGGGCACGGTACGAGCCGCGGCGGTCAGCGTTGCCGCGAGCACCGTCCGGGAGCGGCTTGCCGCCGTCGTCCTCGAACGCTGGGGCGTCACCCTCGAATTCCTGGTGCCTTCGCCGCGGTTCGGCGAGCTGGTCTGCGCGTACGAGGATCCGGCCAGGCTCGGCGTCGACCGCTGGGCGGCGATCGTCGCGGCCGCCACGCGCTACGGTCTGCCCGCCGTGGTCGTCGATTGCGGTACGGCCGTGACCATCGACTGTATCTGCGCCGAAGGCCGGCACCGGGGCGGCGTCATCCTGCCCGGCCTCGCGACCATGCGCCGTTCCCTGCACTCGGGAACCGCCAACCTCCCGGAAGTGCTCGGACCCGCGGAGGGGCTGCTGGGCACGGATACGGTGGCGGCTATCCGCAACGGTACGTTCTACGCCGTCGTCGGGGCGGTCGACCGCATCGTTGGTGCGCTGGACGATGTCACGGATGAACGGGGAACGCATTACCTGGTCACCGGCGGGGACGCGGCGCTCTTCAGGGGCCACTTCGCCCATCGCTACCAGCATGACCCCACGCTGGTTCTCACCGGCGCGGCATTACTGGCGGCTGGTCCATGAGAATGCTGCTGATTCTGCTGATCCTGCTCAACGCGGGTCTCGCTGCCTACTTCCTGACTGGCGAGGGCCAGGGGCTGCCGAAACGTCCGGCGCCAAGCGTCGGCACCCTGGAGCTGGTCTCGGAGATGGCACGCGCCCGCCCCGCACAGCCGGAGTCAAGCGGCGATGCCGCGGCCACGGCCTGCTGGCGCAGCCCGCCCATCGCCCGTGGCGAGCCCCTGCAGTCCACGCTGACCCGAATCGAAAGAGCGGGCTACAGCCGGCTGCGGGTCGAGCCGGTCTCCAGCGGCTACGCCGTGATCGTGGCGCGCGTGAATACGATCCAGGAAGCCGCGGCCGAGCTCTCGCGCCTCGAGGCCGCCGGCGTGCCGGAACCGCGGGTACGCCCGGGGTCCGAAGGCGACATTCTCCTGGTGAGCGGGCGATTCGAGACGGTGGGGGCGGCGCGGGAACATGCCGGGACCCTCCGTGAGAAGGGCGTGGACGCCGGCGTGCTGTCGCCCGAGTCGGGTGGCGATGCGGTGCGGATCTACGTCCGTGGCGCCGGCGCGCCGCCCGGCACTGGCTGGGAGCCGGTCAATTGCCAACCCGAGCAGCGTTGAATTATCCTCATTGACCGCACGCTGGCGTAGCTCAGTTGGTAGAGCAGCTGATTTGTAATCAGCCGGTCGCAGGTTCGACTCCTGTCGCCAGCTCCATTATTGACGCTGTAAGACCCTGATAAAAGGCAATTGTGTCCCCGCGCGGTGACCACGGGCTGACTTGGCGTATCGCGGTAGACGGTCGCGTGGCCACTGATGTGGTCACTTTGTACGCCCGCTTTCGTCTGCCTCGCGGCGGTCTTCTTGATCGCGCATCCACTGCTCGATTTCGCCCCGGACCCATCGGATTGTCCGATGCCCCAAGCGGATCCGCCTCGGGAACTGCCCGCGGTTCTCGAGTCGGTCGATGCTGCGGCGACTCAGATGGACGATCTGCTCGACGGTTTTCGCGTCGATCCAATCGGACGCAGCGTGTGGGGCCTTGGCTGGAGCGGCCACGTCACCGCTTCCGCCAACGCCCTGAAGCTCAGGGAGCGTGCGGTGGTGTTCTTCGCTACCTAGAGGATGCCCAGGCGTCACGAAGGCGCTCTGTCCGGCTCGCTGCAGCCCGTTCGGCCGCTTGTTGAAGGCCGGGTTCTTGCCATTTACTGTAAGCTCTCGTAGCGAGCGCATAACTCTTCCCCCCTGTCTCCGGAATACTAAGCTGACGACGCCGTGACGCCTTGCCAAATCGCAGGGCTAGTCTGCCGGAAGAGCAACGATCAATCGGGAAGCCAGATTCGGATATTTTTGGAAACTGAATGCGATCCTTGGACCTCTACTCCCTTCTCTGTCTGTACTCTGCTGACCCGTCGATCAGGGACGCGAGGGAAGAGTTCCTGCGATGGCATCCCGGTGAAGCCGTGTCGGACTACAGGCGATACGGCAAGGATGAGTTAACGGTTACCGGTCTCCTCGGCGCTCATCTCCCGTTCTCGGTTGATGGCAGCGCGCCGCGTATGGAGGGCGCGGGAAAGACTCGGGATGTTGCCGACAACACATTTCTCAGCTGGGCACGGGAAGTCTACGACATTGCCGAGAGGGGCGGTTGGGAACACTGGCAGGGGCTGATCCTGGACATCGCCGTGTTCATTCTCAGTCGGTCTGCCCGTTGCGAATGCTGTTGGCGTACGCGTGAATTCAACGGGACATATTGCAAAGCCCACAAGAACGGTGCGGTTACCAAGAGTAGACCCGTTCAGAGTCTAGTGCGCCATCTCGCTTTCAAAGTCCAAGACCAGCAGATTCGTCTTTCGGTCTCCGCGCCTAATGACCCGTACGCGTGGACGAAATGGCTCTATACGCTTTATGTCCCAAACTCTTTGGACTGGGCCCATACGCCGTATTGCGACCTTCTCGATTTGTTGTGTTCCCTGGAGCGTATCGATCATCCCATTACCGAGGGCGCCTTTTACGAGGCCGTTACGCCGGTGCGCGGCGCCGGCCCGAACCGATCAGAGACCATTGCGCTTGCAATGGCGTCGCGGCAACGAACCTACGTTGATTCACTCCGGCCACTCCAGAATCTCTACCAGTCCGCGGAATCGACAGCGCCTCGCAGTGTCCTCGCCTGGCTCCCGCTCGCGTCAGCGGACTTCTGTGGTTGCTTGATGGAACATATCGATTTCCCCGATCACTTGTCTTTCGTCTACTCACGAACGGACCAGCGAGGGAGCGCTTCGGGGCGACCACGAGACAAGGGAATTCGTGAGCAAGTGCGCTCTCTCCTCGAGCAAGGCGTGTCTCAGAAAGAGATCGCGGTCCAGATGGGGAAGTCGAAAAGCTGGATTAGCAAGTTAATCAATTCAATGTAGGGCGCGACCGGCTGACGCTCGGGGCGCTGGCTGATGTAGACGCCGGCCGCGCTGACTGCTCCCCAATATTCTGCCCGATTCGAGCCCGAAGGGTGCTTTCCAATGCAGTGAGTCGGGTGGGCAGGGCCGTTGCGAGGATGCCGTGACGATCCTGGGTGTCAACGCCGGCTGACCCAGCTATGCACAGTCGCATCGCGGAGAGCTCATACTGGAAGGTGGGTGGGATCATCGGGGCACTCCGTTGACGTTGGGGTGGCTCATTCGGGGTAGGGGCTCACCCATTAGAAGGCCCCCGGTCAAGTCGTAGTGGTCTCCCCGGCGGCGTCGGCAGACGCCGCAGATGTTTTCTCCCTTTTCGCTTCGGTCGTCCCGCCTCGCGTCTTTGGTTTTACCTGTGTTGGTTTGCGGCCGTAGCCGATCCGCACCAGTCACCCATCGGGATCAAGGCGTGGCCGAGCGATGGACGATGTCTCGCTGCGACTGCCCCTGGCACCTGCCGGTGCCCCTTAAAACCGTCTGTACCCGACTGCGCCCAGAGCGGGTGTGCTGTCAGGTCTATGGTTACCGACCCTTAAGGCCGGACCAGCCCCTTCGTCGGTTCGCAGTCGGGGTGAACCGGTGACAACCGAAGGCGGCGGGGCCGCCGCCATTCAGGTGTGGATGGTTACTCGCCAACCCCTTTGCTGGCTCACGGCCCCGCCGGCACCCTAGAAGGCGCGCTCCATGTCGAAGGGCACGCCGTCGCGCATGACATAAAAGCTCGCTCGGGCGAGCTTGTTGGCCACCGCCTTGATGGCGACGATGCCGTTGGTCCGGGCGCGCTTGCGCTGATAGAACCGCTGCACCGGGGCGTGATAACGCACCGCGAAGTGGGCGGCCTCGACGAACGCCCAGGCGAGGTACTTGTTGCCCGCCTTGCGGTGGCCATCGCCCTTCTTTTTGTCGTTGGAGCGGCGTTCGCTCTTCACGCAACGGCAGTAGGAAGCGTACTGCCCGGGCCGGGCGAAGCGCTGGATGTCGCCCGTCTCCAGCATGATGGTCAGCGCCAGGATCTCGCCGATGCCGGCCACCGTCTTGAGGTGCTTAAAGCCCGGCTTGAGCCGGGCCTGGCGCTTGGCCTCAGCTTCGAGCAGGGTGATCTGTTCGTTGAGCCGTTCGACCACGGCCACGTTGGCCCGCACGGCCAGGCCTAGGTTCGGCTCGGGCAGATAATGCTCTACCGCTTCCCAGTCCAGCCCCTTGACCACGTTGCCCTTGAGCCGCTCGCCGGTGTTGCGCGCCACCAGGTTCTGGTTGCTCAACACCAGCGCCGTGCGCAGACGCACCAGGTGGCTGCGCCGGCGCAGCAGATCACGCACTGCGCGCTCGGCGCGTGGATAGATATAGCCCTCGGGCAGAATGCCCAGCCGGCACATCTCGGCCAGCCAGCGGGCATCGGAGTAATCATCGGCATACTTCAGCCCGTCGTAGCGATCGGCCTTCGCCGGGTTACACAGCCGGACATCGATGCCGGCAGCCATCAGCCCATCAACCAGCCAGTACCAGTTGTAGGTCGACTCCACCACCACCGAGTCGAGCTCGCCGCGAAAGGGCGCTAACCCTTCCAGGATCAGTCCGAGCTCATTTGGATACCGCTTTTGAAAGAGCACACCGCCCTCGGCGTCGACCAGCGCCAGCACGGCATTGTTGGAGTGCAGATCAATCCCGCCGTAGACTGCCATCGGAAGGCCTCCTCTGTATCCGGTAACCTTCTGTTCGCAAACACAAAGCTACCGCCCGCGGAGGGGGCCTTCTAGATGATTCTCAGGTGTCGGTCATCGTGAGGTCGGTAAGGCACACCCGGCACCGTCTGTTAACTATAGGTTGCTGCTTTAATTAATTGTTTTATCAATTTTGCACGCCCTGGGCCACCAGAGAAAGACAACACCGAAGACCGTTCAGGTGGCGTCTTTCTCGTCAGGGCAAGGGGGCGGCCTGGAGCCGCCAAGACGGCTGGATGGACGGCAGTCGTTTCGATGTGGAGGGAGGCCATCAGGGGCTCTTGCGTGGGCAGTGTTGGAGAGGAATGAGACGAAGCGGGACCGTGACCTTCGGCCTCCCATGGCCGCTAAAGGTCGGCACAGAGTTCCCCGAGAGCAGTGGGTGATCCGACCCTTTAACGGGGCGAGAAAACGCCCATTTAACCGCCCACTCGTGAGCTTCAGGGGGAGGGCCTCGTGGAAGTGCTCATGATCTGAGCCGCTTGAAGCCTTCGGGTCCCGGGAATGCCCGGGGTGGCTCAGCTCACGCGTCCGCGTGTGTCTTGATTGGGGCGTCGTCCAACGGTGCGCTGGTCCTCCATGGCGCGATAGCGTTGAGGCAGAAGTGGACGACGAAGTCGATTCGTGCGTTCAGATCCGGAGCGCCGACTTCGGATCGCGCAACTGGCAGGACTAACGCCTCCACGATTGAGCCGGTGATGCAAGCTGCCGCGGTCTCGACGTCGAAGTGCCGATACTCTCCCGCAGCGATTCCGTCGCTCATTATGTCCGCCAGTACATCCTGGAAGTATCGCCGATGGACGAGGCGGACGGCTTCCAGTTCGGCGCTCAAAGGCTCTGCAACGAGGACGTGTGCGAGACCAGGCCTGCGCAAGGCACGGTCCAGGTGAACTCGAATCACCGTTGCTACCCGCTCGGAGGCGGCTTCTTCACCTTGTGCGACTTCTCTTACGACCTCGATCTCCTGACTGGCTACACTGCGATAGACCTCGACGAAGAGCTGGGCCAAGGTCGGGAAGTACCTGAACACGGTGCCCTCTGAGACCCCGGCCTTCTGAGCAATGTCCTTCGCCCGGGTACCTGCGAAGCCGCTCTCTGCAATAAGTGAGCGTGCACTCAGTATGAGGCGCTCTCGCCGTTCCTCCTTTCGTTGCTCTGTGCGAGCAGTTTTTCGATATGCCAATGCGTTAGCTCCCTAATGGCGTGTCTGCCGGCCGATTTGCTCCGGCTGTAGACAAGCACAAGAAATGAGTCTAGGCTCATTTCTTAGATGTGTAGTCGATGGCTAAACAAGACCAGATGATACACGGCGTGCGGAAGTCTCGACCATCGACGCCTAGATCCGCCCCGTGGGAGAGAGGAGGAAGCCTCATGAGCAAGCTCAAACTCGCGCTCTGCGCGACTGCATTCATAGTCTCCGGGGCGGCCCACGCCGCTGAGGTATCGGGCGACGCGGTCAAGATCGGCGTGCTGACGGATATGTCCGGCCCCTTATCGTCAATGGCTGGCCCGGGCTCCGTCGCCGCAGCAGAAATGGCCATAGAGGACTTCGGCGGAGAAGTGCTTGGCAAGCCGGTCGAATTGCTGACAGCAGACCATCAGAACAAGCCTGACATCGCCTCGGCCGTGGCACGACGGTGGATTGATCAGCAAGGGGTCGACATGCTCTCGGACATGGTTTCTTCGAGTGTTGCACTTGCCGTTCAGCGGCTGGCGACATCCAAGGACACCATGATGATTACCACGAGCGCAGCGACATCGGCACTCACCAATGAGGAATGCTCACCACTGGCGATCCACTACGTCTACGACACCTATTCACTGGCAGCCGGCACCGCCAAGGCCGTTCTCGCCAATGGCGGCAAGAAATGGTTCTTCCTGACCGTGGACTATGCATATGGCCACTCTCTTGAGGAGAACACAACCAGCGTGATCAACGAACTCGGCGGCACGGTTGTGGGAGCCGTCCATCATCCGCTCGGCACAAGTGACATGACGTCGTACTTGTTGCAGGCCCAGGCAACGGACGCTGACGTGATCGCGTTAGCAAATTCCGGCACCGATTTCATTAACGCGATCAGCCAAGCCGCCGAGTTTGGCGTAGGCCGAGACAAACAGATGGTAGGCATGCTCGTCTTTCTTGAGAACGCTCACTCGGTTGGCCTGAAGGCAATCCAGGGGTTGCAGTTCACTTTGGCGTGGTACTGGGACCAGAGCGACGAAGCCCGCGAATTCGCGGAACGTTTTCAGAAGCGACAGGGCAAGATGCCGAATAGCCTTAATGCTGGCTTGTACTCTGCCGTGACGAACTATTTGAGGGCAGTAGAGGCGGCGGGCACCGACGACGCCACGGCTGTTCGCGAGCAGTTCGCCAAGATGAAGATGACCGACATGTTCCACAAGAATGCTTGGGTTCGCGAGGATGGCAGGGTCATGCACGACATGAAGTTGATGGAGGCCAAGAAACCGTCGGAATCGAATGGCGAGTGGGATCTCTTCAAGGTCGCACGCACAATCCCCGCCGATGAGGCGTTCATGCCGCTCTCGCAGAGCGAGTGCTCAATGGTGCAGGCGTCCGCCAAGGCCAATGCTGACTAAGTCGGGTAGACGGCCTTTGAGCCAAAGGCTTGCCGGATGTCCCGGCAGGCCTTTGGTGTCACCGCGCACGCTGGGAGGAGAGTCATGCAGCCAATTTCAGGAAGCAATACGGTACTGCCGGCGCATGTGTGTGTTCTCCGGTATGCCCTAGAGCGGCACGCCGAGGAGCGAGGCGACGATGTGTGTGCCGTATTCGAGACCGGCGGGTCATGGACGTTTGCCGAACTACTGGAGGAAGTACGCACGGTTGCAGCCGGGCTGCAGCAACTCGGTGTTAGCCAGGGCGACCGCGTACTGATCATGATGCCTAACGGCGCGTCAGCGCTGCGCGTGATGTTCGCGGCGAATTACATTGGTGCCGTCTCGGTGCCAATTAACACCGCCTATAAGGGACGTGTGCTTGAACATGTCGTGCGCAATTCAGGCGCAAAGCTGGCTTTCGTGCATGCAAATTTAGTCGGCCGGTTATTCGAACTCGAAAACGGCGAACTGAGCCTTGTGGTGGCCGCTGGGGAATGTGAGGCGCCCAACGAGACGGGGCCCTTGGAAATGGTCCAGTCGGACGCCCTCTTCAATGCTGGGTCGGAGCCTTCACCGCCTTCCCGTGATATCCAACCATGGGACGTTCAATCGATTATCTATACATCGGGGACCACCGGCCCATCCAAGGGTGCGCTATCGACTTATATGCATAGCTTCTCAGCGTGCAATCCGGATGTGTGGACGCCAACGCGCGCTGATGATCGGCATCTACTGCATATGCCCCTCTTTCACATCGGCGGTGCATTCATTGCGAGCATGAGTGTGTGCGTTGGTGCATCCTTCGCCGTCGTCGAGAGCTTCAAGACAGATCGATTCTGGACTGTGGTGCGTGACCTGAACGTCTCCGCGGTGTTCCTGCTCGGGGCTATGGCTACGTTCCTGCTCAAGCAGCCGGAAAGGCCTGATGAGAAGGAGCATCCCCTCCGCATGGTTTTCATTGTCCCGCTTGGACAAAGCGGCCCGGCGTTTCGCGACCGTTTCGGAGTGGACTACTACACCCTGTTCAACATGACGGAGATCAGCACGCCGCTGCTTTCAGGGCCCAATCCAGACAAGCCTAGCGTCTGTGGACGACCGCGTCCGGGTGTCGAGGTGCGGTTGGTCGATGAGAACGACTGCCCCGTCTCGCAGGGTCAGGTTGGAGAGCTGGTCGTTCGCACAGACGCGCCCTGGGCGATGAGTCACGCGTATAACGAGAATCCGGAGGCAACAGCCAGGGCGTGGCGCAATGGCTGGTTTCATACCGGTGACGCCTTCATGGTCGACGCAGATGGCGACTACTTCTTCGTCGACCGCATGAAAGACTCTATTCGGCGACGTGGTGAGAACATTTCATCCTACGAGATTGAGGTGGAATTGCTCTCACACCCGCAAATCCAGGAGGCCGCGGCCGTGGCAGTGCCGAGCGAGGTTTCGGAGGATGAAGTCATGGTCGTCTTGGCACCTGTAACGGGAGAGGAAATCAACCCCGTTGAGATCCTCGAGTACCTCGAGCCACGGATAGCGTATTTCATGTTGCCGCGTTACGTCCGAATTGTCGAAGAACTTCCGAAAACACCGACAGAAAAAGTTCAAAAGCACTTTCTGCGTGAAGACGGTGTCACGTCCGGCACATGGGATAGCAAGGAAGCTGGTTTTAAAGCTAGACGCGAGTCCTTTTGAGAGGTTGATGTTCATGAACAAACCAGTGGTAACTGTCTACACGGACTATAAGTCCCCATACGCTTTTGTAGCGAATCAGTCCATATATGAGATCGAAAGGGACTTTGATATAGATCTTGATTGGCTTCCGTACTGCCTTGATATAGCGGACTATCTCGGATCTGTAGAAAACAGAACCGAGCATCATTGGCGAAAAGTTCGCTACGCTTACATGGATGCTCGACGGCTCGCGAATAAGCAGGGTCTAACCTTGAAGGGGCCTAAACGGATATTCAGCGGCTATTATTCAAGCGTTGGTTTGCTTTTTGCTAAAAAGAAAGGATTTTTTCGATCGTACAATGATGCTGTTTTCGAAATGTTCTGGCGGCATGAACTCGATATCGACGATATCAACGATATGGCGAATCTCATCAAGTGGCTCGGCCACGATGCGGAAGCATATAGAAGCTATGCTGAGGGTGAGGGCAAGGAGGAGCATGACGCGATAAGGAATGAAGCGGAGGAGTTAGGCGTCTTCGGTGTACCGAGTTTCTTGTTTGATGGTGAACTGTTCTGGGGGGGCGATCGAGTCCTCTTACTGCGAGAGCGACTTCAAGAACGTGGTCTCTTTGCGAGGAAGTATTGGGAAGGATGACGGAATGTCGAATAAATTAGTTTCGAATCCAGCGAATAGTGATGATGATGTCACCATTTACAGCATCGAAATGTGCCCCTTTGCGCAGAGGTCACGCATTCTTCTAGACCTCAAACAAGTTGAGCATGACCTCGTTGAGATTGATATCACTAAGCCGCGGCCTGATTGGTTTCTGGAGCTTAATCCGGCAGGCAAGGTTCCGGTAATTACTCATCGGGGCAAGGCAATCAACGAGTCGAGCGTTATCAACGAGTACTTGGAAGATGTTTTCTCTGATCCGCCGGTATTCCCGGAAGATCCGTATCTGAGGGCGCAAGCCCGGATTCTCGTTGACTATTGCAACAAGCGATTTACTCCCAACATGTACAGGGTCCTGATGGAGCAGGACGAGGCCAAGCGTGGTCGAGTCGAGAAGGCCGCGAGTGAGGACTGGCTGTGGTTGGAGGAGTACCTGCGGCGGAGGCCGCCTGATGGAGATTTCATATTGGGCGACTTTGGAATCGTCGATCTAACCTTCGCGCCGTTTTTTGAGAGGTACGTTCTCAACAAGTACTTCTGGGGATTTGAGCTGCCTAACGGAGTGGAGCGCGTTGTCCAGTGGATGGATGCCGTTCTCGAGTACCCAGCTGTAAAACGTACGAGATTCAGCGAAGAGGACTACATAAAGCTTTACGCAGACTATGCGCTTGGGTTTGCCAACGGTGCCGTCCCGCCCGGCCACGAAAGAAGCTCGAGTGATCTGACTGTCCCGCTCGCGGAACGGCCAATGCCGCCACGGCGGCGGTAGTCGTTAAAGGAGCGCACGTTGGGCGTACCAATGCCATTGGCAAGCAAATGCGGCTGGAAAGCTCCCCGGTGCCCAGGGATCTGGGGTAGTGCAAACACCTTCGAAGGTGTCTAGGAGACCGGGGCTTACCACTTTCAGCTCACTCATGGCGACCAGTCCTTCAGTGTAGATTGAACCGTGGGGGCCCTTTGGTTCAGACGACGAACCGCCTCGTCGGGATCTCCCAGGATGCGCTCGGTCCCGATATCGCGCGCGTATCCGCTGCGAACGAGGAACTCCCGGGCCGGGTCGCGTAGTCCGCACAGGTATAGGCCCCCACCCATGGCTGCGAGCTTGCCGCTGACCTCGGCAAGCATCTCGGCGCCCGCGAGGTCAATGAAGTTCACGCCACTACAGTCCAGCAGCAGCCGGTTTTGCGCGCGACTGTGATGGGTCAGCTCACGTCGGACATGAGGGACCGCCCCGAAGTAAAGAGAACCTTCCACGCGGAGCGCTCTCAGCCCCGACGGCTCCTCAAGGCCATGCTTGTCTGCATTGCGCAGGCCCTGGTTGGGCCGATGGGGGTGCGGTGCGACGCGAACAACTCGAGGATGGGATGTCTGACGCAGGTACAGGAGCATGGAAAGCACCACGCCCGCGATAATGGCGAACTCCAGATCGATGAGCACCGCGCCTGCCACCGTGACGCCCAGGACGATGCTGTCCTGGCGGCTGCTGCGGACAACCCGGGCGATCGTGGTGAAATCCAGAAGATTCCAGGCGATGATCACGATGACCCCGGCGACTACGGGGATGGGGAGGAAGGCACTCAGTCCCGGTGCCAACAGGATGATCCCCACGAGGATGATGGACGCGAAAACCGCGGCGAGCGGGGTTCGGGCCCCGGCCTCATAGTTGGCACCGGAACGGGTGAACGACCCGGAGCCGGCATAGGCGGAGAGGAAGCTGCCACCGATGTTGGAGACACCCTGACCGATGAACTCTTGATCGGTGTCGAGTTCCTGTCCGCTGCGTGTGGCAATGGCACGCGCCACCGAAACGGCCTCGATCAGGCCGAGCAGGGCTACGGCGACTGCCCCCGGAACCAGCGTGCGCATGAGCTCGGCGGAGAACGCCGGTGCCGACAGCGGGGGTAGGCCCGGGGGAATCGCGCCGACCATGGGGACCCCCATGGACGCGGCACCGATGGCGACGCCGGCCAGACTCGCCAGGGCCATGGCCAGCAACAGCGCGGGCCAGTGCGGGCGCAGGTGCCGGAAACCCAAGCACAGCGCCACGGTCAAGGCGAATAGCCCCACGGCGGCGGGAATGTGCCCGGGGGGCTGTCGCAGGACGATGCCGATGGCGTCGAGGCCGCCCGGCGCGCTTTGCGGCAGTCCCAGGAGGTTCCCGATCTGACTCATGGCGATCACCACAGCCGCACCTGCTGTAAAGCCCACAACAACGGTGTGGGAGATGAAGTTGACCAGCCAGCCCATGCGAGCCAGGCCACAGATCGTCTGAATGACACCTACCAGAAACGTGAGGGTCAACGCTGCCGTCAGGTAGTCCACCTCGCCCGCAACAGCGCTCCCCAGGACGCTGGCCACCAGCACCGAGATGGCGGCCGTGGGCCCGGAGACCAGATGCCAGGAGGACCCGAACATCGCCGCCAGGATGGGGACGACGATCGCGGTATATAACCCGTACTGGGGTTCCAGCCCGGCAATCATGGCGTAGGCAACGCCCTGTGGCAGGACGATGATGGCCCCGGTGAGGCCGGCCAGGAGATCGGCTCTCAGGCCTGCCCGGTTGACGCGGTGCATCCATTTGAGGGGCGGTAAGTGCTTGCGCGCTGTCGGTCCCATTGTCGTCCTCGGCCGAGTCGCCGACTGTCTAAAGATATCGATATTGTGTATTGACATCGAGAATTATAAGTGCAATATAGGTGAAAAGTCACGTAGTTTTCACCTAAACACCCCGGCCGGCGCACCGGCCCGTCAAGCGGAGACAGCACACGTCATGACGCAGGAGCAGGGCCAAACGCAGGACCAGCAGACCGGCGAGCAGGAGACTTTCCGGGTGGCCGACTGGCCGATGTATTTCCTGGCCAACATCGAGCGGCAGCACACCCGAAACGCGACGGCTTTGTTGCGGCGCTATGACATTGACCACCGCGAATGGCGGCTCCTTGCACTGCTCCACGACGACGGCCCCCAGACCATTGGCTATCTAGCGGAAGTGGCGGCGCTGGACCGATCGACGGTGAGCAAGCTGGTCGACGCCCTGGTTTCCAGGGGGTTCCTGGCGCGCAAGCAGAGCGGGCGCGATCGGCGCCAGTCGTTGGTGTCAATGACTGAAGCGGGTGAGCGGGAATACCAGGCCACCGTGGGCATCGTGCTGGACCTTTTCGAGAGATATTTCGAGGGCTACAGCCAGGAGGAATTCGACACTCTGATGACCCTGTTGCGGGACTTGCTGCGGCGAGTGCAGGGGGTGTCACCCCACGGGTTCTGAGCGTAACGACGTCCTTGAGGACGGGAGAAGGGAGGAGCGAGATGAGTATCAAAGGCGTACTAATAGGAATTGCAGTGGGCTTCGGCCTGGCGGCGAGTGCCGCTCAAGCCGAGGTGACCATACTGTTCAACTCTTACGAGCCACCGCACGGGGGCATGCCGAAGTCGTTGCAGCCGTGGATGGACGAGGTCGAGGAGGTTACCGACGGCCGCGTCAAGTTTCGCGTTCCGCCGAGCACGCTGGGGCCGCCGCCGCAGCAGCTGCAGCTGGTCACCGGAGGCGTCGCGGACGGCGCCTACGTGCTCAATACCTGGATGCGTAACCACTGGAAGTTGCCGCAGCTCGCGGAGCTGCCTTTGCTCGGTGGAAGCGCTGAGGCTAGCGCCGTCGCGCTGTGGCGCACCTACCAGAAGTACTTCAAGCAGGCGGAGGAGTACAAGGACGTGGTGTTGCTGGGCTATTGCGCCGCAGTTCCAACGACGGTCTTCAATCTGGAAGAGGAGCCGGTCACCAGCGTCAGTCAGCTCGAAGGCCAGCGTGTGTTCTCCCCGGACAGTCTCGCTGAGCCGCTTGGTGAGCTGGGGGCGGCCGCCGTGACCGGACCGGTGGTCAAGGCCCACAATCAACTCTCCAAAGGTGTGGTGGACCTGGCAGCCGGTTTCTCTTTCTTTATCGCGGACGCCTATAACGCCATGCCGTACCTCAATGCGGCGACGGAGATACCCGGCGGCCTGTGGACGCCCACCTTCTCCGTGTTCCTGAGCAAGTCCGCCTGGAACCGCATCCCCCCGAAAGACCAGGAGCTCATTCGCAGTGTCTCGGGCGAACGCTTGGCCCGGCATTGTGGCTACTGGGACGAGCAGGAAGCGAAGTCGCGGGAGAAGTTCGTCGGGGACGGACGCGCCGTGGAGGCGGCTTCGCCACAAATGATGGAGTCGATTCGAGAGGTGGCCGCGCCCATGCGCCAGGCCTGGCTGGAAGCAGCCGAGAGTCGTGGGGTGGACGGTGAGGCCGCCCTGACGTATTTCCGCGAGCAACTCGAAGCCGAGCTACAGGAGTAACTCGCCATGGCACCCGGTAGCCAGAGCATGGTCGTGGCCCGGGCCGTCGTGTCGCTGCGCAGCGCCCAAGCGGCGTTGCGTGGCGCCGTCGCCTTCTGCATGGCGGGGATGATGTTGCTGATCACCGCCGACGTGATCGCCCGTTACATCCTGGCCGCGCCCGTGCCCGGCGCGTACGAGCTGGTTCAGGTGCTGCTGGGGTTGACCGCCCTGGTCGCACTGCCGCTGGTCACCGTTAACGGGGCCCACGTCACCATTCCCTTGGTTGAGTCGCTGCTCGGCGGGTGGGTGCGCTCGGTGCGTGACGCCCTTGTGCATATCTTCAGCATGGCCATCGTCAGTGTCCTGGCGCTTCGCCTCTGGAACCTTGCGGGGAGCCTCTCTAGCAGCGGTCAGGCACTGGGTGCCATTGAAATCCCTCTCGGTCCGGTGGTCTACGCCTACGCAGTACTGGCCTGGCTCACGGTGGCGGCGCAGCTGCTCATGCTGGTGCAGCAGTTTCGTGGCGGCAGCGGAGAGCCCAAATCATGAAACTCGGGCTCGCGGGTTTTGGCGTTCTGCTGCTGATCGCGTTCGCGGGGCTGCCCCTTGGGTACGCCCTGATCACAACGGGGACCCTCGGCTTCGGGGTGGCGCGCGATTTCGCGCCGGCCTTCAACATGGCCAGCCAGCAGGTCCTGAACGTACTGACCAACTACGACTTCTCGGTGCTGCCCATGTTCGTGCTCATGGGTGTGTTCATCGAGCGGGCCAACCTTGCTAGAGAGCTCTATGCGGCCTGCCAAGCTTGGCTGGGGCACCGTCGCGGCGGCCTGGCAATGGCCACCGTCGCCGCGTGTGGAGCCTTCGGCGCCGTCTGCGGCAGCTCGCTCGCGACCGCTGCGACCATGAGCCGGATCTCGGTCACGGAGATGCGTCGATATGGCTACAGCGACAGTATTTCGACCGGCAGCGTTGCCTCCGGAGGTACGCTCGGAATACTGATTCCGCCCAGTGTTCCACTCGTGCTGTACGGCGTGCTGACCGGGACCGATATCGGTCAGCTGTTCATGGCGGGCATCCTGCCGGGGCTGCTGCTGATCGGTTGCTACTTCCTGGCCATAACCATCTTCGCTTGGCGCAACCCGACCGAGGTGCCGGATGTCCCCAAGGCCTCCGCGCGCGAACGCTGGGTTTCGCTAGGTCGGGTCTGGGGCGTTGCGCTGCTGTTTCTGGCCGTCCTCGGCAGCATGTACCTCGGCATCGCGACGCCCACCGAAGCCGCAGGGCTAGGGGCATTCGGTGCCCTGCTTTTCGCCGTGTTGCGCCGCCGTCTGGGTTGGCGTGCGTTTTTCGAGTCCCTGGTGCAGGCGGGCGTGACCACCACCGCATTGCTGATCGTCGTGCTCGGCGCGGTGATCTTCGGCAACTTCGTGACCCTCTCCGGCCTGGCCTATGGCCTGGTTGAGTGGATCAACTCCCTGGGCCTCTCGCCGGTGGCGATCGTCTTCGTGATCTGCGGTGTGGTGCTGCTGCTCGGCTGTGTCTTCGAGACCATCGGCATGCTGCTGCTGACGGTCCCGCTGTTCGCGCCGATCGTCACCGGCCTGGGTCTCGATCCGGTTTGGTTCGGGATCGTGTTTGTGGTGGCACTGGAACTCGGGCTGATCACGCCCCCCATCGGAATGAACGTTTTCGTCGTGCAGTCCTCCCTGACCGACGTGCGTACCGCGGCAGTGTTCCGGGGCATCACCTACTTCCTTTTCCTGCACGTGGCCTGTCTGGCCTTGCTGATCCTGTTCCCCCAAATCTCGTTGTTACTTCCCGAGGCGATGCGATGAACGCAACACCCAGACCGGAACGCCCGCGCAACGTCCTGTTTATCATGTGCGATCAGCTGCGCGCTGACTACCTCTCCTGCTACGGCCACCCGACGTTGGAGACGCCCAACATCGACCGATTGGCACGGCGCGGCGTTCGCTTCAACCGAGCTTATGTTCAGTCGGGCGTCTGCGGCCCGTCGCGCATGTCCTTCTACACCGGGCGGTATCCGTCCACGCATGGCGCGACCTGGAACTTCTTTCCGCTACCGGTCGGCGAGCGCACCCTGGGTGAGGTGCTGGAGTCCAACTACAGCGCCCTGCATCTGGTGGGCAAGACGCATCATGAGCCCGACCGGGAGGGTATGGAGCGTCTGGGGATCGACCCGAGCAGCGACCGGGGCGATCTGCTGTCAAACGGCGGGTTCCGGGTGGTTGTCCGCCACGAGGGCGATCTGCCGACGGGTAAGCGTGACTACAAGGCGTACCTGAGCAGTCTTGGATACGCCGGGGAAGACCCCTGGCTGGACTACGCGGTCGGTGCCATTGACGACCAGGGTGAGACCGTGAGTGGCTGGCAGATGCGTCACGCCCACCTCCCGGCCCGGGTGCGGGAGGAACACTCGGAGACCGCTTACGCCACGGATCGGGCCCTGGAATTCATCCGCTCCAAGGGCGATCAGCCCTGGGTGCTGCACCTGTCCTACATCAAGCCGCACTGGCCCTACGTGGTACCGGCCCCCTACCACAACATGTACCGCAACGCGGATACCGGGCCGATCCTTCCCTCCGAGCGCTCCGCGGAGCACCCCGTGGTCAGTGCCTATCGCGCGCATCCCGAGGCCCAGAGCTTCGGGGATGAGGCGGTCGCACGCCATGTGCGGCCCACCTACATGGGCTTGATCAAGCAGATCGACGACCACCTGGGCCGATTGTTCGACGAGTTGATGGCCTGTGGCCGGATGGAGGACACGCTGATCGTGTTCACCTCCGACCACGGCGACTTCCTGGGCGATCGCGGCCTTGGGGAGAAGGAGCTGTTCTACGAGGAGGTCCAGCGCGTTCCCTTGATCGTTTACGACCCGAGTGGGGCGGCTGACGCGACCCGGGGCACCGCCGAGGATCGAATGGCGGAAGCCGTGGACGTGATGCCAACAGTCCTCGAAGCCCTCGGTCACGAGATACCCGAACACTGGGTGGAGGGGCGCTCACTCCTGGCGCTGATTCATGGCGAGGAGCCGGCGCAGTGGCGGGATCAGGCAATCAGCGAACTCGACTACTCCACTCGCCGGGCCCGCCACGTGCTGGGGCTGCCAGCCAATGCTGAGTGCCGCGGCTGGATGGTTCGAACCGAGCGCTGGAAGTACGTCCACTGGGCGGGTTTTCGGCCGCAGCTGTTCGACCTCCAAGAGGACCCGTCGGAGCTGCATGACCGCGGGGCCGACCCTGCGTTGAAGGGCGTGCGGGCGGAGCACGCCGAGCGACTCCTCCACTGGAGTCTGGCCCGGAAACGCCGAACCGGCGTCGATCACGCCCGGATTGAGCGTATGACGGACAATCTGCCCCCGGGCATCCACATCGGTGAATGGTGACACAGGTGAGCCAGGCAGGCGCTTCGCAGTTCTGGGAGGTCGAGATCGCCGAAACCGGCGAGGTTTACAAGTGCGCGGAGTCGGAATCGCTGCTGAAGGCCATGGAGCGCCTTGGCCGTAAGGGCATTCCCGTGGGCTGCCGCGGCGGCGGCTGCGGAGTGTGCAAGGTCCAGGTGATTAGCGGCTCGTTCGAGTCGAAAAAGATGAGCCGGGCCCATGTCAGCGAAGCAGAGGAGGGCACTGGCATCGTTCTGGCCTGCCGTAGTTACCCGCGGAGCGACGTGAGGCTGGCCGTGCTCGGAAACATACGAAAGAGCGTTTGTCGTCAAGCGCCCCTGGGGCGACCCGGAACGAACAAACAGTTCCTGTTGAGTCAGGAGGAGTGAGAGCAATGTCTCAGAAAGACGTACTGCGACCTGGGCACGTGGCCATTCGCGTGCTGGATATGGACGAGGCAGTGAAGCACTACACCGATTACCTCGGCCTTATCAAGACCGACCACGATGACCAGGGCCGGGTGTATCTCAAGGCGTGGGACGAGTACGACTGGTTCTCCGTTGTCCTGCGCGAGGCCGATGCACCCGGCATGGACTACATGGGATTCAAGGTCCGGGACACCGAGGCCCTGTACCGTCTTGAGCAGGGAGTGAGGGAATTCGGCTGCACCGTCGAGCGCATCGGCTCCGGCGAGCTCAACCACTGTGGCGAGCGGGTCCGGTTCGACTCGCCCACAGGCCACCACTTCGAACTCTACGCGCAGAAGGACTTCTACGGTAACGAGACTGGCACCACCAACCCGGAGGCCTTCGTCGAGGACGTCAAGGGCATGGCTGCACACCGATTCGACCACTGCCTGCTATACGGCACTGACCTAGACCGCTCCGTGGAACTCTTCCGGGACGTGCTGGGTTTCGGTCTGGCCGAGCAGGTGCTGGACGGTGACTTCTTGATCGGGGCTTTCCTTTCATGCTCGAACAAGGCCCACGACATTGCCTTCATCCGTCATGATGAGCCGGGCAAGTTCCACCACGCCTCGTTCTTCCTGGAAACCTGGGAAGATGTCCTGCGCGCCGCGGACCTGATCTCCAAATACGACTTATCCATCGACATCGGTCCGACACGCCACGGCATCACCCGCGGTAAGACGATCTACTTCTTCGACCCCTCGGGCAACCGCAATGAGGTCTTTGCCGGCGGCAGCACCTGGTACCCCGACCATCCGACAATCACCTGGACCACCGACAATCTTGGCAAAGCGATCTTCTACCACGACCGGGAGCTGAATCAGAACTTCCTGGAAGTCGTGACCTGATCACGCGCCCTTGATGGGGCGCGTGATCAGGACCAGTTGCCGGACTAGACCGAGGCGAGCGTGATATTTAATCAGTGAAGATGTTCCGGTCAAGACTAAACGGACACTCCCGCACGCAGCAGCGGCGCCATAAATCAGGCAAGCCAAGCCGTTGTCGCACCCGTAAGCTGCCACACTAGGTAGACAAGTCGAAGTTGGAACGTTCTGGCAGACTACGCCCAGGAGGTAGCGATGAAGAAGTCACGGTCAGCGGATCAGTTCGCCTTGTCCGGGGTCGGGCGCAGCGTCAATTGCAGTCGGTGGCTCGTGCCGCATGTCTGGTAAGTCGCCCGGTAAGCGCATGAGCCGGTGCGCGATGAACCGTACCCGATTCTCTCGGCAATTGCCGTCCGCACGGACGCGGCAGTTGGCTTGGATGCGACTCAATCGCGATAGGAGGATCAATCATGGAAGTCGATGCCATGTCACCTACGCGTTGGGACTTTGCAGCGAGCTTCAGGTAGTGATTCGCGTGGGCCGCTCGGCCCACCGTGAGTGCCATGATCCGAACAACGCCCTACCCGGAGTATCAGAGTAGACATACGCGCGGGAATGCTGTTCCCCGGTGGGTGGGGTCGCCGCTGCAATGGCGGTTCCCCCGCGCTATGAATGTACTGTTTGCACGTTGAGCTTCGATTGGACGCTGATTGCTGCGGTGCCTCTCGGCCACACCCTCAGGCGAACGAGCCGAACCCAGGCGGCGTTATTGACCAAGGAGTCGAGCCGAAATTCCGATTCATTGAAGCGATGAAGGTGAGTTCACCGGTTTGCGGTCGAAACTGATTCGTATCGTTCTCGCGTAAGCTCAGCCACAGGCGTGGCCATTGCCGTGAACCTATCAATGCTCGTGGAGAGTCGGGTGCTGCTCTACTATCTGGACCTTGCTGGTGTGGCCGTTTTTGCCGCCAGCGGCGTACTGGCTACCCGAGACCGGGAGCTGGACCTTTTCGGAGTCATGATAGTCGCCACGTTCACGGCGATCGGTGGGGGAACACTGCGCGACCTGCTTCTTGGGCACCATCCAATATTCTGGGTGGTGGACCATTGGTACCTGATTACAATCCTGCTGTCCGCGATGGTGACAGTTCTGTATCTCTGCGTCCGCCCACCGCCGGGGACACTGTTTCTGGTTGCAGACGCTTTCGGTTTGGCCATCTTTGCGATGTCCGGGGCAAAACTTGCCTTGGCAGCGGGTCATTCGCCGTTGATCGTGATCATCATGGGGGCAATGACGGGTGTCATGGGGGGCATGCTACGCGACGTAATTACCGCACGTATCCCGTTGGTCTTGCAAAAGGAGGTCTACGCGACCGCAGCCATTGCGGGAATCGGGGTCTATCTCATCCTGAACGCGCTTGAGGTTGCGGAGACGCTCGCATTCTCCATCGGCGTGGTTCTCGTTATCGTTCTGCGCTTACTTGCGATTCGATGGGGATTGAATCTGCCGACGCTTCCGACGCCGAAGATGTAGGAGGCAAGCACGCACCAAGACTTTGTGCGCACCAACGTGTTCTGAGCTTTCCCGAGTTTCACTGGTGCTGGGGGAATGTCGAATATGCAACGTGCAAAGCGGATCCGGCTCGCAAGTGGGCAGAACCGGCTATGCCCGGATGGTCGTTGTCTCTGGCAGGCTTCGGTTCGGCGGATAGATATGTGTTTCTGCGCCTCGACTAACGCCATGTGCCGCCGGGCGCAGAAAACTGTTGGATGGGTATGGATGTTCCGGCGCCTGAATTGGCCGCGAAACCTGCCGCAATGCCTTGCGATAGATCACGTCTGCTGGCGTGTGTGACATGGAGTGGATAAGCAAGGCGTTTTGAAAGCTTTCGTCATCCAGTGCGCCGTCTCCCTAGCTGTGATCTCTCAAGAGGTTGTCCGCGGGGCGGCATCCGATGGACGCTGAGTTTGCCGACCGGCGAGGTGAGCTGCCCCAGCGCCAGTGCGACGAACCGCGACCAGCGATGGATCGATCGCAGCTTTGCCCCTCGGAGATGCTCGATGGCGAGGGCGTTGAATTCATGTCTCGGAACAAGGTGAAGGAGCTGGGAAAGGGCCATGCTATGATGAGCCAAGGTCTGGAATTCCTGCGTTAGATCAATGGGGTATCGGGATAAACAATTGTGCCAACCGGGGACTCTCCAGACCGTGCGTTTTGCCCAACTGTGGGACAGCAGTGGGCCGCGGCGCCCTGACCCGCGAGAGCTGGCCCAATTTCCGTGGGCAGCTCGCTGGGTGGGATGATCTTGGCTAGGGCGAGGAGAACAACCATTGCGCGCGCGGCGCAAGTTTGCGGTGGAGTACAAGCAGCAGGTGGCCCGGATGGTGGTCGATGACGGCCTGGGGGTGGCTGACGTGTGCCGGGAACAGGATCTCAGCGAGAAGACGGGGCGGCGCTGGGCCAATCAGCTCAAGGTCCAACGCGTCGGCGATCCGGTCGAGGGCCGATCGCTGACTGCGGCGCCGCTACGCCAGCCACGGCGAGGCGCGGCGCGACATCACCGACTACATCGTGGGTTTGTGCAACACGGTGCGCGCCCACTCGACGCTGAACTATGTGGCGCCCAACGCCTACGAGCAGCGCGCTGCAGTCGACCCCCCATCGCGGTGTTTGAAAATTGCCTGACCACTACAGGTGCCGGGTTCTTCGCTCCAGCCCCCCGCGGGTCCGGCGATCGCCTGCGCTGGTCGGGCCGTTCGGTGTGCTTGGGACGTGAAGACGCGACCCGGGCGGATCGGCGCCGCCCGACTCACGATGCCCGCTGTCCGGGACCCGCTGCGACGGCGCCAGGAGGGAATCGATGCACAGCCCGCATTATCTCGATGCCCGTGATTTCATCGCGCACACGGCCGACGGCGATGTATGGGCGACCACGATGTCCACGCATGGGTCCGAGCTGGCCCGGGTGGCGATCATCACCCCGGATCCCGAAGGCGATCTGCAGGCCGCCGCCGGGCCGGTCCTGTTGTGGACCCAGGGCTTCTACGAGCAGCTGCGGGCAACCACCCCCGACTACTTCGATTACCCAAGCCACTACGTCATCGGAGGCACCCCCCATACGCGGCCGCGGTTGCTCGGGCCGGGGGACAGCGCCCCGTGGAGCGCCGCGTGGTGCCGTCTCGACGTATGGCCGTCTATCCGGCACGCGGTGGCGGAGCCGGAGCCGGCGGCGATGCTTGCGGCGGCGCTGATGATAGAACCGACGCACCTTCTGTGGCCTGCACGATGGCCTTGGCCGCGCGATGTGCGCATCGACATAGGGCCCGGTGACGCCACGGCCCGCGGGTTGTTGCGCGCGCGCCTCGCGGGGATCCACGTCTACGGCGATGCGGCCCGCGATCAGGCGGGCGCTTGGTGTCTGAGCTGGCGGGGCGGTGCCGGCCAGCTCACCGAGGAGGCGCGGGCGCGATGTCCCGGTGATCCGCCCGCAGGGACCCATGCGACCTGGCTGGCCTCCGTGTCGGTCGACGCCTTCCTGCCATCCGCGTGAGTCAATGGTGTCGCACCCCCCGTCTTTGGTGACATGGAGTGCTTAAGGCAATCGCCCTCGAAAATCCTTGGCCGCGTTGGTCAGAAGGGCGGCATCTACCCCAACAGCAATGAATGTCGCCCCAATTTCCATGTAGGCTTTCGCCAGCGACTCATTCGTGAAGAGTAGGCCTGCAGCCTCGCGAATCCGGTCAATAGCCTCCTCGATGATCTGGCCGATTTCCGGATGGTCTGGCTGACCCCCCGTGACCCATCGCAGCGGAGAGGTCCGATGGGCCAATGAGCAACCCATCAACCCCGGGCGTTGCCGCTATTCCGTCGAGGTTACGCACGGGGTCAACGGTTTCTATCCGCACAATCAGGCAGACTTCGTCGTCGGCGTCATCGCGGTAATTGCCGAACCTCTGCCGGCGAGACAATTGGGAAATCGAACTGCCGATCCCCCGTACACTCTCCGGGGGATAGCGCATTGCCTGAACGATGTCACGGTTGAACCGTCCCGGCTTTCCCAGAGACCGTTGTCATGAGTCAGGCCATCTGAACCGACTCGGTGAGTTGGCCATGGCACTTGACGTCGACTTCCGCCGGTGGACCGAAGAAGTGAACGACGTGCGCGGGCGCCTGCATCGTTAGCGTCGATGGTATCCGTTACGCTCCTGGGCAAAGGCCTCGTCTGGCAGCCGCCGAATGGCCAAACGTATGCGCCGAACATGTAGCCGCGTGTAACGTTCGGCCAGGCGAGCATCGCCCGCCAGTACCGCCTCCCCGATGCTGCGGTACTCCGTGAAGCGAAGGTTCGGGTCCCGCACCGCCTCGTAGCGTTGGAACTGGCGTCGTTGCAGTTGTACCAATGTCACTGGGAGCAGTCGGGGCAGCTCCCGGTTGCCGCCAATGGCCATCATGGCCCCGTAGAAGCGGTCGCGGTCCTCGATATAGGCGTAGCTGAAGCCTTGGTTCTGGTGCTCCAGGAGTCGTTCCAGAGATCTTTGAAATCGCGCGCGATGTTCGCGATGCGCCTCGTCATCGATATGCCGAGCCGCCAACCGCGCTGCGAATCCAAGCAACTCCTCGACGACTTGCAGCAGGTCGCGGGCCTCACGCCGGGTCAGCAGACGCACATAGGCGCCTTTGTTGCGGTTGAGGGTGATGATGTGCTCGGCGGCCAGGCGTTTAAGGGCCTCCCGCACTGGACCGCGACTGACGCCCAACTCCCGAGTCAGGTCGGCCTCGATAAGGCGTTGCCCGGGTACGTAACGTCCCGTAGAAATGCCATCGCGGATCGCCTGGATCACCCGCTCAGGAGAGCTTAGCTGCCCGCCGGTGGCTCGCAAGTCCGCGTGTTGGCGCCTATCTGTCAGGTGCATTTCACCCCGTTTCCCAGTGCAGTCGACACCTAGTTTAGGGCCTGAGCTGATTCGTGCCCAATGGAAGATTGTCCTACAATAATGGTTGCGATATTGTAATACCGCAATCGGGTATCAACCCTCCGCAGAGAGGGGTGACAACCACAAACGAGGAGGAGACCGCCATGTCACGTTTCATCACGTCTGCGGCCGTGGGTATCGCCATGGCCGCCAGTGTTTCCGCGGCCCAGGCTGAGCCGCTCAAGGTCGCCATCATCGAGTCACTCTCCGGCCCACAGACGTCCACCGGACGGCTGCTGGCCACGGCCACCGAGTACGTGCTCAACAACGTCAATGAGCAGGGCGGTTTCAACGGCGACTCCATAGTCATCACGGAGTACGACAACGCCGGCGATACGTCCGGGGCAGCCACCAAGTTCCGCGAGGCCGTCGCCGACGGCGCTCACGTGGTCGTGCAGGGTGCCTCGTCGGCCATCGGCGGGCAGGTGACGGAGGACGTGCGCAAACACAACATCCGCAACCCCGATAACCCCGTCCTGTACCTCAACATAGGCGCCGAGGCGCTGGCCCTGCGCGGTGAGAAGTGCCATTTCCATGCCTTCCACTTCTCCACCACCGCGCCTTACCGCACGGGCCCGCTGGTCAAGGTGATGCAGCAGGAGGGCGAACTGGGCAAGCGGGTCTATTCCATCAACCAGAACTACTCCTGGGGCAAGGACATGCAGCAGGCCATCCTCGATAACGCCGATGAGTACGGTTATGAGGTGGTGGACACGGTGTTGCACGAGGTCAACCGCATTCAGGACTTCTCCCCGTTCGTGGCCCAGATCAAGTCCGCCAACCCGGATTCCGTGATTACGGGGAATTGGTCCAACGATCTGCTGTTGCTGATGAAGGCCGTTGGTGATGCCGAGCTGGACGTGACCTTCGGGACCATCTTCATGGACCAGCCGGGCAACGTAGCCAACGCGGGTGACGTGGCGCCCGGCAACTACGTGGCCAACAGCAGCAACATCGAGCTGCTGGAGAACGACTTCCCCGAGGCCTACCGCGAGGCCACAGGGCACTATCCGGTCTTCATCGAGCCGGGTGCGGTTAACGGCATCAGCCTGTTCGCCAAGGCGCTGGAGCAGGTGGATTTCGGCGGTGGCGATATTGACGTGAACAAGATCGCCCTGGCCATGGAGGAGGTCTCCATCGACAACGGCATCAGCGAGATGCACGTGCGCAAGGGTGACCACCAGGCCGTCATGCCCATCGTCGTTTCCCGGGTGGAGACGGGCGTGAAGTATCCCGTGGACGACACCGACTATGGCTTCAAGCCGATCGAGGTGGTCTCCGCGGAGAACGCCATCTTCCCGGTGCAGGACTCCTGCCGCATGCGCCGGCCCTGAATCCGCCAGAGGCCTCGCGGCCGTGCGCCGCGGGGCCTCGGTTTCCCGCCACCCGCGGGCGGGTAGCGGTCTTCGACTGCCAGGGAGCCATCCATGGAGTTTCTGATCGTCTCCACGCTGAACGGCGTCATCTACGGGATGCTGCTGTTCATGGTCTCAGCCGGGCTGACCCTGATCTTCGGCATGATGGGCGTGCTCAACTTCGCCCACGCCTCGTTCTACATGCTCGGCGCCTACTTCGCCTATACCCTCTCGGGCGTTTTCGGTTTCTGGGTGGGGCTGATCGTCGCACCGCTGCTGGTGGGCGTTCTGGGCATGCTGGTGGAGCGCTACATGCTGCGCCGGGTGCACGCCCATGGCCACGCCCACGAGCTGTTGCTGACCTTCGGCCTCGCCTTTATCTTCGAGGAGCTCGTGAAGCTCTTCTACGGTGACTTTCCGGTCAACTATCAGCGTCCGGAAGCGCTGGATTTCTCCATCTTCCACATATTCGGCACTGCCTACCCGTTCTACCGCATCTTCATCGGCGTCGTGGCCCTCGCAATGTTCCTGGTGCTGGCGCTGCTGCTCACGCGCACGCGGATCGGGATGGTGGTGCGGGCAGCGGAGCGGCTGCCCGAGACGGCCCGCGCCCTGGGCCACAACGTGCCCGCGGTGTTCCTGGGCGTGTTCGGCACGGGGGCGGCTCTGGCCGGTTTGGCGGGCGCGGTGGCCGGGGCCTTCTTTCCCACCAACCCCAACATGGCCCTCGAGTTGGGTGTGATCGTGTTCGTGGTGGTGGTGGTCGGCGGGCTCGGCTCACTGACGGGGTCGCTGATCGCCTCGCTGCTCATCGGCGTATTCAGCTCCTTCGCCGTTGGCCTGGACTGGTCCCTGGCCGGCGCGCTGGACGTGGTCGGGCTCGGCGAGTGGGCCCGCGGCGTAGGCGGGCTACTGACCATGACGCTGTCGTCCATCTCGGCGACCGTGCCATTCCTTCTGATGCTGATCGTGCTGCTGCTGCGCCCGGCCGGCCTCATGGGCGCAAAGAACTGACGGGGGCAGCCGATGCGATACTCGATCCTCACGATACTCGCGCTGCTGGCGGTGCTGATTGTCGTGCCGCCCTTTCTAGGGGGCGGCTGGCAGTACGCCCTGGTGAACGCGCTGATTGCCTCCCTGTTCGCGGCAGCCTTCAACCTGCTCATGGGCCAGGGCGGCATGCTCTCATTCGGCCACGCCGCCTACTACGGCGTGGGCGCCTTCGCCGTCTTGCACCTGATGCAGGCGGTGGAGTACGGCGACGCCCAGATACCCACCGTGCTACTGCCCTTGGCCGGCGCCTTTGCCGGCCTGATCTGCGGCGCGGCGGCGGGTTACTTCGCCACGATGCGCTCGGGCGTCTACTTCGCGCTGGTCACGCTGGCGCTCGCGGAGCTGTTTCACTCCCTGGCGCCCCACTGGGAGGGGCTGTTCGGCGGCGAGGCGGGGCTGTCGTCCATGCGCATGCCGTCGATGGGGCTGACCTTCGGCTCTACGCTGGAGGTCTATTACCTGAC
>JACDUA010000034.1 GCA_013519935.1 Ectothiorhodospiraceae bacterium WFHF3C12 | reverse complement strand
AGCGCGCGCGCGAGGCGGACGCGACGCGGCCGTTCGTCGATCCAACATGTCTTGCGTCCCTCTACCCAGGAGTCCCGCCTGTCGCCGTTCCGGTCATGCAGGGCATGCCGTCGGCGTTGTTATTCAGACGACGTCGCACGCCCGCATGTGCGACGTCGCCCGGCACCGTCCCGCCTTAGATGTTGCGAAAGTCGACGCTGGCCATGCGGCGTATGAAACCGGCCAGCGTATAGGGGCGGCGGAACCGGATCTTGCGATAGACAAACTCGGCGCTCATGAACGCACCGATGAACACATAGTTAAGCACATTGCAGAATAGCGACCACACCTCGTCGCTGACCAAGAAGGGCAGCAAGACGGTCTCGACGACGATGGCGCCGAGCAGGATCGTCCAGACCCAGGTCAACCGGTGCGTGTAGCGCTCCACCTCCGGCGTGGTCTCGCCCATGGCCCGGGCAAAGCGCGTCGCCAGCGCCGGACCTTCGCCCACGAGACTGCGGGCGAACGTCAGGAAGATCATCGCCGTGATGGCCACCGGCGGCATGTAAATGAGCGTGTGGCGGCCATAGGCGAGCCCGACGGCCACCGCGGCGCCGAGCACGGCCAACACGCTCCAGTCCACGGCGCCCAGGCGCAATCCGCCAACGGCCAGGAGCCGCTGCGCCAGGTAGAATACCGGCAGCGCCGTCGCGCCCCACATGGGGTGCCCGATACTGACGCTCAAGTGGACCCAGAGGGGATAGGCGACGAGGATCAGGAACGACAGCGTGGCTCTCACTGGCGCCGGCGATCCGTGGACGCGGGCGCCGGCGCGGATCCCGGGACCAGACGGGCCAGGGCCGGCACCCGGCGACTACTGACTGCGGTTGCGCTCGATGTGCTCACTCAGCGACCTCAGCGAGGAGAAGATACGGGCATTGTCGCTGTCGTCCGAACGCAGCTCGAAGCCGTATTTCTTGGAGATAGCCACGGCCAGCTCCAGGGCATCGATGGAATCCAGACCCAGGCCCTCTCCGAACAGGGGCTGCTCGGGGTCGATCTCCTCGGCCGACTCCTCCAGGTTCAGGACATCCACGATCAACTCGGCGACTTCGCGCTCAAGCTCCGCTGTTTCGGTCATCACTACCCCCGTCTCTCCGGCCCCGGACCGGACTCGTTTACACTCGCTGCGGTGCGCGCATACGCTCGTGCACCGTCGGCAATTCTATACGGTTCATATTGGCCGCGTCATGAATGGGCTCAATAGTTCGCGAACCAGACCACGTCCCGAGGCGGATACCGATCCGCGCGGGACGCCTCAGGACAGGGCCGCGGCCACCGGGCGCAAATGATACAGGGTCATGGGCGCGTGTAGACCCCTCAAACGGGCCTGGTGGCGATGGCTGAAGTCCAGGTCCGCGTCGTCGCCGTCGACGCTCCGGCGGATGTCCTCCGAGACCACCACGTCCAGCGCGCCCGCATAACCGCACAATCGCGCGGCGAGGTTCACCGTCTCGCCAATGACCGAGTAATCCATGTGCTCGCCGGTGCCGATGTTGCCCGCCACCACCGGTCCGGCATGAATGCCGATACCGAGGGGCATCGGCGCGCCGTCGGGCAGGGCATCGTGGCGCCGGGTTTCCGCGATGATCTCCAGCGCGCAGTCGCAGGCATCCCGCGCCATGCGCGGGCCGTCGAAGACCGCCATGATGCCGTCGCCGGCGAACTTGTCCACGTAGCCGCGGTGGCGATAGACGGCGTCCACCTGGCGGCTGAGATTGGCGCCGATGACGTCGAAAAGCACCTCCGGCGCAAGGCTCTGCGACAGGGCCGTGAAGCCGCGGATATCGGAGAACAGTATGGCGATCTCCTTGAGCTCCGGGACGATGGGGGTTTCCTCACCGGTATCCGCCTCGATGATGTGCCGCAGCCGCGGCGAGACATAGCGGGCCAGGCGCTCGCGGATCCGCGCCAGCTCCCTGTAGGCGCTGGCCTTCTGCAGCAGCCCGCTCAGCCGGGCCGCGACCACGGCGGGTTCCAGGGGCTTGTGGATGACATCGTCGCAGCCGGCGGCGAAGGCGTCGCGCACCACCTGGCTGACATCGGAAGCGGTGGTCACCAGGATCGGCGTGTCCTGAAAGCGTGGGTCCGCCCGCAGCCGGCCGCAGAGGGAGATACCGTCCATGCGCGGCATGCCGACGTCGACGATGAACGCCTCCGGCGTGTGGGAACGGGTGAGCTCGAGGGCTTCCACGCCGTCGGCGGCGGTGAGCACCTGGAACCCCACATCGGTGAGGATGCGCGAGAAGATCGTCCTTGAGAAACGGTGGTCGTCCACGACCAGCACCGTTCCCACGTCGTGCTCTTTATTCGTCATACGCCCTGCGTGGTACGCCCCGGGGTGGGCACCGGGACATCGCCCCGAATCTGCCGGTGATGCCCCGGCGCGTCCTCAACTCCTCCAACACAATCCGCACTTTAGCGCGTGCGGCAAAGCGTGTCGCCTCCCCGCGTCGTCGGCGCGGACGATCACGCACCCGCCGGTCCTACAGCTTGTGGCGCTGGTCCACCAGGCTGAAGCCGGCAAGCGGCGCGTCGCAGCCCCGGCCGACGGCGAGCACCTTGAACCGCTCGCCCATGCCCTGGGGCATGATCAGCGTCTTGGCCTGCTGATTGACGGCGGCGACGTCCGCGTCACTGCCCGCGCCCGCGACCTCTTCCACCAGCCGCGTGATGCCCGCGCCCATCAGGAAGTGGGCCTGGGTGTTGTAACCGAGCACGTCGAGCCCGGCCGCGGCCGCTGCATCGGCCGCGGCGCTGAAGTCCACGAAGGCGGTGATGTCCTGCAGCCCCGGCAGCCACAGCGGATCGTCGTGGGCGCGGTGGCGGTAGTGGCACAGCAACGTGCCCATGGCCCGCTGCGGGTGATAGTACTCGTGGCGGGGGTAGCCGTAATCGACGAGCAGGGCCACGCCGCGGTCGATGACGTCGGCGAGGCTGCCGATCCAGCCCGCCAGACCCGGACACCACTCGGAGACATAACCGCCGGGCCAGGGCTCGGGCAGCCGGGCCTGGATATCCGCCACCGCCCGGGCGAGCGCCGGGGCCGGCGCCGTCGTGGTCCAGCCCAGAATCTCGCCTTCTCGCGTGATCGTCTGCTCGAGGAGCTCGCCATTGAACTGGAAGCGCTTCACCGGCAGTGCATCCATCACTTCGTTGGCGAGCACCACGCCGCGAATGGGCTGCTCCGGAAGACCATCCAGCCACTCGACGCGCTGGGCGACGGAGGCGGGCAGGGCCTTGATGGCCTGGGCCTGCTCCTGGCGCAGGGCGGCGCTGACCTCCACGATGAGGTAGCGTGCCGGCAGCGCGTCCCGGGCCTGGAGCTCGGCGAGCACGTCGGCGGCCATGCGGCCCGTGCCGGCGCCGAACTCCAGGATATCGCCGCCGCCCAGCTCACCGAGCACCTCGGCGCATTGCCGGGCCAGCGTGCGGGAGAACAGCGGCGCCGTCAGCGGCGCGGTGGTGAAATCGCCACCGGCGCCGAAGCGACGCTGGCCGGCGCTGTAGTAGCCGAGGCCCGGCTCGTAGAGCGCCATGGCCATGTATTCGTCGAAGGGCAGCATGCCGCCGCCCGCGTCGATGGCGTCGAATATCCGTGCCAGCAGCCGCTGACTGTGGGCGGCGGCTTCGGCATCCGGTGCCGGGGGCGTGCGCTCGCGCCGGGCCATCACAGATCGACGCTGGTCAGCGCGGGCGCGTCGTCAGCCATCTCCGCCCACAGCTCATTGAAGGTGCGGCCGTCACTGGGATGGTGGCGCTCACCGGCGATGTCCGCCAGGGGCTTGAGCACGAAGGCGAAGCGCAGGATCTCGTCCCGGGGCAGGTTCATGGCCGGGTCGTCGGCCACCAGATCGTCGTAGAGCAGCAGATCCAGGTCCAGCGTGCGCGAGGCATAGCGCTCGGGGCCCCGGCGCCGTCCGTTGCGATCCTCGATGGCGCGCAGGGTCTGGTTCACCGCGCCCGGGTCGGCGCTCGTGTCGAAGCCCACCACGAGGTTCAGGAAGTCCTGACCCGCAAAACCGACGGCCTCGGTCTGGTAGACCGGCGAGACATCCAGCTCGCCGAAGGCCGCGCGCAAGTCGTCCAGGGCCGCGCACACGTGGCGCGCCGGCTCGATATTGCTGCCGATGCCCACATAGACCCTGGCCATGTTATTCGCCCCGCTCGATGATGACGCCGACGGACTCGGTGCCGGCCACGGCGCCGGGCTTGTGTACCGTGATCCGCAGCCACGGGACTCCGAACTCCTGACGCAGCCGGTCGGCCACGTGCTCCGCCAGGGATTCCACCAACCGGAACCCGGATTCAGCGACCAGCGCCTTCACCCGCTCGGCCAGGGCGTTGTAATCCAGGGCATCATCGATGGCGTCCGTGGCCGCCGCTCGGGCCGTGTCCGCACCGAGTTCCAGGTCGAGTCGCAGACGCTGGCGGACCTGGCGTTCCCACTCGTGGACGCCGATGACCGCGTCGGCCTCAAGGCGGCGGATAAAGACGATGTCCATGCGGCATTCCCCGGCTGATTGGCGCCGCGCGCGGCGGAAGGCGCGCGGCTGGGGCGGTTTCACACGGTTCCGGGCCGACGTACACTGCCGGTGACAAAGCGGCCCCACCCAAAAACGGGCGCCAACTTTACCATGATGTGGCCTGCCGCGTCGGGCCGCGTGACGAACCGGAGGGAGTGGCAGCGCCATGACCGTTGGCATCGTGCTGACCATCGTCGGCTACCTATTCGGCTCGGTCTCCTCGGCCATCATCGTCTGCCGGGCCCTGGGCCTGCCGGATCCGCGCAGCGGCGGCTCGAAGAACCCGGGCGCGACCAACGTCCTGCGCCTGGGCGGGCGCAAGGCCGGGGCACTGACCCTGGCCGGCGACTTCCTCAAGGGCCTGTTGCCGGTGCTGCTGGCCCGGGCACTTAGCGACGACGGCTGGGTCTACGCCGCCGTGGGCGTGGCGGCGTTCCTGGGCCATCTCTATCCCCTGTTCTTCGGCTTCCGCGGCGGCAAGGGCGTAGCCACGGGGCTGGGCGTGCTCCTGGGCTGGTCCTGGCTGGCGGCGTTGCTCACCGTCGCCACCTGGCTGGTGGTGGCCATGATATTCCGCATCTCTTCGGTGGCCGCGCTCACCGCTTTCCTGGTCGCACCCGCCTACGTCTACTGGGCCACGGGCAGCACGGCCATGACGGTGACCATGGGGGTGCTCACCGTGCTCACCTTCTGGCGCCACCGCAGCAACATCAGCGGGCTCATCAGCGGCAGGGAACAGGCCATAGCGCGGGGGAAGGACGAAGAGGCGGAATAGGGAATCGCGGCGGAGACGCGGGCCCCGCGGCGACGATCGAACAACCCTGTTTCCACACCGTGGCGGCTCGACCCCGGCACCCGCAGTGGCGGCGCAAGCCGCGATCTGACTGGCATCATCCCGGTATGTTCGCGCCTTGCTGCGCTCCTGCAGGCGCAACCCCAGCCGATACGCGAAAGCTGAAAGGGAAGCGCTGAAAGCGGTTCCCTCAGGACAGCCCCAGCTTTTTCTCCAGGTAATGGATGTTGGCGCCGCCGGCCTGGAAAGCGCCGTCATTCATGATGTCGTACTGCAGCGGCACGTTGGTCTTGATGCCGCCGACGACGACCTCCGACAGGGCGGTGCGCATCCGGGCAATGGCGCTGGCGCGGCTGTCGCCGTGGCAGATGATCTTGCCGATCATGGAGTCGTAATAGGGCGGTACGACGTAGCCGTTGTAGACGTGGGAGTCCACCCGTACGCCGGGCCCGCCCGGCGCATGGTAGTTGTCGATCCGCCCCGGCGAGGGGACGAACGTCTGGGGATCCTCGGCGTTAATCCGGCACTCGATGGCGTGACCGCGCATGACGATATCCTCCTGGCGGTAACGCAGAGGCTCGCCGGCGGCGACCAGGATCTGCTCCTTCACCAGATCCACGCCGGTGACCATCTCGGTGACGGGGTGCTCCACCTGGATGCGGGTATTCATCTCGATGAAATAGAAACGCCCGTCCTGGTAGAGGAACTCGAAGGTGCCGGCGCCGCGATAGCCGATGACCCGGCAGGCCTCGGCGCAGCGCTCGCCGATCTCACGGCGCTGCTCTTCGGTAAGCCCCGGCGCCGGGCTCTCCTCCACCACCTTCTGGTGTCGGCGCTGCATCGAGCAGTCGCGCTCGCCGAGATGAATGGCGTTGCCGTGCTGGTCGGCCAGCACCTGGATCTCCACGTGGCGCGGGTTGTCCAGGTACTTCTCCATGTAGACGGTGCTGCTGCCGAAGGCGGAGTCCGCCTCCGTACGGGTGAGGTGGATGGCGTTGAGCAGCGCCGCCTCGCTGTGGACCACGCGCATGCCCCGCCCGCCACCGCCGGCGGCGGCCTTGATGATGACCGGATAGCCGATCTCCCGGCCGATGCGCAGGTTCTCCTCGTCGTCGTTGCCCAGGGGGCCCCCCGAGCCGGGCACGCAGGGGATGCCGGCCTCGATCATGGCCTTGATGGCGGAAACCTTGTCGCCCATCAGCGAGATGGTCTCGGCGCGGGGACCAATGAACTTGAAGCCGGAGCTTTCCACCCGCTCGGCAAAATCCGCGTTCTCCGACAGGAAACCGTAGCCCGGGTGAATGCCCGTGGCGTCGGTCACCTCGGCCGCGCTGACGATGGCCGGGATGTTGAGATAGCTCTGCCCGGAGGCCGGCGGGCCGATACAAACGGACTCATCCGCCAGGCGCACGTGCTTGAGCTCGCGATCGGCCGAGGAATGCACGGCCACGGTCTTGATGCCCAGCTCGCGGCAGGCGCGCAGAATGCGCAGCGCTATCTCACCGCGGTTGGCGATTACGATCTTCTCGAGCATTGGCAGGGCCTTCCCTTAACCGATCACGAACAGCGGCTGATCGAACTCCACGGGCTGGCCGTTCTCCACCAGCACCGACTTGACCACGCCCGCGTGGTCGGCCTCGATCTGGTTGAGCATTTTCATGGCCTCGATAATGCAGAGCGTGTCGCCCACTTGGACCGACTGGCCCTCCTCCACGAAGGAACTGGAGCCGGGGGACGGCGCCCGGTAGAAGGTTCCGACCATGGGCGAGCGCACCACGTGGCCTTCCAGCTCGCCCTCGCCGGCCTCCGCCGGCTGTGCCGATTCCTGCTGCGGCGCTGCCTGCGGCGGCGCCGCCGCGGGCGCCTGCTGCCCCGGCACCTGGAAGACCTGGGGCATCTGCATGAACTGAGTGTCGGCGCCGCGGCTGATACGCACCGACTCCTCACCCTCCTTGATCTCGATCTCGTTGACGCCGGATTCCTCCAGCAGCTCGATCAGTCGTTTGATCTTCCGAATGTCCATAACCCGCTAACCCTTTGTAAGATGCTGCACGGCGGCTTCCACCGCCAGCTCGTAGCCCTGGGCGCCGAACCCCGAGATCACGCCCACCGCCGCGTCGGAGAAATACGAGTGGGCGCGGAAGGGCTCGCGCGCGAATACGTTGCTCAGATGCACTTCAATGAACGGCAACCCGACGCCCAGCAAAGCATCGCGCAGGGCGACGCTGGTGTGGGTGAATGCCGCCGGATTGATGATGATGAAGCGCACGCCCTCGGACGGGGCTTGCTGGATGCGATCGATCAGCGCATGCTCGGCATTGCTCTGGAAACTATCCAGCGAGACACCGGTGCGCTTGGCCGCTGCCCGCAGGGTATCGTCGATGTCGGCCAGCGTCGTCCGGCCGTAGACGCCCGGTTCGCGGGTACCCAGCAGGTTCAGATTGGGGCCGTGGACTACCAGTAGATCGGCCATGATCGCTCGAACAGTCCCCGTTTGACGCATGGAGTGGTTGCCCGCCAGGGCCTCCCACCCGCTAGTGTGCGGATTCTGAACGAGATGGCAGATTATGTCCAGATCGGGGGTGTTTCCGGCACGTTCGACGCAATTGGAGCGTTTTTATCCGCATCCAGGCGCGGGCAAAGCCCTCAGAGAAGGGGCTCGATCAGCCGGCCAAGCTCCTTGGCGTCGGTGGGGCGCGGCAGGCGGTGGTGTATCTCGCCGTCCCGGCCCACGACCACGGTGTAGGGCAGCGTGCCGCGCTCGTTGCCGTAGGCATCCAGCACCCTGAAGGCCCTGGTTGCGCCATGAAGGACGGGATAGTTCACCGGCACCTCCCGCAGAAAACCCTCGATGTTCTCCCGCTCGTCCAGGGCGACGCCGATGACCTGGGCGCCCTTCTGCCCGAAGCGCGACTGCACGTCCACCAGCTCGGGGATTTCCTCCACGCAGGGCGGACACCAGGTCGCCCAGAAGTTCACGACGAGGACCTGACCGTCCCACTCGGCGATGGCCCGGGCCTCACCCGACAGATCCGGCAGGGAGAACGCCGGCCGCATGCCGGGGCCTTCCGTAGCGGTGTCCTCGACCCAGACACGCAGCCAGGTCACGACAATGAAAGCCGCGACCAACCCGGCCAGGGCGAGCCAGTAGAGCAGGCTCCGACGGGTCACGCGCTATGCCCGTCTCCGGAGACGCGGCGCACGCGCTCCAGGAACCGCTCCGGCTCGAGGAAGCCCACCACCCGGAGCTCCTCGCGCTCCTCGCCGTTAACACCGAAGAACATCACCGCGGGGGGCAGGTAAACGTTATAGCGCTCGAGCAGCGCCTTGTCCGCCTCGTTCATGGCGGTGACGTCCACCTTGAGCAGGGTGAAACGCTCCAGCGCCTGCCGGACCGCCGGATCCGAGAAAGTCTCCTCGTCCAGCTTGACGCAGTACACGCACCAGTCCGCGTACACGTCCACCAGCACCGGTCGTCCGGCCTGACGGGCCGCGTTCATTGCCGCCTCCAGCTCCTGGAGACCGGCCACCCTCCGGAACAGGCCCGATGCGCTCTCCGGGGCCGCCGCGGTCGCCCCCAGGCCCGCGCCGTCGCCGCGCTCGGCGACCCGCTGCAGCGGCTGCCAGACGTCGTTACCGCCCATGGACGCCCCGACCAGGGACAGCGCCCCCCATAGCACCAGCACCATGCCGCAGGTCTTGCGCAGGCGCTGGAATCGCGAGGCCTCCAGCGCCAGGTGATCGAAGGCGCCCACGAACACGCCCACGCCCAGCGCCAGCACGCCCCAGAGCGCCAGGGTGATGTAGCCCGGCGCGAAGCGGTCGACGAAGTAGATCGCCACGCCCAGGAAGACGACACCGAAGACATGCTTGACGGTGCTCATCCAGTGCCCGGCACTGGGGAGGAACTTGCCCGCCCCGGTACCCAGCAACAACAGCGGCAGGCCCATGCCCTGGGACAGGGCGAAGAAGGCGAGGCCGCCCATCAAGGGATCGTTGGTGGTGGACACGAACGCCAGCGCCGCCACCAGGGCCGGGCCGGAGCAGGCACCGACGATCAGGGTGGAGAGCAGCCCCATCACCGCCGCGCCCTTCAGGGAGCCGCGCTTCTGGTGATGGGAGGCCTCCGAGACCCGGGTCTGCCAGCGGCTGGGCATCTGGATGGTGATGACGTCGAACATCCCCAGGGCCAGCACCACGAATAGCGCCGCGAATCCGCCCAGGATCCAGGGGCTCTGGAAATACACCTGGGGCGCGACACTGCTGAACAGCCCCGCCAGCGTGCCCAGCAGGGCGTAGGGCAGCGCGGCGGATTCAACATAGACCAGCGACAGCAGGAACGCCCGGCCACCGGTCTTGCGGTGACGGTCGCCGGCAATGATTCCCGACAGGATGGGGAACATCGGATAGATGCACTGGGTGAAGGCCAGCAGAAGCCCGGCGCCGAAGAAGATGGCCACGATCATCAGCGGGCTGCCGCCCTGCAGGACCCCCATGAAGTCGGCCTGGGTGTAGTCCCACAGGCTGACACCCGATCCGCCGCCCCCGCCGGGGCCGCCGGCGCCGGCCAGAGCCGCGCCTTCGACGGGATACTCGACGGTCTGGGGCGGATAGCAGATGCCCTTTTCGGCGCAGCCCTGGTAGTCGGCCTCCAGCATGAGGTCGCCGGCCGCGGGCCTGTCCAGCTCGATATAGGCCTGTACCGGATAGGGGTAGACGGCCAGCCGGCCGAAGTAGGGATCCTCCTTCATCTTCCCGGCCGGCAGCTGGACATTGACGATGCGGTTGTCGCCCCCGACCAGTCGGAAGGCGATCTTGTCCTTGTAGAGGTAATAGCCTTCCCGCGTATCCCAGCGGGCAACGATGCGATCCGGCTCCACCAGCTCGACGCTGAAGGGAAAGGCCTTCTCGACGGGCAGGATGTCGTCCTGGTTGCCCCCCTGTTCCAGCAGCGAGAGCCCGCCGCCCCCGCCTTCAACGGCGGACGAGTTGTCCTGCGCCGGCCCGGCAACGGGCAGCAGGCAGAGGAAGAAAACAAGGACGAGCCGGCGCAGTCCGTTGGCGCTCATGAAACCGGTTACTCCGTCTCGCTGCTGATCCAGCTCAGATACTCGCCCAGACCGCGGTCGATGCGCACGGCAATGATCTCGGGCAGCTCATAGGGGTGCAGCTCCTGGATGCACTCCTCCATGGCCGGGTAGGCCCGCCCGGTGGTCTTGATCAGCAGCAGCACTTCCGGGTCCTTCTCGGCCTTGTCCTCCCAGAAGAAGACCGAGGTCAGGCCCGGGATGATGTTCGCGCAGGCCGCGTGGCCCTCGGTCACCAGCTTGCTGGCGATGCGCTCGGCCACGTCCTCGTCGGGACAGGTACACAGGGCCAGAAGATAGGTGTCGTCCATGGAGCCGTCCTTCTCTTTGCTGTCGTGCCGTATGTCGGCGGCCAACGTTGGGGCTTTGAATTGTATCACCACCAGCCCCACCGACAGGGGGGCGCGGCGCGGCAGTGCCGGCCCCGAATGCAGTGCGCGAGTCCACCCGGCTCTCGTGGCGCCCCGCAACAACGCGGGCGCACACGCCATGAGTGCCAAAGGGGGTGGCGCACCGCACTGGAGCCAAGCTTGCCGCCCGACAGACACCCCGTCCGCCGGATGGTTCGCATAACGGAGACGCGGAGCGCCGCCGGCGCGCATCGTTCAACGTCCGCCGGGCGGAGGAAGGGGGCACCGGCGCGGCTTCTAGAGGGGGTTGACTCCGATGCAATCGCTACTATCATTAGCACTCACTTAAGGCGAGTGCTAACAATCGCCGAGAGCATTCAACAGCATTGCACAGACATTAAGGGAGAGAAGCCCGATGAATATTCGCCCATTGCACGATCGCGTTGTCATCAAGCGCATGGAGGAAGAGCGCACCTCCCCGGGCGGCATCGTGATCCCGGATTCGGCTGCCGAGAAGCCGATCAAGGGTGAAGTCCAGGCCGTGGGCAACGGCAAGCAGCTGGACAACGGCGAGGTCCGCCCCCTGGACGTGAAGGTCGGCGACAAGGTGCTGTTCGGCAAGTTCGCCGGCACCGAGGTCAAGCTGGGGGACGAGGAGCTGCTCGTCATGCGCGAAGACGACATCATGGCCGTCATCGAGGGCTAACGCCGCTCAAGCGCGAAAGCCGCATTACTTACTGAACCGCCTACCGAATTCGAGAGGAAACGAACATGGCAGCAAAAGACATCCGTTTTGGAGATGATGCCCGCCACCGCATGATTGCGGGCGTGAACACCCTGGCCAACGCCGTCAAGGCCACCCTGGGCCCGCGCGGCCGCAACGTGGTCCTGGAGAAGAGCTTCGGCTCCCCCACCGTGACCAAGGACGGCGTCTCCGTCGCCAAGGAAATCGAGCTCCAGGACAAGTTCGAGAACATGGGCGCCCAGATGGTGAAGGAAGTCGCTTCCCAGACTTCCGACGTGGCCGGTGACGGCACCACCACCGCCACCGTGCTGGCCCAGTCCATCCTGCGCGAGGGCATGAAGGCCGTCGCCGCGGGCATGAACCCGATGGACCTCAAGCGCGGCATCGACAAGGCCGTGACCGCCGCCATCGAGTCCCTGCGCGAGCTGTCCAAGCCCTGCGACACGGACAAGGCCATCGCCCAGGTGGGCTCCATCTCCGCCAACTCGGACAACGCGGTGGGCGAGATCATCGCCGATGCCATGAAGAAGGTCGGCAAGGAAGGCGTCATCACCGTGGAAGAGGGCTCCGGCCTGGAGAACGAGCTGGACGTGGTCGAGGGCATGCAGTTCGACCGCGGCTACCTCAGCCCCTACTTCATCACCAACCAGCAGAGCATGTCCGCCGAGCTGGAGGACCCCTACGTCCTGCTGTGCGACAAGAAGATCTCCAACATCCGCGAGCTGCTGCCGCTGCTGGAGAACGTCGCCAAGGCGAACCGGCCCCTGCTGATCGTCTCCGAGGACATCGAGGGCGAGGCGCTCGCCACGCTGGTGGTCAACAGCATCCGCGGCATCGTCAAGGTCGCCGCCGTGAAGGCCCCCGGCTTCGGTGACCGCCGCAAGGCCATGCTGCAGGACATCGCCGTGCTGACCGGCGGCACCGTCATCTCCGAGGAGGTCGGCCTGACCCTGGAGAAGGCGACGCTGGACGATCTCGGCAGCGCGAAGAAGGTCAACGTCACCAAGGAAGAGACCACCCTGGTGGGCGGCGCCGGCCGCGGCGAGGACATCAAGGCCCGCGTGGACCAGATCCGCACCCAGATCGAGGACGCCACCTCCGACTACGACAAGGAGAAGCTGCAGGAGCGGGTGGCCAAGCTCGCCGGCGGCGTGGCCGTCATCAAGGTCGGTGCGGCCACCGAGGTCGAGATGAAGGAGAAGAAGGCCCGCGTCGAGGACGCCCTGCACGCCACGCGTGCGGCCGTCGAAGAGGGCATCGTCCCCGGCGGTGGCGTGGCGCTGGTCCGTGCCCAGAGCGCCCTGGAGAATCTCCACGGCGACAACCACGACCAGGACGTCGGCATCGGCATCATCCGCCGGTCCATGGAAGATCCGCTGCGCACCATCGTCGCCAACGCCGGCCAGGACGCCGCCGTGGTCGTCAACAAGGTCCGCGAGGGCAGCGGTAACTTCGGTTACAACGCCCAGACCGGCGAGTACGGCGACCTGGTGGAGATGGGCATCCTGGATCCGACCAAGGTGACCCGCAGCGCCCTGCAGAACGCCGGCTCCGTGGCTGGCCTGATGATCACCACCGAGGCCATGGTCGCCGAGCACCCGGAAGAGAAGGGTGAAGGCGGCGCCCCGGACATGGGCGGCATGGGCGGCATGGGCGGCATGGGCATGATGTAAGCCCTGCGGCTCAACGCCACGGAAACGAAACCCCGCCTCCCGGCGGGGTTTTTTGTTTGTAGCCACAGAAGAACATGGATGATTCGGTGCGCGTTTCGGGAGCGCCACCCCCAAACGCCATGGGCGGAGGCCGGTCGCGCCATTCGCGTTTGGGTCGCCGCTCCCACGAACATGGGCTCCGGCACCTGTAGGAGCGGCGCAAGCCGCGATCATGCGGGCGTTACGCCGGGATAATCGCGCCTCGCGGCGCTCCTACAGGCGCCATTTGCACAATCTGTGTCTATCGGTGTTCATCTGTGGCCAGACATGCCTTGTCGCCCCGCTCCACCCCCGCGTAAGCTTCCGCCATGACGCAATCGCAGCCCTATCCCGCGGCCCTGGCCGACGCCCTCGACGGCCTGCCCGAGACGCTCCGCGGCTCCGTGACCGATCGCCTGGGAGAGTACGCCGACGGTCATGCATTGCCGCAGGACACGGACGTGCTCGCCACGCTGCCGCTCGTCTGGGGCAGCAGCGAGTTCGTGGCGCGCACCTGCGTGCGCATGGCGGGCCTGCTGGACGATCTCGCCAGCGGCGACCTGGTCACCGCCTACGAACCCGACGGCTACCGCCAACGGCTGGAAGCCGCCACTGCCGAGGCAGACAGCCAGGAGGCCCTGGGCCGTGCTCTACGCCGGTTCCGGGTGCGCGAGACCGTGCGCCTGGCCTGGCGGGACATCGCCGGCTGGGACAGCCTCGAGGACACCCTCTGGGGGCTTTCCGCGCTGGCCGAGACCTGCATCGACCTGGCGCTTCACCGCACCTATGAGTGGCACTGCGAGCGCTTCGGCGTGCCGCGCAACGATAACGGCGACGCGCAGCAGATGGTGGTGTTCGGCATGGGCAAGCTCGGCGGTGGCGAGCTCAATTTCTCCTCGGATATCGACCTGATCTTCGCCTTCCCGGAAAAGGGCCAGACGGACGGCCGGCGCGGGATGGCGAACGAGGAGTTCTTCACCCGCATGGGCCGGGCCCTGATCAATCTGCTCGACGCCACAACGGCCGACGGCACCGTGTACCGCGTGGACATGCGACTGCGCCCCTATGGCGACAGCGGTCCCCTGGCCATGAGCTTCCCGGCCATGGAGCTCTACTACCAGGACCAGGGCCGGGAATGGGAACGCTACGCGCTGATCAAGGCCCGGGCAGTGGGTGGTGACTACCATGCCGGCGCGTCGCTGCTGGAGGACCTGCGGCCGTTCGTCTACCGCCGCTACCTCGACTACGGCGCCCTGGAGCAGCTGCGGGACATGAAGGCGCTGATTTCCCGGCAGATGGCCCAGGAAGGCATGGAGCGCAACATCAAGCTGGGCATCGGCGGCATCCGCGAAGTGGAGTTCATCGGCCAGGCGTTCCAGCTGATCCGCGGCGGCCGCGACCCGAACCTGCGTGAGCGCCGCCTGCTGCCGGTGCTCGCCTACCTGGGCGAGGAGGACCTGCTGCCCGAACACGCGGTGCGGGAGCTCACCGAGGGCTACAGGTATCTGCGCCGGGTGGAGAACCGCCTCCAGGCGCTGTACGACCGCCAGACCCACGAGCTGCCCGAGGGCGAGCTCGACCGCCAGCGCCTGGCCACGGCCATGGGCTACCCGGACTGGGCGAGCCTCCATGCCGAGCTGGAAGATCTGCGCCAGCGGATTCACGGTCACTTCGACCAGGTCTTCATGGCGCCCCAGAGCAGCGAGACCGGCAGCGAGGAGCCCGGCCTGGAAGAGGTCTGGATGGACCAGCTGGACGACGAACGCGCCGAGTCGGTGCTGGCCGAAACGGGATTCCGCGACCCCGCGGAGATCCTGCGCGTGCTCGACGCCATGCGCGAGAGCAATCACTGCCGGGCGCTCAGCGCCCAGGGCCGCAGCCGCCTGGACCGGCTCATGCCCATGGTGCTGGCCGCCGCCGGCCGCGACAAACGACCCGATGCCACGCTGGAGCGCATCGTGCGGCTGCTGGACGCGATCATGCGCCGCACGGCCTACCTGGCGCTGCTGGCCGAGCACCCGATGGCGCTTTCGCAGCTGGTCAAACTGTGCAGCGGCAGCCCGTGGGTGGCCCGCTTCCTGTCCCGACATCCGTTGCTGCTGGACGAGCTGCTGGACCCGCGCACCCTGTACGAGCCCCTCACCGGCGAGGCGCTCGAGACCGAGCTCGCCGGCATGCTCGAACGGGTGGACGAGGAGGACCTGGAAGAGCAGATGGAGCTGCTGCGCCACTTCAAGAACACCAACTACCTGCGCGTCGCCGCCGCCGACATCAGCGGCGCCTTGCCGCTGATGGTGATCAGCGATTACCTCACGGAGATCGCCGAAACGGTACTGCGCAAGGCGCTGGACATCGCCGTGAACTACGCCACGCGCCGCTACGGCGTGCCCCAGGCGCGCACCGAGGACGGCGGCACCGAGCCGGCCGGTTACGCGGTGGCGGCCTACGGCAAGCTGGGCGGGATCGAGCTCAGCTACGGCTCCGATCTGGATCTGGTCTTCCTCCATGACAGCCGTGCCGAGGGTCTGGCCACCGACGGCGAGCGTGGTGTCGACAACCAGGTCTTCTTCGCCCGGCTGACCCAGCGGGTCATCCACATCCTGAGCACGCCCACCCCGGGGGGAGTGCTCTACGAGGTCGATACCCGGCTACGCCCCAGCGGCAACGCGGGGCTGCTCAGCTCCAGCCTCAAGGCCTTCGAGGACTACCAGCGCAACAAGGCCTGGACCTGGGAACACCAGGCGCTGGTGCGGGCCCGCAGCGTCGCGGGAACAGCGGCGGTGCGCGAGGGTTTCGAGGCGGTGCGGCGCGAGATCCTGCAACAGCAACGCGACGCGGAGGCCCTGCGCCAGGAAGTGCGCCACATGCGCGAGCGCCAGCGCGCCGAGAAGGGCGCCCGGGATCCCGAGGTGTTCGACGTCAAGCAGGACCGCGGCGGTGTCGCCGATATCGAATTTATGGTCCAATATGGGGTTTTGGCCGGGGCCTGCGAGCAGCAGGATCTGCTGCGCTACACGGACAACATCCGACTGCTCGACGCATTGAGCCAGGCAGGCTGGATCGGCGCGGCGGACGCGCGTGTACTGGCGGACGCCTACCGCGCCTACCGGGCCCGCATTCACCAGCTCACCCTCCAGGAGTTGCCGGCCCGCGTGCCGGTAGCGGAGTTCGCCGAGGAACGCGACACGGTCGCGGCAATGTGGCGGCGGCTCATGGGAGCGGAGGACGGCGAATAACGGACCCGCCTTCACGGGCGGTCCGGGCGGCACGGCCCCGGGCACTGACGGCAACCCACGAGCATGAAGCGTATGCCTGTCGAGGAGAGCAGCGCATGAGTATGGCGGATCGCGACGGCGTCATCTGGATGGACGGACAATTCGTCCCCTGGCGCGAAGCCAACGTCCACGTCCTGACCCACACCCTGCATTACGGCATGGGCGCATTCGAAGGCATCCGCGCCTACAACACCGACCGCGGCACCGCCATCTTCCGGCTCAAGGAGCACACACGGCGGCTGTTCAACTCGGCGAAGATCCTGGGCATGACGCCGCCCTATGACGAGGACACGGTGAACGCCGCCTGTATCGAGGCGGTCAAGCGCAACGAACTGGAAAGCGCCTACATCCGCCCCATGTTCTTCTTCGGCGCCGAGGGCATGGGCCTGCGCGCCGACAACCTGCGCGTTCACTGCAGCATCGCGGCCTGGCACTGGGGCGCGTATCTCGGCGAGGAGAGCATCGTCAACGGCATCCGCATCAAGACCTCGTCGTTCAACCGCCACCACGTCAACATCGCCATGTGCCGGGCCAAGGCCAACGGGCAGTACATCAACTCCATGATGGCGCTGCAGGAAGCGGTCTCCTGCGGCTACGACGAGGCCCTGCTGCTGGACGTCGACGGTTTCGTCTCGGAAGGCTCCGGTGAGAACTTCTTCATGGTCCGCGGCGGCCACGTCTATACCCCGGACCTGACCTCCTGCCTGGAGGGCATCACCCGGGACACGGTGCTGGAGCTGGCGCGGGAGGCGGGCATCACCATCACGGAGAAGCGCATCACCCGCGACGAGGTCTACACCGCCGACGAGGCCTTCTTCACCGGCACGGCCGCCGAAGTCACGCCGGTGCGCGAGCTCGACGGCCGGGTCATCGGCCAGGGCCGGCGCGGGCCCATCACCGAGCGCCTGCAGAAGATGTACTTCGATCAGGTGGAAGGGCGTCGCGACAGCCACCCCGAATGGCTGACCTTCGTTGACTAGGCAGCAGGAGAGAGTACCGTGCCAGACCCGCAGACCCACGACCGTACGGATCTGATCCAGCCCAACGCGGCCAACCGCTACGAGGTCACCGTGGACGACCTGCCGCTGTCCTGCCCCATGCCGGGCATGTACCTGTGGAACTCCCATCCCAAGGTCTACATCCCGCTGCACAAGACCGGCGAAGGCAAGTGCATCTACTGCGGGGCCGAGTTCTACCTGAAGGACTTCGACCCGGACGATCCGGAGCTCAAGCGCCACCACCGCCGCGACTGACCGGCCCACGGCCGTGGTCGACCGTGCGATATCGGCGGTGGTCGGGGCCGGCCTGAAAGCACTGTCCCTGCTGCCGCTGCCGGTGCTTCACGCACTGGGCAGCGTCCTCGGCGCCCTGCTGTGGATCGTGCCCAACCCCGCCCGCAGTAATGCCCTGGCCAACCTGGCCGTGTGCCTGCCGGACAGGGACGCCCTCGAGCGCCGGCGCATCGCCCGGCAGAGCCTTCGCGAGCTCGGCAAGGTGTTCGCCGAGATGGGCGTGTTCTGGTACGCGTCCCCGCGCCGGCTGAACCGGCTGGTGCGCGAAGTGGAGGGTTTCGAGCTGGTGGAGGAGGCCATGCGCTCCGGCCGGGGCATGCTGGATATCGTGCCCCACCTGGGCGCCTGGGAGCTGCTGCCGGTCTATTTCGCCCAGCACGTGCCGGCCAATGCCATGTATCGCCCGCCGCGCTTGCGCTCCTTCGAGCCACTGATCCGCTCGGCGCGCGCCCGGACCGGCTGCCGGCTCTGGCCGGCCAGCGCCGCCGGCGTCCGCGGGGCGTTCAAGGTGCTCCGCCAGGGCGAGGCCCTGGCCGTGCTGCCGGATCAGACACCGCCCGACGAAGGGGTCTATGTCGCGTTCTTCGGCGGGCCCGCCAAGACCATGACCCTGGTGCCGAAGCTGGCGAACAAGACCGGCACGATGCCGCTGGTCATGGTTGCCGAGCGCCTGCCGCGCGGCCGCGGCTTCCGCATCCGCCTGACCCCCGCGCCGGAGGACGTGGCCTCGGCGGACGTGCATGTCGCCGCCCAGGCCATGAACGACGCAATCGCCGAGGCCATACTGCGGATCCCGGAGCAGTACCAGTGGACCTACCGTCGGTTCAAACGCCTTCCTCGCGGCATACCGACGCCCTATCAGGACCCCGAGGGATTCCTGGCCGGCGCCCGCGCCTGGCGGGAAGCGGGACGGCCATCGCCGGAGAACACCCGCCGCGGCCGCGGCCGGCGCAAGGCACGCAAGGCGGCGTCGGCCCGCAGGTGATTGGCCCGCCGGCCGGGCTAGTCGCCGGTGTGCCCGACCAGACGGCTGTTACGGGGGAAACTGGCCCGCAGGATGTCGGTGGCCTGTTCCGGCGCGACCGGGCGGCCGAACATGAAACCCTGGGCGAAATGGCAGCCCTCCCGCAGCAGGAAATCACGCTGGTCGGCGGTCTCAACCCCCTCGGCCAGAACGGTCAGCTGAAGCGCCCGGCCCAGAGCGATGATGCCCCGGGCGATTTCGGCGTCATCGGAGTCGCGATCGATATCCTTGATGAAGGAGCGATCGATCTTGAGAGTATCCAGCGGGAAGCGCTTGAGGTAGTTCAGCGACGAATACCCGGTGCCGAAATCGTCGACGGCCATCCGGGCGCCCACTGCCTTGAGATCGTCCAGAATGCCCGTGCTCATGTCGGCATTGGTCATCAGCATGCTCTCGGTGAGCTCCAGCTCCAGCCAGTGCGCGTCCATGTCCGCCTCACGCAGCGCGCGCTGGATAACGCTCGCCAGGTCCGGCTGGCGGAACTGACGCACCGACATGTTCACGGAAACCGTCATCGGCGGCAGTCCGAGATCGCACCACTTGCGCCACTGGGCGCAGGCCTGGCGTAGCACCCACTCGCCGATGGGGATGATGGTCCCGGTTTCCTCGGCGATGGGGATGAATCGGTCCGGCGAGAGCAGTCCCAGCTCCGGGTGCTCCCAGCGCAGCAGGGCCTCGAAGCCGATGAAGGCACCGGTGCGCAGATCCACCTGGGGCTGGTATGCAAGCCGCAGCTCGTCGTTTTCCACGGCCCTGCGCAGGCCGCCTTCCAGCAGCAGCCGCTCGCGGGCGGCGATATCGAGATCCGGCGTGAAGAACTGGTAGGTTCCGCGCCCCCGCTCCTTGGCGAGGTACATGGCCGTGTCGGCGTTTTTCAGCAGCCCGTCGGCGTCCTCGGCATCGTCCGGGAAAAGGGTGATGCCGATACTGCCGGAGGTGTAGATCTCGTGCCCGCCCACCGTGAAAGGCGTTGCGAACCGCTCCAGGATCTTCTCCGCCACCGCCGCCGCGGACCGGGCCGATTCGACCCCGCCCAACACCACCGTGAACTCGTCTCCGCCCTGGCGGGCGAAGGTATCCACTTCCCGCAGGCACTCGCCCACACGCGTCGCTACCGCGCGCAGCAGCTCGTCGCCGATACCGTGGCCCAGGGTGTCGTTGACCGACTTGAAACGGTCGAGATCCATGAACAACACGGCGAGCCCCGCGTCATCGCGCCTTGCCTGGGCAATGGCCTGGGTCAGCCGGTCACGGAACAGGCTGCGGTTGGGCAGGCCCGTGAGCTCGTCGAAATTGGCCAGGTAGTAAAGGCGCTCGTGGGAGCGGCGCCGCTCGGTAATGTCCTGGACGACCGCCACGATGACCGCCGGACGCTCCTCCGGTGAATACTGAAGATGCAGCTCCACCGGGTAGGTGGAACCGTCCCGACGGTGATGGTCGCTGTTGAAGACCAGCTCCCGGACCGTGCCGTCCAGCAGCGGCGCCAGCCAGTCGCGGAAGGTGTCCTCGTCGACGCCATGGATGTCGGGTGGGCTCAGCTGCCGCAGCAGGTTATTCCCGTAGCCCAGGTTGGCGAGTGCGCTGTCATTGGCCTGCACGAAGCGCAGGCTTTCCGCCTCGAACACGTAGATCTCGTTGGAGGAGCTGTCGAGGATCCGGCCCAGGCGCGCGTTGAGACCCTCGGAACGCTTGACCTCCGTGATGTCCTGGCAGGTGCCGGCCAGGCGCCGGGGATTGCCCGCTTCATCCGGCAATACCCGAGCGTGGACGCCGAGGATCCGCTCCTGGCCGTCGGCGGGGGTCATGCGCCATTCGCCGCGGAACTCGGTGCGTCCGTCGCGGGCCGCCTGGTTCCACTGCAACGCTTCCTCGCGGTCGTCGGGATCCAGCTGGGCGAGGCCATCGCGAATCAGGTTTTCGGAGGCGTCCGGATCGATCTGGAACAGCCGCAGTATCTCGTCGGAGAACCAGACCCTGCCATCCTCGAGATCGATCTCCCAGTTGCCGATATGGGCGATGCGCTGGGCCTGGGCCAGGCGGGCCTCACTCTCCCGCAATGCCTGCTCGGCCCGGCGCTGCTCGGTGACGTCGCGGTAACCCCAGACCCGCCCCACGGCCTCGCCCCCCACCCGCTGGGGGACCGAATAACGCTCGAAGATGCGCCCGTCCTTGAGATGGACCACGTCGAAGCCCTCGGACTCCGGGTCCTGATAGTACTCCTCGGTGCGGCGCACATAGCCCTCGGGGTCCAGCAGCTGCGACGTCACGAAGGACTGGTTGTAGGCCTCAACCCCGAGCTGGAGCTTCTCGCGCGGCAGGCGCCACAGGGCGAGCAGCCGTTCATTATAGTCCACCAGGCGCCCCGCCCGATCCACCACCAGGATGCCGTCGGTGGTCGCCTCCAGGGTGGCCCGGACCAGCGCCAGCGAATCGCGCAGCTGCGCCTTGGCCTCTTCCAGCCGCGCGGTACGCTCCCGGACCTTCTCCTCCAGCGCCGTGGCGGCACGGAACAGGTCGAACGCACCGCCGTCCTGGGCGGCGCGACGCTCGGCCTCGCGCAGGAGCACGGCATTGGTCTTCTCGAGCTTGGCCAGCCGGCGCTCGAGCTCGCGCACGTAAGCCGGATCGGTGGCGGAATGATCACTCATCCGCGTCCCCCGCCGCGCGGCCGATGGCCACGGCCGTGAGGGTCTGGTTGACGTGCATGGCGTTGAACTGCTCGCCGTAGGTGTTGAATCCGACCGCCCTGTGGCGGCGCATCAGCTCGGAGACGGACTCGCCGATGCCGGCCTGGTTCATCTCGAACAGGCGGAACAGGCAATCGCAGGCGATGAGCAGCTCGGGTTCACCGACGGCCTGCCGGGCCACTTCGAGACTCTCCTCGAGCGCGGCCAGGAAATCGCCGCGCCGCGCCTTGGACAACACGACGCCCTCGTCGATGGCGCAGGCGAAGCGCAGCACACCGTCCGGCTCCAGCCAGCCGATGGAGCGCATGTAGTACTCCCCACCCTGCCAGAGCCCCACGGGATTGTCGGCAAAGACGCGTACGTCCAGCGATTCCGCGGATACGCCGACCATGTCGGCGTATTCAAGGGCCGCCCGCTCGCCGTTGATCTCGAAGACGCGCCGGGTCGCCGGGTCCGCCTCCGTGATCACGATTCGCGGCTCGGACGGCATGTAGTTCTCGGACTTGACGAGGCTGAAGGGGCGGGTGGTCTGGACCAGCATGAATACGGCACGGTCACCCCGGAAAACCCCGCCGTGGTAGAGCCGCGGATTCTGGCCAAGGGCGACGCCGTCGCCGGCGGAGCCGCCGAAGATCTGCAGGTCATCAAGGGCAACGTGCAGACTGTGCGCCACCATTTCCTCACGCAGCGACCAGCCGTCGATAAGCAGAAAGCCGAAGCCGCTCGTGCCGTCCGTGGTGAAACCGCGCTGCACGAGCTCGTCGCGGGCCTCGCGGGCGGTATTGTAGCCGTCGGTGAGTTCGAAGGATTCGAGGTGGTCGAGTACCCGTATCGCCACATGGAAATCCGGCGCGGCCAGGCTGAAGCCAGTCAGGGTCCCGTGCCGGTAGCCGGCAGGCGTGATCTCCCCGGCCGTGGTGCAACCGACCAGCGGGATGTCACCGAATTGCCGGCAGAGCGCGGACTCCAGAGCGAGCAGATCGTAATCGGGCGCGCAGAAGAAGACGACCAGCTCCAGCTCCGGCTGCCAGACGGTTTCGAAGAATTCCGCCGCGGCGGATTCGGGATCGCCGCACTCGCTGAAACCGACGCGTATGCCCTGGCGCTCGCGCCGGCGCTCCCCCTCAGCATGACTCATGTGACGTTCACCAGATTGCCGGCGCGCCAAGCCTGGCCGGCCGTCGTCGAGCGCCTGCCCCCGTGCCCAAACACCGGGCCCGGATACCCGGACACGGAGCCGGATCCGACACTGCCGGCGATGTTATGCGCTCAAGCCTAGGGCGTTTAATTGGGACGCGGTGGCGACTGAGTCACATAACCGCAACGCAACCGGCCACATAGCGTGCAGAGGACCCTGGGGGTCGATTCAGAAGCCGTAGCCGAAGCGCTCGATGTCGGCCGCGTAGTGATGCGCGACCAGCTCGCGGGTGCGGTCGCTGTAGTACTCGCGGTAGTGCGTCCGGTCGGACGCCTTGCGGTGGTGTGGCAGCGGCGGCTGGGAAATGCCGATACGCCGGCAGGCCTCGGCGAAGTCCGCCTCGAGGCTCTCGTAACGGGCGATGTAGTCGACGATGAGGTTGCCGTGCAGGTCGACGACGTAGTCGCTCTGCAGCTCGGCCGAGATATCGAGCAGGAAATTGTAGTCGCGCTCGGCACCGAACTTCAGGTCCAGGAACGCCTCGAAGGAATCCACCCGGGCAACCACCTGCGGGTGCTCACGCTTGAGGTGATGATACGAGCTCACCTGCAGATCCCAGGGATTGCGCACCACCACGAACTTGAACAGGTTGTCGTAGACCTCCGCCGGCAGCATCTCCCGGGCGGCGATGGCCTTGGCGTGGCGGGGAAACTTGATGCCGAGCTTGTGCCGGGGCCGGGTCATCTGACTCGCCAGGCTGCACAATGCCAGTACCGGCGTGTAAGGCCACCCCCAGCGGTACCCGCGCAGCGCCGCCCGGATGCTGGTGCCCCCGGTCTTGGCGATGTGCACGAACATGAAGTTGTGCTTGTAGGAAATCAGCATGGCGGGCGTATTCTACTCGACGTCCATGCCCAGGGCCTGCACATAGGCCCGGGCGCTGCGGCGGGCCTCGAAGGGCGCGGCCGCGTCGCGGAGTATGTCAGCTCCCGGCGGCTGGTCAAGCGTCGCGGCCATGGCCTGGGCCAGGGCGAAGGGATCGCCGACGGGCACCAGCCGCCCAACCTCGCCGCCGCGCAGTATCTCCCGGGGCCCGCTGGGACAGTCGGTGGCGACCACCGGCGTGCCCAGGGCCAGCGCCTCCACCAGGACGTTGGGTGAGCCCTCCCAGCGCGAGGCCAGCACGAAAAGGTCGGCAGCGGCGAAGTAAGGGTAGGGATTGGCGATGAACCCCGGCAGCTTGACCCGGCCGGCAAGGTCCAGGTCCTCGACCATGGCCTCCAGCTGGGGCCGGCCCCGGCCCTCGCCGAGGATGATCAAACGCGCCCGCCGGCTGGTGGATAGCGCCGCGAAAGCCCGCAGCAGGTTGGGGAAATCCTTCTGCGCCGTCAGCCGTCCCGCCGCCACGATGACCGGTCCGTCCCGGTCCCTGAACCAGGGCTCGTCCAGATCGGCGCGGCTGTCCTCGACGATGCGGCTCGTAACGGTGGGATTGGCGATGGTGCGGAAACGCTCGCGGGGAATGCCCGTGAAGGCGGCCATATCGTCGGCCACGCCCCGGGACACCGCGATCAGCTCGTCGGCCATGGGATAGAGCCAGCGCGCCGGCAGGTAGCGCGCCAGCCGGGCGATGCGCCCTTTGTGCTTGAGCGAGGCTGACAGGGTCTGCCCCAGTCGAATGCCGACCCGTGCCTTCACGCCGGAGAGCCGCCGCGCGAGCACGGCCACCCGCCCCGCGCGATCCTTGGCGGCGAGCAGCGCGGCCGGACGGTGCCTGCGCAGGTAGCGCACGAGCCCGGGCAGGGCCAGCAGCGAGGTGGCCGCGTTGAGCTCGAACACCCGAACGGCCGGGGGGATGCGGCTGAGGTGTCCCCCCTTGGCCTTGATCAGCACCAGGTCCACGGGGATCCCCTGAACCACCATGCCCTCCATCAGGTTGCACATCATGTGCTCGACCCCGCCGTCGCCGGAGAAGGACATGAAAACCGCCAGCCGCGGCCTGGTATAGCTCATGCCATGCCCCCGCTCATCCCAGCCCCAGCACCGCCAGGTAACGATCGGCCACCCGGGCCACGGAGTAGCGCGCCGCGCCGGCACGCAGGAAATCCCGGTCCGGCGGGGCGTCCAGCAGCTCGCCGATCGACGCGGCCAGGGCCTGGTCGTCGCCGACATCGACCAGCGGACCATAGCGGCCGTTCTCCAGGGTCTCCGCCGGGCCGCTGGGGCAATCGGTGGAGACCACCGGCGTGCCCAGGGCCAGGGCCTCGATGAGCGCGATCCCCGCACCCTCCAGGCGGGACGTCATGGCGAAGCAGCCGGCACGGGCCATGTAGGCGTAGGGGTTGGCCGCGAAACCGGGCAGGTCCACGTCGCCCGCCACACCGAGCTCCGCTGCCAGGGCCAGCAGGGCTTCCCGCTGCCGGCCACGGCCGAGGATCACCAGCCGGCAGGGGCGCCGGGCACGCACGCGGGCGAAGGCCCGCACCAGGGTCGCGAAGTCCTTGCGCTCGGAGAGCTCGCCGGCACCCACAACCACCGGCGCCTCGCCGGCAGCGAACCAGGGATGATCGACCGGCTCAGCCGCCGCCGCGTAAAGCGCGTCGTCCACCACGGGATTGGGAATGACGGTCACCCGCTCACCGGGCAGCCCCGCCAGCGCGGCGAGATCGTCCCCGGCGCCCCGCGACGGCGTAACGATGCCGTCCGCCCAGGGGTAGAAATGCCTGATGGAGAATCGCTGGCTGAACCGCGCCCAGCCGCCGCGGCGCTCGAGGTTGAGAGATACCGTCATGCCCATGCGCACCACCAGCCGCCGCGGAACACCGGTGAGGCGCCGCGCCCACAGGGCGGCCCGATTGACCCGGTCCTTGTCGGTGAGCATGGCGCGCGGGCGGTTACGGCGCAGGTAGCGGATCAGTGCGGGAAAGGCGGTGTCCACGTGACGCGCCCCGAGATCCACGAAGCGCACGCCCGCCGGCGGCGCGTCGAAATAGGGCCCGTGACCGGAGATACGCAGCAGGTCAACGCGAAGCCCGCGACGGGCGAACTCCGGCAACAGGTTGCGCATGATGCGGTCCACGCCGCTGTGGCCCGAGGTGGCCACGAACACGGCCAGGTCCGCGCCCCCGGTTTCGCCGGCGCCGCTCACGATCGACGCCCGGCCTGGAGCCGGTCCGTGAGGTATTTAACGGCGCCGTACGGCAGGCACGCCAGCCAGAGCAGCTTGCTCGGCGCCTCACGCCATTGCTGACGCAATCCAATGCCGCCATGCAGGGAAAAGCGCACGTACTTGCCGTAACCGTCCAGTAGCTCCGTGAAACGGAGATAGGCCCGGTGGTCACGAATATCGGCCAGGTGGTAGAGACGGTAGCCCCGCGGGTTGCGCATGCGCAGGGCGAAACGGTCCGAGCTCAACCCGCCCGGCTGGTGCTCGCATTCCTGTATGACCTCGTTGACGTACCGCACGCGGTACCGATGGGCGATCTGACGCTGCACGTAGGACGGGCGCTGGTGGCGCTCGCCCGCTACGACGGGGTAGGGATACTCGCGGATGACTTCGGTGCAGACCGCCCCGACCTTGTCGCCCTTGATGGCGTCCCGGGTACGCAGGCTGAGGTCGTCCGAATCGAAGACATCGCTGGGAAAAGAATCCCCATAGATCTCGCCACCGATCCAGCGGCACATCCCCTTCACGCCTACAAACCCGGCCCGCTGTGATTCCGGAATGGACTCCCAGTAATGTTTGAGTATCTCCAGGGCCTGTGGAACCAGCCTGTCGTCGGAGTCCAGGACCACCGTGAGACGACCGCGCAGCAGCCCCAGTGCCGTGTTGTAGGCACCGTGCTTACCCTGGTTCTCCTGCCAGTGGTAGCGCACCGGGAAATCCACCGTTTCGGCGAAGGCCGTGACGATATCCCGTGTGTCGTCGCTGGATCCGTCGTCCACGACCACCAGCTCCAGGTCGCGGAAGGTCTGTTCCGCCACGCTGCGCAAGGCACGGGGCAGCACCCCGGCGCGGTTGTAGGTCGGGATGAATACGGAGAAATACGGTGCTGGCGGCTGGTCGGTCATTCAGCTCCTGCCGGACGGTCCGCGGCGCTTCGGGGCCCGGGCAACCCCGAGCGCGCCAGATGATAACATTTGCCGACTCAATTGCTTCCGCACAAGAAACATCATCGCCCCGCACATGACCCGCAGCGAAGACATCCTGATTCGAATCGACCCGGGCACCATCGAATCGTGTTTCGTGCGCCGGGACCGGCTCGCGAAACTCCGCTTCCTGGCCAACCGCGCCCTGCCGCCGCGCCAGGTCCATGTGGGCGGCTGGGATCAGCGCGTCTTCCCCATCGACCGGCACAGGACGTACAGGCTGATGGCCGCGGTGGTGCAGCACGGCGAGGATCTGGATGCACTGCGAAAGACCCTGGAGCGCACGGCGCACCTGCCGGGCATACAGGGGACACGTCACCATCTAAAGCCGGACTTCGAGGCCTACATCGCCGAGTGCTTGGCACTGGCGCGGCGTCTGCGCGAGGAAGGTTACCGGCTCGACGCCGCCACGGATCATATCGGCGTGGCCATCGGCCGTGACGGCTCGCTGATCAAGGTCGCCCAGGGCCATCACCGGCTCGCCCTGGCGCGGGTGCTGCCGCTGGCCTCGGTGGTCGCCAACGTGCAGTTCGTCCACAAGCGCTGGTTCCGCGAACACGGCGGGAAGATCCGGGGCGATGTCCCGGCGCAGATCCGGGCCATGCTGCGGGAAGACGGCTTCGAGGTCCTCCAGCCGGGGTGATCGGTCACGCCGCCGGCTGTTCGGCCACGGGCGACAGGTTCATGGCTCGCAGATAGCCCCGGGCACTGCGCTCCACCGTATAGCGCTCGCCGGCCTGCCGGAGGAAGGCCGCATCCGGCGGCGATACCAGCGCTCGGGCCATGGCCGCGGCCAGGCCGGCGCTGTCGCCCATGGCCACGAGCTCCCCGTAACGGCCATTCTCCAGGATCTCGGACGGGCCATTGGGGCAGTCCGTGGCGACCACCGGCGTGCCGAGTGCCACGGCCTCGGTGAGCGAGTTCGGCGAGCCCTCCCAGCGCGACGAGAGCACGAACAGGTCGGCACGGGCCATGAAGGCCGCCGGGTTGTCGACGAAACCGGGCATGGCGAGATCGTCGGCGATACCCAGCTCGACGGCACGGGCCTGGAGGCTTTCGCGCAGCTTGCCCTCGCCGAGGATGATGAGCCGCGCCTCGTGCTCGTCCCGCAGCCGGGCGAAGGCCTCCAGCAGCGTCCCGAAATCCTTTTGCGGCTCCAGGCGCCCGACCGCGAGCAGGACCGGTTTCGACTTCCCGTCCAGCCAGGGATGATTGGCGGACGCCTCCGCGCCCCGGAACAACGCCGGTGTCACTACCGGATTTGCAATGGGCCGGATGCGATCGACGTCGATGCCGATCAGCGCCGCCGCGTCCTCGGCCACCCCCCGCGAGACGGCGATCAGGCCATCATTGAGCGGATAGAACCGCCGCAGCTTGGCGAGCTGCCGGGATCGTTTCCGCGGCGGCATGCTCTCCAGCTGCGCGGACAGGTTGGTATTCAGCGTCACGTATATCGGCACCCGGCTGCGCGCGAGCCGGCGGGCCCGCAACGCCGCGACGTTGACCCGGATGCGCTGGGTCAGCATGGCGTCGGGTCGCTCGCGCCGCAGGTAACGGTACAACGCCGGAATGCTGTTCACGGCGTGGGAGGTGTTGAGCTTGAACAGACGTACGGACGGGTCCAGCCGGCCCATATAGGGGCTCTCCCTGTCCGCGACCAGCAGATCCACGGCCACGCCCTGTCGGACGAACTCGTTGATCAGGTTCAACCGCATCTTGCCGATACCGCCATTGGCCAGGGAGGCCACCAGTACGGCGAGTCTCTTCGTCTCAGACATCGTGAATCGGCAAATCGAAGGGATTACTACCCATGAAACCGCTGAACACGTCGCGCATCCCTCGTCTACACCCGCTCTGCGCCCTCAGGGGCTGGCGCGAATGTTTCAGCGGATGCCCAAGCGAGCGATTTCCATTTAAGCGTATCACCTGGAGTGGGTAAACGCCGCGAGCTCCTCCTGACTATCGGCAATACGATTGCGGTCGCCCCACTGTGACAGGCTCAACACGATGCCCGTGAGCAACAACCAGCTGAACTGGCCATCGACATTGACCAGCCGCGTATTCATGGTCGCCACGAGCAAGTAGATCACCAGCGAGCCGGTGAGAAACCAGAACATATCAGCGCTGACGCAACCGACCGCGAACGTCCGCAGCAACGTCCAGTAGCTCCACAACAGGAAACCCAGCAGCAGCATCGCACCGACAAGGCCCATCTCCACCGCGAGATCCAGGTAGCTGTTGTGCAGATCCTCATGAATGGAGAGCTGATCCAGGGCCTTGAGACGGGATTCGACGCCGCCGGGACCGATACCGAAGACCGGGTCCTCGGCGAACCAAGATATGCCGTTGGCCGTCATGTGCACCCGTCGCCCTATAGAGGTGTAGGGCGCCTCTTCCCACCGCCCCTCCATGATGGCCTCCCAGGTCGCCGACTCGGAGCCGATCCGTTTCACGACCATGTGGCCGAGGAACGGAGCAAGCGCGGCGCCGATCAGCAGTACGGCGGCCGTGGCGATCGCGATTCGGCTGAGGATCTGTCTCCGGGAGCGATTCCGGTGGCTAAGCAGCAAACCGAAGCCAGCGACGGGAAATGCGATCAGCGCGGCAACCCAGCTGCTTCGGGACTGCGGCAGGATGAACATGAGCAGCAGGTAGGCGAAGACCAGCACCAGTGTCACGTAGATAGCAAAGCGCCACGACCGGGCCCTGAACTGGCCAATCCACCAGAAAATACGCCTACGGAAAATCGCCAGCCCAAGGAGGGCAATGGACGCGTAGAGCGGAGCACCAAGCAACCGCAGACCGAAGTGTTCCCTGTGCAGCGAAGAAATCCTGTCGAGGGCAGCGGCATCCATGCTTCGCAACGCCTGTACGAGCATCCCGACGAGGCACAGAGCGAATAGCATGCGACAGCGATCCTCGCGGCCACCGCACCAATACGCAACGATGGGCGCCATCCCCAGCAATGCCCAGCCGGTAATGGGCTTCCACGCCTCCGCCGGTGCCAGGCCGCCCACCGCGATCTCCGCGGCGCCGCGTAGCAGCACGTAGGCGGTGAAGCCGAAGGCCAACCACGCCGCCGGCGCCTGGCGCAGCCACTGCAGGAAGTCGCGCCCGCGGGCAATGGTCGCCAGCACCATGGCCAGCAGGCCGAGATTGGCCGGCGCCGGAAAGAGCAGCGCGGACAGCGCGAGAACGTAGAGTCCCGTGAGACCGATGCGTTCCGCCACGACAGGGGTCCTCGTTGATCGACAGGCGGCGAGACTACCACGGCGCGCCGGAGCGTGGCAGACCGCGGCCCGGCGTCTGTGACGCCTGCCCGGGGGCTGTAGTATCCTTGCGCCCTCCACGCGCAGGCGCACAACCTCATGTCCCGCTCCATCGTTCTGCACATCGGTCTGCACAAGACCGCGACACGGTTTTTCCAGAAGTCGGTGTTCCGGCATCTGGACGACGCCGACGTGGAATACAACCCGGAGTCGCTGTTCAGCCTCCTCGACCGCACCCTCAGGCACCCGCAGGACGAGGAAGCGCGGCGCGCCTTCATCGAAGAGGCGCGACGCCGGCGCGACGCCGACGACAGCCGGCCGCTGCTGATCTCGCTGCCGGAGATCTCCGGCAACATGTTCAACAATCACCTGGACTACCAGGAAAACCTGGCCCTGATGAAGAGCATCTTTCCCAGGGCCACTATCCTGTATTTCGTGCGCCGGCAGGCCGACTGGCTGCTTTCCGCCTACAAACAATCGCTGCGCAAGGGCAAGTCCGGGCCCATCGAAGTGTTCCTCAACTGGTACGACGGCGGCTTTCAGCCCCGGCCGTCGCGCCGCGTCCACGGCATGCGCACGCTGGACCCGCTGGATCTCAGGTTCTGGGATATCTACGAAGCCTACGCGGAGAGCTACGGGCCGGAGAACGTGTACATGTTCCGCTACGAGGACTTCCGTCGGCGCCGCGGCGAGGTTCTCGGCCACATCGAGCGTATCCTGGGTGTGCGGCCCCTGCCGGTCCACCAGCCCAAGGGGGTGCGCAACCGCCAGTACTCGGCGCTGGCCATCACGCTGTTCTGGCCCCGCCTGCCGGGCCGCTACCGCCGGCCCAGGCCCACGCCGGACCTGGGTCCGCCCACATTCTGGCGGCTCTACTCACCGCGCCGGCTGCTCACCAACGTCCGGCGGCAATTCGTGCAGAAGGTCTTCGACCGGATCATCTACCGGGACTGGGACCTGCTGCAGCGCCACGGCATGCGCGAGATCATCGACGAGTATTACGCGGACGAATACCGGCGCATCGAGACCGTGGCCACCGAGATCCTCGACCATGGCCCCAGCCGCGCCGCCTTCGAGGCCGCCTACCGCGAACAAAGCCACGGCTGAATACGGGTTATTACGCACTTGCACCCGCCGCTGCAACGCCTACCCTGAGCGTCGAAGCCGCTACAAAACGCGGCGCACCCCCGCGACAAAGGGAGATTGCATCATGCTGCGACTCGTCCTGACGTTTACCCTCCTTGTCTTCGCCACCGGCGCATTGGCCGGCAACGGCCTCGTCAAGCAACAGAGCAACTACGCCGTGGCGGAGACGGCGGACCGGCTGGTCTCGGTACTGGAGGACAAGGGCATGACCGTCATGGCCCGGGTCGATCACGCCGCCAACGCCCGCAAGGCGGAGATGGATCTGCGCCCGACCCAACTGGTGATCTTCGGCAATCCCAAGGTCGGCACCCCGCTGATGCAGTGCAGCCAGAGCATCGCCATCGACCTGCCCCAGAAAGCGCTTATCTGGGAGGACGCGGAGGGCGATGTCTGGCTGGCCTATAACGAGCCGGAGTACCTGGAGTTCCGGCACGCCGTCGTGGGCTGCGACGAGGTGCTCGCCAAAGTCGAGAAGGCGCTGGCGGCTTTTGCCCGGGCTGCGACGCAGTAGCGCGCGGCCGCCTATCCGGCCTCACACCCCTGGCGCAGCTGGTGCAGGAATTCCTCGCGCCAGCGGGTGAGGTCATTGCGGCGCAGGACCTCGATCATGGCGTGGTAGCGCTCGCGGCGCTGCTCGGCAGGCATGGACAACGCCCGTTCCAGGGCCTCCGCTGTGGCGTCGATGTCGAACGGGTTCACCAACAGGGCGGCCTCCAGCTCCCGGGCCGCGCCGGCGAGCTCGGAGAGCACCGGCACCCCCGGGTCGTCCGGGTCCTGGGCCGCTACATACTCCTTTGCCACCAGGTTCATACCGTCGCGCAGGGGCGTTATCAGCGCCGCCCGTGCATTACGATAGAAACCCAGCAGTGAAGCGCGCGCGAAGCTCTTGTGCAGATAGCGCAGGGGCATCCAGTCGAAGTCCGAGAAGCGGCCGTTGATGTGGCCGGCCATTTCCTCCAGCTGCCGGCGCAGCTCCTGGTATTCGGGGATCTCCGAGCGGGACGGGTTGGCGATCTGCATGTAGACCAGCCGGCCGTGGCGATTCCGTTGCTGCTCGAGGAAGCGCTCGAAACTCTGAAAGCGCTTGGGGAGCCCCTTGGAATAGTCCAGCCGATCGACACCGATGACCAGGTCCCGGTCCTGGAGGCTGCGCAGGAGCCGCTCCACGCGGCGCGAGTACCTGGAGCGCGCCGCGAGATCCGAAAGCTCGTCCACCTCGATGCCCACGGGGAACACCGACGCCCGCAGCCGATGTCCCTGAACCTCGATGATGTCGTCATCGAGTATGCGGGCCGCCATCGTCTCGACGACGGCGGTGCGAAAGGCCCTGAGGTCATCGTGCGTCTGGAAGCCGAGCAGGTCGTATTGGCACAGATCCTTGAGTATCTGGCGGTGATCCGGCAGCGCACGGAGCAGGCTGTAGCTGGGAAACGGGATGTGCAGGAAGAAGCCCATGGGCCGGTCGACGCCCGAACGGCGCAGGGTATCGGCCAGGGGAATGAGGTGGTAGTCGTGAATCCAGAGGATGTCGTCGCCGCCGATCATGGGCAGCAGGTGCTCGGCAAAGGCCGCGTTGACCGCCCAGTAGCAGTCGCGATAACTGCGGCGATAATCCATGGCGCTGAGCATGAAATGGCACAGCGGCCACAGCACTTCGTTGGCATAGCCGAGGTAGTAGTCGTCGTGCTCCTGGCGGGTCAGCGGCACGGTTGCGTAGGTGACGCCGGCGTGCTCGGTCTTCTCCGGCGGACCGGTACGCTCGCCGACGCGGCCGTTCCAGCCGAACCACAGCCCGCCGTAGGTTTCCAGGGCGCCCCGCAGCGCCACCGCCAGGCCGCCCGCCTGCGGCTCCCCGGCCCGGGGCACCGTTACCCGGTTGGAGACGACCACCAATCTTTGCGACATGATCCAGTCAGTCCATTGCGACGCGCCCGCAATCCCGGCCGGCGGGCCGCCGGCCCGCCGCTCGTCATCGCGTACTAGAAGGCATCCTCCCAGCGCCGGCTCAGGTGCATGGCCGTGTTGATCATGCCGACCATGCTGTAGGTCTGGGGAAAGTTGCCCCAGAGCTCGCCCGTTTCGGTGTTCAGATCCTCCGACATCAGGCCCAGCCGTGTGCGGTGATCGAGCATGTTCTCTAACAGCCGCCGCGCCTCCGCTTCCCGGCCGATGACGGCCAGCGCATCGATGAACCAGTACGTGCAGATATTGAAGGCGTTCTCCGGCGAGCCAAAATCGTCCGCTTCAGCATAACGGAAGATATGGTCGCCGCGGCGCAGATCACGTTCGATGGCCTCAACGGTGGCCACGAAACGCGGATCGTCGGCCGGCAGGAAGTCCAGCTCGTGGAGCAGAAGCAGGCTCGCGTCCATGCCCTCACCGCCAAAGCTCTCCACGAAGGCCCCGCGTTCCTCGTTCCACGCCCGCTCGCAGATGACCTGGTGCATGGTGGCGGCCTGCGAGCGCCAGTGCTCGGCCCGGTCGGTCAGGCCCACCCGGGCGGCGATCCGCCCCAGCCGGTCGCAGGCCGCCCAGCACATGACGCTGGAATAGGTGTGCACGCGGGCCCGGCCACGGTACTCCCAGATGCCGGCATCCGGCTGGTCGTAGAGCCGCGCCGCCTGCTCGCCCAGCTGTTCCAGCCGCTTGAACAGGGCCAGGTGCGAATCCTGCTCCAGGCGCTCGTCGAAGAATGCCTGCGTCGCCGCCAGGACCACGGCGCCGTAGACGTCGTGCTGGGACTGGGTGTAGGCGGCGTTGCCGATCCGCACCGGGCCCATCCCCCGATAGCCGCGCAGCGCCCCCACCTCCCACTCGCTGATGCGGGTCTCGCCGCCGATGCCGTAGAGCGGCTGCAGGCGATGGTCGTTGGCCGCCGCCACCAGGTTGATGATGTAGTGCAGAAAGCGCTCCATGGTGCGGGTGGCACCCAGCCGGTTGAGCGCGTGAACCACGAAGTAGGCGTCGCGCAGCCAGCAGTAGCGGTAGTCCCAGTTGCGCTGGGTGTCCGCCGCCTCCGGGATGGAGGTGGTCATGGCGGCCAGCACCGCGCCGGTGTCCTCGTAGGTGGAGAGCTTCAGGGTAATGGCGGCGCGGATGACCGCCCGCTGCCACTCGAAAGGAATGGCCAGGGAGCGCACCCAGTCCTGCCAGTAGTCGCGGGTGCGCTCGTAGAAATGCCGGGCGGCCTCGGAAACGGACTCCGTGACACTCTCATCGGGCCCCAACAGGAACGTCAGCGGCTCGTCGACGATGAACGGTTGCTCCTGGAGGATATGGGTGCGCGGGGCGTCGGTGGTCAACCGCAGCACGTGGTCGCCGCAGATATAGCGGATATGGTTGCTGCCCTGGGTGATAGCCGGCCGCTCGGAACCGTGCCCGCTGACCGGCCGCAGCCGGACGCGCAGCATGGGGGCCCCCTCCAGGACTTCCAGCTGGCGGACGATGGTCGTGGGGCGGAAGTGGCGGTCGTACTGCTTGAAGCGTGGCGCGAAATCCATGATACGGACGCGGCCGCCATGGGCATCGGTGAGCTCGGTGCACAGGATAGCCGTGTTGCGCAGGTAGTACTGCTCGCTGCCGACCCCGTTCACCAGTTCCAGGGCGAAGAAGCCCTGATCGGCGTCATTCAACAGATTGCAGAACAGCGGGTCGCCGTCGAAGCGCGGGAAACAGCCCCAGACGATGCGGGCATGCTCGTCCACCAGCGCGCCGATCTGGCAGTTCCCGATGAGCCCGAGCTCCAGGGAAGGCAGAGCCGGGGTCAGTGTTTCGGCGTTTGGCTCAGCCATGCCAGGGTTTCCTCCACGTCGGCCAGCTCATAGCGTGCCGCGGTCGGCCGACCGTCCCCCACGCGCACGGAAATGCCGCCAAGGGCGTTGACCGCGGCGAAGGCGTCCTCGTCGGTGCGGTCATCACCGGCGAAAACCGGCAGGCGGCCCGCGAAGGGGGGCTCCGCCATGAAGGCGCGCACCGCGCTACCCTTGTCCGCCCCGGCCGGCCTGACCTCGAAGACCGCCTTGCCGGTCTGCAGCTGGAAGCCATTGCCCAGCTCGTGCAGCGCCCGGCGCAGGAAGCGCTCCAGCTCGCCGGCGTGCTGCGGGGCCGCCCGATAGTGCACGGCGAGCGCCAGATGCTTGTCCTCGTAGAACAGCCCCGGGCGCTCGGCGATGAAGCCGTCCAGGGTCCGGCGTAGCGCCGCAAGGCGGTCCACTGCGCCTGCCGGCCGGTGGATATGCCCCCGGGCATCCCGCCGTTCCAGCCCGTGGACGCCGGCCAGGGGTAGGGTCATGGGCGCCAGCAATCCGTCCAGAGACGCAATGGAACGACCGCTGACCAGTGCCAGTGCGCCCGCCTGCAATCTGCGAAGCCTTGCCAGGACCTCGCGCAGCCGCTCGTTGACCTCCACATGATCCGGATGGGCGGCGAGCTCCACAAGCGTGCCGTCGAAATCCAGGAACAGTGCCCAGGGACATCCTGGTGGTGGCGGCTTGGGTTTCATGATCCCCCGGTCAGGTCAGGCACCACCTTCTATTCTACATCGCGCCCCGGACCGGCCAACCGCGGGCGTGCGGCGACCTCGGCGTCCGGCCGGTACGGTTCATGAGCAACCAAATCATTCAAGACCCCGGTTCCGGAAAGCACGAAAGTAGGAAATGCGGCATGTCGGATTTCCGAGGCACCGGCGCCTCCCCTACGGCGGCGTCAAAGAGGCGGGACGTGCCGAATGATACCGAGCAAAGAACAAACAAGAACGATCGATGAATGGAGGAGATGACCATGACAGGCAACGTCCGGGAATTCCTGCGTCCGTGCATCGCCCTGCTGCTGGCCCTGACCGTACTGCCAGCCCAGGCCTGGTGGTGGAACAACGACGACTACACCGAAACGCGCTACCCCATCGTCCTGGTTCACGGCCTCATGGGCTGGGACAGTATCGGCCCCATCGAGTGCTGGCACGGCATCACGGAGGCGCTGCGCGACGATGGCGCCGAGGTCTACGTGGCGAAGATCGCCGGCGCCAACACCACGGAGGTCCGCGGCGAGCAGCTGCTGAGCCAGGTACAGGAGATCGTGGCCATCTCGGGCGCGGACAAGGTCAATCTCATCGGCCACAGCCACGGCGGCCCGACGATTCGTTACGTCGCCGGCGTGCGCCCGGACCTGGTCGCGTCCGCGACGTCCGTCGGCGGGGTGAACAAGGGCTCGGCGATCGCCGACCTGCTGGCCCGGGTCAATGACCAGGCGCCGGCCGCCGGCAGCATGCTGGCCGAAATCGTCAATGCGGCGGCGAATCTCATCGACACCCTCTCGGGCAGTGATTACGAGCAGGATGCCCTGGGCTCACTGGACTCGCTCAGCACCGAGGGCGCCCGCGCCTTCAACGAGTCTTTCCCGGCGGGCATACCGGCGGACTGTGGTGACGGTGAACACGAGGTCAATGGCGTTCGCTACTACTCGTGGAGCGGCACGGACCCGACCACCAACCCGCTCGACATCAGCGACGCGCCCCTGGCCGTGACCAGCCTCGCCTTCGATGGGGCCAACGACGGCCTGGTCGGGCGCTGCTCCTCGCACCTGGGCATGGTCATTCGCGACGACTACAAGCAGAACCATCTGGACGAGATCAACCAGTTCCTCGGTCTGACCTCGCCGTTCGCCCAGGACCCGGTGGCGCTGTACCGCCAGCACGCCAACCGGCTCAAGCGCGTGGGCCTTTGAACGTGGCGGCCAGGCACCTCGTCCTGGCCGGTACCGCCCTGGGGGTCGCGGTGAGCGCCGTGGCCCTCTGGTATCCGGCGGGAAACCCGCAAAGCGCGGACACGGTAGCGCCCGCCCCGACCGCGGAGACCCGACCGGCGCAGAGGGCAACGCCACCGCGCCGGGAAACCGCCATGGCGGACGCCTCTGAGCTGCCCTCCCACCGCGGTACGGCCGTCGACGGTGCCGTGACGCTGGACGGCGATGGCCGGGTGGTACCCAACGGGGACCTGAAGCGGCTGTTCGAGTATTTCCTCACCGGCCTGGGCCGGGCATCCCCCCGCGCGCTGCGCGAACGGCTGCGCGCCGCCGTGGTGAAGCGAGGACTACCGCCGGACGCCGTCGCCGGCGTTCTGGCGCTGTTCGACCGGTACCTGGACTACCGCGAGGCCCTGGGTGAGCTGGCACGACCGGGAACCGGCGCGGACTCGCTGCGCGCGGCCTACGAAGCACGCCGACAGCTTCGCCGCGAGGTCCTCGGCCCGGCCGCGGCCGAGGGGCTGTTCGCCAGGGAGGAGGCAGTCGACCGCCACGCCCTGGAGAAACGCGCCATAATGGGCAACGACCGACTCACAGCGCAGCAGCGGCAACGGCGACTGGCGCTCATCCAACAGCAGCTTCCGGCGGATGTCCGGCGGTCGCGGGAACGGGCCCGCCTGGCCCTGGAATTGCGGGAACGCACCCGGGCCCTGCGCGAGGCCGGGGCCGGCGAGGCCCGGATCCACGCACTGCGCCAGGAGCTGGTGGGCGCCGAGGCGGCGCAGCGACTGAGCGAGCTGGAGCAACGGCGTGAAACCTGGCAGGACCGGCTCCGGGCCTACCGGCGCGAGCGCCGGCGCGTCGCCGCAAGCCCCGGCCTGGCGCCGGAGGACAAGGCAAAGGCCCTGGACCGGCTGCTGTCGGAGCATTTCGACGAGCACGAGGCCCGCCGCGTCAAGGCGCTCCAGCGAATCGGCGCGAACGACGGCGGCTAACCCAGCCCCAGCCCAGCAGGCCCAAGGCGGCGGCGTAGAGAAAGTCGTTGAATACCCGCGGATGGCGCGAATGGAAGCTGCCGCCGCTGGACGCCGAGTACGGCATGTCCACCATCAGGGTGCCCCGGGTGAATGCCTCCGAGCGGGCCACGAACCGCCCGTTCGGCAGCACGGCGCCACTCGGCCCGCCGTTAATCGCATGGATCATCGGCACCCGGTTTTCCACGGCCCGCAGCGCCGTCACACGGAGGTGGGCCGAGGGCTGGTTGGTACGCCCGAACCAGCCGTCGTTGGACATGACCACCAGCACCTTGCCGGCGGCATCGCGCCCGATCGCCTCGCCGACGAATGCGGGGAACGACGCCTCGTAGCAGATCTTCGGCACCAGCCGCATGCCCGCCGCCCGCAGCGTCCGGTGGCCGTCACCGGGGGTGATCTCGCGGGTGAAATCGCCGAAGTACTGCTCGATCCAGCGCCGCAGGAATGGGACCTCGCTGAGCACCGGCACGTATTCGCCGAAGGCCACGCGCTTGATCTTGCGGTAGTCGCCAACGGTCTCGCCCTCGGCGCTCAGCACCACGGCGGTGTTGTAGTCGTCGAAACCCACCTCGCGGCGCACCCGCTCAAGGTCATGGAACAGCAGCGCCGTGCCCATCTCCCGCAGCTGGCGGCTGTAGGCCAGGCGCACCTGGGCACTGGCGTAGTAGCCCTTGTAGCGGGTCTCCGGCCAGACGACCAGCTCCGCGCCCTCAGCCGCCAGGGCACGGGTCATGTCCATCTCGGGCGGGCGGCGCCGGCTATAACCCTCCGGCGGCGGCGGGATCTTCACGGACGGTACGTCGTTGGGCTGGACCACGCCGACGCTGCGCGTCCGCGTCCGCGTCCAGGTGGAGATGCGATCGTCCCAGGTGTCGAGCCGCACGATCCCATAGGCGAACCAGGCGGCCAGCACGGCCAAAGCGCAGCCCACGGCAACCCCGTCGCGCCCGCTGATCCGGCCCCACAGCAGCATATAGATCACCGCGCTCGTCAGGCAGATGATGAAATCCAGACCAAGGATGCCGACCAGGTCGATGCCCTGTATGCCGACCAGGAAAGGCGCCTGCGACTCCCCGACCTTGACCGCGAAGAGCTGCGGATAGGCGGCCTCGGCAGCCACGAAGAGCACGGGGAACAACAGCACGGCGGGAGCGCCCGTGTGCCGGCGCAGCCACTGGTAGGCGAGGGCGGCGAGACCGTGGAACTGGCCCGCCCACAACCAGACCATGGCGGCGCTCATCCAGTTCCAGGGCACTGCATAGCCCTTGAGAATGCCGATGAACTCGGCAATCCAGTTGGTGCCGACGGCCCATGCGGCCGTCCCCATCACCACGCCGAAGAGATACGCGGCCAGCAGCCCGCGTCGCTCCAGCGCCCAGAGCAGGGGCACGAAAGCGATCCAGGACAGGGGGAATGCGCCGTGGTGGACGTAGGGCAACCCCAGGGCCACGCCGCCGAGCACTACGGCCAGCAGGCGGAGCGCCAGCGCGGTCCGCTGCGTTGCAAGAACGGAAGCCCGGGAATCGGCGCTCGGGCGGCCGCCCGCCGCGGCTTCACCCGTATCCATGGGCCGGGGGCTCGACATTCCCTCCTCCCGCAGCGGGCATCCGCTCACAGACGTCTGATCGGGACAGTCGACTACTGTCAGCGTCTTTCCGGACGGCCGCGCTTCAATGGACAGATGTGTACAGTGCTCGGATGTATTTTGCCCGTCAGGGCGCGGCTGTCAACGCCCGTGAGCCAGCCGGTCAGTGAAAGCGGGTTTGTCTGTAGTCCCTGGGGAGGTGCTTCAGGCCAGCAGCTCGCCGCCGCCGCGGCGGTACCACTGGATCATGAGATCGCCGATGAGGCGTTCGAGCCAGTCAGCGCGCTCTTCCTTGCTGCCGCCGCCATAGACTGACAGCACCCGGGCCCCGGTCGTGGCGGCGTAAAGGAGCATGGCCATGTCCTCGACGCCGGCGCTGTCCCGGCTCATCAGCCGCAGGGCGTTTTCGTTGAAGGAGAAGCGCGCGGCATCGACCTCGTCGACCATCCGCGCCACGTAGGCATCGTGACGGGCCAGGTCGCGCACGGCCATGCCGACGGAGATATCGCGGATGGTGACGTCGGCATTGCCGATCATCTTGCGCAGCGAGCGGCGGATCTGCTCCTCGACACCGCCGCCCTCGGGCAGGTAGCTCCTGAGCGCGTCGAGCTGGCGCGCGCGCCAGCGCTCGATGAAGCTGTGGACCAGGTCCTCGCGATCGCGGAAATGCCAGTAGAAGCTGCTGCGGCTCACCCCGAGCCGCTTGGCCATGGGGAGGACTCGTACCGCGGAGAAGCCCTGCTCGGCGATAATGTCCTCGGCCAGGGCCAGCCAGTCGTCTCGGCCCAGCTGCTCACGCCCGCCGGATGCGGTCTGCTTGGCACTTGCCTGCGTCATGGTGACGCCCCCCGTGGCTGTCCGTGCCTCAACCACCGGGAAACTGACCGGTCCGGTTGCTGCACTGCGTGGTCCTGGGTGAAGGATAGCATGAACGTTCATTCACACATACCCCTAACCGTATGGGCCCGACAAACGCGCAGCACAGGCGACTTCCAGCAGCCGCCCCCATCGACCGCGCCCGGGACTAATCCCCGAACTCGAACTCCAGCAGTTCCACCGCGCGCTCGAAGCGCTTCTGGATCTGCGCCGGCGAGGGGCCACCGATCCACAGCAGCGCCAGGGTGTAGCTGTAGCTGTCCTGATCCATGAGCTCCGACAGACGCATGCCCGGGCTCGGGATGATCTTCACCAGGGTTCCGGGCATCTCGCGCTGCAACTGTTCCAGGTGGGCCGGGTCCGGGACCCGGGTAACGTAGGCATCCCGGTAGCCGCGAATGAAGCACTTGGCGGCATAGGCGTACTGCCCGTCGCGGTAGGGCAGCCGCGGCCGCTGCCCCAGGGAGAGATCCGTGGCGATCTCGTGGTGGGAGGCGCCATCGACCTTCTCGAACAGATCGGTATGGGACTCCGAGATCCGCGGATTCACCTCCAGCAGCCAGATGTGGTCGGTGTTGGCGTCCCAGAAGAACTCGGCGTTGAACGGCGCATTGTCGTAGCCCACGTGCTTGAGGAAACGCTCGATGATGCGGGTCATGCGCTTGCGTACGCTGGCGGGCAGGCCGGAAGGGTACTGGTAACGGGCGAAGGAGGAACCGTTGGGCTCGCGCAGGGAGTCCACGGTGCCATAGACCTTGACCTCGCCCTTGTGCACGAATCCCTCCTGCGTACACATTCGCCCGCCGATCAACCCCTCGGCGATACAGGCGCCACCGCCGATATTCGCCACGTCCCCCGGCACGTCGGCGAACTCCATGACCCGGTCGAAAGAGCCCTCGAACCGGCCGATGTGGGCCCGGATCTCGCCAATGGCGTGCGCCCAGTCCCGCTCGTTGCGAATGTGAAAGCCCAGGTACGAGGAGAACGACTTGATGGGCTTGATCCAGAACGGGAAATCCATGCCCAGCCCCGCCAGCGCGTCGTCGTCGAAGGGATCGAAGGCGGCGAAGGGCGGTATGTGCTCGGGGATGCAGGCGCGCTGCTCCAGGCGGCTCCAGTACTTGTGCTCGCACTTGAGCACGGCCTCCAGCGAGGCGGCGGGCAGCCCGAACTCCCGGCACAGGATCGGCACGGTGGTGCTGACCGGGAAGTCGATGTAGTGGATCAGCCCGTCCACGTGGCCCGGGAAACCGTTGAGCTGCCGGCGGGACTTCTCCAGGATGCCGTCGATGTCGTACTGCTCCTGTTCCAGCACGTCCCCGGCGTCCAGCAGCTGGAGGAAATCGTAGTTCTCCGCGTTGCGGATGGACTGCAGCCGGCCGAGATTGAAATCGTTGAGCCCGACCACGAAGATGTTCTTCTTGCGCAGCGCCGGCCGCGACCCGTAGGTGAGCGGGTAGCCGCCCGTTTCGTCGAGGGTTTCCGGGCCCGCCAGCGGGGGCGTGAACGTGCAGACCAGCCGCATGGCGGTCCGGGCCCTGAGGCGGACGTGGTCGTGCTTGTCGAGGATGTAGACCGTTCCAGGGCCGATGGCATGGCTCTCGCCCGTCGCCAGGTGCACCAGCTCACCCTCGCCTTCGATGCAGTAGGCGCCCTCCAGGTGGTGGGGATAGGCGATGTCGGTCTCGGTGCCGGCCTCCATGAGCGTGTCGTGCATGGAGAAGTCCACGCGGTCCGCGGCGACCACCATGCGGCGACTGTTCCAGCCGTCACCCTGCACGTTGCGGTCGGTCCCCATCACCTCGTCCAGGCGTCTGACGATCATGGCCTTGCCTCCCTGTCTCACGGCGTCAATACCTGAGTGTAGACACCCGCGGAGCCGGAACGGGCCGCAACAGCGGAGTCAAGCCGCTGCACCGGCCCGCCGCCGGTAGTAGAGTGAACGCTCGTCAAGCCACGGTAACAGACAGGACGGAAGCCCCCCATGCGCACAGTCAGACTCGGCAACACGGGCTTGAAAGTGTCGCGGCTGTGCCTCGGCACCATGACCTACGGCACGCCGCAGTGGCGTGAATGGGTCCTGGACGAACACGCCAGCCGCCCGTTCATCGAGCGCGCCCTGGAGCTCGGCATCAATTTCTTCGACACCGCGGACATGTACTCCGAGGGCGTCTCCGAAGAGGTTCTCGGCCGGGCCCTGCGGGACCTGGCACGGCGCGAGGAAGTGGTCATCGCCACCAAGGCCCACATGCCCATGGGCCCCTCCCCCAACGAACGCGGCCTCTCCCGCAAGCACCTGATGCACGCCATCGACGATTCCCTGCGGCGTCTGGGCACCGACTACGTGGATCTCTACCAGATCCATCGCTGGGACTACGAGACCCCCATCGAGGAGACCATGGAGGCCCTTCACGATATCGTGAAGGCCGGCAAAGCCCGCTATATCGGGGCCTCCAGCATGTATGCCTGGCAGCTTGCCAAGGCACAGCATACCGCCGAGCGTCATGGCTGGACCCGTTTCGTCTCGATGCAGCCGATGTACAACCTGGTCTACCGGGAGGAGGAACGGGAAATGCTGCCGCTATGCGCCGACCAGGGCCTCGGCGTAATCCCCTGGAGCCCGCTGGCCCGCGGCGTGCTCGCCGGCAATCACCCGCCCGGCGAGGATGCCTTGACCACCCGGGCGCGGACCGATACCAATACCCGGCGCTGGCATCTGGGCGAGGAACAGGACTATCCGGTCATCCGCGCGGTACAGTCCGTGGCCGAGGCGCGGGGCGTCAAGCCGGCCCAGGTGGCGTTGGCCTGGGTTCTGAGCAACCCGGTCGTCACCGCGCCCATCGTCGGCGCCAGCCGGATGACCCATCTGGAGGACGCGGTGGGTGCTCTGGAGATCGAGCTCAGCGTCGAGGAGAGGCAACAGCTGGAGGCCCCGTACACGCCCCACGCCGTTGTCGGACATACCTGAGACTCCGACGAGACGAATCGCGCCGCGGGACGGGCGGCGCCGAACACAACGGGAGACGGCGCGAAGGATGTTCGCCGGCGACCGCTTGAGGAGAAGACTCCGTGATTGATCGGGTACAACCTGAAACCGTCGGGCTATCCGGGGACCGGCTCTCGCGCATTGACGACTGGATGCGCCACCAGGTGGATCGGGAGAAGCTCGCCGGTCTGAGCGTGCTGGTCCATCGCAAGGGCGGCACGGCCTACTTCGGCACCGCGGGCCACATGGACCGCGAAGCCGGCAAGCCCATGACCGAGGACACCATCTTCCGCATCTACTCCATGACCAAGCCGGTCACGAGCGTCGCGGTGATGATGCTCTACGAGGAGGGCCGCTTCCAGCTCGACGACCCGATCGCCAAGTTCATTCCCGAGCTGGACAACATGAAGGTGATGGTGGGCAAGGACGTCACGGCGCCGACCCTGGAGCCCACCCACGAGCCCATCACCATCCGCCAGCTGCTCACCCACACGGCCGGCCTGACCTACGGGTTCATGATGTCGGCGGCCGTGGACGCCATGTATCGCGAGTACCAGGTGGACTTCGCCCTCGCCGACCCGGCGTCTACCCCCGGCGACCTGGTGAAACGCCTTGGCGAGATACCGCTGCTCTGCCAGCCGGGCTCGGAGTGGAACTACAGCGTCGCCACCGACGTGCTGGGGCATTTCGTGGAGGTACTCTCCGGGCAGACGCTGGCGGAGTTCTTCCGGGAGCGGATCCTCGGCCCGCTGGGCATGCACGACACCGCGTTCACCGTGGCGGAGGAGAAGATCGACCGCTTCGCCGCCATGTACGGCCCACCCAGCGGCCAGGGTCTGGCGGGCGTCAACGCCGCCCGCGATCCCAACGAGATCCGCCGCGAGCCCGAAGGCGGCCTCAAGCTGCTGGACGCCCCCCAGAACAGCCGTTTCCGCGGCCAGCTGCGGCTGTTCTCCGGCGGCGGCGGCCTGACCTCCACCGCGGGGGATTACCTGCGCTTCTGCCGCATGCTGCTCGGCGGCGGCGAGCTGGACGGCGTGCGTCTACTCAGCCGCAAGACCGTTGCCTACATGACGCGAAACCACCTCCCGGGAGACCTCGCCGACATGGGCCAGCCGCGCTTCAGCGAAACATCCTACGAGGGCGTCGGTTTCGGCCTGGGCTTCTCGGTGATGCTGGACCCGGCCAAGGCACAGATCATGGGCACGCCGGGAGAGTATGCCTGGGGCGGAGCGGCCAGCACGGGATTCTGGATCGACCCCGGGGAGGAGATGATCGTCATCCTGATGACCCAGCTCATGCCCTCCTCGACCTACGCCATCCGGCGCGAGCTGCGGGTGTTGAGCTATCAGGCGCTGATCGACTGAAGCTGGCACAGGGGTTTCGGGATATTTCGCGCCGGAAACCCGCGGGCCTCGGGCCGAACGCCAGCGCATTACGGCCGGCTACCGGCCGTTGCCCTCCTGGTAACGCTTGCGTGGCCCGACGGCTAGCTGTGTAAACCCACTAGGTTGTTCACGCCTGGAAGGCGCGAGACGGGTGGACGTTTGCCGAGGCTAGCGTGAGGCCGGTGCCAGTTGTACTGGTGCAGCCAGTACGGCAGGTGGCGAGCACGCTGCTCGGAGTGTTGGTAGGCGCGGGCATAGGCCCACTCGCGCAGCGCGGTCTGGATAAAGCGCTCGGCTTTGCCGTTGGTGCGGGGCGTATAGGGGCGGGTGCGTTTGTGGCGGATACCAAGGCGCCGGCACAGGCGCCAAAATCCCCGGGAGCGGTAGCAGGCGCCGTTGTCGGTGAGCACCCGCTCGACGCGCACGCCGAGGCGGCGGTAGTAGCGCACCGCCTGCAGCAGCGCGCGCCAGGCGCTGCCGGCGCGCTCGTCGGCGTGGATGCTGGCGGTGGCGATGCGCGAGTGATCGTCGATGCTCACGTGCACGTACTCCCAGCCGGCGCCCGCGGAATGGCCGGCTTGACGGTCCCCGGTAGCGCGGTGGCCGGGGCGTTGAAAGCGCCCGAGCTTTTTGATGTCGAGATGCACCAGCGCCCCGGGATGAGGATGCTCGTAGCGCCGCGGCGCGGGGGCGGGCTCCAGGTCGGCGAGACGGTTCAGCCCGGCCCGGCGCAGCACCCGCGCCACGGTGGCCCGCCCAACACCCAGGGCCTGGCTGATCTGGTGGTAGCACTGGCGCGTGCGGCGGCGCGCGATAATGCGCTCACGGCAGCCGGCGCTGATCGCGTGGGGGCAGCATGAGGGCCGGGAGCTGCGGTTCGCCAGCGCCGCTCGGCCCCCTTCGCGATAGCGGCGCAGCCACTTGTAGGCCGTGCGCGTACTGACCCCGGCGGCCTGCGCGGCCTCGCTGGGGCGCAGACCGTGCTCGACGACACGGCGGACCAGCAGCTCTCGACCATAGACGGTCAATCGGGCATTTTGATGGTTGTTCACTCGGGCCTCCTGGAGGGATGGTTTGGTTCGCACCTCCAGTCTTCCGGGTAGGTCCCGAGTGAACAACCTACTGGAAGGTCACAGCTAGC